>MPNQ01000007.1 GCA_002239105.1 marine group bacterium Sva0996 bin134 | reverse complement strand
CCGCCGCAAACAGCCACGCTGGCGGGGTGGACCAAGAGCGGTGGCCCGCCCAGCGCACCGCCACTAGAGCGTGTACAACGGTCTTTTGCCACAGCGTGGCCGGCGAGCCCCTGCCCGGAGCAGCCCAACCCGACATCTACGCCGGCACATGCTGGCCTGACGACGATCCTGACGCCATCGACGAGGCGTTGGGGACCACCAGCCAAGTGGCATGGCACTTGGTGTCCGACGGAGCGACCTGGCGATTCCAGATCGCCCCGAACGCCAACAGGATCATCGCCTCGGAGATGGCGAACGTGTCCAATGCCGATATCACCGAGGAACTCGACCACCGCATCCGCTCACTGTTCCCCAGCGACGGCCCAGTGAAGGCTATTCACTTCCCGACTGGTCCGGCCGACGTGCCCGACGAACAACAGCTACGCCTAGTGGTGTTCTCCCACGTCGACGAGACCACCACCTCCCGTCACGCCCACACCCCACCCGAAAAGGTGGCCAATGTGGCCAGTCGGTTCGGCGTGAGGGAGCAGAATCGCACCTACCGCAACGCGGTGGTGTCACTGGTGGCCGACGACGATGCCATCGGTGCCATGCGAGAACGGGTGGGTTTCGAGTTGGCCGCCCAGCGGATTGCCAACGACACCGCCCGCATGGCCCAGTTCGACCGCGATGTGGCTAAGACTCTCAAGTCGCTGGCCGACAAGGCCGTTCTCGAGACCCGGATCGCCATCTGCGCTGCCTACCGCCACTTGTATTGGCCAGCGCGCGACCCGGCCAACCAGAACCTACGCCACCACGACCTACCCGCCCGCGACCAGGGGAGGGTGGAACAGGCTCAGACCGCGGTGATCATTGAGGCCCTGAGGTCCAACGGCAAGATCACCGACGCAGTACCCGCCACCGACCGGTTGGCCACCGCAGTGGGATTCACCCCCAGCCACCCGGAGGTCACCACCGCGCAGCTGGCCGAGGGACCTTGGCGAGACCACGCCCAAGCCATGGTGTTGAACCCCAGCCTCATCACCGAAGCCATCGCCACCGGGGTGCGTTTCGGGGCCTGGGTGTATTACGACCCCGAACACAACAGGGCTTGGGGGCTAGGGGAACCCCCTCCCCCCGCTCGCATCGACGGGAACGTATGGCTCTATACAAAGGAACGTGCCGAAGAACTAGGCCTGCTCCGCAGACCGGTAGACCAAGCAACCATCAATACCGCGGTGGCCGCCAGCGGCGGAAACATCGACGGGGCCGCTCTGCGCCGCGAACTGCATAGGGCTCTAGGGGGCGAGCCAGCAAAATCCGAAGTGCTTGAAACCCTGAATCGCGGCGCGCGTTCTGGAAGCTGTGTGGTTGTCCTGACTGATCCCCAAACTGCTAATGACAAAGACACACCGCTTGCTGCCGACGAGATCCTTGAGGCAGAGCTCGACAGCCTCATAGTCCTCACCCCCGAGAAAGCCGCAGAGACAGGGGTCGACTCCCCACCAGCAGACAGAGGTGGACCTGTCATCGTGCGGGGAGCGGGAGATACCGTGGGCGTCGCCTTCCGTCAGATCGACGACAATCTGGTTGATTTGGGCGGCGGCCCGGTCGCCGGACTCAAGGTGACCGCCACCGCTGAAGTCGGAGAAGGTGCCCGCGACCTGCGGGCCCTGGGCTACTGCGTGAGCCAACTTCCCCGGTTCGACTGCCGGGTGGCGGCTCACATCGAGGTGGAGTATGACGGCCTTGACGGCAGTGTCTCCGCCGATCTCACCGGCAGCGTCACCGGCTGGCGACAGCTGGAGGACGCCCTGTTGGGCTTGGCCGACCAGGGGTCCGACGTGGATGGAATGCTGGCCTTGGAGTTCATTCCGGCGGCACCCATCCCCTACGGCGGCTCCGACTGGGAACAATTCCGCTCGGTAGTTATCAATAACGACCCCGGAGCGGTAGAGATCATCGTCACGTTGGCCGACGGTGGCAGCAGCCAGTGAGCGCGCCTGTCCGGCGACCCTTGGCACTAGGCGGCGACTGACTATGAGCGTGCCCACCAAGCGGGAGCGACGCTTTGAGCTGCGGTTGCTTCCCACCGTCGCAGGGGACAGTTGGGGCTTCACTCTGACTGAGACCATCGGCAAGTCCAGCCAGCCGGTGGCCCGGGTAAACCCGGCACAGGCCGTGGGCTATCGCCGGGCTGTGGTCGACGCGGTAGCCGCTTCGGGCTATCAACCCACTGCGGTTTCGCCCCGGCGGAGTCGTCCGTTCAATTTGGCCCAAGCCCCCGGAGTGCGCCTGGCCCTCACGGTGACCGCCGCAGGCCCGGTGGCCCGGCCCGGGCGGCGCCGAATGATTGCCGATGCCATCGGAGGTTTGACCACAGAGGAAGCCCTGTACTGGTATGCCCAATCCACTGGCCCGACTGGAAGGCGGGCACTGCGGGCGCTGCGCCTGCTACTGGCCGATGACTGATCCCAATCGCCCCCGACTGCTCATCGAGGACTGGTTCCCCGTGGCTGAACTGGGCATCGAATCGGTGCGGGAACGAGCCGTCGCCATGGATCTGCCTCCGCTGTTCGCGCTGCATGTGTGGTGGGCTCGGCGACCCTTGGTGGCTAGCGCCGGAGCGATACTGGCCAGCTTGCTCCCTGCCTGGTCTCCCGAACTGGCTACTGAATTTCGCGACCACGACGAACTGGCTACCCCTCTGGCCTATCAGCAGTGGTTCCTCCACCTCTGCGGCATATGGGGCGACCCGGTGGAAGCCCGCAAGCTGCTTGATGCAGCCAATGCCGCTGGGGTCAAGCTCAAGGGCAACGGCTATGGCTACAAGCAGGCGTACAAGAACTCCCCCAACGTCTCGGATCTCAGTCTCCTGCACAAGGTTCTCAAACATACCTGGGGCCGGCTGCCTACGGTCTGCGACCCAACGGCCGGTGGCGGTTCAATCCCTTTCGAAGCTGTGCGCTACCTGCTTCCAACCCATGCCAACGACCTCAACCCGGTGGCCGCGTCGGTGATTTTGAATGGAGTGGAGTTTTCGGCCCGGTATGGCTTGGACATCTCTGCCGACCTCCAGCAATGGGGTGATGAACTCATCAGTCGTCTTGCTTCCCGTCTTTCGCCATACTTTGATAGGTCGGACACTCAAGAACGAGTGATTGCCTACATTTTCGCCCGGACGGTGGCATGTCCTCGCACGGGAAAGACTATGCCTCTGGTGAGCGATTGGTCGCTAAGGCGAGGAGACAAGCCTGTGGCGGTGCGTTTGGTCACCAGACGCGACGGCCGCGAGTTGGATGACTCCGAATTTGAGATTGTCGAGGGCCGGAACATCGGCTTCGATCCTAAGAAGGAGGCCACATGGACGCGGGGCAAGGCAGTGTCGCCTTGGGATCACCTGACCATCGATAGCCAGTACATCAAGGACGAAGCCCAGGCCGGTCGAATGGGCGAGGTCTTGTATGCGGTTGCCATCCGCACTGCCAAGGGGCGAGGCCGTGCCGGGCGGGGGTTTCGGGCACCTACCCATGTGGACTTGGACGCACTATCCAATGCAGAAATCGAACTGCGACGACTGCTGCCTCAATGGGAGACCGACGATGTAGTGCCCCATGAGATATTGCCTGAAGGCAACAAGACCCGCGAGCCCCACAGCTACGGAATGTCCCGTTGGAGGGACTTCTTCACCCCTCGACAGCTTTTGGTCCACAGCATCTTCGTAGAGGAGTACCACAAGCTCATCCCTGAGGTCCGCACTTCTATTGAAGATCCCGGCCGGGCAAATGCTGTGCTTTCCTTGCTAGCCCTGGTTGCTGGCAAGGCCCTTAACTGGAACTCGCGCCAAAGTTCTTGGATGGTGGGGCGGGGCCAGATACGGGCCACGTTTGACATGCATGCTTTTCCGTTCAAGAACACGTTCGCTGAGTTCGAGGGCGGTACCGAACTATTCCGATGGTGTCTACAGCGCGGAATTATCCGGGCCTATGACGGCATTTCTGGGTTTCTCGTCCCACAAGGCGACACCACCCTAATGCCGAACTCCCCCCTGCCCGAGCCCCAGGTTACCGTCACCTGCGAGAACGCGGGCCATTTGGCATCGCTGGCCGATGAGTCTCAGACCCTGGTGTGCATCGATCCGCCGTACTACGACAACGTGATGTACGCCGAGTTGTCCGACTTCTTCTACGTGTGGGAGAAGCGCACGCTGGGCGTGCTGTGGCCCGATTTATTTGCCGAGCCGCTTACCAACAAACACGACGAGGCGGTCACCAACCGGGTCCGATTCTCCCATGCTGGACGGCGGGCCAAGGAAATGGCCGATCACGACTACACCGCCAAAATGGCGGCCATCTTCACCGAGTGCCGCCGGGTTCTGGCCGACGACGGCGTTCTCACGGTGATGTTCACCCATAAGCGGGCCGACGCCTGGGACTCCCTTGGCACTGGCCTGATCACTGCCGGGTTCACCATCGAAACCTCCTGGCCGGTCCGCACCGAGAGCGAGCAATCGCTCCATCAGGCTCGCCAGAACTCGGCCAAGTCCACCGTGTTTATGGTGTGCCGCAAGCGCAGTGAAAGCCGTCCCGACCGGGATCGGGTGTACCTAGACGACATTGAGGGAGATATCCGCCGGGCCGCGGGCGATGCGCTGGAACGGGCCGCAAAGCAGGGGCTTTCCGGGGTGGACCTATTGTTGTCCACCTACGGGCCAGCGCTGTCGGAGTTGTCGGACCACTGGCCGGTGTACTCCGCCGAGGCCGACGCCGAGGGCCGCTCACGGCTGTTGCGCCCCGAAGAGGCCTTAGACGTAGCCCGAGCCGAGGTCACTCGCCGCCAGCGAGCCCGGCTGGTGGGCAGCGACACCGAATTCGACCCGATCACCGACTTCATTCTGATGGCCTGGGATATGTTCGCTGCTCGAGAGTTCCCCTACGACGAAGCCCGCAAGTTGGCTATGGCCACCGGCGGACTGGAAGTAGCCGAGGTAGAGCGGGCCAAGCTGATCACCGCCAAATCCGGCTCAGTGTCCATCGCCCCGCCCCACCAGCGACTGCGACGGGAAAGCGACGGCCACCTGCCGGGAGTAAATCGGGAGCGCCGTTCATTCTCGGCGCTGATCGACGCTGCCCACACTGCGTTGTACATAACCCAGCAGGATGGTCCGGCCGCGGCCCGGCGGTGGCTAAGCGAGCGAAACCTCACCGACGACGCCCGATTTAGAGACTGCCTTCAAGCACTGCTCCGAGCGGTGCCCCGTACCAAGTCCTCCGGCAAATGGAATGTGCCCGAAGCCGAGATGCTGGACAGGCTGGCCACCACCTGCTTCCCCGATTTGGACATCCCCCCCGATCCACTGGACATCAGCGAACTACAGCTCTTCTCACCCGATGACTGACCCCAGCCCATCGGTAGGGCGATTCACCGATCTCCCTATCCAGTCCCGCTACACCAGCGACGGCGACCTGCTCGGAACCTTCTATGTGCCAGTGCTTCAGCGGGCGGTGGCATACGACCGGGTGGCTGGCTACTTCTCGTCCTCGGCGTTCATGTCGGCCGCAGCTGGACTGGCCCGATTCATCCACAACCAGGGCACCATCCGGCTGCTTGTGGGGGTGCAACTCAGCGAAGCCGACCGGGACGCACTGCTGGGCCGCACTCCCATCGACGAAGTGCTCGCCCAGCGCTTGCTGGCACACATCGATGTAGGTGCCGATGAGGTCGCTCAACAGCGATGGCAGGTCATCGCCTGGTTGGTGCAACAAGAGCGGCTCACTATCCGGGTGGGTGTGCCCTGCGACCCCGGCGGGACGCCGCTGACCACCGCCCAGGCAGGTCATCGCTACTTCCATAGCAAGTTCGGGGTGGTTACCGATGCTGCTGGGGACCGGCTGGCGTTCGAGGGCAGCATTAATGAGTCGGCGGCCGGGTGGCAGGAGAACTTCGAGTCGTTCAGCGTGTACCCGTCGTGGAAACCCGAAGTGTGGCAGGACTACGGCCAGCCTTACGCTGACGACTTCGAGCGCCTGTGGGAGGGCAAACCCATCGCCAGTGGCTCGGACGCGAACAGGGGAACGTGGCGGGCATTACCGCTGCCCGAAGCAGCCCGCGATCGGCTTTTACAATTGGTGCACAAGCGCTCGACACCGCCAGCTCGCGATCCCTTGGAGCCCCCATCGCTCACCGAAGATGAGCGACAGCAGCTGAACGACATCCGCGAGGCACCTTGCACCGCCACCGGCGTGGGCCTGGCCTCTGCTGGCATCGTGCCATGGCCTCACCAGGAGGCCATCGCCCGGCGCATTGTGGACACTTGGCCACGGTCGTATTTGCTG
Organism: marine group bacterium Sva0996 bin134; assembly: GCA_002239105.1. GTDB lineage: Bacteria > Actinomycetota > Acidimicrobiia > Acidimicrobiales > Bin134 > Poriferisocius. Next base: position 128,836 of record MPNQ01000007.1, on the reverse strand, counting down.
GCCGACGAGGTGGGCCTTGGCAAGACAATCGAGACCGGGCTGGTTCTGCGAGAGATGCTGCTGTCGGGTCGAGCCGAAACAGCGCTGTTGCTGGTGCCCGCGTCGGTGCTCGTCCAGTGGCAAGAGGAGCTCGCCGAGAAGTTCCTGCTGGAAGTGCCCCGTCTTGACGGGAGCGAACTGGTATACGCCGACGGTCGCCGTTCGCGGCTGGGGGCTGGCGTCAACTATTGGCGAGCCGCACCAGTTCTGCTGGCGTCGTCGCATCTCGCCCGCCGTCGCCAACAGCGCCGTCACCTGCTGGACGGCGAAGGCTGGGATCTGGTGTTCGTCGACGAGACCCACCACGCCCGCCGTCGGGGTGCCCGCCCAAACGACACCCCTAACCAGCTGCTTGCCACCTTGCTAGCTCTCAAGGAGCGGGGACTCTGGCAGACGCTGCTGCTGGCCTCGGCCACTCCCATGCAGCTCCACACCCACGATCTATGGGATCTGCTCAGCCTTTTTGGCTTGCCCCCTGAATGGGATGTCAGCGCTGAGCGCATGCAGCAGTACTACGAAGAGGTGCAGCTGCCTCTTGCCCATCGACAGTGGCAGTTTCTCAAACTGATGCTGGCTGGCCACTTCGTCACTTCCGAACCCGACGCCGCCGCGGCCCGCGCACTACAAGCGGACCTCGGGCCGGTGCAAGCCAAACGCATTACGCGATTCCACGAGCGTCCCTTCTCCAATGCCGTCCGCCGTCTTGATCCCAATGCGGAACCGCACTGGAACCGGTGGCTGCGGGCCAACACCCCGGTGCGAGACCGGGTTTTTCGCACCACTCGGACCACGCTTCGGGCCTATCACGACCAGGGGAGGCTCCCCCCAGACACAGTTATCCCCGACCGGGAGGTGACCGATGAGTTCTGCGACTTAGGGCCTGCCCACAGCCTCTATAACCGCATCGAGGGTTACATCAAGCGCCACTACGACTCCTACCTCCAGTCCACCGGCACTCGGAGGCCGCTGGGATTCATCATGACCATCTACCGTCGGCGGCTCACCTCCAGCTTCCACGCCATCCGGTGCTCGCTGGCCCGGCGGAGAGACGTGCTATCCGGTCGCCGCGCTGTGGCCGAGCTGCTCGATGCCGACGACGAGGCTGCGCTGGAGGCCGCCGATTGGAGCGACGACCTCGAAGACCAGGGGGAGTCCGCCGCCGAACAGCTTGAAGCTGAGATCGATGAGCTCGACCGCTTCATCGCCGATCTCGACGCACTGCCCCCCGATGAACCCAAGATGAGTCTGCTGGGCGAGTTGTTGGCCCAGAGTTTCGCCGGCGGGCATCGCACCGTTGTGGTGTTTACCCAATACGCCGACACCCTCAGGTACGTGCGGGATCGCCTAGCACAGGTCTACGGTCACCAAATTGTGTGCTACTACGGCGGGCGAGGCGAACGCCTGTCACTCGAAACCCGCGAATGGGAGTTCATTCCCAAAGAAGAGGTTAAGGAGCTGTTCCGGCAGGGCGACGACGTGCGGATCATGCTGGGCACCGACTCCATGTCGGAGGGCCTCAACCTGCAAACCTGTGCCCGGGTGATCAATTTCGATCTGCCGTGGAACTTCATGCGGGTGGAGCAGCGCATCGGCCGTGTGGACCGCATCGGCGGTCAGCCCAAGGTTGAAGTAACCAACCTGTTCTATTCCGGCACAGTGGAAGACGACATCTACAACCGCATCCGCGATCGGCTCGACTGGTTCACCAATGTGGTGGGAAACGCCCAACCTGTACTTGCCGCCACCGAGTCGGTGTTCGAGCGGGCCGCCATGGGCCAGATCGATCCCGCCACGGCCGCCGACGAGCTGATCGGTACAGCCGATCGACTCCAGCAGGCACCCATCAAACTGGCCGACCTCGACGCCGTGCCCGAACACGAAACCGAACTACTACCGGCCATGACCCTCAACGATCTGCAAGACGCCCTACTCAGCATTCCCTGGTGCCGCAACCGCTTCACCCCCCACCCCGACTTCTCCGACGCCTGGCTGCTCTCCCTCGACGGCACCTCAACCCAGCCCGTGACCTTCAACCCCACCCGCTACCAAGACACCCCCCACATCACCCTCCTCACCTGGGGCAGCCCTCTGCTCAACCGCCTCTTGGATATGGCTGAATCCGCATAGCTGGCAGCGAAAGTAGGGACTCACAACAAACAGCCTGTGTGAAACCCGGAGAGGTTCAAACAGCCTGTTCAGGTCGGTAGCATCGGCATCGTGGGCTACTGGAAAAATCGATTGATCGAGCAGATGAATCGGGACTGGGACTGCACCGACGAGTCGGTTTGCGGTGGGTGTGTCGAAGATGATGCGCTGAGGACCATCTTGAGGGAGAACGAGCATGCTGATCGGCGTTGCGACTTCTGTAGCAGTGCACCCGCGGCTCACCTCGACACGCTGCTTGAGGCTTTCGTCAGCGGACTTCGCAACGAGTACGAAAATGCCCTAGACGGAGTGTGGTGGGACCGTCGTGAGGGCGGCTTTCAGTGGAACCCGCAGTGGGACACATGGGACTTGGTCTTTGACTTCGCTTGGATCTTCTCATGTCAGGAGCTTCTGGAAGCCGTTGGGGCAGCTTTGCATGACATAACGTGGGTCGAGAAGGACTTCATCACTCGCAGACGCGATGACGTGCTCATCGAGGCTTGGGACCGCTTCTGTGAGGCCGTGAAGCACGAGACACGATTCGTGGTATGGCTCCTACAGCCGGACGAAGATGACCTGGCTCCTGGAGAGATCCCTCCAGCCAAGATTCTTGAGCACATCACGCCGCTTATCGAGCGACTGAACCTCGTGCGGAACCTTCCCGCTGGACACCGTGTCTGGCGAGCGCGCTCACACTGCTCTTCTCCCATCGAGCACTCAGCATCGGAATTGGGAACGGTACCGAAGGAGTTGGCGTTGAAAGCCAATAGAATGAGCCCGGCTGGTATCCCGATGTTCTACGGGGCTGTCGATGCGGACACAGCCATCACTGAAGTCACATACGCTTCCGACGACCCTCACGTGAGTTGGTGCCAGTTCGAACTCACTGCCGAGATGCGGGTGGTCGATCTCACAAGGCTTCCGCCCGAGCCGAGCATGTTTGACCCAGAACTGGGATCCATGCGTCGGCAGATCCGATTTCTCAACATGTTCGTTCAACAACTCAGTGATCGCGTCGAACCGGATCATGAGCAAATTGAATACGTCTCGACCCAGATCGTCACTGAGTATCTGCTGCACGTCCACGGTGGAGGTGATCGAGTCAGGGGATTGGTCTATGTATCATCCCTTGCCGAAGGGGCTTGTGTTGTGCTGGATATACCAAACGATCATTGCATAGACCCAAACACTTCCACGGTGCTCAACCCCCCACATCTCCAACTGGTGGCTGACAGCATCTCGTCTAGCCCAGATTGTTCATGAGAATTCCTGGGGTCTGGCAGACCTCAACGCAATCGGCCTGCGTTCAGTTAGTGATTTGTCTAGTGACGCCTATGCCTCCACCAGTTCGAAATGCTCCATGGCGTCTCTTACTGGGGCGCTCGGCTCGCCATCGCACAGGACGAAGAACCTATCGCGAGCCCGCGTCATTGCAACGAACAGTTGACTGACTTGCAAAGACCGTTGATCCGCGTACTCGGCGTCGGACTGACCCGGCTGTTGAGGCGTTGGAAACTTGTCGGCTGACAATTCCAACAAGAAGACGACCTTGAACTCGAGACCCTTTGCTCGGAAAAAAGTGCCTACCTTCACATAGTCGTTCGTGCGGCCTTGGAATTTGGCTAAGTCCTGTGTCTGGATGCCAGCTGCCTTTAGCCGGGACATGGCCTGCTTCACAATGCGGTTCGTGGGTGCACACACGCAGACGTCTCCAGGGCCGAGTGCTCCAGCCTTGACGAGCTGGTCCACTTGGTCGGCTACAAACGCCACCTGATCATTAATGTCCGACGCCACAACTAATGCCGGTCCAGCTCCTTCACGGTTTGCGTCTGCAACGGCGTCGCCACGTGCGTACTCGTCGCCTAGGTCGTTGACCGCTTCATTTCCGGTGCAAGCAAACGCTGTCTGAATGATCTGCTGGGTGTTGCGGTAGTTGACGTGAAGCACAGTGCTGTTGCCGCGCACGTCTACGCCGGCCTGGGCGAGTGTGAATCCTCCCGCGTAAATCTTCTGCGCTCCATCACCAACGATGAACAGGCCGTCAGGAACATCAACGCCACGAGGGCCATTTACGAGGGCCCTGACCAGCTGTAGCCCAACGAGTGTCAAGTCCTGGGATTCGTCGATTACTGCATGGCTGAACATGGGTTCGGGATGAGTCCGCGCGATATCGCGAGCGCTGCGCACGACATCACGAAAGTCGACTACGCCCTTCTGGGACATTCGCTTATCCCAGGCCTCGCGAAGCTGCCATGCCTGTCGTCGCATTGCCTCAGAAAAGGGGGTGCGACGGCCGGTGCGCTCCATGCGGAGATACTCATCGACGGTGTCGACGCCGCGACCTTTTATCACCCATGTGACCTCGTCGCGAAGGTAGCCGCGTGTCAGTTGTGCATTGTGAAGGGGAGTACCCGGCAGAACCACATCGTCCAGAGCTTTGGCGAAGGCAGAATCTACCAAGTGTCTATCTAGGTTTGGCCGCTGCCCGGCTTCCCTGCAGATCCGATTGGCAAGCTTGTCTACATTGGTGAACTCAACGACACCTTGCACTGCTGTCGGAAGCCGAAGGTACAGGTTCTCAAACACGGGTGGGAGACTGCTGACGAATGTTGTGAAGAGTACGGATTCTTGACCGGACTTTTTCTCGTCGGTGAGACGCTTGGCAAGCGCTGCCGCCCGGTGCAGTGCAACCACTGTCTTGCCAGTACCCGCGGAACCGCGAACTCGGGCAGGTCCGTTGAACCGACGATTGACAAGTGCCCGTTGATCTGGATGCAAGAAAATCATCCAGTCTTCAATTGGGGCAGATGCAAGGCGCATGACCTCTTCGGGGCTGAGCACCGATGAAAGGCCAGAAAGCGCGCCGCGGTCCACTACTGACGCTCTAAACCTCCGCTCAGCCGCTTCCTGGTCATCTAGGAGTTGCTGATTCTTCCACTGCTCCGGAGTCAACTCTGCGAGTTCCAACACCAGGTTGAACTGCTGCTCCTGTATATCGGGCCAAATGTCGAGCAGATCGTTGATACCTGCTTCTCTGAGAAGCTTGATTTCGTCTTGGGTGAAGCCGGCGGCCGCGAGTTCCGGAGTCGCCCAATGCTCAAGGACCGTCCTGCCTTTGGTCTCCGACACTTCTGCCTGTGGCGGTTCGGCCCATTCGATGGACCCACCGTCTAGATCAACTGCCCCAGGACGAAGCGGAATCAGACCCGCGCCACCTTCTGCTGGAGCGACAAAGGTAGTTCTCTCGGCCAGAGCGTAAATTGCGTCGTGGTGGCCCGCACGAAGGAAGACCGTCACCGATCCTTCGCGCGCCAACAGGACCCTGAGTTCCTGGGAAGCCCGGATCGACCACAACCTGCTCCTGCCAGCTCTTCCCCCAAGCTTTTCAGGGTTCAAGCCAGGGGTATCAGGATTTTCCGAGTATTGCGTCACGGCGGCCCAGACCCGCTTGGCCTCGATCGCCTCCAGGTCCAACGTCGAAGTTATGAACTTCGGATCAATCGAGAACTCTTCCTGTGCCACGCCTCTCATACGCTAAGGACGAAAGTAGTCGAAGTACACGCCTCGACTGAACGACTAAGGGTATGTACTCACCCCAAGCAAGGGCTCAGATGTCCCGCGTCATTGCAAATGCACCCAAGGAGGTGTGCGACTGATGTCAATCGTGACATTCGGGGTCTTTCGTGAGAGGAAGATCTGCTGGGCGACAGAAGATCTTCGACCCGCAGCCTGCTGGCCTCACCCCAGCGCTATATCCGCGGGGCGGATGGGGATTCTGGGGAGGGGTTGGCCGGTGGCGGCTCTTATGGCGGCGGCTATGGCGGCGGAGGAGGAGATGGTGGGGGGTTCGCCTATGTCTTTGGCGCCGTAGGGGGCGCCGGGTTCGGGTTCTTCTACGAAGGCGGTGATGGTCACGTCGGGCATGTCGAGGGTGGTGGGGATCACGTAGTCGGTGAAGGAGGCGTTGCGGACCAGGCCGTTGTCCAGCACGATCTTCTCCATGGCTGGCTCCGGCATCGCAATCGATTCAGCCGCCTTCTTGTCCGGGCCGCTCATCGACGGCCCCCCAGCGGAAACTGTCCGAGTCGTTTGTAAAATACAAGGATGACATTACTTTTGATATTGACGACTGTTTTCGCAGGCATCGCTGCTCTTACCGGTGCCCACCAGATGTTTCAATGGGGATGGCGGTGGCGGCTTGGTGCATGGGCGCTAGGGGTCTACAGCACATGGGCTTGGAACGATCACTTTCGCATCTACTCCTCGAATCCGCTGATGCACAAGCTGATGCGGACAGTCCTCAATACTTGCATGCGGCCCGTCAGATTCCTTTCCCGACTGGCCCGAAGCGATCTACAGCCAGGAGTCATCATCGACCTGAACCCTTCCCTAGCAGATTGGCTGGATGAGCCGAGCGAAGCCGAGGTCAAGGCGTTGGCGCGTGCCAGGCGAATCATGGCGCAGCGAGACGCCAAGCAAGAAAAGCGGTACCACAAGCGGATCCACAAGGGAATTAGTTGCTCGACTTGCGGCGATAGGCCGAAAGAGATCAATCACTTATTTTGCAGTCGAGTGTGCAGCATGGTTGATGATCCGCACCAGGCTCCACACTTTTGTTTCGAACACAGGCACAGTTCGCTTGAACCACTCGATCCCGATCAGGCATCGGAGACGACATCGAACATCTCAATATCCGTCTGACCTGGGCTAATAAAACATTCTAAGTGCCCGGGGAGGTGTGGCGATCCAGGACGTGGGCGACGGATCCCGCTCATTATCGGAGACATCATCCGGTCGGGGGTCTTCCAATGAATCAGGCGTGGTGCCTGGTGGAGAGATGTGAGGTTGAGGGGGCGGCCGGCGGCCGAATTGGCTGTGGCCCACGAGATGCACCGCTCCTGACTCAATAGACAGGTCGGCCGATGCGACCTGATGCTCTAGAGACGTCCGTTGAAATCCGGCTGTCGCCGCGTTATCTTGCAGGCATTACTTCCCCGCCCGCTGGACGGATCGTCTTGATCCATCCCCGGGCGGGTGTTTTTGCTTTGCATACCAGAAGCGGATTCAAGCAACCCCCTAACGTGTTACGCATTAGAAGCGCAGATACTCGAGACGTCCTATGTGCATGGTTTGGCCGGAGAAGACTTGCGGTGAGCAACGAGACCATGGCCGACAGGACCGCATCTAACGATGAAGGAGAGGCCATGGCCGCGGACTTCGAAGAGCGCGAGTTCACTTCTGATGACCTCGCCAAGATCAAGCGGACGCGCCGCCGCTCGCCAAGAACCGGAGAGGCACAGTCCGAGGTGCATACGTTCCGTGCTCCCCCCAGTTGCAAGAGCCAGATCTAACAGCGGGCAGCGGCTGACAGCAATCTAGGGATCTGGAGTTGGGCGCCAGCGGAGTTCCAAGCTGTCGCGTCCGATTACGTATACGTAAGGGCCTGGCTTGGCTGCCCGTTGCAGGATTCGGTTGAAGTTGGTATCTAGGCGGTCCACCATCTCGGATCCTGTGAGATTGGCATTGTTGTAGGCGAATACTCGCAGCGTGGTTTCAGCCAGCACATCACGATGGTCGCGAACGACGGAGTGGTCCTTGGTCAACGCGACCCAGCCTTCTTGATCTGCCCTAAGCATCCAGACGGGATCGGCGATCCTCTGGTCGGCGCCTCCGGGGTATACATCTGCCATCGGCAGTGCTTCGTGGCCTCTTGCACGAATCGCATCGGCAATCAGATGACGACCGAGGCCTCGATCCAAGAAGAAGACACGAGGCGGTTGGTCAGGCTGCTGCCTGCGTCGGCCAGATGGCACAGAGGGCTTCCTCTATTTGGTCTGCGGGAGTCCCAAAGTCGGCTGCGATGGACTCCAACGGCTCGCCGGCATTGGCACGTGACGAGACGGCCGCGAGAGTTGCGCCCCCCTCTACGAAAACTGCATCTCCTCCCGCCACCTCCGGGATGACGCGAAGCAGGGGCCGTTCGGTCACCGGGAGGATGAGCTCGGTGGCCCAGGTGTCGCCGAAAGTGATGCGCTTCAAATAGTCACCTATCACTTCATGGAAAACGCGCTGACCGGTGTGTACCACGGTGAGCAGCCTGAGTTGTTTGTCTTGACTGCGGGTTGCGTAGTCGTACAAGACGCTTGCTCCATCGCTGAACAACTGCCGCGACGCCAGCGCATGCTCAAGTTCACCCTCGTTAGCGAGAATTTCGAGCGCCTTTCGGATGCGCTGGAGGGGAAGGCCCGTATTGCGAAATGCCTGGATTACGACTGCTTCGACCAGCCCAATAAAGGGAATCGACCGTCGATCACTGAAGCGGTTGTCGAAGGCGGTGATAACTGGCCCCTGCTTCACCTGCGTATTGCTCAGGAGTGTCCTCTCATAGCCGTGAGACCATGTGCGCAGAGTGGACGGGCTCATGCCCACTAGGCGCGCCGCTCCAGCCACGGTGTAGAGCCGCCGGGTAAATCGTTCGTCCTCGATGGCACCTCTCCGTCTCAAGTGGCCAACCGTCTCGTCAACAACCATGGTAGCGGGGGCATCATCGGCTGACAGCGCCTATGGAGCGGCAATATATCCGCACTTGGGCTTACCCCAGCGCAATATCAGCGGGGCGGATGGGGATGCGGGGGAGGTCTTGGCCGGTGGCGGCTCTTACGGCGGCGGCTATGGCGGCGGAGGAGGAGATGGTGGGGGGTTCGCCGATGCCTTTGGCGCCGTAGGGGGCGCCGGGTTCGGGTTCTTCTACGAAGGCGGCGATTGTTACGTCGGGCATGTCGAGGGTGGTGGGGATCACGTAGTCGGTGAAGGAGGCGTTGCGCACCAGGCCGTCGTCCAGCACGATCTCCTCCATCAGGGCCAGCCCCAGTCCTTGGGCGATGCCGCCCTCGATCTGGCCCACGGCCTGGGTGGGGTTGAGGATACGGCCCACGTCTTGGGCGGTGGTGATGTCTCGCACTCGCACCAGGCCCAGGTCGGGGTCCACATCGACTGTGGCCCGGTGGGCGGCGCAGGCGAACGACACGTGGGCGTTGCCCTGGCCGTTCTCGTCCAGCGCCTCGGTGGGGGCGTGGTGGTACTCCACGTCGGCCTCGTAGCCGGCCCCGGCGGTCACCTGGGCCAGCAATGCCTCCTGCTGGCCGTCCAGCGACACCACCAGCCCGTCGCGCAGCACCAGCCCGTCGGGAGACACCCCCCACTCGGCGGCTACGTCGGCCAGGATCTGTGCTCGCACCTCCCGGCAGGCGGCCTGCACCGCCCCGCCCGACATCCAGGTCTGGCGGCTGGCCGACGACGATCCGGCCGAGCCGATGGTGGCGGTCTGCGCCGGGGCCAAGATCACCTCGTCCACCCCGAGCTCGGTGCGGGCGATCTGCTGGGCCAGGGTCACGAACCCCTGGCCCACCTCCGCGCAGGCGCAGGTGATGGTGGCCACCCCGTCGGACACCCGGCAGGCGGCCGATGAGTAGTCGTCGTAGCCCTCGGAGAACATGAGGTTCTTGAAGCCCACGGCGAAGCCTGTTCCCCGCACGGTGTCGGCCGCATCGGTGGTGCGGCCCGATCCCCCGGGGAGGTCTCGCCGGTCGTCGGAGAGGGGGATCTCCGCTTCGGGGGCATAGGCGCACTGGCGGATCACCTCGGCCGTGGGGAACGTGCCGGTGATGAGCTGCCCGGTCACCAGCCGATCACCGGGGCCTATGGCGTTGAGCAGCCGCAGCTCCACCGGGTCCATGTTCAGGGCGGCGGCCAGCTTGTCCATCTGCGACTCGTGGCCGAAGCAGGTCTGCACCGCGCCGAAGCCCCGCATGGCCCCGCACGGCGGGTTGTTGGTGCGGGCCGCCAAGCCCGTGATGTGGGCGGCGGGCACCTTGTAGGGGCCGGCGGCGAAACACGAGGCGTTGGCGATGACCGCCGATGAGGTGGAGGCATAGGCCCCGCCGTCGAGCACGATCCGGGCCTCCACCTTCACCAGGCGACCGGTGCGGTCGGCATGGTGGCGATACCACATCTTGGCCGGATGGCGGTGCACATGGCCGAGGAACGACTCGTCCCGGCTGTAGACCATCTTCACCGGCTTGCCGGTGTGCAGGGCCAAAAGGCACAGGTGCACCTGCAACGACAGGTCCTCACGGGCGCCGAACGCCCCGCCCACCCCGGCCAGGGTGAGGCGGACCTTCTCCTCGTCGATTCCCAGGCAAGCCGCGATCTGCTCTCGGTCCACGTGCAGCCATTGGGTGGACACGAACAGCTCCACGCTGCCGTCCTCATCGGGCAGCGCCATGCCCGACTCCGGGCCCATGAAGGCCTGGTCTTGCATGCCCACCTCGTAGACGCCCTCCACTGTCACCTCGCCGGTTACGTCCAAGTCGCCGTGGCGGATGGTTATCTCTCGAAAGACGTTGCCGTCGGGGTGGATGGGCGCCGCGGTGGGCGCAGCCTCGGCGTCGGTCAGAGGCTCGGTCACCTCGTAGTCCACCACGATGGCCTCGGCGGCCCGCCGGGCGATGTCGGGGTGGTCGGCGGCCACCAGTGCAACCGGCTCGCCCACATAGCGAACCTGTCCGTCGGCCAGCGCCGGCTGGTCGCCGTGTTCCAGCCCGTAGGTCGGGCAGCCGGGCACGTCATCGGCCAGCAGCACGGCGTACACCCCGGCCATGGCCACCGCCGGGCCGATGTCGACGCCGCGGATCAGAGCCGAGGCGTGGGGCGAGCGAAGGGTGTGGCCCCACAAGAAGTCGTCGGCCCACAGGTCGGATGAGAAGGCGAACCGGCCCTGCACCTTGGGCACCCCGTCGGGGCGGCCCACATCGGCGCCCACCCCCCGGGTGCCGACGTCGACGATGGTGTCGGCGCCAGTTCCGGTAGCGGTGCTGCCACCGGCCGCGGTGTTGGCCGCTTCAGAGGTCATGGCTGGCTCCGCTTGGCCTCGGCCGCAGTGTTGACCGCGGCCAGGATGCGCCCATAGCCGGTGCAGCGGCACAGGTTGCCCGACAGGGCTTCTCGCACGTCGCCGTCGCTGGGGTCGGCATTGGCCTCGAGCAGGTCGTGGACGGCCACGATCAGCCCCGGCGTGCAGAAGCCGCACTGCACCGCGCCCTCAGCCACGAACGCCTCCTGCACCGCCGACAGGCCGTCGCGGCCGTCGCCCAGCCCCTCCACGGTGGTGATCTCTTGGCCCGCCGCGGTGGCGGACAGCACCAAACACGAGCAGGTCAGCACCCCGTCGATCAGCACCGCGCACGAGCTGCACTCGCCCTCGGTGCAGGCGTTCTTGGTTCCGGTGAGCCCGAGGCGCTCCCGCAGCACGAACAGCAGGCTCTCGGCTATGTCGGAGTCGGCCACCTCGCAGTCCACCCCGTTCACCCGCAGCGAATAGGGATCAGGCATCGCTGGGGTCTCCTTGGGCAAAGGCCCGCTTCAGGGCTCGGGTGGCCAGCACGGCTATGGCGTGGCGACGGTAGGCCGCGGTGGAGCGATGGTCGTCGATGGGGGAGGAGGCCGCGGCCACCCGTTGGCCGAACTCGTCGGCCACGGAATCATCGACACCGGCACCGTTGTCCCAGTCGATGCGCTCGGACACCCAGGCCTCGGCGTCGCGGGCCCGGGGGATGCCGGCGGCCACCGCGCCCAGGGCGCAGCGCACGGCGCGGGCATCGTGGTCGGCCACCAGGGCCAGCCCGGCCATGGAGATCACCATGGCGTTGCGGGGGCCGATCTTCAAGAACTCCTGGCGGCCCGTCGGCCGGTCCATCTCAGCCCGCACGATCAGCTCGCCCGGCCGCAGCGAGGTGCGCTTCACCCCGACCACGAATTCGTCCAAGGCCATCCGGCGCTCCCCGTCGGGGCCCACCACCACGATCTGGGCGTTGAGCGCGGCCAGCACCGGCAGGGTGTCTCCCGCCGGCGAGGCGGTGCCCAAGTTGCCCCCCAGGGTTCCGGCGTTGCGGATGGGCGGGGAGCCCACCGTTCGGGCGGCTTGGGCCAGGGCGGGGGCGGCGTCGGCCAAAGGCGTGGTCATCATCTCGGTGTAGGTGACCCCGCCGCCCACGATCACCTGGTCGTCGGCGATGCTCCAATCCCGCAATTCCGGCACTTGGGCCACGCCCACGACGTGGCTGGGACGGCGCAGACCTCGGTTGATCTCCACCATGAGATCGGTGCCCCCGGCCAGCACAGTGGCGTCGGGATGCTCGGCCAAAGCGCCCCGCGCCTCGTCCAGGCTCCGCGCCACGACGACGTCGCTCATCGTGGTGGCCTTGCCCTTGCCTCTAAGGCAGCGCACAAACAGTGCAGCGTTCGCATTCCAATGAAACTCACAGCAGGTAAAATTTAGGCGCTGAAGGCCGTTCTCGTTGGGAGAGTTGGCAATTCTGCGAAACGAACCGATGAAAACTTTGGCAAACTATGTCTTCTGTGGCTACTGAGATCAGCGTTGATGGTCAGGGCCTAAGCGACCGTTTGGCTGCTCTGGCATTGATCGGCGAAATCGAGGGCACCGACGGCGCATGCCGTTTGGCGCTCACCGATGAAGACAAGGCTGGCCGCGACCTGGTGATTACCTGGATGCGGGATCTGGGCATGGAGATCAGCATCGACGGCATCGGCAACGTGGTGGGGACGATGGCCGGGGCCGAGCCCGGCCCGCCGGTGATGTGCGGCAGCCACATCGACACCGTGCGCACCGGCGGTCGCTACGACGGCAACCTCGGCGTTTTGGCCGGATTGCAGGTGGTGGAGGCCGTGCAGCGGGCGGGCATCACCACCCGGCGGCCCCTGGCGGTGGGCTACTTCACTGACGAGGAGGGCTCCCGGTTCCCGCCCGACATGCTGGGCAGCCTGGTCTACACCGGCGAGCTCCCCTTGGAGGAGGCGCTCGACATCGTGGGCACCGACGGTGCGGTGGTGGGCGAGGAGCTCGACCGGATCGGCTATCGGGGCTCGGCGCCGTGTCCGTCGCTCCCGCCCCACGCCTTTGTGGAGCTGCACATCGAGCAGGGCCCGATCCTCGACACCGAAGACATCGTGATCGGCGCGGTCACCGGAGTGCAGGGCATCAGCTGGACCGAGGTCACCGTGGCCGGCCAGTCGAACCACGCCGGCACCACCCCGATGGCCATGCGCCACGACGCCGGCTGGGCCGCCACCCGCATCGCGGTGTTCGTCCACGAGCTGGCCGAGGAGTTCGGCCCCCCGCAGGTGTGCACCGTGGGCCGGGTGGAGCTGCACCCCAACCTCGTCAATGTGGTGGCCTCCGATGCGGTGCTGACGGTGGACATGCGCAACACCGACGACGGGCTGCTCAAAGAGGCCGAGGACCGGCTGACCGCCTTCTTGGAAGAGCTGGCCGCCGAGAGCGGCACCGGGATCACCTTCCGGCGCTTGGCCCGGTTCGCCCCGGTGGAGTTCGACCCCGAGATGATCGACCGGGTGGAGCGGGTGGCCGCCGAGCTGGGCTACAGCCACCGCCGACTGTGCTCAGGCGCCGGCCACGACGCCCAGATGTTCGCCCCGGTGTGCCCCACCTCGATGGTGTTCGTCCCCTCCTGGCAGGGCATCAGCCACAATCCGTTCGAGCACACCGAGCCCGAGCACCTGGAGGCGGGGGCCAACGTGCTGCTGCGGGTCATGCTGGAGCTGGCCGAGGTGGCCGAGACGTCGGGGGCACAGGAGAAGGCCGGAGCGAGGGCATGACCGACAATCAGGGCGACAACCCCCGGACCGAGCTGCGCAGCAACCTCCGCGAGATCACCGTGGGCGCGGCCCAGCTCGGCCCCATCGCCCGCGACGAGTCCCGGGCCGAGGTGGTGGAGCGGCTGCTGGCGCTGCTCCACAAGGGCCACAAGCGGGGCTGCGACCTGGTGGTGTACCCCGAGATGGCCCTCACCACGTTCTTCCCCCGGTGGTGGATCGACGACATCGACGAGCTGAACAGCTTCTATGAGACCGAGATGCCCTCGCCCGAGGTCAAGCCGCTGTTCGACGAGGCCGCCAGCCTGGGGATCGGCTTCTGTTTGGGCTACGCCGAGCTGACCCCCGACGGCCACCGCTACAACACCTATCTGCTGGTGGACGGCGAGGGCAACGAGGTGGCCAAGTTCCGCAAGGTCCACATCCCCGGCCACGAGAAACACGAGCCCAAGCGCCCGTTCCAGCACCTGGAGCGGGCCTACTTCGAGCCCGCCGAGGAGACGTTTCGCACATGGACCGCATTCAAAGGCGAGATCGGCCTGGCCCTGTGCAACGACCGGCGCTGGCCCGAGACCTACCGGGTGATGGGACTGGCCGACGTGGAGATGATCTTGATCGGCTATAACACTCCTATCCACTACTACCCCGATCCGTCCCAGGACTTTTTGGCCGGATTCCACAGCCGCCTGGTCATGCAGGCCGGGGCCTACCAGAACGGCACGTTCGTGGTCGGCGTGGCCAAAGGAGGCGAAGAGGAGGGGGTGGAGAGCCTGGCCGAGAGCTGCATCATCGGCCCCTCCGGCGAGGTGCTGGCCCAAGCGACCACCGACGGTGACGAGCTGGTGGTGGCCAACTGCAACCTGAACTGGTGCGCGGCCTACAAGAACACGCTGTACGACTTCAGCCGCTACCGCCGCCCGGAGATGTACAAGTCGATTGCCCAGGAAATGCCGATCATCCATGAGAAGCCATACGTAGAGGGGGCGCCTATCATCGGCGAGGCGCCCTCAGACCAGGGGGAAATGCCATGACAACGCTGACCATCAACGGACAGTCGGTGACCATTGCGGGCGACCACGAGCACTTGCTGGCCGCGCTGCGCGACGAGCTGGGCATCATGTCGCCCAAAGACGGGTGCTCGCCCAGCGGCCAGTGCGGATGCTGCGCGGTGCTGGTGGACGGCCGCGCCCGGGTGGCCTGCCAGACCTCGCTGGAGCGCTCCGAGGGCTCCGAGGTGGTGACCCTCGAAGGGGTGTCGGCCGAGGAGCGGGCCCGCATGGCCGACGTGTTCGCGGCCTGCGGCGCCCTCCAGTGCGGCTTCTGCACCCCCGGCATCTTGATCCGCACCAAATCGCTGGTGGATCGCAAGGGATCGGATCTGACCCGCGAGGAGGCCTCCCGGCATCTGGGCGGCCACCTGTGCCGCTGCACCGGCTACACCAAGATCCTCGACGCGGTGGAGGCGCTGGCCCAAGGCGAGACGCCCGAGGCCGAGGTGCCCGGCGGCGTGGGCAGCCGGGGCATCAAGTACGAGGCCCGAGAGCTGGCCCTGGGCGACCGCGACTATATCGACGACCTGCGCCCCGAGGGCCTGCTGCACAGCGCGCTGCACCTGTCGGAGCACGCCCGGGCCGACGTGGTGCGGATCGACACCTCAGCGGCTGAGGCCATCGACGGCGTGGTGGCGGTGTTCACCGGCGCGGATGTGCCCGGCGAGCTGCGGGTGGGGATCATCTACACCGACTGGCCGGTGTTCATCCCCGAGGGGGGCCGCACCTCCTATGTGGGCGACGTGCTGGCCATCGTGGTGGCCGAAGACCGGGCCACCGCCCGGCGGGCGGCCGAGGCCGTGCAGGTGACCTATGAGGTTCACCCCCCGATCACCGACCCGGTGGCTGCGGTGACCAACGGCACCGAGGACGCAGTGTGGGAGCTCGACGGCAACGTCTTGTCCCGCTCGGTGTACGCCCGGGGCGACGTGGACGCCGCTTTGGCGGCCAGCGCCCACACCATCCACGAGGTGTTCCAGACCCAGCGCATCGAGCACGCCTTCTTGGAGCCCGAGTCCACCCTGGCGGTGCCCACCGACGACGGCGGCCTGCACGTGTACTCCGGCGGCCAGGGGGTGTGGGACGACCGCGACCAGATGGCCTCGGTGCTGGGGATCGAGCCCCAGAAGATCACCGTTGAGCTGGTGAGCAACGGCGGGGCATTCGGCGGCAAAGAGGACATGGCCAACCAGGCCCAGACGGCGCTGGCCGCCTGGCTGCTGAACCGCCCGGTGCTGTGCACGGTGTCGCGGGAGGAGTCGCTGCGGATGCATCCCAAGCGCCATCCCATCCGCATCGAGGTGTGGGCCGGCTGCGACGCCGACGGCAATCTCACCGCCCTGCGGGCCCGCATGGTGGGCGACTCCGGCCCCTATGCCTCGGTGGGCATGAAGGTGCTGGAGAGGGCCGCGGGCCACGCCAGCGGCCCCTATTCGCTGCCCAACATCGACGTGGAGGCCATCGCCGCTCGCACCAACAACCCGGTGTGCGGCGCGTTCCGGGGCTTCGGGGCCAACCAGGCCCAGTTCGCCATGGAGGGCGTTATGGACCGCTTGGCCGAGGCGGTGGGCATCGACGGCTGGGAGATGCGATCTCGCAACGCGGTGGCCCCCGGCGCCATCTGGGGACCGGGACAGATCATGGACGACGGCTCCTTGGGGGCCCGCGCCTGTCTGGAGGCGGTCAAGCCGGCGTGGGACGAGGCCCGGGCGGCCGGGAAATCGGTGGGCATGGGGCTCGGCCTCAAGAACTCCGGGCTGGGCAACGGCTTCAAGGAGATCGCCAAGGCAGTGGTGCGCTTCGACGACGACTACCACGAGGGCGGCGGCGTGGAGGTGCGCCACTGCTGGACGGAGATGGGCCAGGGAATCCACACCGTGGCCCAGCAGGTGGCGGTGACCGAGCTTGGGGTTAGCGCCGATCGGGTGCGGGTGGTGGTGGATACCACTTATGAGCTGGGCGCCGGGCAGACCACCGGCAGCCGGGGCACGCTGATGGGGGCCGGATCGGTGGCCGACGCCTGCCAGGCCGCTCTGGCCGACGGCTGTCAGCCCGGCGTGGACTACTTCGGCGAGTACCGGGTGGACTGGACCAACAAGCTTTCCGACGGGGTGGAGAACCCCATCATCCACTCCACCTTCGGCTACGCCGCCCAGATGGTGGTGCTCGACGACGAGGGCACCGTCGAGCGGGTGGTGGCCGCCCACGATGTGGGCAAGGCGGTCAACCCGCTGCTGTGCGAGGGCCAGATCGAGGGGGCGGTGCACATGGGGCTGGGCTACGCCCTCACCGAGGACTTCCCCGCCGATGAGAACGGCTGGCCCACCAACATGACCCTCAAGTCGCTCGGCATCCTGCGGCCCAAGGACATGCCCCCGGTGGACGTGATCCTGGTGGAGTCGCCCCAGCCCGGCGCCCCCTACGGCATCAAAGGGGTGGGGGAGATCGGCCTGGTGCCGACCGCCGGCGCGGTGGCCGCCGCGCTGCGGGCCCACAGCGGAACGTGGCACAACAGCCTTCCCATGGGGGAGTGAGCGACCCCGCCTGGACTGAACGGCTTATCCTTCCTTCCTGATATGGACACTGGTGATATGGACGCTGGGCACCACACCAGCACCACGCCCGGGCTGGTCTGCGCCCACCATCACCTGTATTCGGCGCTGGCCCGGGGGATGCCCGCCCCGCCCGGAGTTCCCACCGGGTTCACCGACATTTTGAAGCTGGTCTGGTGGCGCCTCGACCGGGCGCTCGACCTCGACACCATCGAGTGGTCGGCCAAGCTGGGGGCGCTGGAAGCGCTGGAGGCGGGCTGCACCGCCATCGTCGACCACCACGAGTCGCCCAACGCCATCGAGGGCTCGCTGGAGACCATCGCCGAGGCCTGCGCCGAGGTGGGGGTGCGGGTGAGCTGCGCCTACGGGGTGACCGACCGCCACGGAGCCGAGGGCGCCCGCCGGGGCCTGGCCGAGAACGAGCGGTTCCTGCGGGCCGGAGGCCGGGGCATGGTCGGGGTTCACGCCGCCTTCACCTGCTCCGACGAGACGCTGGAAGCCGCCGCCGGGCTGGCCGCCGACCTGGGCACCGGGGTCCACATCCATGTGGCCGAGGGCCCGGTTGATGCCCCGGCCGCCGAGCGGCTGGAGCGGTGGAGCACCGACAAGTGGCTGCTGATCCACGGGGTGCACTTGCCCGATGACCACCAGCTGGCCGGCACCCTGGTTCACAACCCCCGCTCCAACATGAACAACGCGGTGGGCTACGCCCGCCCCACCCGCTTCGCCAACCCGGTGGCGCTGGGCACCGACGGCATCGGCGCCGACATGCTCGAGGAGTTCCGAGTGGCCTATGTCCGCCACCGGGAACACGACGTGACCGCCACCCCCGACTCGGCGTGGGAGTGGCTGGCCCAGGGCTGGGAACTGTTTCCCGAGGCCCGTTCCGATATGGTCCGCTGGTCGTATGACCCCATCGACCCGTGGCGGCTGGCCTTCACCCCCGGAGTGCGGGCGGTGGACGTGACGGTCGACGGGGAGACCCTGCTGGCCCAAGGGGTGGCCACCCGGGTGGACCCCGATGAGATCCGGGCCAAGGCGGCAGAGGCCGCTGGCCGAATGTTCGCGAAATTGGAGGAGATCGACCCATGAGCTCATACCCAGTGGCCCTGTACCTGCAAGACGCCCACTCGTTGGCCGACGCCATCGAGCATGTGCGCTACGCCGAACAGAAGGGGTTCGACGCCGTGTGGCAGGCCGACTCCCGGCTGGTGCGGGAGGCCACGGTGCCCATGGCCGCCTTCGCCGCCTCCACCGACACCATCAAGGTGGGCAGCGGGGTGCTCGACATGTGGACCCGCAACCCGGCCCGGCTGGCGGCCACGTTCTCCACGCTGGACGACCTGGCGCCCGGCCGCATCCTGTGCGGGCTGGGCGCATGGTGGGACCCGCTGGCCAGCAAGGTCGGCGTGGACCGCCGCCGCCCGCTGGGGGCCATGCGGGAGGTGGTCACCGTGGTGAGGGCGCTGTTGGCCGACGAGAACGTGACCTTCGACGGCGACTACGTGCACCTCGAGGACGTGGAGCTCGACTACGTGCACCAGCCCCGCCGCCCCAAAGACGTGCCCATCTACATCGGGGCCACCGGCATGAAGATGATGGAGCTCACCGGCGAGATCGCCGATGGCGTGGTGCTCAACTACCTGGTTTCGCCCGACTACAACCGCCGGGCCATGGACGCCCTGGCCGAGGGCGCAGCCCGAGCCGGTCGAACGGTGGACGACCTCGACCGGCCGCAGTTGGTGGTGTGCTCGCTGGCCGAGGACCGGGCCGAGGCGCTGGACGCCGCCCGCCTGCTGGTCACCCAGTACCTGGGCCAGCAGCCCCACATCATGGCCGCCTCCGGTGTGCCCGACTCGCTGCTGGAGGCGGTCAACGCGGTGCTCACCTGGCCCGCCACCATGGAACAGGTGGAGGCGGCGTCGGTGCTGGTGCCCGACGACATCGTGCAGATGCTGTGCGCGGCCGGCACCGCCGAGGAGTGCCGGGCCAAGGTGGACGAATACGTGGCCAACGGCGCCACCTGCCCCATCCTCTACCCCCTGGGCCCCGACGTGGCGGCCATGATCGACGTCTTCTCGCCCTGACGAGCATCCACTACCGGCACGATCAGAACCTGGACAGCCATAGCTGGAAGAGTTAGGACCATGAGCAACCGCGAGGAGTGGAAGCCGTGGCTGGAGGAGCTGGACCGGCGGCGCACTGAGGGCGCGGCCATGGGCGGCCCCGACCGGGTCGAGAAGTACATGCACTCCCGGGGCAAGCTGGATGTGCGCCAGCGCATCGACCGGCTGTTCGATCCGGGCACGTTCCGGGAGATCGGCTCGCTGGTTGGCACCATGGAAGACATCCCCTCCGACGGGTTCGTGTGCGGCTACGGCCGCATCGACGGCCGCACCGTGCTGGCCGGTGCCGAGGACTTCACCGTGTTGGGCGGGTCGATCGGGGCGGGCAATACTGCCAAGCGCTACCGCATTGCCGAGTTAGCCGCCCAGGAAGGCCTTCCGCTGGTGACCATGCTGGAGGGGGCCGGCCACCGGCTCACCGACACCGGGGGCAGCCGCTCGCCCGGCGACCTCCAGGCCTACGCCGATTTGAACGGGCAGGTGCCCATGGTGTGTCTGGTGATGGGGGCCTCCGCCGGCCACGGCGCGCTGGCCGCTCCCCTCAGCGACTTCGTGATCATGACGTCGTACGCCTCCATGTTCACCGGCGGTCCGCCCCTGGTGAAGGCGGCCACCGGCGAGGACGTGACCAAAGAGGAGCTGGGCGGTGCCCACGTCTGCACCCGCATCGCCGGCTCGGCCCACAACGAAGCCCCCGACGACGAGTCGGCCATCGACATGGCCCGGCTCTACCTCTCGTACTTCCCGTCTCGGGCCGGCCAACCCGCGCATCGCTTCACCGGCCCCGACACCGAGCCGCGCCTTGTGGAAGAGCTGCTCGATGTGATCCCCCCCAACGACCGCCGCCCCTACGACATGCACGATGTGATCGATTTGACCGTGGACGACGGCAGCTTCTTTGAGATCCAGCCCGCCTACGGCCCGGCCATCATCATCGGGCTGGCCCGTTTCGGGGGACGGCCCAGCATGATCGTGGCCAACAACCCCTCCTATTTGGCCGGCTCGGTGGACTCGGCCGCGGCCATCAAGGCCACTGACTTCTTGGAGGTGATCGGCAACTACGACCACCCGGTGGTGTTTCTGGCCGACAACCCCGGCGTGATGGCCGGCACCAAGGCCGAGCGGGAGGGCATCTTGAAGTGGGGCGGCAAGATGTACAAGGCCGAGCGCCGCCTCACCAACCCCAAGATCGAGATAACCATGCGCAAAGCGTTCGGCTTCGGCTCGGTGGTGATGGCCCAGAACCCGTTCGACAACCAGACCCAGTCGTTCGCCCTGCCCAGCGTGAACATGGCCGCCATGCCCGCCGAGCCCGGCGGCCGCTCAGCCAAGCTCGACGCCGAGACCCAGGCCCAAGTGGAGCGCGACCAGCGCTCTGGCCCCTACCGCCTGGCCAACCGCCTAGGCAGCGACGACGTGATCGACCCCCGAGACATGCGCAACGCCATCCTCAACTCGCTTCAGCTAGCTGAGAATCGCTAGCTAGTCCCAGAGGCGGCGGGCTCGGTGGGCGAGGTCGGCGTGGGCGGCGGTTAGGTCGGAGCCGAGGAGGTGGCCATCTTGGACGACGGGGTTGCCGGCGACGTAGAGGTGGCGGACCCGGCGGTCGGGGCCCAGCACCAGGCCGGCCAGGGGATCGGCCACGTCGGCGATGTCGTCGCCGGGCCACACGGCCAGGTCGGCGACCATGCCGGGTTCGATGGTCCCGAGCCGGTCGGCCACTCCCAGGCAGTTCGCCCCGCCTGAGGTGCCCAGTCGAATGGCGTCGGCGGGCATGAAGGCGCTGGGGTCCTCGGCTCGCAATCGGGCGGCGTACAGCGACTGGCGCAGTTCGGGGAACAGGCCACCCACCTCGTTGGACGCCACCCCGTCCACCCCCAGCCCCACCGGCACACCGGCGGCCTCCAGGTCGGTCACCCGGCAGGTGCCTGCGGCCAGGCGGGCGTTGGACGACGGGCAGTGGGCCACTCCCACCCCTGCGGAGCCGAGCCGGGTGATCTCCTCGTCGTTGATCCAGATGCCGTGGGCCAGCCACACGTCGTCGCCCACCCAGCCCCAATCGTCGAGTTGCTCCACCGGTCGGCGGCCGAACCGCTCCAGGCAGTGCTCCTGCTCGTCGATGGTCTCGCACAGGTGAGTATGGAGCCGCAGGCCATGTTGTCGGGCTAGCGCAGCCGAAGCCTCCATCAGCTCAGAGCTGACCGAGAACGGGCTGCACGGCGCCACCACCACATGCACCATGTCGCCGTCGTGGTACTGGGCGATCACCCGCTCGGTGGAGGCCATGATCGAGTCCAGGTCTTCCACCACATGGTCGGGAGGCAGCCCGCCCTGCGATTCGCCCAGGTCCATCGAGCCCCGGCTGAGGTGCAGCCGGATGCCCACGGCGGCGGCGGCTTCGACGATGGCGTCGAACACCGCGTCGTCGCCGTGGGGCACCAGATAGTGGTGATCGGACGCGGACGTGCAACCGGTGACGGCCAGCTCTCCCAGCCCTACTAGCGCGGCGGCGGCCACGTCTTCCACGGTCAGTCGTCCCCACACCGGATACAGCTCCACCAGCCAGCCGAACAGGTCGCAGCCCACCGCCCGACCTCGGGTCATCCATTGATAGAGGTGGTGGTGGGTGTTGGCCAACCCCGCGGTGATTATGTCGCCGTCCACATTGACCACGGCATCGCCAGGCTGAGGCTCGACGATGCCCGTGTCGACGATGACGCCATCGGCGATGGCGATGTCGCCGGGCCAGCGGGCGCCTCTCAGCACTGTGCGAGCGGTCATCGCTGAGCTCCGGTGAACAACACAGCCGGTTTGGCCTCTGGGGGCGGGTCGTCGCACAGCAACCCGGCCAAGCCAGCCGAGCCCGTGGGACTGACGTTGATGCCGGTGGCAGCCCGTCCTGCTTCGCAGGCGTCGGTCACCACCGGCTCGGGCACCACAACGGGATGGCCGCCGGTGGCTGCCATCGCCTCGGTAACCGCAGCCCAGTCGTAGGTCTCGTCATCGAGGATCCCGGTGGCCGCCGAGAAAGGGGTTGGCGTCCACGGCCACATGACAGCGGCACGCTGTCGGCGGGCCTCGTCCAGCCCGCCCAGCTCGGCGGTTCTGTCCCATGCCCGGGCCAGCGGAGCGCACCCCTCGGTCTGCACGGCCATCAAAGCAGCCTGGGAATTGCCGATGGCAAGTCCCTGAGCCACCGACGCGGCCAGTGCACCCCCGCCCACCTGGACATACACCCGGTCAATGTCCGGAGCCTGTTCCGCCAGCTCATAACCCAGCGTTCGGCCCCCGTCGATGGTGTAGCCGTTGTCCGGCCCCTGACAGCCGAAGGGAACCGCGCCGGCGCGGACCGCCTCCCTAAAGCGGAGATAGGAAGGGTCGCCCTCCTCCCCGTCGATCCGAGGGCAGAACTCCACCGTCGCATCCAGCTCCCGCAACCGGGCCACTACGGCCGCCTCAGCAACCTCAGGCACGTACACGGTGAGCGGCCAGCGCTCAGCGGCAGCCACCACCGCCGCGGCCACTGCGGCGTTGCCGCAAGAGGCGATTGCCAGCGAAGGCCGGCCAGCAGAACCAGCCCGACGCTCCCGCACCAACAAATGCAGCATCAACCCAAACGTGTGCCGAGCCTTGTGCGACCCCGACACATTGTTTGTCTCGTCTTTGACGGTGATGTTCCGCCCGCCAATCAGGGATTCTGAGCAAGGAGTGACCTCGAAGCCATGCCCGTCTACTCCAGCCACCGCAGCATCGAGCCGGCCCACACGATCCACAAACCAGCCGTCATCGTCAGCCTCAACCCACGACCACAGCATCTTTCGGTAGCGCACAAACGGTTGCTTGCTCGAGGTGTCCACCGACCACTCCAACATCGGCAGCGCCAGCACATGATCTTGGTCATCAACCCCCCTATTCCCACACGCCCACGCGTCGCCCGCCGTCACCGCCCCACACGAGCAAGTCAGGCCTTGGGCCATTATTGGGCGACTCGGGCGTTGAAGTCGGCGATCAGCTCATCCCACACCGGCACCAAGTCACGAAGCGCCAGCCAGAACGACTGGTCGCGCCGGGCGTCGAAGTGGGAGAGGTCCACCCCCTGCTGCTCCACCCAGGTGAAGTAGCCCAGGTTGAACACCCGATCTCGGTCGCGGTCGCTGAGCTTCAGCAAGTGGTCGGTGTCCACGCCGTTGAGCCACCGGCCGGCCACTGCGGCGGCCTCAGAGTCCCCGAAGTCGCCGCCAAAGGCAGTGGCGATGGTCTTGGCCCGCTCGGAGCCGTACAGGGCCGCTCCGTCGGTGGCCACGGTCACGATCACGTCGTCGGGGCCGCAGTCCAGGGCGGCGGCCATCTTGGCGGAGGCCAGCATGTTGCAGATGGACGACAGCCCCAGGTTGTCCAGATGGGCGATCACGTCGTCGCCCACCCCCCGCTGGGCCAGCAGCGCCCGTCCCTCCGGAGAAGCGAACAGCACCCCCAGCTCATCGGTGGCCTCATCCGACACCGCCACCACCACATCGGTGTTGGTCACGTTGTGGATCAGCGGGACGTGCTTGTCGCCGATGCCCTGGATGTTGTGCTCGCCGTAGCCGTTGTACAACAGCGTGGGGCACTCCAGCGCCTCCACCACCGCGGTGGCCGATCCGTGTCGCTCCTTGAGGGGATCGCCCGCTCCCAACGTCCCGGCCGAGCCCGAGGCGGCCACGAATCCGGCCAACCGGGCCGCTGGGTGCCCCGCGGTGTAGTGCTCCAGCACCCGCTCCACCGCGGCGGCGGTGGCGGTCACGTGGCCCAGGTGGTTGCCGTACTCGCAGAACTGGTTGAGGATCACGTTGGCCTCGTCTTCGGCCAGCGCCGCGCAGGCGTCGTAGATCTCCTTGACGTTGCTCTCTGAGCCGGGGGTGCGGATCACGTCGGAGGGGTCCGACGTCCACCGGTCGAGCCACTCGAAGCGCTCAGCCGACATCCCCTCGGGCAGCACGGCCACGCCGCGGCAGCCCATGATCTTGGAGATGGCGATGCCGCCCCGGGCGTAGTTGCCGGTGGACGGCCACACCGCCCGGTTCTCGGTGGGGTCGAACTGCCCGGTCACCAGCCGGGGGGCCAGACATGAGTAGGCGGCCAGCACCTTGTGGGCCCCGATCATGGGGAACCGGTTGCCCAGCAGCAAGATGATGGGCGACTCCACCCCCGACAGCGCCGGGGGAATCACCACGTGTTCGGGCACTGCGGCCTGCCCGGCCCGGGATGCGTCGTTGAACCAGTTGACCCGCCACAGATTGGCCGCGTCGGCCGCGTCGGGATCGACCCCGGCAAGCCCGCCATCAGCGGTCGGCGGGTCGGCGAGGTCGGCGAATGTGGGCAGCTTGATGCCCACTTGGCGGCATCGCTCGACCGCCCGGTCGCGAGCGGTGGTGTTGACCACATCGGTTTCGAGGCCGAAGCCCTCGGGGATGCTAGAAAGAGCAGTCACGGCAGAACCTGTCGAATCGGAGTTGTAATGGAGCGGCGACCCGGTTGGGGGCACCAGTGTCAGCGTTACAGGCTACTCTCTTGGCGCTGGCTTTTGAGCCGATCCAAGGAGGGAATGATGGCAAAGAAGTTGTTGCTGAAGTCACTGGTGGTCTTGGCGGTATTGACGTTGGTCGCAGCGGGGTGCGGCAACGACGACGGTGACGACGAGGTGGTCGCCGCGTTCGTCTATGTGGGCCCACCGGGCGACGCGGGCTGGACATGGGCCCATGACCAGGGCCGCCAGTTTGCCGAGGAGCAGACCGGGGCGACCACGCTGTTCGTGGAGAGCGTCCCCGAGGTTGCCGAGGACTTCCGTGCGGTGGTGGTGGACTTCATCGAGAACGAGGGGGCCGACATCATCTTCGCCACCTCCTTCGGATACATGGACCCCATGGAGGAATTGGCCGGCGAATACCCCGACGTGGTGTTCGAGCACGCCAGCGGGTACAAGATGAACGACACCAACTTCGGCAACTACTTCGGCCGCATGTACCAGCCCCGCTACCTGTCGGGCATGGCCGCGGGCGCCATCACCGAGGCCAACCGGATCGGCTATGTGGCCGCCTTCCCGATCCCTGAGGTGCTGCGGGGCATCAACGCCTTCACCCTGGGTGCGCAGCGGGTCAACCCCGACGTGGAAGTCCACGTCACCTGGACCTTCACCTGGTTCGACCCCGCGGTTGAGGGCGACAGCGCCGCGGCGCTGATCGAGGCCGGCGCCGACGTGATCGCCATGCACCAGGACTCCACGGCACCGGGGCTGGCCGCCGAGGCGGCAGGGGCCCGATGGGTGTCGTACAACTCTGACATGAGTGAGTTTGCCCCGGATGCGTTCATCACTGCACCGGTGTGGAACTGGGGGCCGTACTACGCCCGGATCATCGAGGCAGTGGCTTCGGACAGCTACACGCCCGGCGCCTACTGGGGCGGTATGGACGACGGGATCGTGGCCCTCGCTCCGCTGGCCGCCGATGTGCCGGCCGATGTCGCCGCCGAGATCGACGAGGTGGCGGCCCAGCTCACCGACGGCTCGTGGGACGTGTTCACCGGCGAAATCCGGGATCAAGACGGCAACGCAGTAGTGGCCGAAGGCGAAACGATGGAAGACGGTGCCATGCTGGGCATGGGGTTCTTCGTCGAAGGCGTCGTCGGCAGCGCGACTGGCTGAGATTGACCGGGGCCTCCCGGTTTCCAAATGGCATCTGAGAATGCCGACCATGCGGTCTGGCTCCGGGGAATTGAGAAGCAATTCCCCGGAGTGATCGCCTGTGCCGGGGCTGATCTGCGGGTTCGCCCCGGCACCATCCACGCCCTGTTGGGGGAGAACGGCGCAGGAAAGACCACCCTGGTGAACGTGCTGGCCGGCGTATACCGGCCTGACGGCGGCGAGGTGTGGGTGAACGGCCAGCGCCGCCACTTCCACTCGCCGGCCGATGCCATCGCCGCTGGGGTGGGAATGGTGTACCAGGAGTTCCGATTGGTGCCCTCCTTGACGGTGGCTGAGAACATCGTGCTGGGAGCCGCTCCTCGGCTGCTTCGAAGCTCTGAGATCGAAAACCGGGTGGCCGAGCTGTCGGCGGCCTACGGCATGGCCGCCGACCCCAGCCGACCGGTGTGGCAGCTCTCAATGGGCGAGCGCCAGCGGGTGGAGATCCTCAAGGCCCTGTGGAGAGATGCCTCGGTGCTGGTCATGGACGAGCCCACCGCGGTGCTGACCCCCGGAGAGGCCGCCGAGCTGGGTGCCGCGCTGCGGGCCATGGCCGACGACGGGCGCTCCGTCATCTACATCAGCCACAAGCTGGACGAGGTGGTGGCCTTCTGCGATGAGGCCACTGTTCTACGGTTGGGCAAGACGGTGGCCACCGTGGAGGATTTGGAGACGGTGGACAGGGCCGCGCTGGCCGAGTTGATGGTGGGGTCGTCGGAGGGCGGATATGTGGATCGCCCGCCGCCCATCGAGGCCGGTGGCGAGGCACTGGTGCTCGATGGCGTAAGCGCCCTCAGCGACCGGGGTTTGCCCGCCTTGTCCGAGGTAACCCTGACGGTGCGATCGGGGGAGATCGTGGGCATCGCCGGAGTGTCGGGCAACGGCCAGAAGGAGTTGGCCGAGACGATCGCGGGGCTGCGGTCGCCCACCGGGGGCCGGGTGGAGCTCAACCAGCAGGACGTCACCCAAACTCCGCCCGGCGCCCGCTATCGCCTCGGTTTGGCCTATGTGCCCGAGGATCGCCTCGGGGTTGGACTGGCGCCCAAGATGTCGGTGGTGGACAACTCGGTAGTCCGGTCGTACCGCTCCCAGCGGCAGGGCCTCATGCTGGTTATGGCCCAGTGCCTTGGCTTCTGCCGTGATCTGGTGGAGAAGTTCGGGGTTCGGGTGGGTCGCCTCCACGACCCGGTGGCCGGGTTGTCGGGAGGAAATCTTCAGCGGCTGCTCTTGGGCCGGGAGTTGGCCGAGCAGCCCTCGGTGCTGGTGGCAGCCCAGCCCACCCGGGGATTGGACGTGCAGGGGGTGGCCGCCATTCAGAGCCACTTGGTGGCCCAGAGAGCCGACGGGGTGGGCGTGCTTTTGATCTCCGAGGATTTGGACGAGCTGCTGGCCCTATCCGATCGCCTCATGGTGATGTACGAGGGCCGGGTGGTGGCCGAGTTGGACCCGGACGCCGCCACCAGGGGCGAGGTGGGCTCGGCGATGGCGGGACAGGTGTCGGCATGATTCGGCCGGTGCTGGCCCGGCGGGAGAAGGTGATCCCCGGCACCCAGGCGGTGGCCTTTGTGGTCGGAATCGCGGTGGCGCTGGTGCTGGGAGTGGTTCTGCTGTCCACCTCGGGCCACAGTCCGGCTGAGGTGTACGAGCGGATGTTCGACTCCGCGTTCATGGGCAGCGACTCGCTGGCTCGCACGCTGGAGCGGGCTACCCCGTTGGCGCTGACCGGCTTGGCGGTGGCGGTTGCCGGATCGATGGGGTTGTGGAACATCGGCGCCGAGGGTCAGATGATGGCCGGCGCCACCATCGCCGCCGGCGTGGCCATGGTGGCCGACGGCCTGTCCGGCCCGTTGTTGATCGCGGTGATGATGGTGTGCGGTGTGGCCGGAGGCATGGTGCTGATGCTCGGTCCCGCGCTGGCTCGGTCGCATCTGGGGGTGAGCGAGATCATCACCACGCTGATGCTGGTCTATGTGGCCATCCGGGTGGTGGAGTGGCTGGAGACCGGCCCGTGGAAAGACCCCGACTCGTTCGGGTTCGCGGTGATCGAGCCGGTGCCGGAGCAGGCGTCGTTGCCGGGGCTGTTCGGCCGGGCCAACATCGGCACGCTCATCGCGCTGGGCCTGCTGATCGTGTTCTGGCTGGCCGTGTCCCGCACCGCATGGGGCTATGAGCTGCGCTTGGCGGGGTCATCGCCCAACACCGCCCGCTACGCCGGGATTTCCCTGCGCCGAAAGATCCTGACTGCGCTCTTGTTGTCGGGCGGCATCGCCGGGTTGGCCGGCGCGGTGCAGCTCACCGGGTCGGCCACTCGGTTGGAGTCAGGGTTGTCCAATGGGTACGGGTTTGCCGGCATCATCGTGGCCGCCCTCGCCCTCATGCGGCCCTCGGGGGTGGCGGTGGCGGCCGTTGTGTTCGGGGCAGTTCAGGTGGGCGGCCAGAGCATCCAGACCCTGGGAGTCAGCTCGGCAATCTCCGACATATTGCAGGCCATGATCCTGTTCGGCGCCCTGGTGGCAGCGGTTTTCTTCAACTACCGGATCCGCTGGACCGGTCCCGCCGGCCAGTTGCCAGGCGATGAGCCCGAAGAAGCTGACCTTGCTGTGGAAGGCGCCTGATGTCTGAAGCTGATTTCTCCAGGGAAGGTCTCTAGTGTCTGAAGCTGCGCTGATCGGGTTGTTCGTGGCCACCGTGCAGTTCGGCACGCTGGTGTTCTTGGCCGCGCTGGGCGAGCTGATTTCGGAGCGGGCCGGCGTGCTCAACCTCGGCGTCGAGGGGATGATGGCCATGGGGGCGGTGAGCGGGTTCATGGTCGGGCTGGAAACCGGCAGCCCGTGGGCCGCGTTCTTTGCCGCCGCCGCAGTGGGGGCTCTGGTGGGCGGGTTCCACGCGCTGGTGAGCGTGGTGTTGGGCGCAGACCAAGTGGTGTCGGGCTTGGCCCTCACCATCGGCGGCCTGGGGCTGGCCGCCTATGTGGGGCGCAACGTGGTGGGAGAGCGGCCCGAAACCCAGTTCACCGATCTGGGCATTGCCGGGCTGGCCGACATCCGCTGGTTCGGCGAGATCTTCTTCGACCAGCCCCCGGTTGTGTACTTGACCGTGGGGCTGGGGTTGGCCGTGTGGTTCGTGTTGGCCCGCACTCGGCTGGGATTGGCCCTGCGGGCCGTGGGCGAGTCGGCGCCCACCACCGACGCCGTCGGCCATTCGGTGATGGCCCTGCGGTCGGGGGCGGTCATGGCGGGAGGGGCGTTTGCGGGGGCGGCCGGGGCGTTCCTGTCGCTGTACATGGCCCCGGGCTGGACCGAGGGCATGGTGGCCGGCCGGGGCTGGATCGCGGTGGCCTTGGTGATCTTCGGGGCGTGGCGGCCGGGGCGCCTGGCCCTGGGGGCGCTGCTGTTCGGCTTCACGCTGGCCCTGCAACCCCGGTTGCAGTCGTTCGACATCGAGCTGCTGGGGGTGGAGGTCAGCCGGATCTCGCCCGCGCTGTTGGGCATCTTGCCCTTCGTGCTAACCGTGGTGGTGCTGGTGATCATCAGCTGGCGCTACCGCCACCGCCCCTCTCCCGCACCAGCCGCCCTGGGCCTGCCCTATCGCCGGGAAGAGCGCTGAGCCAGTCGGCGCCGGCTGGGAGTAGGGTTCCCCGATGGCTGTGAACACCCCGCGTAGCATGGCGCGCTCGTTCTGGCCTTACTTCGTGGTCACCGGCTCATTGTCCATGGGCTATGGCTCGCTTTTTACCCTGCTGGCCGAGTTCAGGGACTGGCTGGGTTTCAGCGAGACCGAGTTGGGCTTCATCATCGCAGTGGGCTTTTTGGCGGGGTTTGTGGCCCAGGTTGGATTAGCTCGATTTGCCGATCGGGGCTACGCCTGGCTTCTCGTCCATGGTGGCGTGATCGTGGCCACCGTCTCCATGCTCAGCATGGCCATTACAGACGAGGTATGGCAGTTTACCGCCGCTCGATTCTTCCTCGGAGCCGGTACCGGAGCTACTGGCCCCGCGATCCGTCGAATTCTCATTACCCAAGATCCCGCCAACATGGGCGAGAACCTGGGCAAGATGGGAGCGTTCGACATAAGCGGCTTCGTACTGGGGCCGGTGGTGGCTGGACTTCTGGCCGAGTTCGTCAACCTGCGAGCCCCATTCCTGTTCATGGCCGGCCTCTATGTAGTGATCTACCTGTGGATCTTCCGGCTGGACTTGTCGGCAGGTGAGATGGCGGCTGCAAAGGTGCCCGTCCGATATCTGTTTCGCATCCGACCGCTCAATTCCGGCATGCTCGCCGGGGCCGCGTTCTTCACCACGGTCGGGGTGTTCGAAACCTCATGGGCGGTGTTGCTCGACGACCTCGGAGCCAGCACGCTGGTCATCGCCCTTTCCATTGCCCTATTCGCTCTTCCGATGATTCCGCTGGCGCCCTACGGGGGCAAATTGGCCCATCAGCAGGGACCCATGCGAGTGATGCCGTACTCGATTATGGGGGCGGTGGCCTGCATGTTCGTATACGGCTACGTGGAATTCGTGTGGGTGCTGATCGCAGTGTCGGCTGCCCACGCTGTCTTTGACGCATTCACTATGCCTGCTGGGCAGTTGGCTGTAGCCCTGTCAGCCCCACCTGACCAGGCGGCCGCTGCTCAAGGCCTCTACGGGGCATTGGGATTGATCATCGCAGGGATTGCCGCCTTGGCCACTGGCTGGATCTACGACAACTGGGGTGCCGAGGCTTTGTTCACCGGTTCGTCGATTGTCATGGTGGTGGCCCTGGCCGGAGCAATCGCACTGGGTGAGGAGCTCATGGGCCCGGACGGCCGCTCGGCCAAGGAGCCAGCCCCCGCCAGTTCCTAGTCGGTCGCTTCACCCAGCAGGGCGGCGCCGACCACCTCGTACATTTCGTCGATCACATGGACATGCTGGGTGGCGGCGTGGGCATCTCGGAAGCACTGGTTCAGGGGGTGGTCTTGGTAGAGCACCGTCCCGCCGCCCCGGCGGTAGGCCATCGACGCCACCTCTACGGTGATGTCGGCGGCGTGGGTGGCGGCGGCTCGGGCTCGTTGCACGAGGAAGTCTGTGACTGGGTCGCCCGCGACCGCAGTGGCCCAGAATTCGTCCAGCACTTCCAGAACCAGTGCCCGGGCGGCCCGCAGCTTGGTGTCGGCCTGCCCAAGGTCGCGCTGGAAGGCCGGCCGCTCATCGAGGGGGGCCGTGCTGTGCAGGCGGTCCTTGCCCGCGGCGGCGATGGCGATCTCGTCCAAAGCCCGCCGGGCGATGCCCATGCTCACCCCACAGTGGTCGGGGGTGATCAGCGCATACATGGGCAGTCCGTGGAGGATCCCGCCCCGAGGCGCAGGCGTCGACAGGTCGAACAACCGACTGTGGGGCACGAACACCTCTTCGATGCTGTAGTCGTGGCTCAGGGTGTCTTCTAGGCCGCTGACCTGCCAAGTGTCGTGCACGGTCACCTGCTCTATCGGGACCACCGCCCAACGCGGTCCTGATTCGGTGGTACAGCCGCCCACCACCCAGGCGGCGTCGGCGATGCCGGAGGCGAACCCCCATCGCCCGGTCAACACCACGCCATCAGGGGCCGTTGCGGTCCTACCCGACAGAGGAAACGTGCCCGCGAACGGTGGCCAGGCTGCTCCTCTTGTGGCGCTGGCCGCTACCTCGTCCAGTCCATCTTGTGGCAGGCGGGCGGCCGCGATCGCCGCGGAGGTGGTGGTGAAGGTCTCGTTCCAGCCAGCCGAGCCGTCTTTCCGGCTGGCCGCCTCGGTGGCCAGGAACTGGCTTCGCAGGTCGGCCTCGAGCCCGCCCAACTCCTTGGGCAGCTTCATGGTCAGCAGGCTTGGACTCTCGGCGCTCATGCCGGTCTCAAGCCGATTCTGCCGGGCTGAGCTGCACCGGGAGACCCGACTGCCAGACCATGCCCGTAAGGGGATCGACGTCGGATTCGGCAGTAGTGAGGGTGCAGACGTTGGGATCGGCCCAGCCGTGGGGGATGGACACCGCACCGGGAGCGATCTCGTCGCTGGTGCGGGCGGTGCCCACCAGTTCGCCATGGGCGCTGGTCACCTGTACAAGCTGGCCGTCGGCGATGCCGTGGTCGGGGTGGATCAGCACCTCGGGGCCTACGTCGCCCAGATCGCGGAGCTGGCCGTTCATGGTCCGCATCTGGCGGCGGGGCAGCAGCACCAGCGGCTCGGGATGGTCGAGGTCGGCCAACTGCTCCACCAGCGGTTCGGGGGCCAGCCGCCAGCGATGGTCGGGCAGCACTCGGTTTAGCACCCAGCCGTGAACCGGTCTGGCCTCGCCCACTAGGCCTCGGCGGGCGGCCAGTACGGTGGCGGCGTCGCTACGGCCCCGCTCGGCGATCAGCGCCAACAGGTCTTCGTCGGTGGCGGTGTCGGGGTCGATACCCCGGGGCAGAACGCCCACTCCCAGCCGATGGCCCAGTTCGGCGAACGCCTGCCACATAAGCCGGCGGTCGGCGCCGGGCGGGACCAC
This sequence comes from marine group bacterium Sva0996 bin134, assembly GCA_002239105.1. Classification (GTDB taxonomy): domain Bacteria; phylum Actinomycetota; class Acidimicrobiia; order Acidimicrobiales; family Bin134; genus Poriferisocius. The sequence continues at coordinate 96,020 of MPNQ01000007.1, read as the reverse complement.
CGCTGCGGTGAACTGAGTGGCGATTGCCGGTTGGTAGGCGTCCAGCATCCACGGGACATCGGCCCGCTCCAATTGCCCGGCAACCGGCAGGAGGTGGGTGGCCAGTTCGGTGGTGTCGGTTTCGACCACATCGGCCACGGCCAGCACGTCGAGTGAGGCCAGTGCGGCCTGGGTGCGATCCCGGTCGGGGAAGGCGATCAGCGGGTTGCCGCCCACCACCACTAGCGCCCGTACATTGCCAGCCTCGATCTCGTCCACCAGTGCGGCGCACGGATACTCCCCGAACCGGCGGGGCAGGTCGGGTCGGCTGGCCGGTCCCAGCTCGGGCTGGCCGTCGGAGGGCTGCCAGTCCCGGGTGTCGAGCTGCATCAGATAGCCGGGGTTGAACCACATCCCGCCGGGCTGGTCATAGGAGCCGGTGACCACCGCCAGCGCCCACAGCAGCCACTCGGTCACGTTGGCGTGGCGGCCCATGGACACTCCAGTGCCCGAGAGCACCGAGAGCCGGCCCGCAGTTCGCACCGCGCCCAAGAGGTCGAGCAGCTCCGCGGGGTCCAGACCAGTGCCAGCAGCCGCTCGGTCCAGGGTGAACGGGGCAACCGCGGCGGTCAAGTCCTCGACTCCGGCCGCATGGTCGCCCAGATAGTCCCAGTCGGCCCCGTCGATGAGCAGCTCTCGCACCAGCCAGCCCAGAATCAGATAGTCGGTGCTGGGCCGGGGGTCCAGATGGCGGTCGGCCAGTCGGGCGGTCTCGGTGCGGCGGGGATCGATCACCCATACCGGGCCCCGCTCCTGTTGGTTCCGCAGCCGCCGGATGGGGTCGGCAATGCCGTTGCCGTGGCCGTGGGACACCACCGGGTTTGTCCCTACCAAAAGGAGCAGTCGGGCGGCCTCCTGATCCCACATGGGGGTGAGCCCCGACCAGCCCCCCATGAGCTCGGCCACCAGCGGGCGCATGGGGGTGTCGATGGTGGTGGCGGTGTACTTCTGGCGGGAGCCGATGGCACCGAGGAACCGCTCGGCCGCCCGGCGCCCGTTGGCGTCATAGGCCGAACCGCTGGCCAGATACATGGCCACCGCGTCGGGCCCGCTCTCGTCGATGATGGCGGCCAGTCGGTTACCCAGGTCGTCGAGGCAGCGGTCCCAATCGACGGCCCGACCATATATATGGGGTTGGTCTAGGCGGTGAGGATGGTGGTGCCAGTCGGGCAGCGCCCGGCCCTTCGGACAGGTGTAGCCCTGGGAAAGGGGGTGGGCGTCGTCACCCCGCACTTTGACCACCCGGTCGCCTTCCACGGTGACGGTGATGCCGCACATGGCGGTGCAGATGCGGCAGAAGGAGTGGATCTCCTGGGCCTCAGGCAAGGCCGCGCCCACGGTCGATGCTCCATTGGCTGGTGGAAGGAGAGTTGGAGCTGTTCTTGTCGGCGATCTCGGCCATGATGCCCTCCCGCTGGGCCATGCCCACCATGCTCTCCAGCCTTCCGGTGTAGGAGGTGGGCTGCTGGAGCATCCACACCATGCCCTCGGCGGCCACCGAGGTGTCGGCCCAGGTGGAGTGGTCGGCATCGGGGGCGTTCATCACGAACCCCTCGCTGGCCACCGCGGTGTCTATGCGGAAGCAGTTCACCGCGATGCCGTCTTCCGCCAAAATCGCCGCGCTGCTCACGGTCAGGTGCTCCAAAGCGGCCTTGGACATGCCGTAGGGCATCATCGGGGAAAAGAACGCCAACCCAGCCGCTGAAGAGACGTTAATAATGCGGCCCTTGGCTTCCGCCAAATGGGGGCGGCAAAGCCGGGTGGCCAGCAGTGGGGCAGTGGTGTTTATGGCAAAGGTCAGCTCGTAGCGCTTGAGCTCGATGTCCATATCGCCGTCAAAAGACACCGCGGCATTGTTCACCAGCGCGTCGATTCGGCCGAAGTGGTTCACAACGGCGTTCACCATGGCCTCGATCTGGTCGGGACGGGACAGGTCGCACGGCACGGCCAATCCGTGGCCACCCGCCTCGTCGACAGCCGCGGCGGTCTCATCCACGGTGCCCGGCAGCTTGAACCGGGCCTCGTCGGTGGCCCGGGCCACGCAGGCCACCCCGGCGCCCAACTCACCGAGCCGGATGGCCAGAGCCCGGCCCACTCCCCGGCTGGCTCCGGTGACGATTACCGCTTGGTCGGCAAAGGGTTGTTCTTGGCTCACCACGGCCTCACATCATCGTCCAGGCCCAAGAAGGGCACGCGTCCCGAGGCGATCACGATCTGGTGGCCGGCCAGCGGCTGTCCATTCACGGTGCCAACCGCCGGTGCCTCCCGGTGGCCGGGGACTCGAACCTCGCCAGAGGGGAGCACCACGTTCTCGGGATGGGACAGATCGTAGGTGTCGGTCTCAGAGTAGAACTGCCCCCGGTACACGCCGAGGCCGCCGCCGTCGTCCCAGCCCCAGTCGTAGCCGGTGCCGATCATGGCCCAGTCCCGATGGATCTGGTTGGTCTCGATCTCGTAGACCTCCCCGGCGGAGTCGGTGAATTGCGACCGAACCTGGCGCCAGCGGCGGGTGCCCTCCCAGAAGTCCACGTCGAACTCGGCGGCTACCACTTCGGTCTCGGTACCGTCGGGCCGTCCGATCACCCCGTCCATGTAGTGCTGGCGCCCGTCGCCGGTGCAATGTACTTGCACATGGCCGCCGTAGTCAGCGCACGAGAACGGCAGCCAGTAGAACACCGAGCCGTGCTGGGCCCGCAGGTCGATGCCGTCTTCTCCGGTCACCGGCTCGGGCCCCGCGGTCTGGGGTCGCACTCCCCAAGAGTGGTCCCGCCCGCCCCACCAGCCGGCCACGGTGTAGGCGGTGCCGTCCAAAGTGACCGAGCCGTCCATCCGGCCCACCTGGGTGTAGCGGCGGTAGTCCTGGGCGACCCGGCCCCGGACCCGGCTGAAGTGGTGGTCTTCCTCCTTGGGGGGCAGGAAGCTGATCCACGTCAGGTCCATGTCGATGGGGTGGTCGTCGCCCGATGCCGTGAGGCGGACCTTCTCGAACGGTTCGATGATCTCGATGTCGAGCGGTCCTACGCCTACTCGATCGATGTCGGGGCGCAGCGCCCGGCTGAAGCGGAAGTTCCGCTGGCTGGTCCCTCCGCCGTCGCGGGGCACTTGGCAGGCCACGAAGCCGTCGAACACGTTCATGTTCATGTACAGCCCCACCCCGATGATCATGGTCAGCGACCCGGCCGGGTCGTAACACGAGAACCAGTAGCGGTCGAAGAACCGGGGGTCGCTGGTTCCCACGTGGTCGAACGTGGTGGGGATCTGATGGCGCAGCGTCTCGTCGAGTCTGGTCAAAGGCACGGCGACATCCTATGGCTGGACTAGCCGGGAAGCTCAGGCCACCGTGCCGCTGGCCCGCAGCTCCGCGATTTGGTCGACGCTGCGGCCCAGATCGGCCAGCACCTCGTCGGTGTGCTCGCCCAGGGCGGGGGCCAACGAGCGGGGTGCCCAGGGCGTGCCGTGGAAGTCCACCGGGGTGGCCAGCATGGTGGTGCCGGTGGCTCCGTCGGGCACCTCCACCAGCGCGCCCGACGGTCCCGTCTGGGGGTCGGCCAGCAGGTCGTCGAGGGTGTTCACCGGAGCCCAGAACATGTCGGGCTCGGTGGCAAAGACCTCGGACCACTCCTCCAGGGGCCGGGCGGCGAACGCTTCGTCGAGCGCAGCGATCAACTCCACGGCGTTGACCGCCCGGTCTCGGGCGGTGGCGAACCGCTCGTCGTCGATCCATTCGGGGTGGCCCACTGCTCGGGCCAGTGGTGGCCAGTGGCGGTCGCCCTCGAGGCCCACCACCCAGAAGCGGCGGCCGTCGCCTGCGGTGTAGTTGTTGATGGCCGGGTTACCCATGGCCTCCCGAGTGCCCACTGCCATGTTGAGACCCCACATCAGCAGAATGTTGAGGTCGAAGCCGATGGTGTACATGCCCTCTCTAAACAGCGACGTGGACACCATCTGGCCCTCGCCGGTGCGCTCGCGGTTGAACAAGGCCGCGCTAATGGCTGCGGCTCCGGCAAGACCCACGTTGTGGTCGCCCATCCCGCCCCGTTGGAACGGCAGCGCCCCGCCCGGCGGGGTGAGCTGGGTGGCAATACCCGAGCGGGCCCAGAAGGCGGCGATGTCGTAGGCGGGCCGGTCGGCGTCGGGCCCTTCGACGCCGTAGCCGGTGATGGCGCAGTAAACGAGCCCCGGATTACGGGCGCCCAGCGACTCGTAGTCCAGCCCCAGCCGGTCGAGCGCGCTCAGCCGCAGGTTGGTGAGGAAAACATCGGCGTCGTCGATGATGTCGGCGGCGATGGCCTGGCCCTCGGGGCGGGCTAGGTCGACCACCACCGAGCGCTTGGAGCGGTTGTCGAGCTCGAACACGGGGTTGGTGGGCATATCCCCGCCCAGCATCCGCTGGAACGTCCGAGACGGATCGCCGGCGGGGGGCTCGATCTTGACCACGTCGGCCCCCCAGTCGCTCAAGATCCCACCGGCCGCGGGGCCGGCCACCCACACCCCCAGCTCGACCACCTTCACGCCATCCATCGGACCTGCCATGTCCCTGAGCATAGAAAGCCCGCAGGGCGGCCCATACACTCCAACGGCATCAAGGTTCTGTTTGTTTGCACGGGGAACATTTGCCGATCCCCGATGGCCGAGGTGCTCTTCGCCCACATGGCCCCTGAAGCTGAGGTCAGCTCGGCGGGCACTATGGACTGGAGCGGGCAGCCCGCCCACGACTACGCCATTGCGGCCATGGCTGAGCGAGGGATCGACCTGTCGGCCCACCGCAGCCGCCGACTTTCGGAGTACCTGGTGGACGAATCCGACCTGATCGTGGCCATGACCCGCAACCACGGCTGGGCAGTGGCCGCCCGCAGCGACGCCAAAGCGGCGGCCACTTTCCTGCCCGCAGAGCTCTCACGCTTGGCGGCCGATGTTGGAAATCGCAACGGTGCTGTTGGGGCCGACTGGGTAGCCCAACTGCATTCTCAGCGCGATTCGAAAGCCCGCTCCCGGTTCATTGGCCGGGCCGCCGACGAGATACCCGATCCCATCGGCGAGTCTTTGCCCTACTTTCGGGACATTGCCGACCGTTTGGAACGGGAGCTCGCCCCCGCCGCTGCTCGATTACGGGCCTAGACGCGGCGACGCTTTGCGCGAACTCTGAATAAGTCCGTAAGGTCTGACAACTTGCAGTCGGTTGAGACTCGGCTGCCCATAGCCAATCCCGAGGGGGACATGCTCATGAAATCGCGTTGGTTGAGGCTTCTTGCCGTCTTGTTGGCGTTCACCGTCTTTGCCGTGTCTTGCGGCAACGATGACGACGACGGTGGGGTTACCACGGGTACAGAGGCACCCGCACCCGCACCGGAGGCCGAAGACGAGACTCCTTCTGGGGAGGCCCCCGCTGAGGAGGCCACCGAGGAGGGTGCCCCCGAAGAGCAAGCTCCCGCAGATGAGCCTGAAGATGAGCCAGTGGTGGTCATCGAGGGCTCTGAAGAAGTGGAAGAAGAAGTAACGGGTGGAGTGCCTACCGGCAACACCGGGTATATCTCTGGTGAAATCCTCACGACCGACTGCTCCGACGGGCGGCCTACCGGCGGCGACCTCACCATCGGCATGTTCGGCGAGATCGTCGGCTGGGACCCCACGTTGATTCAGGGCGGGGCCTCGCTGGGCGGCACGCAGATGATTGCCATCTACGGCGCTCTGTTCTACGAGGACTTCGGCACTGGCCAGCTGATTCCCGGCCTAGCCGAGAGCATCTCCACTGAAGACAATGAGCTGTTCACGCTGAAGCTGCGCGAGGGCGTCAACTTCACCGACGGCACCCCGTTGGACGTCGACGCGTTGATCTGGAACATCGAACACCACCAGAATCCCGATATCGGGTCGCAGTCCCGGTCTCAGGCCGATCTGATCGCTTCGTGGGAGAAGATCGACGATTACACCATCGAGCTCACTGCCACCAGCAAGAACGCGGTGTTCGCGCAGATCTTCGCCTCCCGTATGGCGTGGATGATGTCGCCCACCACCTATCAGGCTGGCCAGGATCCGGAAACCGGTTTGAACTCCGATGTCAACATCAACCCGGTCGGGGTGGGCGCAGGCCCGTTCATGCTCGATTCGTGGGTCCAAGACGACCAGGCCGTTGTGGTACGCAATCCGGATTACTTCCGCGAGGGTTGCCCCTATCTGGACAGCGTGATCTTCAAGCCCATCATCGAACCGCCGCAGCGCTATAACGCCTTCAACGCTGGCGACCTCGACATCGGCTACGACCGCCATCCTCAGAATTTGCAGGACGCAATTGCCAAGGGCGTCAACACCACATCCCGGACCGACAACCACGGCGGCTATTGGATGCTCAACAACGTGAAAGAGCCGTTTAACATCCGGGAGTGCCGGGTGGCCGCGGCCCATGCCATCGACTACGAGACCGTCAATGAGGTCGTGTACGAGGGGCTCAATAACATGATCCGCAGCCTGATGAGGCCTGGTTCTCCGTGGACCGATCCCGAAGCAGTGCTGCCGGGCTTTGACCAAGATGCGTCTGCTGCCGCGCTCGAAGAGTGCGAGGCGCAACTAGGCGGTCCGCTGGAGTTCGAGACCTACTGCACCACCTCACCGGAGAACGTGCTCCTTGCTGAGACCCTCATCGCCATGTGGAGCGAGGTGGGCATCTCCGCGGCCGCCAATTGCGTGGAGGTCGGCGAGATGGTCGGTGCCGTATTCGGCGGCGAAGCAGTTGCCAACCCGTGGGCCATCCCCGTGGGCGATCCCGACTACATGTACGACGTGTACTTCGGCGATTCCACCGAGGACGGCGTTTGCGGTGAAAACGTCTCATCCCGTAACTGGGCCAAGGCGTGCTATCCGGAATTCGACGCCTCGCTCAAGCAGGGTCGTGAAGGCGTCACCTTCGAGGAGCGCTACGAGGGCTACAGCCGCTTCCAGCAGGAGTTTGCCTACCAGGTCCCGGTAATCGTGACCAGCAAGGGCGAGGTCGGCTACTACTGGACCGATGAGGTGTCCGGTGTATTCCAGACCGATGCCGGCATCATCCTCTTGGAATTCACCGCCAAGGGCTAACCGAGCAATTCATTTGAGAACTAGGGGGTGGGCACGGGTCCCGTGCCCACCCCCTGTTCTATCGGGCATCATCTATGGGGCCGTGCTGAAGTGCAGGGGGAGGTGACAGCAAGTTGAAGACCATCGGGCGCACCATCATCCGGATTATTCCGGTGCTGCTTCTTGTGAGCTTCTTTTCCTCCTTCTATGTGGAACTGCTGCCCGGTGATCCCACTATTCGCCTACTGGGACAAGAGCGGGCCCAGGAGCCCGCCGCCCGGGAGTTGGTCAATCGGGAGCTTCGGCTCGACGAAAACGTCATCGTGCGCTACGGAAAGTGGCTGGGCGATGCGGTTACCGGCGATCTGGGCGAGTCGGTAAGGACCCACGGTCTGAAAGTGTCAGACACCATTCGACAGCGGCTACCCATCACCCTGGAATTGACAGTGGTGGCCCAGGCTCTGGCACTGATTCTGGCTATTCCGCTGGGGGTGTATGCCGCCTATAGGGCGGGACGCAGAGTCGACCGAGCGTTGAACTCGGCATCATTTGCCGCTATCTCCTTGCCCCAGTTTCTGGTCGGCATCCTTTTGATCTTCATTCTGTTCAACCAACTCGACTTGTTGCCGCCCCAGGGGTGGACCCGGCTTACTGAGTGGGACTGGTGGGACCATTCCCGTCGCCTGATCATGCCGGTAATCGCGTTATCTCTGACCGAGATTGCCGTGTTCCAGCGGTTGTTGCGGGCCGACATGATGGCCACGCTTCAAAACGACTTCGTGCTGACGGCCCGAGCCAAGGGCATGTCTCCCGCCCACGTATTGTTCCGCCACGCCCTGCGGCCTTCGTCATTCTCACTCATCACTTTGGCGGGGGTGAGCACCGGTCGGCTTATCGGCGGCACCGTCATCATCGAAGTGCTGTTCCAACTCCCGGGGATGGGGCTCAAGATGGTCGACTCCATTACCGGCAACGATCTGGTGGTTCTGCAAGGACTAGTGCTGGTGGTGGCGGTGGCCTACATCCTGTTGAACATGCTGGTGGAGATCACATACGCGCTTCTAGATCCGAGGATTAGACGTGGCTGACAACACTGGTGTCATCACCGAGCCTGCGGCCCAGGAAGTCATCGATCCCGAGCGAGGTCGTCGCGTTCGCCTGGCCAGGGAAGGAAGCGCCCGACTGGTCATCGGGCTGGCCCTGCTGCTGATACAGCTCTTGGTTACCTACGACAGCGTTGCCTGGCTTCAGGTGATCCTCGCCCTCGGAGGGATATATGGGCTCCTTACCGGGGTAGGGCAACTGATCCGAGCAGCATTCGGTTCCCGGGTCGACCCAACTGTATGGATCTCGATGGCTTGGCTGTTCATCCTGGTGCTATTTGTGTTTTTGCAAGTGGCCGGGCTGTTCGACAGCTTGGAAGCCGACTTCGAAGACCGGGAGCGGCCACCGTCGTTCACCACCGACGAGCCCCTGGGCACCGATCGGCTGGGCAAGAGCGTTATGAACCAGAGCATTCGGGGGGCGCGAATCTCCCTGATCGTGGGATTGGGCGCTGTGGGCATTGGCTTGGCGATTGGGTCGGTTATTGGTTTGTCTGCGGGCTACTTTCGAGGGGCAACCGAAGGAACCTTCAACATCATTACTGATTCCATTTTGGCGTTTCCTGCGCTGATCCTGCTGTTTTCCATCGTGGCCATATTCGGGGGCAGCGTGCTCGTTATCACGCTCGCGCTATCGGTATTAAGCATTCCCACGGTGGGTCGCTTGTCGCGGGCCAACACGCTGACTTTCGCCGCTCGGGAGTTCGTCACCGCGGCCAAGTCAATGGGTGCGTCCAACGGCCGCATCCTATTTCGCGAGATCATGCCCAATGTGGCACTGCCGTTGGCCTCCTACGCCTTCATCATCGTGGCGGTGCTGATCGTGGCCGAGACCTCGTTGGCCTTCTTGGGGGTGGGCATCGATCCCATCAGCACTCCGACGTGGGGCAACATGATCCAGGAGGGCCGCGATCCGAATCTGCTGGAGAAGGCTCCCCACATTGTGTTTGTTCCCGGAGTGATGATGTTCCTTACCGTGTTGTCACTAAACCGCGTCGGAGAATCCCTCCGAGGCCTTTGGGACCCCCGCGAGGCCAAGCTCTAATTTGCTGGCACTGGCCCAAGCTATCGTGACCCGAAGTGTCGTCAGGTCGCGTTTATGCAATCGAGGGGGCCTTTCCAGGCGAGAATCTCCTGGTCGGCGGTGACAAGCACCGCGTTGCGAGTGAGAGCGGTGGCCATGATGAATCGGTCGGCAGCATCGTTGGGTGCTGCTTGGTTTCGCAGCTCTACGGCTCGCAGGGCAATCTCTGTGTCGATGAACAGCTCATGGATACCACTATCTCGAAGACGCGAGCGCCAGGTTCTCAAGCCCTCGCCCAGTTCCACCCTGCCCTTGCGCAGAAGCTCTCCAAGCTCCCAGTAGGTAGCTGTCGACACAGCCAATTCGGACGAGGCAAGTGCGTCTTGGATCGCTCCGCTGACCACGGTTGGAACATCTTCCTTGTCGCTCAGTTCCCACAGCAGAATGTGGGTGTCCGCGATCAGCATCAGTTTGTCTTGTCGGAATCGACGCTGTGTAGGGCATCCCAGCTGTCCACAATCTCCTCTACTGGATCATCTCCGAAAGTCGGTTCGGTCAAGTCGCCGTGGATGACGATTTGGCCTCGGCCCATGCCTCTCAGTGTGGGTACCTCTCGTATTGGTTCGCATGGCACGAGGCGGGCAATGGGGTGGCCGTATTTGGTGATAGTGAACTCCACCCCCTCATCCCGCACTCTGTCCATTAGGGCCAAGCACTTGGCCTTAAAATCGCCGGCAGCGATGATTTGCTCGGCTGATGAACTAGTCATTGTTCCTCCTAGGGCCATGGACATTATACGACCATGGTGTAACCATAGTCATAACTAAAAGCACCCCACATGAGCGACAACATTCGATACGAGCCTGACCAGCGCTGTCCTCCGGCTGTTGCCGCCATAGCCGGGTTCAGGGTGTGGTGCTGGCGCTGGCGCTGGCCGAGGGAGGGCCGGAGCTGCTGGCCAGCCTCACCGTGGTGGCGTCGCTGTTCTACCTGGTGCTGGCCTTGTGGCTGCCGTTCCTCCGCCGGGTTTCCCGGATTCGATCTGACCCCAGGGGCGAGCTTCTGGTCGCTGCTGCCTGCCTTCGTGGTGGTGACGCTGGCCGGCGGGGTCAAGAACGTCAGCGATAGCGTGGCCATACAGCAGGTCTCGTGGAACCGGCCTCGAGTTCCCGACTTCCGGCTGGTCCAGGGCTCTCTCAACACCAACGGGCTCGGCATCTTGGCGGCCGGCATTTTCGGAACTCCTCCCAACTCCGTCTATTCGGGTACCAGCGTGTCGCTTATCGGGTTCACCGGCGTGGCCGCTCGCCGCATCGGCTACGTCATTGGCGGCGTACTGCTGGCGCTGGCCTTTCTGCCCAAGCTGACCGCCTTTTTGCTCACCTTGCCCAGTCCGGTCATGGCCGCCTACTTGTTGACGGCCATAGCGCTGCTCTTTGTGAGCGGCGGACGCACGGTTGTGCAAGACGGCCTCGATGCCCAAAAGGCGATGGTGGTGGGGATTGCGTTCTCGCTGGGCGTGGGGCTGGACAACCAGACCATCTTTGCCGACTTGCTGGGAGGAACTTCGAGGGCTGACTTCTCAGATGGGCTGGAGTGAGGCTTCCGGCCAGTGGCTGCGCTTGGCCGGCGAGGAGACGTTGATGAGCCTCTTGCAGTCCGAGGAACTCCAAATCGCCGAGGACCTGCCCCGGTTGATCGTTGTGGCCCATCTTGAAGCCGACACCGTGGAGTTGGAGTTCTTGGCGGTGTTCGACGAGGAGAACCTCGAAGACCGACTGGCCTACTTGAGCGAGGAAACCGAGGGACTTGAGGAGGGCGAGATCTCGCTTCGCCTACTGAGGCACTTTGCGTCGTCTGTCCAACATCAGAAGTACCACGGCTTGGATATCGTTACGGTTCAGGTCAAAGGCGGGGCCTAGGCCTGTCTAAGGAGAATGAATGACTTCTCGCTATTCATTTGTTGCAAAGGAGCAAATCGATGTCTTCCACCGAAGAGCGGATCAGGGCCATCACCGACGAATCCGCTGGTTGATGAGCGACACAGATTGCTGGTGGGACCCGTTCAAAAGCATCGGTGATATTGCCGTAGTCCACGTCGACCTGATTCCCGATCAAGGGCGCGAAGCCGAAGCTCTGGCGTGGCTTGACGGGGAAGAGCACTCACGTTGGCAGCGCTTTCAGTCCCCAGTTGCCCAAAGGCGCTATGTGCTGTGCCGCGCCGCGCTCCGTGCCATCCTCTGCCGCCAGATCGGTTGCCCAAACGAGTCGTTGGCGTTCCAGGCCGCCAACCACGGCAAGCCCTTCGCCCTGGTTGACGGCCTGCCCGCCTCCATCAGCTTCAATGTGAGCCACAGCGGCAACCACGGGTTGATTGCCGTGGCTCCCACGGGTCGCCTAGGAGTAGATGTTGAGGAGCGAGCTCCTCGTCGAAATCTTGAGAATCTAATCGAAGGCGTGTTCAGCCCGCGAGAGAAGGCTGAATTGGAATCGCTTGACGGGTGCCAGCAGCTCTATGCCTTCTTTCGGTCTTGGACGATCAAAGAGGCTCTGGTGAAAGCCTATGGCAAGGGCCTTTCCATGAAAGTCTCAGAATTGGAGATCCCAGAAGACATGCGCCGTGGGGCGACCAGGTGTATTTGCCAGTTTTCGCAAATCCCTGATACAGCCTGGTGCTTGGAGGATATCGGAACGAAGGCTTTTGCCGCCGCCGTCGCTCATGAAGTAAGCCCGCCGTCATGAGAGAGTTCGTCGACACGGTCCTCGCCTAGGGCCCCAGTGTGCGCCGCCTGTCCACGGTGGTGAGAGGCAGGGCGCCATTGTTGCCCCGAAAGCCCAGTTTCCCTAGAGTGTCGGCACCACAACCGATGAGGGGGAATTGAAATGCGTTCCTGGCTTTTGAAGCTATTGGCGTTACTAATGGTCTTTGGCCTGGTGGCCGCGGCCTGCGGCAACGACGATGACGATGGGGTGACCACTGGCCCAGACGAGCCGGCACCCGCCCAGCCGGACGACGATGGGGATGAGCCGGCCACGGCCCCCGCTGACGACGATGGGGATGAGCCGGCCACGGCCCCCGCTGACGACGATGGGGATGAGCCGGCACCCGAGCCTGCTGACGACGGCGAAGAGCCTCCCGCAGAAGAGGAGATGATGGCTCCCTGCGAGGCCACTGTGCCGGGCACCAAAGTTGACTACGCGGTGTTCTCGCCCAACGCCAACATGGACCCAACGGCCAGCAGCGGCGCGCTGGTGGGCGGAACCCAGCTGGTGAACGTTTGGGACGTCTTGATGACGTTCGACCCGGCGACTGGTGTGTCCCACGGCCGGGCCGCGGAGTCGCTGACCCCCAATGATGACTTCACCGAGTGGACCTTGAAGATCCGCTCGGGCATCACCTACGGCAACGGCGATGCCTTCGTGGCTCAGGACGTGGTCGATTCGATGCTCCGGTACTTCGACAGTCGAGGCGACGGCATGAACAACCGGGCGGCTGGCTCGGTGGCCATCATCGACTTCGACAACACTGAGGTTCCCGACGACAGCACCGTCATCTTCCGACTCCATCGGGCGTGGGGCACCTTCCACACCTTGTTGGGCGATGAGCCCGGCATGATCGTGAACCCGAGAATCATCGCCCAGCTTCTGGACGAAGAGGCGGCCAACGCCACCGAGGAGACCAGTGCGGCCCGGCTGGTTCGCAATCGGATGGCGCTCAGTCCTGATCTGGTCAACTCCGCCAGCTTCGGTCCCTATGAGGTGGCCGAGGTGGAGCCCAACGTACGCACTGTGCTGCAAGCCCGAGACAGCTACTGGGGCGGCCCGGTGTGCATCGAGGAGATCGAGTTCACCTTCCCGGGCAGCTCGGTGGCCAACTGGGAGGCGTTCCAGGCCGGCGACTTCAATGCCGCCTTCCTGCGTGATCCTCGGGTCTTCGCCGAAGCCCGTGAGGCCGGCACCGTGTTGAGCTCCGAACCTCAGAACATTGGTGGCCTGTTCCTGTTCAACCATGGAGTTCGGGGGGCCGACAGCATGGGCGCCGACCTGAGGGTCCGCCAGGCCGCTCACCACGCCATCAACCGGGATATCATCAATGAGCGGGCCTTTGAGGGCAAGCTCAGGACCACCAATGGCGTGGCTGCTGAGGGCACGTCGTTGTGGTCGCCCGAGTTGCAGGAATGTGCCGACCAAGAGCCGGCCTACGATCCCGATGCTGCCGAGGCATTGGTGGAAGAGGTGAAGGCTGAAACCGGTTGGGACGGTTCCCTGTTCCTGGTACACGCCGACACCGATCCCGGCCCCGAAATCGCCCAGGCGGTTGAGGGAATGCTGGAAGCAGCCGGATTCGATGTCGAAGTTGCCCTCGGCCCGGTTACCACAGTGCTTATTCCTCGAGTCATCATCCAGGCCGACTACGAGATGGCCGGTTGGGGCTTCAATGCCGACGGCGCCACTTGGGTTGCCTCGCTCAGTGACAACCTCCATTCGGAAAGCGGGTCTAACCGGATGGCGTTCGCCAGCCCCGACATGGACGCTGCGCTAGAGGCGATGTACGGGGCGGTGAACGTTGAGGATCAGCGGGCCGCATTGGCTGGTGTTCAGTGTGTCTGGAAGGACCACTTGCCGGCCATGATCTACTCGGTCACCGAGGAAGGCCTTGCCCTCGCCGACAACATCAAGGGCGTCCAGCGAGCTGGCGCCACCATCTTCCTGTTCGGCGACGCCTACATCGAGAACTGAGCTCGAAGGGAGCATTGCTGAGCAACTGAAGCTCTAAGGCGAGGAAGAGCACCGTGCTACGAGTGGTCGGCTTGAAGCTGGTCCGACTTGTACCGGTGCTCTTCCTCGTTTCCTTGGCCACCTTCTTCTTGATCGATCTGATTCCCGGCGACCCGGCCGCGAACATGCTGGGCACTGATGCCACGATTGAGGATCTGGAGGCGGTCAGAAAGTCGCTGGGCCTGGATAAACCCATCACCGAGCGCTATGTGGACTGGCTGAGCGGTGCGCTGAGCGGCGACTTGGGTCTGTCGTTGCGCTCTCCCAATGAGCCGGTTACAGACCTGCTCCAGCGCAGCGTTGGACCCACTCTGCGCTTGTCGGCCATGGCGTTGGGCATGTCGTTCACCATCGCCATCTTCTTGGGGGTGTGGTCGGCCCAGGCGGCCGGAACTCGGGTAGACCGGTTGGTGAGCGGCACCATGTTCGGCTTCATCTCGGTGCCGACATTTCTTGCCGGCCTCCTGTTCATCTTCTTCTTTGTGTTCCGGGAGTCCATCCCCCGCTATCTGTGGGTGGTGGGCGTCGGGCTGATCGTTTTGAGATTGGCCCATCTGGCGATCAAACGACTGCTAGAAGACCGCTCCGACCTGTCGGGCTGGGCGGGCTATGGCCTCGCCACTTTGGTGGTGGCAGGACTAATGATGTGGATCTTCGTCCAGTGGCCCGACTTCCCCCGCACCGCCTCCCACCGCTACGACGACAACTGGCGGGAGCAGATCCGGTCTCTGTTCCTGCCGGCGCTGGCTTTGGCCCTGAGTGAGATCGCGGTGTTCACCCGGCTGTTGCGGGCCGACATGCTCTCGACCCTGCAAGAGCAATTTGTGCTGTCCGCCCGGGCCAAGGGCATGCCGACATGGCGGATTTTGTTCCGTGATGCGCTTCGGCCGTCGTCTTTCTCCCTCATCACTGTGGCGGGAATCACGCTGGGCCGGCTCATCGGCGGCACGGTCATCATCGAGACGATCTTCGGCTTGGATGGGTTGGGCAAGCTGATCGTTGGTACCGGCGTGATCCCCAAGAACTTCACCATTGTGCAGGGGGGGGTGCTGGTGCTGGCGGTGGGCTATGTGCTGTTGAACGCCATCATCGACATCTCCTATCAGTACCTCGACCCGAGAATCAGGCGAGGCCGTGTCTGAGGCGGCATTGGGAACCATCGCCCAAGGCGAGCCGGAGGTCCGGGCCCGCAGCGCCGAGCCTCGGCCGTTTTGGCTGTGGCCGCTGCTGCCAATCGGCATTGCGGCGATCTTTGTGGGCACCATGGTGCTCAACGACGTGACCGCCGAGATCAGGGTGTTCTTGGTGCTGGCGGGAATCGTGGGTGGGTACTTCGGCTTGGATGCCCTGTGCCAGAGACGCTGGGGGTCGAGCTTTGACACTTCGGCCTGGCTGTCGGGGTTCTGGCTGGTCTTGATCGGGCTGTCAGCCATCACGGTGGCGTGGCTGCCGCTGAATGAGTCCAAGTTGGTGAAGAACACGATTGGCGGAACCGTCCGGCTCCGACCCGACCTGTTCTCCGAGCATCCCCTAGGAACCAATTCCCAAGCACTCGACATCTTGGGCGGGGTCATGTGGGGGGCTCGGACGTCGCTGATCATCAGCTTGGGCGCGGTGGCCATCGGCTTGTTGATCGGGGGAATAATCGGCATCGCCGCCGGCTACTTCCGAGGGACGCTGGACAGCGGGGTGGGCATTTTGGCCGACTCCTTGCTGGCCTTTCCTCCGCTGATCCTGCTGGTGGCCATGGCCACGGTGTTCACCCAGAACCAGTGGACCATGGCCCTGGAGCTCTCCCTTTTGGGTATTCCCACCTACATCCGATTAGCCCGGGCCAACACCCTGACCTTCGCCCAGCGAGAATTCGTATTGGCGGCCAAGGCCATGGGATCGGGAGACAGGCGCGTCATTTTCCGGGAGCTGATGCCCAACGTGGCGCTGCCCATGGTGTCGTACGCCTTCTTGGTGACCGCGGTGCTAATCGTGGCCGAGGCCTCCCTCAGTTTCTTGGGGGTGGGCATCCAGCCTCCCGAGCCCACATGGGGCAACATGATCGAGGCGGGCCAGGAGAACTACAAAGACCATCCCCACCTGGTGTTCGTCCCCGGCATCGTGATGTTCATGACCGTGTTCGCCCTCAACCGGGTGGGCGACAAGGCCCGCGAGCGCTGGGACCCCCGCGACGCTCAGATCTGAGCTGGCCCGTCAGTTATCGGTTGATGGCGGCTCGGAAGCGCTCGATGTTGGCCAGCTTGATGTCTTCGTAGCCGCGGACGAGGTCGGCGGCCTCGGCGATGGCTTGGGCGGAATGCAGGTCTTCGGGGGTGGTGGCACCGTCGACCGCTTGGCGCAGGGCCACTAGGTACTCGGCAGGCAGGCGGCGTTCCTCTTGGCGGACCTTGGCCCGGCCGAAGGGGTCGAAGGGGGTGCCCCGGAGGCGCTTGCCCTTGGCCAGAAGCCCCATCAGCGGCCGCCAGCGTCTCACCGACAGGGCGATCTTGGTCTTGCGGCCCAATGCCCGCAGGGTGGGCGGATGCAGCCGCCAGGCCAGCCGGTCGCCGGGCTCAGCGACGGCGATTGCCGGGGCGTGGCCGTCGGGGTCGAGCATCAGGCGGGCCACCTCGTACTCGTCTTTGTAGGCCATGAGCTTGAACAGGCCGGAAGCCACCGCCGCGGTCAGCGCGGCCGAGCCCGGGTTCACCCGGCGCTCTACGACAGCGAACTCCGCCACCCCGTCCAGATAGCGCCCCGCCAAAGCCTGGTTCTGGAACCGCACTATCTCGGCGGCGAACAATTCCAGGGCGGCGGCCAACACAGTGTCGCCGTCGGCCAACTCAGCGATGCGGTCGCTCAGTTTCTGCCCCAGCACGGCCTGGCTGTCGCCGTCGGCGGACAGTATTGATGGCAGGGCATCGCCGGGGGCAGACACAGGGTGGCGGGCTGCGGCCTCCTCCACCTTCGCCCTGTCGGCCACCCACCAGCGGCCCCAGCGGAACGCCGCAGTGTTCAACTCCACCGCCACGCCGTTGAGTCCGATGGCGGTCTCCAAAGCCTCGGGCGACACCGGCAGCAGCCCCGACTGCACCGCCATGCCCACAACGAACACGTTGGCGCCCACGGTGTCGCCTACCAGTGCTTGGGCCAGGTCGGAAGCGCTGGCCCAGAACTGGGCATCGGATCGGGTCTCAGCATTCACCCGTTCCACCAGCTCAGCGGCGGTGGGCATATCGATCTCGGGATGGGCGGTCTTGGAGCCCGGAGGCACGAGGTCCAGCGATCCGACCACCGAGGTGCGGGAGGAGTCGGCCGCGTCCAGGCCGGTGGGCGATGCCGCCACCAGCAGGTCGAAGGCCAGCAGCAAATCGGCCTGGCGGTCGCCAAGCCGGTTGCTGCCCGAGCGGCCATTCTGGGTTATGCGAAGATCGCTGACCACCGGGCCGGCCTTCTGTGACAGGCCAATCTGGTCGAGACCGTGAGTCCCCGACCCGTCCAACATGGCCGCGGTGCCGATGAGCTGGCTGGTGGTCACCACCCCGGTGCCGCCGATTCCGGTGATGTGGATG
Source organism: marine group bacterium Sva0996 bin134 (assembly GCA_002239105.1). GTDB lineage: Bacteria > Actinomycetota > Acidimicrobiia > Acidimicrobiales > Bin134 > Poriferisocius. The sequence goes on along the minus strand of MPNQ01000007.1, from coordinate 78,462 downwards.
TTCACGTCGTCGAGTGAGGGCGCCGGCGGGGTGGGGATGGGAGTGGGCGGCACCGGCCGGCTGGTCGGCTCTGTTGCGGAGGACTTGCGGCGGCGGGGTCGCTTGGGCCGGGTAATGGTGATGAACGCGGGACAGTCTCCCTCCAAGCATGACAAGTCCACGTTGCAGCTGTCCTGGTCGATGGTGGTCTTGCGGCCGAACGGGGTGTCGAAAGGTTGAACCGACAGGCAGTTGGAGACCTCGGCGCAATGGCCGCACCCCTCGCAGACGCGGTGGTTGATGGCCACTCGGGTTCGAGGCTGGCTGATTAGGCCCCGCTTGCGGTCTCGGCGCAACTCGGCGGCGCACCGCTGGTCGTGGATGAGCACGGTCACCCCATCTGTGGCGGCCAGATCCTGTTGGGCCTCGGCCAGCTCCGTGCGGTCTTTGACCAATACTTCGGAGGGCAGTTCAAGGCCGCGGGTGCGGCCCGGATCGTCAGAGGTGATGATGATGCGGGCCACTCCTTGGGCCAACAGCGAACGGCACACCCGGTGCAGGGGGATGCCACCGGTGGGATCCTGCCCCCCGGTCATGGCCACCGCGCCGTTCCACAGCAGCTTGTAGGTGATGTTCACTCCGGCGGCGATGGCCGCAGTCATGGCCAGTTGTCCGGAGTGGAAGAACGTTCCGTCGCCCATGTTCTGAATCAAGTGGGGGGTTTCCACGAACGGCGCCATGCCGATCCACTGGGTGCCCTCGCTTCCCATGCAGGTGAGACCGGCGATGTCTCCGTACCGGGATTCGCCCCCCAACAGAATCATGGTGTGGCAGCCGATGCCCGCGCCTACCACTGTGCCCGGGTCGGTCACCGTGCTGCGGTTGTGGGGGCACCCCGAGCAGAAGTAGGGGGTGCGGTTCACCGACAGGGGAATGCGCTCCCGATTCGGGGGTTCCGGCGCCAGGCGGTCAGCCAGGCGGGACAGGCGGCTGCGCAATGGCCCGACCAGGTCGTCGGCGTGGAGGGCGCCGAAGCTCTTCACCAGGCGGCGGTCGTGCTCATCGAACTCGCCCACGATCCGGGGGTGATGGGAGGTGTTGTAGAGGGCGTCTTTGACTCTCGACTCCACATTGGGGGTCTTCTCCTCAATTACGAAAATCTCCTCCAGCCCGGTGGCGAACTGCCGGATGGTGGAGGCGTTGAATGGGATGGGCAAGCCCATGCGGAGCAGGCGGATCCCCGAGTCGGCGATCTTGGCGTCTTCATCCAGTCCGATTGCCGCCAGCGCCTCGCGCACCTCCCAGTAGGTGATTCCCGAGGAGATGATCCCGATCCAAGCGTCGGGGGAGTCCACCACCACCCGGTTGAGGTGGTTCAGCTCGGCATATTCGAGGGCCAGCTTGGTGCGGACCTCCACGATCTCCCGTTCGATGTCCAGCGTGTAGGGGGTGAGCAGACGGGGATCGGGACGATGCTGGTAGGGCGCGCCCTCGTGCTCGGGAATTACCGGGCTGACCAGGTTGGGGTCGAGGGCGACGTTGGCCGACCCGTCGGCCACGTTGGCCACGATCTTCATGCCCACCCACAGGCCGGTGGCCCGGCTCATGGCGATGCCGTGGCGGCCCAGCTCCAGCACATCGCCGGGATCACCGGGGTAGAGGACGGGGATGTGCAGATCGGCCAGCACCCCCGCCGATGTGGATGGCAGCGTGGAGGACTTGGCGTTGGGGTCGTCCCCGGCCAGCAGGATCACGCCGCCGGTGGGATGGGCACCGGCGAATACCGCGTGGCGAATGGCGTCGGAGGCCCGGTCGACTCCGGGGGCTTTGCCATACCAAATGCCAACGACGCCGTCGTAGCGGGCATCGGGCCTCGATCCGGCGAGCTGGCTGCCCATAACCGCGGTGGCGGCGTGCTCCTCGTTGACCGACGGCCGCAGCACGATGTCGTTCTCCCCGGATTCGCGGACGGCCCGGGCCAGCGCGGAGTCGAGTCCCCCCAACGGCGAACCGGGGTAGCCGGCGGCGAATGCGGCGGTGTTCAGTCCGGCAGCCCGGTCGGCTCGGAGTTGATCCAGCGGGAGACGGGCCATGGCCTGAATGCCGGTTAGGAAGACCGTTCCGTATTCGTTGGTGAAGCGATCGGAGAGCTGGTAGCTGCGATTCGACTCGGTGGCCGTCATGTGGAGGTCAGTCTAGGAGCAAGAGCGGGAGACGGTGTTGGGCAATTCGACCATCAAGTCGAATGTCAGGCAGCAGGGCCGATAGGAGCGAACACAGGGCGGGTGCCGATGATCTGAGCGGCCTCCAGGCGGGCCAGCTCATCGTCGTCCACCCCTAGTAGGCCTCCAAGCACCTCGGCATTGTGTTCTCCGAGGGTGGGGGAGGGGCGGGTGAACCAGCGATTGGGTTGACGGCCGAAGCGCGCCGGGAAGGCCGGGAAGCGGTGGGTGCCGGCCAGGCTGTGCTCCACCGCTTCGTAGAAGCCGCGGGCGTTCACCTGGGGGTTGCGGTCGCCCCCGCGGCTTATCTCCAACTCCGCAGCGGGAACGCCGAACGAGATGAGCCGCTCGACCACGTCGGAGGCTGCGAGGTTGGCACACCAGCGGCTGAGGAGTTCGTCGAAGGTGTGGCGTTCGGCGAACCGGTCGGCCAATGCCGCCGAGTCCGGCACGCGGTGCAGCTCCAGTTCGGGCACAGCGGCCAGCAGTTGCTCCCAGTGCTTATCCGTCTCCACCGACAATGCGACCAGCCGACCGTCCGAGCAGGGGTACACCCCTTGGGGGCAGGCATAGGGGTGGTGGTTGGCCTCCCGGGCCATGAGATGGCCGGTGGCCGAATACTCCACGACCTGCTCGGCTGCCGCGTTGAGCGCGGTTTCCACCATGGTGGCCTCCACGAAGCTGCCCTTGCCGGTGCGCTCCCGGGCGTGCAGGCCGCAGATCACCGCGTAGGCGGCGTGCAGGCCGGCCAGCGGATCGGAGGGGCCCCGGGCCAGCTGGGGCGCGGTGTCGGGGTAGCCGCTCAGCCAGCACATGCCGCTGACTTGCTCCATGGTCTGGGCGAAGCCCACCCGATTCCGCCACGGCCCGTCCAGACCGAAAGCCGGCATCCGCACCATCACCAGCCGGGGATTCAGGGTGCGGACCGTGTCCCAGTCCAGCCCGAATTGGTCGATCACTCGGGGGGAGAAGTTTTCCACCAATGCGTCGGAGGCCTCGATGAGCCGGTGCAGCAACTCCATGCCCTCGGGGCGGGTCAGATCCAGGGTCACCGATCGCTTGCCCACGTTGGCGTGCTGAAAGGTGGGACCGAACTCCCACCACTGGTCGTCGGCCGGGGTGCGGGTCGAGCCGAATCTCATCCCGTCGGGCCGTTGCACCGACTCGATATGGATGACGTCTGCCCCCAGGGCGGCCAGCATCAGCGTGGCGTAGGGCCCGGCCCAAAAGGCGGTCATGTCTACCACTCGGACCCCGTCCAGGGGCAGGGCATCAGCCGATGCCCCCGGATCATTGCCCGAACCTCGGGCCGATGTGTCTGTGGCGGCATCGTGGCCAAGCTGGCTCAATACCTCGTCGGTGTGCTGTCCCAGGCGAGGGGCGGATCGAAAGGCAACCGACGGGTGGGTGTTGTTGCGGTAGGGAACCCGCGGTTGAACGAACCCGCCGCCGGGGTTGGGCCCGTACACCCCCCGCTGGGCGAATTGGTCGAACTCGGGCAGGTTGGCGCCGTTGCCTATGGGGGCGACCGGGATGCGCAACAAGATGGCCTCGTCTACTACCTCTTCGGTGGTGCGAGCCGAGGTCCACTCTTGAATGGCCCCAGCTATGGATTCCCCGGCGGCGATGCGCCCGCCCATGGTGGCCAGCTGGGGATCATCGGCCCACCCCGGCTGGCCGACCAGCACGGTGAAGTCCTGCCACTGCTGGCCGGTAAATACGCAGAAACCCGCGTAGCCGTCCCGGGTGGGCTCCACTGAAGGCACCTCAAGCAGGGCCTTGGTGTCGTAGTCGCCGGTGAAAGAACCCCACAGGGTCTGCACATTGGTGCAGGTGGGGGTGATGGTTTCCAGCAGGGAGAGGTCCACGTGGTCGCCAATTCCGGTGCGACGGGCTCGGCGCAGGGCGGCGGTGGCTGCCACCGCGGCGGTCAACCCGCCCATCCATTCCCCAATGCGCCCGCCGGCGTTGAACGGGATCCGCCCCGGTTGGCCCCGAGTGGCGGTCGATCCGGCGATGGCCATGAGGGTGAACTCGTTGGCCGGTCGTCGGCTCCAGGGGCCTCCCCGTCCGAAGTTGGACACCGATACCATGGTGGCGTCGGGCCGCCGGTCGGCCAACGCCTCCCAGCCCACCCCCAAGGCTTCGAGATCGCCGGGCTCGGACCGCTCGATCACCAGGTCGGCGGTGGTGTACAACTCCAGCAGTCGGTCGCGCCCCTCAGCCGTTCGGTAGTCCAGCACCACCGCCCGCTTGGTGGTGTTCAAGAATCCGAACAGCGGCCCATGGTCGTCTATCGGCGAGAAGGAGGCCGAGTGATTCCGCAGCGGGTCGCCATCGGGCAGTTCAACCTTCACCACGTCGGCCCCGGCATCAGCCAGCAGTTTGGTGGCGTATCCCCCGGCGATGCCATAGCCCAGATCGACTACTCGAACCCCATCCAGCGCCGGCCGCCCAACCATGAGTTTGTGAGGCTACCTGACTCGCGAACTACCGTCGTGGCCGATGGGTGACGACAACAAGGCCACGGTGGACCAGCCTCGGATCGAGGCCGCGGTGTGGGAGATCCTGGCCGCCATCGGCGAGGATCCCAATCGAGACGGCCTGTTGGACACACCCGGGCGGGTGGCTCGTATGTACGCCAAGATCTGCGAGGGGCTCCACGAAGACCCCGCCTCTCACTTGACGCGCCAGTTCGAGGCCGACCACGACGAGATGATCCTGGTGCGGGACATCCCCCTCTATTCGCTGTGCGAACACCATCTGATCCCGTTTATGGGCAAGGCCCACGTGGGCTACATCCCCAACAAGGACGGCTGCATCACCGGGCTGTCCAAGCTGGCCCGGGTGGTGGAGGGGTATGCCCGGATGCCCCAAGTCCAAGAACGGCTCACCACCCAGATCGCCGATGCCATCGAGAACGCCCTCAATCCGCGGGGCGTCCTGGTGGTGGTAGAAGCCGAGCATCTGTGCATGTCGATGCGGGGCATCCGAAAGCCGGGGGCCAACACAGTGACCTCGGCGGTGAGAGGCCTCTTTAGGACCGACATCGCCACCCGAGCCGAGGCAATGAGGTTCATCGACCGCTGAAATGCCGCCTAGAGGGGTGCTTGGCATAGGGGAGTTCGGAGGCGCACGGGTACTCTGAGATGGTGGAGTCAGCAATAGCGGGGCCAATGGTTATGGGCATCGTCAACGTGACTCCTGACTCGTTTTCCGACGGGGCCCAGTTCGCGACAGCCGAAGCGGCGGTGGCCCGCGGTCGCCAGTTGTTCGACGAGGGGGCGGCCGTGGTGGATGTGGGCGGCGAGTCCACCCGACCAGGTGCCGAGCCGGTGCCGGTGAGCGAGGAGTTGGCCCGGGTGGTGGACGTGGTGGCTGGTTTGGCCCCACACGGGCGGGTCTCTATCGACACCACCAAACCCGAGGTGGCCCGAGCCGCAGTAGCGGCAGGGGCGGGAATCCTCAACGACGTCTCGGCATCGCTGCAAGAGGTGGCCGCGGAGTTGAACGTGACCTGGATCGCCGTCCATCGCCAGGGCACTCCCGGCGATATGCAAGACGCCCCTCGCTACGCCGACGTTGTCGCCGAGGTAGGCGAATATCTGGCCGAAGCCGCCGAGCGGGGGCGGGCCGCCGGAGTGCCCGAGGTGTGGATCGACCCGGGAATCGGCTTCGGCAAGACCACCGCCCACAATCTGGAGTTGCTGGCCAACTTGCGGCCGCTCATCTTGTTGGGGACACCCGTGGTGGTGGGGGCCAGCCGCAAGCGATTCATCGGCGAACTGCACTCCCAAAGCGACGGTTGCGGCCCTGACGAGGTACCGACCGACGACCGGCTTGAGGGATCGCTGGCCGCCGCGGCCTGGGCGTTTGCCCAGGGGGCTTCGGTCGTTCGAGCACACGATGTCGCACCCACCGTGGGGACCCTGAAGGTGGTGGCGGCGTGAAGGGCAAGTGGGCTGCGGGCATCCGGCCGCGGAACTTCTACTGGATCATGAAGGACCGCCTCGCCATCTGCGAGCGGCCGGGAGGGCGAGGGGAGAGCCACCGGCGAGTCCGGCGTACCGAGGAGATCAACTGGATTCGCCAGCAAGGTTTCTCTCGGGTCGTGTCGCTGATCCCGTCCACCCACAACCTCCACAACTACAGCGATCAGAACATCGCCTGGAGCCATTGGCCCATCGCCGACAACGAGGACTTCACCGCCCGGCTCGGCCCGCTGTTCACCGAGTTGCAGTCACTGTTAGCCAAAGGGGAGAAGCTTCTGGTCCACCGCCGGGGATTGGGCGACGAAGTGTGCGGGTTCATGGCCGGCTATCTGGTGTGGACTGAAATGGTTCCCAGCGAGTCGCAGGCCGTGGTGGTGGTGGAGAAGATGACTGAGCGTCCGATCGGCTCGGTGGGGCGCCGCATCGTGAACGCGGCCGCCGCGCTCCCCAAACCGGAAGTGAAGCTCGCCCTCGTCGAGGAGTTCGATGAACAAGCCGAAGAGTTCCCCGGAGATGGCTGAAGAACACTCAGCCGAGGGGAAGGATCAGCGAGATGGCTGAGGATTGCCTACTGCTAGGCGGCCTTCGGGTGATGGCCCTGTGCGGGGCGCTTGCCGAAGAGAGGACCCGAGCCCAGCCGTTCGAGCTAGAAGTGGAGATCGGCGCAGACCTGGCGGTGGCGGGACGCTCAGACAACTTGGACGACACCGTCGACTACGGCGCGGTGTGCGCCGCGGTGTGCGCCGCCGCCGAGGGCGAGCAGTTCACCCTCATGGAGGCCATGGCCCAGAGGGTGGCCGAGGTGTGCCTGAACGCAGACCAGCGGGTGGAGTGGGTGACCGTGTCGGTCAAGAAGCTGCGTCCTCCGGTGCCCCAGCACCTGTCCACCAGCGGCGTCCGGATTACCCGCTCTCGCCCATGACCAGGGCTTTTCTGGGCCTTGGATCCAACTTGGGGGATCGATTGGGATACCTCAAAGCCGCGGTGGCCGCCATCGGCGATTGCGTAGCCGTCTCCGGGGTGTACGAGTCCGACCCTGTGGGCGGCCCCGACCAAGGCCAGTTCCTGAACATGGTGGCCGAGTTGGAGACCAGCCGGTCGACGCGGGATCTCTTGGAGCTGTGCCAGGCATTGGAGGCATCGGCTGAGCGGGTGCGGGAAGTCCATTGGGGTCCTCGCACGTTGGACGTCGATGTCTTGTGGGTGGATGAGGAGCCAGTGGACGAGCCCGATCTGGTGGTGCCCCATCCCCTCATGTTCGAGCGGGCATTCGTGATGATGCCCCTTGCGGAGTTGGCTCCCGATATCGCCGAGGGATGGGCCGATGCTGAGCCCGGTGGCTGTCGTCGCTTGGGCGACTGGGAAGAGCTCACTTCTCAGGCGAGCGGGGGCGTGTTGTGAGCACTGCCAAGGAAATGCCGGTGGTCGAGCGGGCTTCCGAGCTGTGGGCGGCAGTGGATGGCGCACGCCGACATGGCGGCACGGTCGGGCTGGTGCCCACGATGGGCTATCTCCACGAGGGCCACCAATCGCTGGTGGCCCGTTCGGCGGGCGAGAACGACCTCACCGTGGTGAGCATCTTCGTGAACCCGCTTCAGTTCGCCGAGGGCGAGGATTACGGGACCTATCCCCGGGATTTGGACAGAGACCGAGAGCTGTGCGCCGCGGCGGGCGCCGGGCTGGTGTTCGCTCCTTCCACCGAGGAGATGTATCCGCAGGCCCCAATCACCTCGGTAGCGGTCGAGGGGCTGAACGCCATTTTGGAGGGCGAGTTCCGGCCCACCCACTTCGACGGAGTCACCACCGTGGTGGCCAAGCTGTTCTCGATGCTGGGGCCGGGGCGGGCTTATTTCGGGGAGAAGGACTACCAGCAGCTGGCGATTATCCGTCGGATGGCCGCCGACTTGTCCTTGCCGGTGGAGGTGGTGGGCTGCCCCACTTTCCGCGAGTCCGACGGTTTAGCCATGTCCAGCCGCAACGTGTACCTGTCGTCCGACGAGCGGCCCGCCGCCACCGTGCTGTGGCGGGGGCTGCAAGCGGGGCGGGACGCGGTTGTCGGCGGCAGCCGAAACCCTGACGAGGTGGAGGCGGTTATGGCCGCGGTGTTGGCGGCCGAGTCCAAGGCAGCCCCCGAATACGCCGCGGTGGTGGACGCCGCCTCGCTGGGTCGCCCCGTTGTGCTGGAAGGCGAGTTGCGCCTGCTGGTGGCCGCTCGAATCGGCCGAGCCCGCCTCATCGACAACATAGGGGTGGACCTTGACCGGCTTTGATCCCCCCTCCGAGGAAGTGCAGGCCGCAGTCACCACGGCGTTGGCCGAAGACCTGGGACCGCTGGGCGATCTCACCTCGTTGCTTCTCCCACCCGCCGACATCACCGCTTACATCGTGGCCCGAACCGCGGGCCGCTTGGCCGGGCGAGCTTGTGCCACCGAGGTGTTCTGCCAAGTGGATCCCTCGGTGGCCATTGATTGGCGGGTCGCCGATGGGGATCCGGTGAGCGCGGGCCAGACGCTGGCCGCGGTCGCCGGGTCGCGGGCCTCGGTGCTGACCGCGGAGCGCACCGCATTGAATTTCTTGAGCCACCTGTCGGGCATCGCCACCGAGGTGTCCCGATACGCAGCGGCGGCCGCGTCGGCGGGCTCGGGCCGAGTCCGCATACGGGACACCCGCAAGACCACTCCCGGCCTGCGAGTGCTGGAAAAGGCGGCCGTGCGGGCCGGCGGCGGCGACAACCACCGGACGGGGCTGTCCGACTGGGTGATGTTCAAGGACAATCACCTGGCCGTCATCAGCATCCCCGACGGGGTGGCGGCCGCCCGCCAGAGGTGGCCGGGCCGCATCGTCTACGTGGAATGCGACCGCATTCAACAGGTGGACGATGCTTTGGCCGCGGGCGCCGACGCCTTGTTGTTGGACAACATGGCCCCCGCAGAAGTTCGGGCCTGCGTGGCCCGGGCCGCCGGTCACCACTGCCTGCTGGAGGTGAGTGGGGGCATCACCCTGGAGACGGTGGCCGAGTACGCCGCCACCGGAGTGGACTTCATTTCGGTGGGCCGTCTCACCAACTCGGCCCCGGCTTTGGACATCGCCCTCGACGTAAAGGAAGCTCCTGACCCGAGCCAAGAAGGATAATCAGGACGGAAGATCAGGAGTTCCCATGCTGTTGGCCCTCGATATCGGCAATACCCAGACGGTGGTTGGCCTGTACGAGGCTGAGCGCGCCGAGGACTGCCGGGCCGACGACGGGCTGATCGAGCACTGGCGCCTGTCTACTGTGCACGAGCGCACCCCCGACGAGGTCGCCGTTCTGCTGCGGAGCCTGCTGGACAGCATCGATGTGGGCATGGAGGAGGATCTGACCGGAGTTGCGGTGTGCTCGGGGGTGCCCCGCATCCGCGAGAGCGTGCGGATGATGGTGCAGCGCTACTTCGAGTTCGACCCGGTGGTGATCGAGCCCGGCACCCGCAGCGGCATCCCCATCCTGTATGACAACCCCCGCGAGGTGGGGGCTGATCGCATTGCCAACGCGGTGGCCACCCACCACCTCTACGGGGGACCGGCGGTGATTGTGGACTTCGGCACCACCAATAACTTCGACGTGATCTCCGAAGTCGGAGAATTCTTGGGCGGAGCCATCGGTCCAGGCATCGAGGTCAGCCTGGACGCCATGGTGGGCCGGGCGGCCGCACTGGGACCGGTGGCGCTGACCGAGCCCCGCAGCGTGATCGGCAAGACAACGATGGAGTCAATCCAATCGGGGGTCATCTACGGGTTCGTGTCCCAGATAGACGGCATGGTGAGCCGGTTCTCCGCGGTATTGGAGGGCGAGCCGATCGTCATCGCCACCGGAGGGCTGGCCCACCTGATCGCTCCGCTGTCGCAGACCATCCAACATGTCGAGCCCTACCTCACCCTCCACGGGCTGTGGCTTGTCCACCGGCGCAACCAGTAAGGCCGATCGGTGAGCACTCCCTACCGGTTCGAAACCACCGCCACTGCGGCCGAGTGCCACGAGCGCCACGGCGAGATCGAGTCCGGCGCCGAGACCGGCCAGCAGGTGTCGGTGGCGGGGCGGATCATGCTCCGGCGGGTCCAGGGTCGGCTGGCGTTCGCCACCCTTCAAGACGCCACTGGCCGCATCCAGCTCTTCGCTCCCTCCAAGGTCACCCCCGATTACGACGGGTTCTGCGACCTGTCCCTGGGCGATTGGGTGGGGGTGAGCGGCGAGGTGATGAAGACCCGGAAGGGCGAGCTGTCGGTGAAGGTGGAGCAGTGGGAGCTGCTGGCCGAGGCCCGGCGGAGCTTTCCCGACAAGTGGCACGGGCTGTCCGATCCCGACACCCGTTTCCGCCAGCGCTATGTCGACTTGTGGGTGACCGAGGAGGCCCGCCAGGCCCTCCGACTGCGATCCGAGATGATGTCGTTCACCCGGCGATGGCTGGAAGAGCGCGGGTTCATCGAGGTGGAGACACCGGTGTTCCACCCGGTGCCCGGAGGCGCGCTGGCCCGGCCGTTCAGCACCCACCACAACGCGCTGGACATAGAGCTCTTTTTGAGGATCGCCCCCGAGCTGTACCTGAAGCGCCTGGTGGTGGGCGGGCTGGAGCGGGTGTATGAGATTGCCCGAGTGTTCCGAAACGAGGGCATCTCCACTCGCCACAATCCCGAATTCACAATGTTGGAGCTGTACTGGGCCTACGCCGACTACGGCGACATCATGGAGTTGGTCGAGCATCTGGTTGCCGATCTGGCCTTGGCGCTGAAGGGCACCACCGTCATCAGCTACGGCGGGCGGGAACTGGACCTGACCCCGCCGTGGCGCCGAGCCCGGTTCACCGATCTGCTGGCCGAACACAGTGGCTTGGATTTGGACCTCGACACCCCAATAGCCGAGCTGCGGTCGCACTGCGCGGCCCGGGAGATCCCGGTGGAGGAACGCTGGGGGCCGGGCAAGCTCCTGTTGGAGCTCTACGAGAAGACCACCGAGGCCGAGCTGTGGGGCCCGGTGTTCGTGTGTGATTACCCCAAGGAGGTGTCGCCCCTGGCCCGGGAGCACCGCGAGCACCCCGGCTGGGTGGAGCGCTTCGAGGCCATCGTGGCCGGCCGGGAGCTGGCCAACGCCTTCAGCGAGCTGACCGACCCCGACGAGCAGCGGGCCCGCTTCGAAGACCAGGCCGCCGACCGGGATGCGGGCGACGCCGAGGCCATGGCGGTGGACTGGGACTATCTGCGGGCGCTGGAGTTCGGATTGCCCCCCACCGGTGGTCTGGGGGTGGGCATGGACCGCCTGGCCATGCTGCTGGCCGACGTGCCCAGCATCCGCGACGTGATCCTGTTCCCGACACTGCGCCCCGAACCCCCGGAGCGGTAAGCGGCAGCCAGCCCGCTAGTGATCTCCGAGGGGGATGCGGGCCCGGTCGATGAGATGGTCGGTGGCTACCTGTAGTGCCGCGGTCGCCTTGGTGGGGGGCAGTGACTCCAGGCTGTTCGATGCCTGTTGTACATATTGCCGGGCCACTTCAAGGGCCTCGTCCACCCCGCCGCTGGTTCGCACCAATTGCAGGGCTGATCGGATGTTTGCGTCCGACACCGTCGCCCCCAGCAGTTCCAGAAGCTGGGGGGCGCAGTCGGTTTCCAGCGCCCGGATCACCGGCAGGGTGTATATCCCCTCGTGAAGGTCGTTGCCCGAAGGCTTTCCCAGGTGCTCGTCGGTGGCCACGATGTCCAAGATGTCGTCCACCACCTGGAAGGCCAGTCCGTAGTAGCGGCCAAACTCGGTGAGGGTGTCCACCGTCGGCCGATCCAGCCCGGCCACCAGGGCGCCGATGCGGCAGGAGGTGGCCAGCAAGGAGGCGGTCTTGCCCTCGATGGAATCGGTGTAGGAGGTCTCGGTGCGGTAGGGGTTGCCGGTGTCCTGCAACTCCCGCACTTGGCCTTCGCACAGCCGCCCGATGGTGGCGGCCAGCAGCCCGGCCACCTCGGTGCCCAGCGAGGCGGCGAGCTCTGAGGCCCGGGCCAGCAGGAAATCACCGGCCAGGATGGCCCGGAGGTTGCCCCATTTGGCGTTCACGCTGGCCACGTTTCGCCGTACCTGGGCCTCGTCCATAACGTCGTCGTGGTACAGCGATCCCAGATGAACCAGCTCCACCGCCACACCGCCGGTGAGCACGTCTTCTTCAGCGGGCACTGGCTCGTTCGTGGAGATGGCCGCCGACGCGATCACGAACCCCGGCCGAACTCGCTTGCCCCCGGCCCGGATGAGATGGCTGGCCACCTCAGTGAGAAACGGATCCTGGGTATGGACGGACTTCTCCAGCTTTGACTCCAGCCGCTCCAGGTCGCGCCCCATGGTGGGAATCAGATCGAGGGGGCTGCGAACCACGAATTAAGCGTAGTGGCGCAGTCCCCATTTCTCCCCATCAAGATCGGGCTGTGGCGGCATCGGAGGCGTCGGAATGGGGGGCGGTTGGGGCTCCGGGAACGAAATGGGGGGGTGGGATGGTTACACTTCGAGTTGAGGCCTCTATCGGGAGATTGCCGTGTTCGAGAGATTCACAGATCGAGCTCGCCGGGTCGTTGTGCTGGCGCAGGAGGAAGCGCGCCTGCTTCACCACAACTACATCGGCACCGAGCACATCTTGCTGGGCCTGATTCACGAGGGTGAGGGAGTGGCGGCCAAGTCGCTGGAGTCGCTGGGAATCTCCCTGGAGGCGGTGCGCAACCAGGTGGAGGAGATCATCGGCCAGGGCGGGTCTTCCCCGTCGGGCCATATCCCCTTCACCCCTCGGGCCAAGAAGGTGCTGGAGCTGTCGCTGCGAGAGGCGCTTCAGCTCGGCCACAACTACATCGGCACCGAGCACATCCTGCTGGGATTGATTCGAGAGGGCGAGGGCGTGGCCGCCCAAGTGCTGGTGAAGCTGGGGGCAGACCTGTCCCGGGTCCGCCAGCAGGTGATCCAGCTGTTGTCGGGCTACGGCGGCCCGCAGGGCGCAGGTTCGTCGGACAAGGCCACCACCTCTCCCGGTGCAGCGGCGGCGAGTCGTCGTCGGGCTCCCACGTGCTCGACCAGTTCGGCCGCAACCTCACCCAGCTGGCCCGGGAGAAGGCGCTCGACCCGGTGATCGGCCGGGGCCGGGAGTCCGAGCGGGTGATGCAGATCCTCTCGCGCCGCACCAAGAACAACCCCGTGCTGGTGGGCGAGCCGGGAGTGGGCAAGACCGCCATCGTGGAGGGCTTGGCCCAGAAGATCGCGGCCGACGATGTTCCCGAGACCATCCGCAACAAGCAGCTTTACACCCTCGATCTGGGCGCACTGGTGGCCGGGTCCCGCTATCGGGGTGATTTCGAGGAGCGCCTCAAGAAGGTGCTCAAGGAGATCAAGACCCGGGGCGACATCATCTTGTTCATCGACGAGCTGCACACCCTGGTGGGCGCGGGTGCGGCCGAGGGCGCCATCGACGCCGCCTCCATCCTCAAGCCCATGCTGGCTCGGGGCGAGCTCCAGACCATCGGGGCTACCACCCTCGACGAGTACCGCAAGCACCTGGAGAAGGACTCGGCGCTGGAGCGCCGGTTCCAGCCGGTAAAGGTGGAAGAGCCCACCATCGCCCACACCATCGAGATCCTCAAGGGGCTGAGAGACCGCTACGAGGCCCACCACCGGGTCACCATCACCGACCAGGCCCTGGTGGCATCGGCCAACCTGGCTGACCGCTACATCTCCGACCGCCACCTTCCCGACAAAGCCATCGACTTGATTGACGAGGCTGGCTCCCGCCTGCGCATCAAGCGGATGGATACCCCGACCGACTACAAGGACTTTGAGAGCCAGCTCTCCCAGGTCGTGTCCCAGAAGAAGAGCGCGGTGGAGCAGCAGGACTTCGAAGAGGCCGGGCGGCTACGCGACCAGGAGAAGGAGCTGCTGGCCGGCAAGGAGCAGATGGAGGAGGAGATCCGGGCCAAGGGCGTGGATCTGTTCGACGAGGTGGACGAGGAGGCGGTGGCCGAGGTTTTGTCCATCTGGACCGGCATTCCCGTCTACAAGCTCACCGAGGAGGAGACGGCCAAGCTCCTGCGCATGGAAGACGAGCTGCACAAGCGGGTCGTCGGCCAAGAGGACTCCATAAAGGCGGTGTCGCAGGCCATCCGCCGTACCCGCGCCGGCCTCAAAGACCCCAAGCGCCCCAGCGGGTCGTTCATCTTCTTGGGCCCATCAGGCGTGGGCAAGACCGAGCTGGCCAAGACGCTGGCCGAGTTCCTATTCGGCGACGAGCAGGCTCTCATCGCCCTAGACATGTCCGAGTACATGGAGAAGCACACGGTCAGCCGGCTGGTGGGCTCTCCGCCGGGCTACGTCGGCTACGAAGAGGGCGGTCAGCTAACTGAGGCGGTGCGCCGCAAGCCGTTCTCGGTGGTGTTGTTCGACGAGATTGAAAAAGCTCACCCCGACGTGTTCAACACCCTCCTACAGATCTTGGAGGAGGGTCGTTTGACCGACAGCCAGGGCCGGTCGGTGGACTTCCGCAATACCGTGCTCATCATGACCTCCAACCTGGGAACCCAGAACCTGCGCAAGGCCAATCTGGGATTCACCAAGAACGATGAGGCCATCACCTATGAGCGCATGAAGGAGAAGGTCACCGACGCGCTCAAAGACCACTTCCGCCCCGAATTCTTGAACCGCATCGACGAGGTCATCGTGTTCCACGAGCTGACCCGGGCGGAGGTGACCCGGATCGTGGACTTGATGATCAAGCGTTTGCAAAACCAGCTTGAGGGCCAGGGAATCGGTTTGGAGCTCACCGACTCGGCCAAGGTTCTGCTGGCCCTCCGGGGCTACGACCCCACTCTGGGCGCTCGCCCGCTGCGCCGGGCCATCCAGCGGCTGGTGGAGGACCCGCTGTCGGAGCGGCTCCTGTGGAAGGAGTTCCGAGCCGGCGAGACGATTTTGGTCGACGCAGAGGACGATCCCGACGAACCCGGCTCGGAGCGGATCATCTTCCGGGCGATCGAGGGCTTCGAACCGCCCCCGCTGGAAGAAATGGCCGGCGCATAGTCAAATGCCAGCGGTGGTTCGCAGGGGGGCCGCGAGGCAACGGGCTGGCGTGTCGGCAATAGCCCGCAGGGGCGCGCTCCTCTTGGTGGTGATATTGGGCCTGACCGCCTGCCAAGCGGAGATCAAGGTGGGCATCGGCTTCAACGAAGACGGTTCCGGGGTGGTCACGGTTGATGTGGCCCTAGACGCCGACGCGATGGCCCGGGCACCCGAAATCACCTCTCTGCTGCTGACCGAGGACATTGAAGACCCTGCCTCGGGCTGGTCGTACAGCGATCCGCGCCTTGATGACCAAGGCCGTACCAGCTTCTCCGCCTCCAAGCCCTTCGGATCCCCCGAGCAGCTTGAGGCGGTGTTGGCTGAGATCTTCGGATCTGAGGAAGTGTTCCGGGACTTCACCTTTGAACGCGAGACCTCTTTCGCCAAGACCGACTACCGGGTTACCGGAGTGGTCGATTTGTCGGACGGACTGGACCTGTTCACCGACACCGAGCTCACCGAGCGCCTGGGCGGCAACCCCTTAGGCGAGTCCACTCCCGACTTGGAGGGCCTATTGGACGGGGTCACCATGCGGGTGGTGTTGGATCTGCCGGTGGGCCCCGAGCGGGAAGAAGTTCTGGGGTTTGGGGGTAATCAAGCGACCCGCCTAGAGATGTCCGCGCAAGATGAGAGCGGCACGGCGGTGACCCTCAGGTGGGTGGCCTGGGCGGCGTTCGTGCTGGTAGGCCTGTCGGTGCTCATCGCGGTTGCCGGGTATCTGCTGGAGCGCCGAGCCCGCGATCGCAGCACCGACCCAACCATTTCCCAAGAATCGCTGGCCCGGACCACGGGCTCCACCGCGGCGCAGCCTCCATCTCGACGGTTGCGGATGGTGGTATTGAACCCGCTCGGGGTGCTGTTCGAGCCGGCCGAAGAGCCAGCCAAGCTTCTGGCCGATTTCGCTGACCAGCGCGGCTCTGAGGTTGACGAGGAGAGCGTGCAGCAGCTCCACCACCAGGCAGTTTTGGGCCGCATCACCCCGGCGGAGTTGTGGGAAGGGGTTGGGTTGGACGACGATCCGATAGAGCTGACCGAGCAGTTCTTGGCTCAGTACACCGTTCGATCCGGAGCTCGAGACTTCGTGTCCGAGATGTCCCGTCGGGAGCTTCCCGTGGCCTGTCTCACCAACGACATCTCCCCGTGGTCGTCGGCGTTGCGGGAGCGGCTAGAGATGACCGGTGTGGACACCTGGATCGTGAGCAGCGATGTGGGCGTGTGCATGCCGGCGCCCGGCATCTATGAGGCCCTGCGGCGAACAACGTCGGTTCCCTATGAGAACACTCTGCTGGTAGACGTGGACGCCGAGCATCTCGATGCCGCCCAAGCGCTCGGGATGTCCACTGCATTGCTGGCTGAATCCCGCCCCCAAGAAGGCGAGGCCCCCGGCCACGCCGTGGTGACCAGCTTTTCCGACTTCTTCCGCCGTCGGCCCCGTTCCTGACCCGAGACGCTGGGCTAGCTGAGGCGCTGCGCTAGCTGAGAAGCCGGGCGGCCTGTACGGCGAAGTACGTGAGGATCACGTCTGCTCCGGCGCGGCGGATGCCACCCAGGGTTTCGGTGATGATGGCCTGCTCATCAAGCCACCCCGAGGCCGCGGCCGCCTTCACCATGAGGTACTCGCCGCTCACCTGGTAGGCGGCCACCGGCACCACCGAAGCGTCGGCGAATAGCCGCACCACGTCCAAGTAGGGCCCAGCCGGTTTCACCATAACCATGTCGGCACCCTCGGCGATATCCAGCTCCATCTCCCGCAGGGCTTCGCGGCTGTTGGCCGGGTCCATCTGGTAGGTCTTCTTGTCGCCGGAGCGGGGGGCCGAGTCCAGCGCTCCCCGGAACGGCCCGAAGAATGCTGAGGCGTACTTGGCGGTATAGGCGCAGATGCCTACCTCGGTGTGCCCGTGGTGGTCGAGCGTCTCCCGGATGGCCCCCACCCGGCCGTCCATCATGTCGCTGGGGGCCACGATGTCGGCCCCGGCGTCGGCATGGGTCAGGGCCTGGCGGCACAGCACCTCGACGGTCTCGTCGTTGACGATGGTGCCGTCGGGGGCCACGATGCCGTCGTGGCCATCGCTGTTGTAGGGATCGAGGGCCACGTCGGTCAACACCACCGTGTCGGGGTGATGGGCCTTGATGGCCCCGATGGTCTGGGGAATTAGCCCGTCGGGGTTCCAAGCCTCGTCACCGGTGGGGGTCTTGATCTCCTCGGGAGCGGCTTCGAACAGCACCACTGCCCGAACTCCCAAATCGGCCGCCCGCCCCACCTCGCCTACCAGGCCGTCCAGGCTCCAGCGGTTCACCCCGGGCATCGAGTCGATGGGCTCGTCGGAGCCCCGGTGTACGAACAGAGGCAGCACCAGATGGGCCGGGCTCAGCTCGGTCTCGCGCACCATGTCCCGGATCGCCGGGGTGCGCCGGTTGCGCCGGGGCCGGGCAGTCAGCTCCAAATGCGGATGGGCCATGCCTTAATGCTCCCATCTCTGCTCCTGTCGCGCATTGCCGGTGGGCTAAACGAGAGCTTGCACACCAAATGCTCGCGGCGGCCTAGACCTCCTTCGTGTCCAGTCGATGGGCTAAACAAGGGCCATGCGCATCGAGTTGTCGACAGGAACGTCGGCTGAGTTGGCACGGGTTGAGGGCGCCGACCGGGGACTGGTGCTGATCCCCGACCTCATGGGGTTGCGACCCCTGTTTGACGACCATGTGGCCCGGCTCGCTGCCGACCAGGGATGGACGGTGTGCGCTCCCCAGGTTTTCCCCGGTCGAGAGGACTTGGTGGCCGAGGAGCGGATGGCCGCGGTCTGCGAGTTGATCGATCACCAGGTGATGGCCGATGTCTCGGCCGCGGCCGATGCCACCGAATGTGAAACGGTTGTGATCGCCGGCTTCTGCATGGGGGGCATGTACACGATCAAGGCGGCGGTCACCGGCCGGTTCCATCGGGCGGCCGCCTTCTACGGGATGATCCGCCTGCCCGAGCACTGGAAGGGTCCTGGTCAGGGTGAGCCGCTGGATCTACTGGCCAATGGAGATTCCTGTCCGCTCTTGGCGATCATCGGAACCGAAGATCCGTTCACCCCGGCTGACGATGTGGCCGCCCTGGAAGCGGCCGGGGCTCAGGTCGTGTCGTATGAGGGCGCCGATCACGGATTTGTCCACGATCCCGTCCGTCCCGCCCACCGCCCCGACGATGCCGCCGACGCCTGGGCTCGGGTCATCGAGTTTCTGAGCGGTTGACCTCTATGGCCACCCAACCCTCGGTGTGGACGGTGATCGTAGCCGCGGGCTCGGGCACCCGCTTCGGGGGTGCCAAGCAGTATCTGGAATTGGCGGGAACCCGAGTGGTGGACCGCAGCGTGGCGGTGGCCGCCCAGGTGAGTGATGGGGTGGTGGTTGTGGTACCCGCTTCCGATGTCAGCGCCGAGTCAGCCCGCTTGGCCGCAGACTCGGTGGTGGCTGGGGGGCCGAGCCGGGCCGCCTCGGTCCGCAACGGGCTGACCGCGGTGCCTCCCGACGCGGCCATCATCTGCGTCCATGACGCCGCCCGCCCGCTGGCTGGCGCCGACGTCTACCAGAGAGTCATCAACGAGGTGCGGTCGGGTGCTGGGGGTGCCGTGCCGGTGGTGCCGGTGACCGATACGATCCGCAGGGTGGACGGGGGAGTGGTGGATCGCAGCGCCCTGCAAGCCGTGCAGACCCCGCAGGCGTTTCGAGGCGAGTTGCTTCGGGCGGCCCACGACGACGCTGGCGACGCCACCGACGATGCCAGTTTGGTAGAGGCGGCCGGTTTTTCCGTGGTTGCGGTGCAGGGCCATTCCCGCAACATCAAGATCACCCACCCCGACGACTTGGCCGCGGCTGAGGCATGGTTGGCGACATGAACGGGGAAACTCGGGTGGGCCACGGGTTCGACACCCACCGGTTCAGCGACGATCCCGACCGCCCCTTGATTCTGGGCGGGGTCCGGTTTGAAGGCGTGCCCGGCCTTGTCGGCCACAGCGACGGAGATGCGGCGGCCCATGCCGTAACCGATGCCCTGCTGAGCGCAGCCGGCCTGGGCGACATCGGGGTGATGTTCCCCGACACCGACGACGCCTGGGCCGGTGCCGACAGCCTCCAGCTATTGGCCGACGCGGTGGCTCGATTGGCCGAGGCGGGCTGGAGGGTGGTTAACGCCGACTGCACGGTGGTAGCTGAAGCGCCCCGTATCGCCCCTCGCCGCGATGAGATGGAGGCCCGGCTCAGCGGCGTCGTTGGCGCTCCGGTCACGGTGAAGGGCAAGCGGGCCGAGGCCTTGGGCGCGTTGGGCCGGGGCGAGGGCCTGGCCTGCTGGGCGGTTGCGCTGATAGAGCGCCCATGAGCTCTCGGGGTCCGAAGCCAGGGCGAGGGCGAGGGCGAGGTGAGGATCGGGGCCAAGGCGGGAATCAGAGGCGAGGCGGGGCCGGAAACCGGGTCCAAGGCGGGAACCGGGTCCAAGGCGGGAACCGAGGCGGGGGCGGGAACCAGGGGAAGGGCCGTCAGGCCAGCGACCACCGAGAGCGTCGCCGCCAACCAGCCGGGTTGGGCGGTGATCGGGTTGAGGGCCGTCAGGCGGTGCGGGAGCTGCTGCTGGCCGGCGCCCGCCCCACCCATGAGGTGGTGGTCGCCGCCGGTCAGAACCAAACCGGGTTGCTGGCCCAGATCGTGGAGTTGGCCGCCGAGCTTCGGGTGCCGTTGAAGGAGGTGGCCAAGGCCAAGTTCGAGTCGATGACCGTCACCGAGTCCCCCCAGGGCGTGATGGCTCGGGCCGCGCCCTTGCGGGAGCACGATTTGGAAGAGCTGGCCCGCCCCCCCGATGGCCGCCCCCCGTTCTTGTTAGTACTCGACGGGATAACCGATCCGGGCAACGTCGGGGCGGCCCTGCGCACCGCCGAGTGCGCCGGGGTCACCGGCGCAGTGCTGGGAAAGCACCGCGCCGCCCACATCACCCCCGCCGCGGCCAAAGCCGCCGCCGGTGCAGTGGAACATGTGCCCATGGCCCTGGTGCCGGGCATCCCCAACGCCCTGGCCCGCCTAGCCGAGCTGGGGGTGTGGTCGGTGGGACTCGACGTGGCCGCGCCGACCTCGGTTTACGACATAGGCGTGGCCGCCGACGCGGTGGCCCTGGTGGTGGGCAGCGAGGGCCGCGGCCTGTCCCGCCTCGCCCGCCAGCGCTGCGACGTAGTGGCCACCATCCCCCTATCAGGAAGCCTCAGCTCCCTAAACGCCGCCGCCGCAGTAGCTATAGCCTCCTTCGAAGTCGCCCGCCACCGCCAGCGTGCCGTCGACTAGACCTCGGGTGGGGCGAGGGTGTCGGCGATTAGGGATTGGACTACGGCTTGGAGGGCTTCTTCTTCGGTGGCGCCTTCGGCTAGTGCCTCGCGGTAAACGGCTAGTTGGCGGTCGGCGGAGGTGCCGCGGCGGCAGATGGTGCGGGCGTGCTCCACTTGTGTCACGCAGTCCAAGGCCTCGGCGTCGGGGCGGACCAGTTCGATCATTTCTTCCACCAGATCGGGCACCGGCACCAATTCGCCTTTGCCGAAGTCGATGAGGCCATCGCTGATCCCGTATCGCTCGGCCCGCCACAGGTTTTCCGACACCAGGAAGTTGGCGTAGCTGCGCCACCGGCGGTTCCCCAGCTTGAGCCTCCACAGCATCCGCAGCAGGCACACATACAGGGCGGCGACGGCGACGGTGTCCTCCATTCTCGTGGGCAGGTCGGTGACCCGCATCTCCAGAGTGGGGTAGCGCTCCGACGGACGGATGTCCCACCACACCTTGCTGGAGTCCTCGATGACCCCGGCCTGCACCAGCACGTCCACATGGCGCCGGTACTCGGCCCACGAGTCGAATTTCTCCGGCAGCCCGGTGCGGGGCAGCGACCGGAACACCGCCATGCGGTAGCTCTTGAGGCCGGTGTCACGTCCTTCCCAGAACGGCGACGAGGTGGAGAGGGCCAGGAGGTGGGGCAGGAAGTAGGAGACCTGGTTCATCAGGTCCACCCGCAAGTCGGGGTCTTCAATGCCGACGTGGACGTGCAGGCCGGAGATGAGCAGCCGGCGGGACACCCCTTGCAGATCTTCGGCCAGGGCTTGGTAGCGCTCCCCTTTGGTGACCTGCTGCTGGCTCAAGTGGGCGAATGGGTGGGAAGAGGCCGCTATCGGCGCGAGTCCGTATTCGGCGGCGGCCTCGGTGACCGCGAGGCGCAGAAGTCCGACGTCGGCCCGTAGGTGCTTGAAGTCGGTGCAGATGCCGGTGCCTATTTCGAGCTGCGAGCTGTACAGCTCCCTGGCCACGAGGCCATGGTGCAAGTCGGCCACCTTCTCAAGTATCCCGGACGGCTGCTCGGTGATGAGAGCCCCGCTCTCGCGCTCCACAAGGAGGTATTCCTCCTCAATCCCCATCGTCCAGGCTGGCTCGTCCACCTCGGCGACTCCTTTCCGACAACTACTGGGAGACTAGGTGGCAATGACGTGACGGGGAAGCCTTATGCCAGCGGAAGATCGGAGCCCGAGACAGGAATTGAACCTGCGACCTGCTGTTTACAAGACAGCTGCTCTGCCGACTGAGCTACTCGGGCCTGTGTTGAGAAAACAGCTTATGGGGTGCGGTTTGGGGAGGGTGCTTGAATAAGGCCTTGGCGTGGGCAACGCTTGTGGAATGGCTCTCGCTAGTAGAGATCGGGAGATCTTGGACTTTGAGCGAACCTGGTGGCAGGAGACCGGGTCGAAGGAAGCGGCTATACGCGAGCGCTTCGAGTTATCCACCACTCGGTACTATCAGCTGCTGAACGAACTATTGGAAGAGGCGGATGCAATGGAGTACGACCCAATGGTCGTGCGTCGTCTGCGCCGTTTGCGCGATCGCCGCAGACGGTCGAAGTTCGGCCAACCCTCGGTTGGCCGGCAGCCGTCGAGATAACGGCCCGAAACCAGAGGCACTATGGAGTCGAATCGAGCACCCAACAACCAGATGGCCTTCAAGGGGATGCTGCTGCTTGTCGCCCTCGTCGCGGCAGGGGCCTTTGTCCTGGCCCGGGGCCTCGACGACGACAGCAGTGAACCCACAACGACCACTGCACAGCCCACGGCTGAGGCGACGATGGAGGCAGAGGAGATCCCCGACCCGGTCGATACCCCATCGGAAGACAGCAGCGACGCGACCCCCACCCCTGCCCCCGTGCCTGAGGAGACCCAGGAAACCACCGCTGCTCCCGAGGTGACCCAGCCTCCTGCACCCGACCCGGATGAAGTGCTGGAATGTCGGAATCCGTCGGAGATCGGCGTGCTGGTAGCCAACGGCACCGATGTGAGCGGGGCGGCCGGCCGGCTTTCGGGCGAGTTGAACGCCGCCAACTACGTGACGCTGCCCCCGGTGAACGCCGGCGCCGCCCAGACGGGCTCGGCCTTCTACTACCGCGCCGGGTATGAAGTAGACGCCCAGTGCATCGCCCGACTGCTGGGTGAAAGCCAGAAGCCATTGTGGCCGATGCCCGATCCTCCTCCTGGTGGCATCACCCTCGACACGCTGGGCAACGCCTATGTCCTCGTCCTGATCGGACCCGACAGCCTGGCCCAGCGACCAGGCTGACAGTTTGCCTGGCAGACCGTTTGCCTGGCTGACCGTTTGATCGTCTAGGCCGTATGCGCATTGTTGCCGCCCCCGACAAATTCCGGGGCACGGCCACGGCTGCCCAAGTCGCCGACGCCATAGTCCTCGCCGCCGAACAGGCCGGGGCGTCCGCCGTTGCCTCTCCCATGGCCGATGGTGGAGAGGGCACGCTAGACGTGGTGGGCGGGGCCAACCGCACCACTACTGTGACCGGTCCCCTGGGCGATCCGGTGGAGGCCCCGTGGCGCCTTCATCGCCATACTGCGGTGATTGAGATGGCTCAGGCCTCGGGATTGATGTTGGTGGGTGGGGCCGAGGCCAACGATCCCTTAGGGGCCACAACCTATGGGACCGGAGAGTTGATAGAAGCCGCCATCGAGCGGGGCGCCCGGCGGGTGCTGGTGGGGGTGGGAGGCTCGGCCACCACCGACGGAGGACTGGGCGCGCTGCGAGCCCTGTACCCCACGCAGCGCCTCAAGGGATTGGACTTGGCCGTGGCTTGCGACGTCACGACCCGCTTCGTTGACGCCGCCGAGGTGTTCGGGCCCCAGAAGGGGGCCAGCCCAGCGCAGGTGGAACTGCTCCGCCGCCGCTTGGAGAGGCTGAGCCAGGTGTACGCCGAGACATACGCCATCGACGTGGGCGAGCTGGAGGGCTCGGGGGCGGCCGGTGGGCTGGCCGGCGGTTTGGCGTGCGTGGGCGCCGAGCTCTGCAACGGCTTTGAGCTGCTGGCCGAAGAGGTGGACTTGTACGGCCTCATCGAGGGGGCCGATCTGGTGGTGACCGGGGAGGGCGCCTTCGATGCCACGTCGCTTCAGGGAAAGGTGGTGGGCGGAGTGGGCGAGATGGCGTCGGCCGCGGGTGTGCCGGTACTCACTGTCGTAGGCCGGGTCGATGGCACTGCCTCACCGGTCTGCGGGGAGTTGATTAGTCTGAGCGACCGCTACGGCCCCGAGTCGGCCATGGCTGACACCGTGCGCTTGGTTGGCGAAGTGATCTCGGGCTATTTGGAGTCATAGCTGGGCTGGACGCATAGCCAAACTGAGCCCTTCCATCAGTGGGTTTGGCGGAAGTAGCCGGTGACCTCGATCAAGGGTGGACGCTCCTGCATCGTGATTTCGGTCTCGGCGAAGCCGGGGCGGCGCAATGTGATCGCCGTGTCCACCAGAGTGCGATCGGCGCGGTGGAGGGCCACCTGTATGACCTCGGTCGCCTGCGACGACAGTTCGTGCAGGGGCCGATTGCGGTGGACGCGGGTGCCCAGGTCTACTTGGGCAATGGCGTCAAGGCCGGCCAACCGCCACACGTCGATGAGCAGCCCCATCTCAACCCCGTACCCCTGCACAAACGGCACCCGCTCCAGCACATCCCGCCGCCCGGCGTATTCCCCGGCCAGGGGTTGAACGATCTGGCCCAGTTCGGGGAACAGCACGGCGATCAGCGGCCGGGCTACCAGCTCCGTGGTCCGTCCCCCGCCCCGCTGATCGGCCCCCACCGGGCGGTGGTAGAAGCCCTTGCAGTAGCCGATGGAGTCGTCGGTCAACAACGGTCCCAGCAAGCCGGAGATGAAGTGGGGGCCAAAGTTGGCCACGTCGCTGTCGCACCAAACCACGATGTCGCCGGTGGACGCGAACAGCGACTTCCACAGCGTCTCGCCCTTGCCGGGCTGGTTGCCCAAATGGGTGAGGACGTCTGCGCAGGCCACCACGGTGGCCCCGGCCGCTTCGGCCACCGCCGCGGTGCGATCGGTGGAGTGGTCGTCCATCACGATCAGCTCGTCCACCAGGCCCAGCTTGTCCATGAGCTCGGTGCGGACCACCTGCACGATGGTCCCCACGGTGGCTTCCTCGTTGCGGGCGGGCAGACACACCGACACCGTCGTCGAACCCTTGTAGCCCACGAGGTCGGCGGCGGTGAACTCACCCGACGCGAATCTCCGCCGCCCGGTCACTGCGTCCCCCCTTTTACGAGTCGTGTCCAGCGCTTCATCCGAATAGCATCATGGCCCATGAGCGTTACCGTTCGGATACCGACCACCCTTCGCCCGCTGGCCGGAGGGGCCAGCGAAGTGACCGTAGAGGGCGGGACGGTGCGCGACGTGATCGCTTCGCTGGATGCCACCCATCCCGGTTTCATGGACCGGCTTATCGACGAGGCGGGCGGCCTGCATCGGTACGTCAACGTGTTTGTGGACGACGACGACGTCCGGTTTGCCGACGGCTTGGCCACGTCGGTTCCCGACGGCCAGACGGTGGCCATCGTGCCCGCGGTGGCTGGCGGCTGATTTCTCACTTCCGTACCACTTGAGTTTGGCGTTTCTCGGCCTCCTCGGTAACCTTTAGCAGTCTCATACTGAGAGTGCTAAAACCCGGCGCGATAGTCGCCGGCAAACAGGCCGATAGTACAAAAGGGAGAGTTCGAGGATGCCCAAGATCATCTCATTCGACGAGCAGGCCCGGCGCGCGCTGGAGTCGGGAATGAACCAACTGGCCGACGCCGTGCGGGTCACGCTCGGCCCCAAGGGTCGCAACGTTGTTCTGGAGAAGAAGTGGGGTGCGCCCACGATCACCAACGACGGTGTCTCCATTGCCAAAGAGATCGACCTGGAGGACCCCTACGAGAAGATCGGCGCTGAGCTGGTCAAAGAGGTGGCCAAGAAAACCGACGATGTAGCCGGCGATGGCACCACAACCGCCACCGTCCTGGCTTGGTCGATGGTGCGCGAGGGGCTTCGCAACGTGGCCGCCGGAGCCAACCCCATGTCCATCAAGAAGGGCATCGAGGCCGGTGTAGAGGCCGCGGTAGAGGCCATCCACTCCCAGTCGGTGGACGTGTCCTCCGACAAGGCCCAGATCTCCAATGTGGCCGCCATCTCCGCCGCTGACTCCGAGATCGGCGAGCTGATCTCCGAGGCCATCGACAAGGTGGGCAAAGACGGCGTGGTCACCGTAGAGGAATCGCAGACTTTCGGCCTGGAACTCGACTTCACCGAGGGAATGCGCTTCGACAAGGGCTACATCTCCCCGTACTTCGTGACTGACGCTGAGCGCATGGAAGCCGTGCTGGACGAGCCCTACATCCTGTTCGTGGGCTCCAAGATCACCGCGGTGCGCGACATCGTGCCGGTGCTGGAGAAGGTGATGCAGGCGGGCAAGCCGCTGCTGATCATCGCCGAGGATGTGGAGGGCGAGGCCCTGGCCACCCTGGTGGTGAACAAGATCCGGGGCACGTTCAACTCCACTTCGGTGAAGGCCCCCGGCTTCGGCGACCGCCGCAAGGCCATGCTCCAAGACATGGCGATCTTGACCGCCGGCCAGGTCATCAGCGAAGAGGTTGGCCTCAAGCTGGAGAACACCACGCTCGACCTGCTGGGCCGGGCCCGCAAGGTGGTCATCACCAAAGACGAGACCACGATCGTAGAAGGCGCGGGCGACCGCAACGACGTGGAGGGCCGCATCTCCCAGATCAAGGGCGAGATCGACAACACCGACTCCGACTACGACCGGGAGAAGCTGCAAGAGCGCCTGGCCAAGCTGTCGGGCGGAGTTGCCGTGCTCAAGGTGGGCGCCGCCACCGAGGTGGAGCTCAAAGAGAAGAAGCACCGCATCGAAGATGCAGTCAGCACCACCAAGGCGGCCATCGAAGAGGGCGTTGTCGCCGGCGGGGGCGTCACCCTGCTGCGCGCCCAGGAGGCCGTGAACAAAGCCGCAGAGAGCCTGTCCTACGACGACGAGGCCACCGGCGCCCGCATTGTGGCCAAGGCCTTGGAAGGCCCGTTGGCCCAGATCGCGGTCAACGCCGGCCTGGAGGGTGGCGTAGTCGTGGAGCGTGTCCGCAACCTGGAGGGCAACTCCGGTTTGAACGCGGCCACCGGCGAGTACGAAGACCTGCTGACCGCCGGCATCATCGATGCGGCCAAGGTCACCCGCTCGGCGCTCCAGAACGCCGGCTCCATCGCCGGGTTGTTCTTGACCACCGAGGCAGTTGTGGCCGACAAGCCCGAAGAGGGCGGCGGCATGCCCGGCATGCCGGACATGGACTTCTAGGTCCTAATCCTCTTCTGATCAGTTGAAACGGGCATTAACTGCCCACCTCTGAATCTTGGCTTGACGGGCCGGTTCGGCCGTTCACGGCGGTAACGTCGCGGTATGGCCGAGCTTCATCAGGTATGTGCGCCACTGGAGTTTCTGCTGGGAACATGGCAGGGCACGGGCACGGGGGTGTACCCCACCATCGAGGACTTCTCGTATGCCGAGGAGGTTTCCTTCACCCATGTGGGCAAGCCGTTCGTGGCCTACGCGCAGAAGACCAAAGACGCCGTGACCGGCTTGCCTCTGCACGCCGAGGCCGGATTCCTTCGCCCCCAAGGTGATGGGCGCATCGAGCTGGTGCTGGCGCAGCCGTCGGGCATCACCGAGCTGCTGGAAGGCGCCGTAGAGGGCCGCGACATCCAGTTGGCGTCCACCGCGGTGGTGGGCACCGCCTCCGCCAAGTCGGTTACGGCCACCGAAAGGCGCTTTTGGGTAGATGGCGAGGTGTTGCACTCCTCGGTGGCCATGGCGGCCGTGGGACTGGATCTCCAGCACCATGTGGTCTCCGAGATGTATCGACTTTCATGACCCGGGGGCGATCCCAGCGGGTGCTGGTGCGTCACTGGGACGGAAGCGAAGAGCGCCGGCGCCCCGACGACTTGGTGGTGGAGGAGCCTCTCACCATTGAGCTCGACAATGTGACCGTCACCACCACCATGCGCACGCCAGGACACGACTTCGAGTTGGCCGCCGGCTTCTGCCTCACCGAGGGACTCCTGGGTGAGGCCTCGGTCACGTCCATTCGCTACTGCGCCAACGAACCGGCGGTCGACACCGAGTTCAACCTGGTGACGGTGGAGACCGACGGCGCCCCTCCGGCTACACCCCGCTTAGGGCTCACCACCTCAGCCTGCGGGCTGTGCGGGACCGAGAGCATCGAGGCGCTGCTGGAGCGGCTGCGCCCGCTGCCCGGTGGGGCAACGGCCATATCTGCCGATGTTCTGGCCGCGGTGCCCGAGCGGGTCCGGGTATCCCAAGATCTCTTCGGCACCACCGGGGGCGTCCACGCCGCGGCCGCCTTCACCGCCGACGGCGAGCCCACCCTGGTGCGGGAGGACATCGGCCGCCACAACGCGGTGGACAAGGTGGTGGGCCGCATGCTGCTGGACGGCGACCTTCCCGCCCACGGCCGAGGACTCTTCGTCAGCGGACGGGCATCGTTTGAGATGGTGCAAAAGGCGTGGGCCGCAGGTTTCGCGGCCCTGGTGGCGGTGAGCGCCCCGTCGGCGCTGGCGGTGGAGACGGCGGCGGTCGCCGGTTTGTGCCTGGCCGGATTCGTCCGCGACGGCCAGCTCAATTTCTACTCTCCCGGCTAGTACGACGAGGGTCTGGCTGGCTCGGTAACGTAAAGCCCGTCGTGCGCCCCCTTCCCAAGCTCACTCCTGAGAACGAGTTCTTCTGGACTTCTGGCGCCGACGGAGTGCTGCGGTTCCAGCACTGCGAAGACTGCGACCGCCTTCTCCACCCGCCCGGCGTTGTCTGCTCCCGGTGCGGGGGCGTTCCCGGGATAAAGGACGTGTCCGGTCGGGCAACGGTGGTGGGGGTCACCGTCAACTACCAGCCGTGGCTGCCCGACATGGAGGTTCCCTACGTGATCGGGCTGGTGGCCATAGACGACGACCCCCTGGTGCGGCTCACCACCTTGATTGTGGACGCCGATCCCGACGAGGTGGTCATCGGGATGCCGGTGTCGGTGCGCTTCGAGCAGCACAAGGACGTATGGCTGCCGGTGTTCGCCCCCACCGGCAAGTCCCCATCGGAGGCAAACGAGTATCCCGAGCCCCGCCCTGCGCCCGTTCGGCCCATGCCGACGGCCGAAAAGTTCGAATCACGGGTGGCCGTCACCGGGATCGGCCTGTCGGAGGTGGGCCGCCGACTGGGCCGCGACCCCATGAGCCTGGCCGTCGAAGCCTGTCGGGTGGCGGTGGCCGACGCCGGGCTAACCATGGACGACATCGACGGCTTATCCACCTATCCCGGCGGCGCGGCCAAAGACGGCGGCCACTCCGAGGGCGGCATCTACCCGGTGGCCGACGCCTTGGGCATTGCCCCCACCTGGTTTTGCGGCACCATGGAGACCCCGGGCCAGAGCGGCGCGGTGGTCAACGCCATGCTGGCGGTGGCTTCGGGACTGTGCCGCCACGTGCTGTGTTTCCGCACGGTGTGGGAGACCACGTCGATCGCCTGGGGGAATCGCCAGAACACCGGCGTGGGCGGGGGCAGCCGGATCTCGGGGGAGATGGAGTGGCGGCTGCCCTATGGGGCCATGTCGGCGGGCAATTGGATCGCCCTTCAAGCTAGCCACTACTTCCACCGCTACGGCGCCACCCGCGAGCAGCTGGGATGGATACCGGTGACCGAGCGGGCCGGCGCGGCCCACAACCCGGTGGCCATCTACCAGGGGCCCATGACCATCGACGACTATCTCGACGCCCGCATGGTGACCACCCCGTTCGGACTGTTCGATTGCGACGTGCCCTGCGACGGCTCGACTGCGCTGGTGGTGTCGGCGGTGGAGACCGCGTATGACCGGCCTCACCCCCCGGTGCTGGTGGAGGCCGTGGGCACCCAGATGCGAGAGCGGATGTCGTGGGACCAGGGGACGCTGCTGCACGAGCCCATGGTGGACGGCCCCTCAGCCCATCTGTGGAGCCGCACAAACCTCAAGCCCGCCGATGTGGATGTGGCCCTGCTGTACGACGGGTTCAGCTTCAACGCCCTGTCATGGCTGGAAGGACTGGGGTTCTGCAAGAAAGGAGAGGGTGCCGCATTCGTGGAGGGCGGTACCCGCATCGCCCGAGGCGGAGAGATCCCGCTCAACCCCCACGGGGGCCAGCTCTCAGCGGGGCGGCTCCACGGCTATGGATTCCTGCACGAGGCGGTGACCCAGCTCCGGGGCGACGGCGGGGGCCGGCAAGTGGAAGATGCCGAAGTGGCGGTGGTCAGCACCGGTGGTGGCCATCCCGGAGGCGCGTTTCTTTTTGTTCGGGGATGACCTGGCCTCTTCGTCCGGGGCTGATTCGGTCTGCTAGAAGTGAGCCATGGCTGCTTACATCATCGTCAATTATCAGGTCGACAATCCCGAGCTGTACGGGGAGTACATGCAGGGTGCCGCGGGCGCTCTGGGCATCGGCGACGGGGCCGACCTAGTCGCATTCGACACTGAGTCGGAAGTGATCGAGGGCGACACCGCCGGCCACCAGACGGTGGTGATCAAGTTCGACTCCAAGGAGAAGGCCCGCGAGGTTTGGGAATCCGATGCCTATCGGGCGGTGGTCGGCAAGCGCTTCGATGCCACCAGTCGCCACTTCGCGGTACTGGTGAACGGCTTCGGCGACTGACCATGCGCAGTTCAGGGCGATGAGACGTCGACTCGTCAAGTCAGTTGCCCTCGTCCTGGCCGCGGCGCTGATCAGCTCAGCTTGCGGCGGCGGATCAGACAGCACCAGCGAAGAGAGCGCCACGGCTGAGCCAACTCAGGCGCCGCAGTCCGACGGCGCGTCCGAAATTCTGGCCGATGCTCCTGAGCTGGTGATCGGCACGGTGCTGCCGGAGACCGGAGCGCTCAGCTACCTGCACCTGCCGGAGATTTCCGGAGTGAAGCTGGCGGTGGAGGACATCCGAGCCGCGGGCGGCAAGGTGAGAATCCTGGAAGGCGACTCGGGCACCGATCCTGATATTGCCGGGGAGACGGTGAATCGACTGTTGGGGGAGGGCGCCCAGGTCATCGTGGGTGCGGCTGCGTCCGGAGTGTCGCAGTCGATCATCCAAACCCTCTACGAGACCCAGATAGTCCAGTGTGCGGCGTCCAACACGTCGCCGTCTTTCAGCACCCAGGAGAACGCCGAGTACTACTTCCGAACCGTGGTCACCGCGGAGGCCGACGCGCCGGTCATGGCCAACAACATCGCCCGAGGCGGCGGAACCAACGTAGCCATCTTGGCCCGGTCCGACGACTGGGGGAGGTCATTGTCGGTTCTGCTGGAAGCGAGCTTGCAAGAACTGGGTATCGCGTCCGAGATCGTGCCGTTTTCCCAAGACGCCCCCAGTTTTGACGACATCGCCCAGTCGGTAGGCCAGATGGGCGCTGACACCGTGGCGGTGCTTGCCTTTGCCGAAGGAGCCCAGATCCTCCGCAGCTTGTTGGAGATCAATGTGCCACCCAGCGCCATCCACGCCGGTGCGGGCATGTTCGACCTCGAGTTGCCCTCGCTGGTGAGTCCCGGCAATCCAGCGGATTTGGACGGACTCACCGTCTACGGCGCATCGGGAGGGGACGAGTTCAACGAGAGGCTGTCTGAGACCGTCGGCGGGAACATCATCTTCGGCGGCCAGGCCTACGACTGCGTGATGGTGTTGGCATTGGCCACCCTGGCCGCGGGTACTCATAACGGGCCTGAGCTGATCGCAGTGGTTCCCGACATCACCCGTGGGGGCCAAAAGTGCACGACCTACCGAGAATGTGCGGCTCTTTTGGCCGACGGGGTGGACATCGACTACGACGGTGCCTCGGGTCCGGTGGAGCTCGATGAAGTGGGCGACACCACAGTTGGGCGCTACGCCGTCGCCAATGTGCGCGGCGGCACCCTCGAGGTGGTCAAGATCGAAGATGTCGTCCTTGGGCCGTAGTATCAGCGGTGATGAGCGACTTGGATAGCGAAGCGGCAGGGCCGGTCGAGCCGTCGATCGGCATCGGCGTTCTCCACCTTTTGGGCAAACTCGGGTCGGCGGTGGATCCCGATGCCATAACCGCCGCGGTCAAAGAGGCCGAGGCCGAAGGTGTGCAGGTGGTGGTGGTGGCCGTACTGGGCCACAAGGCCGACATCGCGTTCATGGCCCTGCACTCTGATTTGTGGCGGCTGCGAGATTTCCAGACCAGGCTGCGCCAGGGCGGGCTCGACATTGTGGACTCCTATGTGTCGCTCACTGAGATGTCGGAGTACGCCGCCGGGCTCCCAGAAGAGACCAAGCAGGCCCGGCTCTATCCCCAGCTCCCCCCCGAGGGCAAGCCAGCGTGGTGCTTCTATCCCATGTCCAAGCGCCGCAACCCGGAGCAGAATTGGTATGAGCTGCCCTTCGAGCGTCGAAAAGAGCTCATGTACGAGCACGGGGCCAGCGGCCGCAAGTTCGCCGGCCGGGTGGTGCAGCTCATAACCGGCTCCACCGGCATCGACGACTACGAATGGGGGGTGACCCTGTTCTGCGGCCACCCCGACGACCTCAAAGAGGTGGTGTACACCATGCGCTACGACGAGGCGTCGGCCCGCTACGCCGAGTTCGGCCCCTTCTATGTCGGCATGGTAGCCCCGATCAAGACCGTTCTCGATCGACTGGCACAGCAATAGCTGAAATTGTCGTTCCTGAGTGAAAAACTCGTGGGCATGAAGAGGATTCGCTGGTTCTGGGCTGTTGTCTCGGTGGCGCTGATTGTTGTCGGGTGCGGAAATGACGACGACGGAGGTGACACCGGATCACCGGCTGCACCGGCGCCTGGCGATGCCGAGCTGGTGATCGGCTCGGTGATGCCTGAGACCGGCGCGCTGGCATTCCTCGGCCAGCCGATGATCGTGAGCATCGACCTGGCGGTGCAGGACATCCAGGCCGCAGGGGGGAACGTCCGGCTGTTGACCGGCGACACTGCCACCGACCCTGATGTGGCTCCCGAAACGGTCAACCGGCTCGTGGGCGAAGGGGCCCATGCGATCGTGGGGGCGGCGGCGTCGGGAGTGTCGCAGTCGTTCATCCAGACGTTGTACGACGCCCAGATCCCACAATGCTCTCCGTCGAACACCTCACCCTCATTCTCGACCCAGGAAAACGCCGCCTACTACTTCCGGACGGTTGCCCCTGATCAGGCAGTCGCGCTGATCTTGGCCAACATCGTCGCGGCGGATGGAGCCACCAACGTGGCCATCCCGGCCCGAGCCGACGACTGGGGCAACGCTCTGGCCGAGCTGATGGCCCAGAACTTCGATGAGCTTGGAGTGGGATACCAGGTCATCTTCTATGACGAGGACGCCACCAGCTTCGATCCCACCGTCGCTGCCATTGAGAACATGAGCCCCGACGCGGTTGTTCTCGTTTCTTTTGTCGAGGGCGTGCAGATCATCCGAGGACTGTTGGAGGGTGGAGTGCCCCCCAGTGCCATGTACGGCAGCGATGGCATCTACGACCGAGGTCTCGCTGAGTTGGTGGACCCCGACAATCCCAATGTCATCGACGGGTTTGTGGCCATCGCCGCGGGGGGAAGCGACGAGTACAGCATTCGCCTTGGGGCTCTCACCGACGGCGACGTGATCTACGGCGGTCAGGCCTACGACTGTGTGATCGTGCTGGCTCTTGCGGCACTGGCGGCGGGAACTACTGATGGTCCGTCCATTGTCGATCAGGTCCATGCGGTGACCAGCGGCGGTCAAAAGTGCGTTGCCTACGCCGAATGTGCCGGGTTGATGGCTGACGGGGTCGATATCGACTACGACGGCGTATCCGGTCCGCTGGAGTTGGACGATGTGGGCGACCCGGGCTACGGCCGGTACCTCATCGCCGAATTCATCGATGGAGTGTTGACCGTGACAGCCAGCCAGGACGCCGACTTGGCTGACCTGGGCTGAGCCCGGGGCCCAATGGCCCGGACCCAACCCGAGTCCGACTAGATATTGCCTATCAGTTGTTGTACGCCGTCTCAGCGTGGAGCGATTGGTCGAGCCCTACGCTCTCGTCCTCGGCGGAGGCCCGGATCCCCATGGTGCTATGGAGCACCCAAGTGATGATGTAGGTGGCCACGAAGCTGTAGGCCATGACCGCCACGATGGAGATGATCTGGTTGCCCAGCAGCTCGCCGCCGCCGAAGAAAATGCCGTCGATGAAGTCGGCCCCTTCGATGGCTCCCGAATCGGCGAAGAACCCGATCAGCACTCCGCCGACGATGCCGCCGAACATGTGGATTCCCACCACGTCGAGGCTGTCGTCGTACTTGTAGCGCAGCTTGAGCCCGATGGCCAAGAAGCACAGCACGCCGGCTGCGGCGCCGATCACGATGGACGACATCGCCCCCACGAAGCCGGCCGCCGGGGTGATGGCCACCAGGGCGGCCACAATGCCCGAGGCCATGCCCAGTGCGGTGGGCTTGCCGTCTTTGATGGTCTCGGCCAGCATCCACGAGCACAGCCCGGCGGCCGCGGCCAAGAACGTGGTCAAAAAGGCGTGGGAGGCCGTGATATCGGAGGCCAACGCCGAGCCGGCATTGAATCCGAACCAGCCGAACCACAGGATCCCTGCCCCCAGCAGCACGAGGGGCAGATTGTGGGGGAAGTCCACATCGCGGGGCCAGCCCTTGCGGGGGCCAAGTATCAGCACAACAGCCAAGGCCGCGGCGCCGGCGTTGATGTGGATGGCGGTGCCGCCGGCGAAGTCGTGGGCCGGCAACTGGAAGATCCAGCCTTCACCGCCATAGATCCAATAGACCACCGGCGAGTACACCAAGAACGACCAGACGGGAACGAAGATGGCCCAGGCGGAGAACTTCATGCGCCCGGCCACCGCACCGGAGATGAGCGCAGGGGTGATGGCCGCAAAAGTCATCCCGAAGACGAATTCTCTCTTGGCCACCATGTCGTCCACGCCGTTGAGCCAGAAAGCGTCGAAATCTCCGAACAGCGGGAAGCTCCAGTCTCCGGAGGCGAATCCGTAGCCGGCCACCGCCCACAGCAGGGGGACGATGCCCAGGCAGTAGAGGTTCATGTTCATCATGTTGAGCACGTTCTTCGTGCCGACCATGCCCCCGTAGAACAGAGCCAGGCCCGGCACCATGAACAACACAAGTGCGGCACATATGAGTACCCATGCGGTATCAGCGTCCATCACTACTCCCATTGAATTGACGACTATTCCGCCTGTTGGCACCGCCAGTATGTCAGGTTTGGCGCATTCATCTCCGAACTGGCTTCATCCTGGTCAGCGGTGGCGTCGGCGATGCACGAATGCCTTGGCCGCCCCCCAAGTCAGGCCGGGGGTTTGCAGGTCGGGGTGGACGTCGCCGAATGACGCCGGGGTCAGGTCATAGATGTCGTCGGGGAACCGGTTGATGGCGAAATCGTCCCGCTCTACCGGGACCGCGCCGGCGGCGATCAGCACCTCGGTTGGGTAGCGCACCGCACGGCGCAAGACAGCCAAGGGGTTCTCCCGCTGGTCGTCGACATCGGCGGCCAACAGCCGGGCCACCTCACCCCCGATCTCAGCCGCAGCAGCCGCTCCCGCGGCCTCAGCTGCCTCTCGAACCCCCGGGCTCATTGCGAGGAGCCGGCTCTCCACCGCCGACATCACCCACCCGGGCAGGGCTTGGGTGATCCCCTCCGACAGCTCCCTGGCGCACTCGGCTAGCTGCTGTTCGCCAGCCCGCAGTTCGCGGTCGGTCAAGGCCGCCGGACCGTGGGGCCGAGGCCTAGGGCGGCATTCAGGTTGCCGGAGCGGAGGCCCTCCAAATCCAGCGTTACGTACCGGTAGCCGGCTTCGCGCACCGCCTCGACCACCGTGGCCCGCTGGGCCACGACGTCGGCCAAGCGCTCGTCGGGCACCTCTATGCGGGCTACGTCCCCATAGTGGCGGACCCGTAGCTCGGCAAAGCCCAAGCGCCGCAGGGCGGCTTCGGCATCGCCCACGGAAGCCAGCGCCCCGAGCGTCACCGGCGTGCCGTAGGGGATCCGGGAGGCCAGGCACGGGGCGGCTGGCTTGTCCCAGGTGCGCAGCCCCAGCCGCTGCGACCACTCCCGTACGTCGGCCTTGGAGAACCCGGCGTCCACCAAGGGGAAGACCGCGCCCCGCTCGGCCGCGGCCCGCTGACCAGGACGGTGGTCGCCCAGGTCGTCGGTGTTAACCCCTAAGGCCACCGTCGACGATGTGGCCTCGGCCAGCGGGGCCACCGCCTCCATCAGGGCGTCCTTGCACCAGTAGCACCGGTCGCCGTCGTTGGCCAGGTAGGCGGCGTGTTCCATCTCGGCGGTGTGTACCTCGCTCCACCGCAGACCCCACTCGGCCGCCAGAGTCGCGCAGTCCTCGCGCTCAGCAGCAGCCAATGATGGCGACACTGCGGTCACCGCATGAGACCGGTCGCCCAGCACATCGTGGGCCACCCAGGCCAAAAACGAGGAGTCCACGCCGCCGCTGAAGGCCACCATCACCTTGTCCATCTCGGCCAAGTCGCTCCGCAGCCGGTCCCAGTCGCCCACGCCACCATTGTGGCCGCTCGCCGACGGCCCGTGAAAGGGGAGGGGGAATTGACGGCCAGCAGCCCACAGCCCTTCCGAAACGCCGTGTACCCAGGCAGTAACGTGATGCCGAATGCGGAGATGGGTCGCGCTCGCTGGATTTGTCCTCTGCCTAGTGCTGGCATGGGCGGTTCCCGGCGCAGCCCAGTCAGGCGGCGACGCCGAAAGCACCGAGCAAACCGTGGTGGAGGGCACGCTTCGGCTGGGCTTCGACCAGTTCTTCTCCGGGATCAAAATCACTGTGGCCGATGAGGCCGGCGCCCGGGTGGGGCAGGCGATCACCGACGCCGATGGTCGCTGGTCGGTGGAAGTGCCTGGAGCAGGCACCTATCTGGTGACCCTGGATGAGGCCTCCCTTCCCGACGGTGTCAGTTTGCGGGAGGGCTACGAATCCACCACCCCGGTGACGGTGGCGCAGGGGGCATCCCGGGCGGTGGTGTTCGCGGTGGGCGAAGCCCCCAAGGGCACACCCTTCGGCGAACGGGCGGCGCAGACGGTGTTCAACGGCCTCAAGTTCGGCCTGATCATCGCCATGAGTGCCATCGGACTGTCGCTCATCTACGGAACTACCGGCCTGGTCAACTTCGCGCACGGAGAGCTGGTGACCTTCGGCGCGGTCATCGCCTGGTTCTTCAACAGCTCTTGGGGAGGGCTGAACCTGATCGTGGCGGCCATCTTGACCATGGTGGTGTGCGGGATGCTGGGCGCGGGTTTGGAAACGGGATTGTTCCGACCCATGCGCCGTCGACGGCTGGGCATATTCCAGCTGGTGGTGGTCACCATCGGCCTGTCGCTGCTCGGGCGCCAGTTGATCCAGCTGTTCTTCGGCGCAGAGCCGCTTCCCTATTCCGACTACCAGGTGCAGGAGCGGTGGGAGTTCGGACCCTGGGCGGTGACTCCCCGAGAGCTCATCACCGTGGTGGTGATCTTCGCGGTGCTGGTGGCCGTGGGGCTCATGCTCCATGGAACCCGTTTCGGCAAGGCCACCCGGGCGGTGTCGGACAACGCCAGCCTGGCCGAGGCATCGGGTATCAACGTGAACCGCATCGTGGTGATGGTGTGGGCCATCGGCGCCGCACTGGCCGGGCTCGGCGGAGTGTTCCAAGGCCTCGACACCGACATCGACCCATTCTTGGGCTTCCAGCTCCTTTTGTTGATCTTCGCCGGGGTGGAGCTCGGAGGGTTGGGCACGGCGTTCGGCGCCTTGGCCGGGTCGCTCATCATCGGCATGTCCACCGAGGTGAGCACGCTGTGGATCTCGCCCGAGCTGAAGTTCGTGGTGCCTTTGGCCGCGCTCATCCTCGTGCTGCTGCTCCGACCCCAAGGCCTGTTCGGGATCAAGGCTCGGGTGGGCTAGGTGGTTTCGGGCTACCCGATGAGACGGGCGCGCTAAGTGGACTTCGACATCATCTTTGGCAACGCGGCCCGAGCGGCCTTCGGGCCCGAGGCGGTGATCCTGGCCTTGGCCGCCGTCGGCCTGAACGTCCATTTCGGCTTCACAGGGCTCTTGAATTTCGGCCAAGTCGGGTTCCTGCTGCTGGGGGCCTACGGCACCAGCGTGTCGGTGGCCACCTTCGGCTGGTCGCTGTGGGTGGGCGTGGTGGTGGGCCTCGTACTCTCGGTGGCGCTGGCGGTGGCCCTCGGCTTTCCCACCCTGCGCCTGCACGCGGTGATGTTTGCCATCGTCACCATCGCCGCCGCGGAGATCATCCGCATCCTCATAGGCTCCACCGACGCCATCGGCCTCACCGGAGGGCCGCTCAGCGTGAGCTTCGACGCCGGGGCGTTCTACGACCTCAATCCCTACCCCGACGGGCCCCACGACCGCTACGGCATCGGCACGTTTGAGTTCACCGGCCAGCAGCTTTGGGTGATCACCGTGGGCTGGGTGTTGGTGGCGCTGGTGTGCTTGGCCGTGTTCCTCATCGTGCGCAGTCCGTGGGGTCGGGTGCTGAAGTCGATCCGGGAGGATGAGGACGCGGCCCGCAGCCTGGGCAAGAACGTCTTCTCCTACAAGATGCAGGCCCTGGTCATCGGCGGAGTCATCGGCGGCATGGGCGGGGTGATAGACGCCATCAAGACCTCGGGCGCCGATCCCAACGGGTTCCGCCCCCAGGTCACCTTCTTCGCCTACACCGCCCTGCTGCTGGGGGGATCGGCCACCTATCTGGGCCCGGTGCTGGGAGCCATCTTGTTCTGGTTCCTGCGGGAGTGGATCGAGTCGTTCTTGCGCCAGCTGACCGCTGAGGCATGGCTGCCCGATGCCGCGGCCGACTTCTTGGACGGCACCGAGGGGGTTATCAGCGTGGCTATGGTGGGCCTGGCCTTGGTTCTGCTCATGTTGTTCCGCCCCCAGGGGATAGTCGGCAATCGCACAGAAATGCAGTTGGATGCCCGATGATCTGACGCCGAGGCCCGAGCCGGGGCCCGCCGCGGGCGAGATCGAGCCGATCTTGACCGTGCCCCCGGAGGTGGGTGCGCCCAAGCCCAACCCCATTTTGGTGGTGGACAACCTCACCCGGAGCTTCGGCGGCCTGCGGGCGGTGGATGTGGACCACCTGGAAATGGAGCGAGGGGTGGTGACCGCCCTCATCGGCCCCAATGGGGCCGGCAAGACCACCCTGTTCAACCTGCTGACCGGCTTCGACCGAGCCGACACCGGAAGGTGGTCGTTCGACGGACAGCCGGTGACCTCGCCATCGCCCGACCAACTGGCCCGCAAGGGCATGATCCGCACCTTTCAGCTCACCAAGTCGCTGGCCAAGCTGACCGTGCTCGACAACGTTCTGTTGGGCGCTCCCGGTCAGGTGGGGGAGCGGCTGCCGGTGGCTCCATTCCGGTCGAGGTGGCGCCACCAAGAGCAGGCCAACACCGAGCGGGCCGAGGAGCTGTTGGAGCGGTTCAATTTGGCCCACATGCGCGATGAGCTGGCCGGCACCCTGTCGGGGGGTCAGCGCAAGCTCTTGGAGGTGGCCCGAGCCCTGATGGCCGAGCCGGTGCTGATCATGCTGGACGAGCCCATGGCCGGCGTGAACCCCGCTCTGGCCCAGTCGCTCATGCGCCACATCACGCTGCTGGCCTACGAGGGGCTGAGCGTGGTGTTCATCGAGCACGCCATGGATGTGGTGACCGGCATCAGCGACTGGGTGGTGGTGCTGGCCCAAGGACGGGTCATCGCCGAGGGGCCGCCATGGAAGGTCATACACGACGACGAGGTCATCGACGCCTACCTGGGCCGGCGCCGGGCCGGGGCAGGATCATGAGCGAGCCCGGCCCCTTGATCCCCGGCCCCTTGATCCAGGTGTGCGACGTGGTGGCCGGGTATCTGCCCGGGGTCGACATCTTGACCGGATGCTCCTTGGAGCTGCATTCCGGTGAGGTCATTGGGATCATCGGCCCCAACGGCGCGGGCAAGTCCACCCTGCTGAAGGCCGTGTTCGGCCTGGTGGACATCCGGTCGGGCGCCGTTCGCATGGGCACCGACGACATCACCGGGCTGCGCCCCCACGAGCTGGTGTCGCGGGGGATCGGATTCGTTCCCCAGACTGAGAACGTCTTCCCCCGGCTCACCATCCAGGAGAACCTGGAAATGGGGGCGTTCCAGAAGCCCAACACGTTTGCCCGGCGCTTCGAGGCCGTTGCCGAGCTGTTTCCCCTCTTGGCCGAGCGCCGGCACCAGCGGGCCGATGGCCTGTCCGGGGGGCAGCGCCAGATGGTGGCCATCGGCCGGGCGCTGATGATGGATCCCCAGGTGGTGCTGCTGGATGAGCCCTCAGCCGGGCTTTCCCCCGCGTACCAAGACCAGGTGTTCGAACAGGTCACCCACATCGCCCAACACGGCGTGTCGCTGATCATGGTGGAGCAGAACGCCCGGCGCTGCCTGGAGATCTGCGATCGGGGCTACGTGCTCGACCAGGGGGCCAACGCCTACACCGGCACCGGCCAAGAACTCCTCGAAGACCCCAAAGTGGTGAGCCTCTACCTGGGCACGCTGATGGGTTCGTAGCCGTCAAAAGTGCCGACCCCTCGGCGTGGGGTCAACAGCAGGCATCAACAGCAGCCTCTATGGCCGCAGCCGCTAGCCTCGGCGGGTAGTGGCGATAGGCGAGGCGAGAACGGGCGCACTGCGCCGCGATGAGCTGCTGGCTGATCGCAGCATGGTGGGGACGGTTTGGTGTCGCGCCCTGGCCCGGCGCATGGACGAGTGGCTCCTGGGCATCTTCGAGGCGGAGGTGGCCGACCCCGAGGGCATCGCCCTGGTTGCGGTGGGGGGGTACGGCCGGGCCGAGCTGTGTCCCTACAGCGATATCGACCTGTTGCTGCTGCACCGCGACCGCCCCGACATAGGCGACATCGCCACTCGGTTGTGGTATCCGATCTGGGACGATGGGCTCAAGCTGGGCCACTCGGTGCGGACACCCCGAGAGACCCGAGACCTGGCCAAGACCGACCTGGATACGGCCACGTCGCTGCTGGACGGCCGCCACATCGCCGGTGATGCCGAGCTCACCGCCGATCTGACCGCCGACAATGACACCCAGTGGCGCCGCAACGCCCGGCGGTGGCTCCCCTCGCTGGCTCAGCGGGTGGCCGAGCGTCATCGGCGCAGCGGCGAGGTGGCCTACAAGCTGGAGCCAGACCTCAAACAGGGTCGGGGAGGACTGCGGGACGTCCATGCGCTGCGGTGGGCCGAAGGAGCCGTGTTCGAGATGGACGAGGCCGACAGCCGCAAACTGTGGGCCGACTACGAGGTGATCCTGGCCGCCCGGGTGGAGTTGCACCGAACCACCGATCGTCCTGGGGATCAGCTCCTGCTCCAAGAGCAAGACGGTGTGGCCGCCGCGCTGGACTATGCCGATGCCGATGAGATGATGGGGGCCATCGCCAGTTCGGCTCGTTCCATCGCCTGGCGCAGCGACGAGATCTGGGCGTGGCTGCGGGATTCCGAGCTGCCCCCCGAATGGCGCCGGAGGCTGCGCCGTCGCACCAGCCGCAGCAACACTGCATTGGATGCCGGCGTGATGAACCACGAGGGCCGGGCGGTGTTGGCTGCCGATGCCGATGCCGCTGATCCCTGTATTGGGCTGCGCCTGGCCCGGGCGGCCGCATCTCACGGGCTGCGCATGGACCGCCCCAGCTTGGAGCGACTCCAAGCACAGATGGCCCCCATGCCCGACCGTTGGCCCGACGAGGGCCGCAAGATGTTCGTGGATCTGCTGATGACCGGCGCTTCTGCCCCGCCGGTGATCGAGGCGTTGGACCAGATGGACCTGTTTGTGCGCATTCTGCCCGAGTGGGCGCCCAACCGCAGTCGCCCCCAGCGCAACGCCTACCACCAATTCACGGTGGACCGGCATCTGTGCGAGGCCGCGGCATTGGCCGCCGATCTGGTCGACCGGGTGGACCGCCCCGACCTGTTAGTAGTGGGGGCCCTGCTCCACGACATCGGCAAGGGCT
Source organism: marine group bacterium Sva0996 bin134 (assembly GCA_002239105.1). GTDB lineage: Bacteria > Actinomycetota > Acidimicrobiia > Acidimicrobiales > Bin134 > Poriferisocius. Next base: position 36,738 of record MPNQ01000007.1, on the reverse strand, counting down.
ATCCCGGCGACCATACGGAGGTGGGCATGGACCTGGTGGCCGACATCGCCCACCGGATGGGATACCCGCCCACCGACGTGGACGTGCTGGTGGCGATGGTGGAGCACCACCTGCTGCTGCCCGATGTGGCCACCCGACGCGACTTGGAAGATCCCGACACCATCGCGGAGGTGGCCCGCCAGGCTGGCACGGTGGAGACCCTGCGGCTGTTGGGAGCGCTCACCGAGGCCGACTCAGTGGCCACCGGACCCTCGGCGTGGAGCAAGTGGAAGGCCAGCTTGGTGCGCGAGCTGGTGGCCCGCTGCGCCCACGTTTTGGAGGGCGGCGACATAGACGAGATCACGTCGAGGTTCCCCACCCCAGAGCAGCGGGGCATGATGGAAGCTGGCGAGCGCCTGGTGCTGGGGGAAGGCGACACTCTGTTGGTGATCGCCCCCGATCAACACGGCATGTTCTCCCGGGTAGCCGGGGCATTGGCCCTGAGTGGACTCCGGGTGCTGTTGGCCGCGGCTCATTCCGAGTACGGGATGGCACTGGAGCGGTTCCAAGTGGAGAGCACCCTGGGCTTGGAGATCGATTGGCCTCAGGTCACGGCCTATGTGGAACAGGCCCTGGCCGGACGCCTGGCCATCGAAGCCCGTCTTGCCGAGCGAATCAGCACCTACGAAGTCGAGCCCGACTTCACCCCCCGGCCGGTGATCGCCCCCAAGGTGAGCATGGACAACGACTCCTCCTCTACCGCCACCATCATCGAGTTGGCCGCTCAAGCCCGGATCGGCCTGCTGAGCCGAGTCACCAGTGCGCTGTCGCAGCTTGGACTCGACATTCTCAGCGCCAAGGTGCAAGACCTCGGCGGGGATGTGGTCCACGCCTATTACGTGCGCGACGGCGAGGGCAACAAAGTGACCGATCAAGACCACATTCAGGAGATCAATCTGGCGCTCCAGCACGCCATCGACACTTGCTCCACCCGGGTATGACGGCGATTGGTACCACCTAGCCGCTATGAATGACGAAGGCCGGCCAGTTGTAGGGGAGGACGACCTGCGGAGGTGGTCGGAGGCCTTGGCCGGGATCGCCCGAACCGGATTGGCTTTCACCGACAACCAGTACGAGCAGGAGCGGTTCGAGGAGGTGCTGCACGTGGCCGCCGACATGGCCGCTGCGCTGAGCACGGGATGGACGCCCGACAACTTCGTGGCCGAGTGGATGAAGTCGGTGGGCGACGGGGTGCCTGGCTATGTCACCCCCAAGGTGGCGGTGGGGGCGGTGGTGGGCAACGACTACGGCGAGATCCTGCTGGTGCAGCGGGCCGACTCCGGCGTGTGGCTGTACCCCACCGGCTGGGCCGATGTGGGCTATTCCCCCTCAGAGGTGGTGGTGAAGGAAGTGCTGGAGGAGACCGGCATCCAATGCGAGGTTGTGCGGCCCATCGCCATCCACGACGGCCTGCGCCGGGGCTTCACCACCGTGCCGATGTACTCGATGGTGTTCTTATGCCGGGCGGTTGGAGGCCAACTCGATCCCCATCCCTTGGAATGCCGCGACGTCGGATTCTTCGGCCCCGACAACCTTCCCGACGGCGTCCACGGCAGCGACTGGTGGCTGTCCCACTCCTTCGCCGCCATCCGTGGCGAGCCCATAGAGTTCCTCTTCGACCACCCTCGCACCCCACCCTGGCGCACCGACGGCCACCAGGGTTGAAACCGTACGCCGGGTCGCCAGGCCTGCGCTGAAAATCAGCTGCGCTGGTCGCGGAGGAATTGCTCGATCTGGTCGACGAACTCGGTGGGGTCGGTGGAGCGCATCTCCTCTATCTCGCCGTTCTCGGCCTCTTCTTGGTCGTAGGCGCTCTCTAGCTGGGAGATGTACTCGGAGGTCTCGTCGGCTTGGTCGGCCAGGTCGGACACGTGGCGCTCGTAGCCTGCGGCCATCTCCTCTAGCTCTGAGGTGTCGGGAGAGAGGTCCAGCAGGGTTCCCAGCCTCTTCACCAGGGCGAGGGAGGCCTTGGGCGAGGGGATCTCCGAGGCGTAGCCCGGCACCGCGGCCCACAGGGAGGCGGTGTTCAGCCCGGCAGTGGCGCAGGCGTTGTGGAGCACCCCCACGATGCCGGTGGGGCCCTCGTAGCTGGAGGGGGTGAGCCCAAGCTGGGAGGCCATCTCCGCATCGTCGCTGCTGCCATATATCGGGGTGGGTCGGGTGTGGGGGATGTCGGCCAACAGCGCCCCCAAGGTGACCACCAGCGGGCTGTCGAGTCGTTGGGCCATGTCCACGATCTGCTGGGCGAAGGTGCGCCATTTGAGCTGAGGCTCGGTGCCCACCAACAGGGCCAGCTCGGTCTCGGCGCCGTCGGGCGCCTCGGCGGCGGTGATGGTGGCGGCGAGCAGGTCGTTGCTGGGCCAGATCAGCGAGCGGGAGCCGTCGTCCTCCAGGCGAAGCCGGGGGCGGGTGTCGGCGAAGTCGTAGAACGGCTCGGGATCCAGCGTGGCCACCTCGGTGGTATCCCAGCGGCTGGCCAGCCAGGCCAATGCCCCGGAGGCAGCATCGCCGGCATCGTTCCACCCGGTGAAGGCGGCCACCAGGGCCGGGCGCTTGCGGGGGGAGTCGTCCACCCAGGTGATCATCGTCACCCGTCCAACCTATCGCCCCGCGCCAGCGATTCTCCGCTCGCGCGATGAATCTTGTTTGCGCTCGCGCGCCGGTAGTCTCGCCCCATGGCGGTTGAGATCACCGAGGCCAGCGAGGCCACCGCAGAGCTGGTGGAGGCCTTCGAGCGCCTCACCCCCCAGCTCTCATCGTCCAACCCGCCACCGTCGGCCGAGGCCCTGGATGCCATCGCCGCCGCCCACCCCCCCCCGCCGCGCCGGGGCCCGGGGCGCCCCCGCCGCCCCAGACGCCCCCGGGGGGCTGGGGGCCCGAGCCGACGGCGCCATAGTTGGCAGCCTCACCCTGGTGCTGGTGCGCATCCCCACCGGAATTCGGGCCATCATCGAGGACGTTGTGGTGGATGAGCAGGTTCGGGGCCAGGGCGTCGGCCGGCTGTTGAACGAGGCTGCGTTGGCGTTGGCCCGCGACGCGGGAGCGGTGACCGTGGACTTGACCTCCCGCCCGTCAAGGGAGGCGGCCAACCGCCTCTACCTGCGCCTCGGCTTCGTGATCCGCGACACCAACGTCTTCCGCTACACGCTTTGAGTTGGAGACGGCGGGCTAGCTGCCGTTGACGCTGACCGGGACCTCGTTGGGGAAGTGGCAGGCCACGTAGTGGTCGGGGGATATCTCCCGGAGCACAGGCTCCTCTTCTGAGCAGAGGTCTTGCACCTTCTCGCACCGGGTACGGAACCGGCAGCCCGACGGGGGGTTGATGGGCGACGGCAGCTCGCCCTCGATCTGGCGGTCGGATACCGGATGGTCGGGATCGGGTTCGGGAATGGAGGCCAGCAGGACGTCGGTGTAGGGGTGGGCGGGGTGGGCGTAGAGGGCGTCGGGCCCGGCCACCTCGCACACCTTGCCCAGATACATCACCACCACCCGGTCGGAGACGTTCTTGACCACGGCCAGGTCGTGGGCGATGAACACCAGGGTGAGCCCGTAGCGCTCCTTCATCTCCTCCAGCAGATTCAGGATCTGGGCCTGCACCGACACGTCAAGGGCCGACACCGGCTCGTCGCAGATGATCACCTTGGGGTCGAGCACCAGGGCCCGGGCGATGCAGATGCGCTGGCACTGGCCCCCGGAGAACTGATGGGGGCGGCGGTCGGAGACCACTTCGGGGTCAAGCCCCACCGCGTCGAGCACCTCGTTCACCTTCTGGGCCGACTGCTCTCCGGTGTCGTTGTGCCAGATGGACAGGCCTTCGGCCACGATGTCTTTCACCTTGCGCCGGGGGTTCAGCGACGAGATGGGGTCTTGGAAAATCATCTGCATCCGGGTGCGGGTGCGGCGTAGGTCTTCCTTGGGCAGCTGGGTCATCTCCACGCCGTCGAAGCGCACCGATCCCGCCGTGGGCGAGGGCAACTGCATCATTGCCCGGCCGGTGGTGGACTTGCCGCAGCCCGACTCGCCCACCAAGCCCAGGGTCTCCCCTTCGAGGATGTCGAAGCTGATGCCCGACACGGCATGGACCACCGCTCTTCGACCGGCTGGAAACTCCATCACCAAGTCCTCGACGGAAATCAGGGCCTCTTCGCCCCTCATATGGGCTTTGCCTGTACCTGCCATTAGTTGAGTCCTCCTCGGACGTGCGATCGCCGGGCTAGGAGACCGCGGCGGCGGTCAGGTCGAGTCCGGCGGCGGTGATTCCGGTTGCCTGGTTGGCGGCCAGTGCCTCGGCGTTCTCCGTCGATCCCACCGGGTAGAAGCAAGCTTGACGGTGTCCGGACTGTCCGGTTTCGAACAGGTCGGGCTCGGTGGTGATGCACTGCTCCTGGGCGTAGCGGCATCGGGGGGCGAACCGGCATCCCACCAAATCGAGCACCATGTCGGGCGGCCGGCCGCTGATGGCGTCCAGCCGGGTGTGGCTGGTGTGCTCCACCCGGGGGATCGACTTGAACAGCGCCTCCGTGTACGGGTGGTTCATGTGGTGGAACAGCGTGGTGGTGTCGGCGGTCTCCACCATCTTGCCGGCGTACATCACCCCGATGCGCCGGGCTCGGCCGGCCACCACGCCTAGATCGTGGGTGATGAGGATCATGGCCATGCCCAACTCCTCTTGGAGCGATGCCAAGAGGTCGAGGATCTGCTTTTGCACGGTCACGTCCAGCGCGGTGGTGGGCTCATCGGCGATCAGCAGCTTGGGATTGCAGGCCAAGGCGATGGCAATGGTGACGCGCTGGCGCATACCGCCGGAGAGCTGATGGGGATATTCCTTGAGCCGCTTGCGGGGCTCGGGGATGCCCACCTGCACCATGAGCTCAAGGGCTCGTTGCATAGCCTCCTGCTTGGACGCTCCGAGGTGGTAGCGGATGGACTCGGTGATCTGGACGCCCACCTTCTTGACCGGGTTCAGTGACGTCATCGGATCTTGGAAGATCATGGCCATCTGGGTGCCCCAGAAGTGCTTGGCCTCGCTCCGGCTCAGGTTGCGGGTGTCCTTGCCGTCGAAAATTACGTCGGAGCCGTCGGGAATGATGGCGTTGCTGGTCAAGATGTTCATGATCGAGCGCACCAGCACCGACTTGCCCGAACCCGACTCGCCCACGATCCCGATGGTCTCGCCCTTGTCAAGCGTGAAGCTCACCCCGTCAACCGCCTTCAGGATCCCGCGCGGTGTGTCGAAATAGGTGCGGAGGTTCTCCACCTCCAAAAGTGGACGCTCAGTTGCCACGCCGTTCCCCCCGTTGTCTATGGGCTGTTCTCGATGTGGCCGACATCGTACGCGAATCTCAATGCCTCTGGGAATCCCGCGGTGATCTGCGGTCATCCCGATTCCGGTCGCCGAGCCGCCTACCCAAACCAGGCAGGCCGCCGAAGAGACCGTACTTGCGTCGGATCTGCTCGCGAACCGTCATCGGCCGGCCAAACTCATCCAGCACTTCCTCGAGTTGCCCGTCGGGGTCTTCCTGGTCGCGGTTGTAGGCGATGACCGTGGTGCCGGCCATCCAGTCCGACACCGTGCGGCGACGGCGGTCAAAGGGGACGGTGATATAGGTGGCGGCGTTCACGATCAGCCCGCCGAGCGCCACGGGGGGCACTATCCACGACGCCCCGCCCACCAGCCAGCGGGCCGCGCACCGGCCGAGACCGAGGTGGCTGCCGTCTTTGGTGCGCACCGCCCGGAGCTTCAACAGGTCCATTGCCGGGGTCTGGCCCTCGTTCCAGCGCAGGAACACCATGGTGTACACGAAGTGGAAGAACACGTAGCCCAGCATGGCTGCGGTGGCCCGACCCCAGGGCTCAGGCTGCCACCGGGTGGACACGTCGTCCATGAACCAAAGCACCTGGATGACGGTGAGCATCCACTGGATGAAGAACACGGTCACGGCGTCGATGATCCGGGCCAGAGCCCGCCGCCACACTGCGGCCACCGGGTACGGCTTGCCGTCGGGCCCGTCCACGATCGTCTGGACCTCGGGTTCCGTTGGAGTTTTCCGCGGCTTCGAGCGCCTCGAATGGGAATGCAGCCGTGCTCTGGCCTCAGCCTGAGACATGCCGCTCTCAACCCTCACAGCAGATCTTCTACCAACTCTGATGGGCGGGCGATTACGGCCCGGTCGCCGCGGACCACAACGGGGCGCTGCATCAGCTTGGGATGCTCCATCAGCAGGTCGATCACCGCGTCGGCACTCTGGTAGTCGCCGATATCGAGCCCGAGCTCCTTGAAGTGGCCGTCTACTCGAACCAGCTCGGCTGGCTCGCCCGGCAGCAACTCCAAGAACCGCTCCAAGTCGTTCCGCCCCAGCGGATTCTTGAGGTATTGCACAACGTCGAACTCGACGCCCCGCGACTCGAGAATCTCGAGCGCGCCCCGAGACTTGCCTCAACCAGGGTTGTGATAAACCAAAATCTCAGCCACCCCCCGACGTTACCTCAGCGCTTAGATTTGTTCCCCATAGGTCGGCTTGCTTTCCGGGCGGATCGCCTGGGAAACACGTCACCCTCTACCATGGCGTTATGCACGACCTGGTGATCAAGGGCGGTTTGATTGTGGACGGTACGGGTGGTGAGCCGTTCACGGGGGATTTGGCCATCGACGGGGACCAGATCGCCGGGGTGTATCCCGGCGGCAATCCCGATCTGGAGGGCCAAGAGGTCATCGATGCCGACGGACTGGTGGTGACTCCCGGTTTTGTGGATTGCCACACCCACTACGACGGGCAGGTCACTTGGGATCCGATCCTGGAGCCGTCGGCCCATCACGGGGTGACCACGGTGATGATGGGCAACTGCGGGGTGGGATTCGCCCCGGTGCGGCCCGGCAAAGAGGAATGGCTCATCCAGCTCATGGAGGGGGTGGAGGACATCCCCGGTGCCGCCCTGTCGGAGGGGATCACCTGGGAGTGGGAGACCTTCCCCGAGTACCTCGACGCCCTGGAGCGCAAGCCTTTGTCCCTTGATATCGGCTGCCAGGTGCCCCACGGTGCGGTGCGGGCCTACGTGATGGGGGAGCGGGGGGCCAAGAACGAGCCGGCCACCCCCGAAGACATCGCCCAGATGCGCGACATCGTGGCCGACGCCCTGCGGGCTGGCGCCTTCGGTTTCTCCACGTCGCGCACCATTGCCCACATGGCCATCGACGGAGAGCCGGTGCCCGGCACTTTCGCCGCGGAGGACGAGCTGTTCGGCATCGGCGAGGCCCTGGTTGAGGTGGGCCACGGACTCTACGAACTGGCCCCCACCGGCGTGATCGGCGAGGACTTGGCTGCTCCGGCCAAAGAGGTCGACTGGATGCGCCGCCTGTCGGCCACCATCGGCCGACCGGTCACCTTCGCCCTGGTGCAGATCGACGCCGCTCCCGAGATGTGGCGGGAGATCATGGATCTGTCGGCTGATGCGGTGGCCGAGGGGGCCCAGCTCCATCCCCAGGTGGCGCCCCGGTGCAACGGAATCCTGATCGGGCTTCAGACCAACCACGCGTTCAGCAGCCGGTCCAGCTTCGCCGAGATCGCCGAACTGCCCCTCGAGGAATTGGTGGCCGAGCTGCGCCGACCCGAGCGCAAGGCGGCGATCCTCTCGGAGGAGAGCTCGTTCACCAACCAGTTCGCCGAGTACATGGGCACCCAGCTCCACCGGATCTACGTGCTGGGCGACCCGCCCGACTACGAGCCCGGCCCCGAGCGATCGGTGGCCGCCATCGCCGAGGCCCAAGGCCGCGACACCGAGGACCTGCTTTACGACCTGCTGTTGGAAGACGACGGCCGGGCACTGCTGCTGTTCCCGTTCCTCAACTACAGCGACGGCAACGCCGACGCGGTGCGGGAGATGTTCCTGCACCCGTCCGGGGTGTCGGGGCTGTCGGACGGCGGGGCCCACTGCGGCGCCATCTGCGACGCCTCCATGCCCACCTGGCTGCTCACGTTCTGGGCCCGAGACCGCCAGCGGGGCGAGAAGCTCCCCCTGGAGTATGTGGTGCGAAAGCAGGCCCGCGACACCGCCCGTTTGTACGGTCTCACCGACCGGGGCACGCTGGAGCCGGGCATGAAGGCCGACATCAACGTGATCGACCACGAGCACCTGACGCTGCACCCCCCGAAGCTGGTGGCCGATCTCCCCGCCGGAGGCCGGCGCTTCGATCAGCGGGCCACCGGGTATGTGGCCACGCTGGTCAGCGGAGTGGTGACCCGCCGCAACGGCACCGACACCGGGGCCCGCCCCGGCAAGCTGCTCCGAGCGGGAGCAGCCAGCTAGCAATAGAACACTGAGCAAAGCAGGAGGAAGAGCTGTGTTGGATCTGGTCATCGCCAACGGCACCATCGTGGACGGCACCGGTGCCGACCGCTTCTCGGGCCACATCGGCGTAAAGGACGGCAAGGTGGAGGTGGTGGACCGCAGCGGCGGTCCCGCCCCCGAGGCAGCCAAGACCATCGACGCCACCGGGCTGCTGGTGACTCCGGGGTTCGTGGACTGCCACACCCACTACGACGGGCAGGTCACCTGGGACGACAAGCTCCAACCGTCGTCCAATCACGGCGTGACCACCGTGGTGATGGGCAACTGCGGGGTGGGGTTCGCCCCAGTGCGGCCCGGCCAAGAGAACTGGCTCATCCAGCTCATGGAAGGCGTGGAGGACATCCCCGGGGCAGCCCTGTCCGAGGGCATCTCATGGGGGTGGGAGAGCTTCCCCGAGTACCTCGATGTGGTGGGGCAGCGCGAGCTGTCAATCGACGTGGCCGCCCAGGTGGCCCACGGCGCGGTGCGGGGCTATGTCATGGGCGACCGGGGGGCCCGCAACGAGCCGGCCACTCCCGAAGATATAGAGGCGATGTACGCCATAGTGCGAGAGGCCATCGAGGCTGGCGCCCTGGGGGTGTCCACCTCTCGCACGCTGGGCCACCGGGCCATCGACGGCGAGCCGGTGCCGGGCACATTCGCCGCCGAGGACGAGCTGTTCGGCTTGGGCCGGGCGCTGGCCGACGCCGGCTCCGGCGTGTTCGAACTGGCCCCCGCGGGAGCGGCTGGGCTCGACCTGGTGGCGCCGCCCAAGGAGATGGACTGGATGCGGCGGCTGTCGGCCCACTTCGACGTGCCGGTGTCGTTTGCCCTGCTGCAAGTCGAGGCCGCTCCCGATCTGTGGCGGGAGATGATGGACGAGTCGCTTCGGGCGGTTGAAGACGGCGCTCGGGTGTATCCCCAGATTGCCGGTCGCCCGTTCGGGATGCTCATCGGCTTGCAGACCAACCACGCCTTCGCCAAGCGCCCCACCTTCGCGTCGCTGGCCCATCTGCCCTTCGACCAGCTAGTGGCTGAGCTCAAAAAGCCGGCGATTCGGTCCGCCATCTTGGGCGAGGACGACCTTCCCCCCGACCCGACCGTGCTGTTCGACCAGATGCCCAGCATGGTGGCGTCGATGATCCACAAGCTGTACGTGATCGGCGACCCGCCCGACTACGAGCCCACCAATGACCGGACGGTGACGGCCATGGCCGAGGCCCGGGGAGTGGACCCGTTTGAGATGCTCTACGACCTCAGCCTGGAAGAAGACGGCCATTCGCTGATGATGCTGCCCATGTTCAACTACGTCGAGGAGAACCACGACGTCATCCGGGAGCAGCTGCTGCATCCCGCCGGGGTGTCGGGGTTGTCGGACGGCGGGGCCCACTGCGGCATGATCTGCGACGCCTCCATCCCCACCTTCATGATCACCCACTGGACCAGGGACCGCAGCCGAGGCGAACAGCTCCCCCTGGAGTGGGTGGTGAAGAAGCAGACCAACGACACCGCCTCTTTGTATGGACTGGGCGACCGGGGCACCCTGGAGGTGGGCAAGCGGGCCGACATGAACGTGATCGACCATCAAGCGCTCACCCTGCGCTCTCCCCGAGTGGTCCACGATCTGCCCGCCGGAGGCCGCCGCCTGGATCAGGAGGCCGTCGGCTATGTGGCCACTGTTGTGGCTGGCGAGGTAACCCGCAGCCACGGGGCCGACACCGGGGCCCGCCCCGGCCGGTTGGTGCGCGGCACCCGATAGGCGCGAAACGCCATGGGCATCGACCTGGACCGCTACCAGCTTCGCCTCGGCAATGGGGACGGAACCCCGGCCCGGTTGCCCAAAGGGCGCTATCTGCAAGAGGAGTACGCCGAGATGGAGCGGCAGCGGCTGTGGCCGGCCACCTGGCAGCTGGCCTGTTTGACCAGCGACGTGGCCGAGCCCGGCGATTGGTTCGAGTACCGCATCGGCGACCAGAGCTATCTGGTGGTGCGGGGCCACGACGGCGAGTTGCGGGCGTTCCACAACGCCTGTCGCCATCGGGGATTCCAATTGTGCGAGGGCAAGGGCAATGCCGAAGAGCTGCGGTGCGGGTTCCACGACTGGTGCTACGGCCTAGACGGCTCGCTGAAGGAGATCGTGTACCGTAAGCACTTCGGCGTGGTGGCCAACGAGAACCTGTCGTTAGCCCCGGTACGGCTGGGCACCTGGCATCAGATGGTATTCATCAACCCGGCTAAAGACGGCCCCGACCTCGACGAGTTTCTTGACCCGGTTCCCGACACGCTGGCCCCGTTCAACCTGGGGGAGCGATCCCTCACGGCCTGTTGGACGATTCCGCTGGCTGGCAATTGGAAGACCACGGTGGACGCCTTCAACGAGGCCTACCACCTAGAGGGTCTGCACCCTGGCCTGCGGGGGTTCATGGACGCGCTCAACACCACCTACGAGCTGTGGGATCGGGGCCACTCCATGATGAAGATACCCCTGGGTATCGGCTCGCCCCGGTTCCCCGACGCCGATCAGAGCGAAGTGGCCCAAGCCTTCGTGGACAACTACAGCACCATGCTGGGCCTCCAGCCCGGCGACTCGGTGGACTTGGCTGGTCGAAGCGCCCGGGACTGGGCAGTGGGACTGGTACGAGACCGAGCAGCCTCCGAGGGCGTGGACTTCAGCCACTACACCGACGAGCAGATCCTCGACGACTACCACTATCTGGTGTTCCCCAACGTGGTGCTGAACGTGCACAGCGACATGTTCACTATTTTCCGAGCCCGCCCCGGCGACCACGCCGGGCACTCGCACTTCGACTTCTGGCTGTTCCACCGCCTCGGCGATCGAGCAGCGCCTGCCGAGATGATCCACTTCCCCGAGGGCACGGTTATCGCCGAAGTGGTGAACCAAGATCTCGACGGAATCGGCCGGGTGCAGGCCGGGATGGCCTCCAACGGCATCGACGAGTTGATGTTGGGCGACTTCGATTGTCGCCTCGTGAACATGCACTCGGAGCTTGACCGGGTTCTGGCCCTGGCAAGTGGGAGTTCCTCCGAATAGAAATCCCACATTGATCTCGCATTGATCTTCCGTATTACAGATATGTCATGTTTGCCTTCACGCTAAGTACATATATGTTTATATATACTGTTACATTCTGTGAGGTCGTTGTTAGCAATTGTGGTTGTGCTGTCGCTGGGGCAGGCGGTGTTGGGCGTGCCCGTGGGAGCTCAGTCCTCGGGCGATTCAACGGCGGGTGACGGGTCTGGGCAGGATGCTGATGATGGTGGTGGAGGCCCGACTGATGAGGGCTCGGATGAAGCGGTACCAGTTGAGGTCGGCCCGCCGCCTGGAGGCCTTCCTGGGCGGGCTGGCGAGCCGGGTCCCGGCAATGACGGAGGCGGGGGCTCGGCGGTTGCAGGGGAGGCAGGTTCGCCACCGCAGGGCTTTGAGTTCCCGAAACCAGGGTGCCCACCGGGGTATGTTTGCGGGGCTTCGTCGCCGCTTCCGGCGCCGACGGGATTGACGTGTGCGTCGGCGACGTCGAACTCGATCACGTTCTCATGGGACAGGGTTACGGGTTCGACGAAGTATTCGGCGAAGATCCAGCTGGCGGTAGGGGGCAGCCGTCAGACGGAGAACACCACCACTGGCGAGAGCACGACGTTCACCGGGCTGTCGCCGGGCAGGAAGTACTTCATCGGGGTGCTGGCGTTGCAGGGCAGCGTGGTCGGCCACTGGAGCGGGGCCAACTGCTGGACGACGCCAGTCGCTCCGATCCTGCGGTGCGGAACGGCTACCTCGTCGAGCATCGAGGTGAAGTGGACTGAGCCCCGGGGAGCGACGAAATACCAGATATGGTCGCTAGACAGGTGGATTACGCCTAACGGGAGCCTCTCGCATGTGTGGTCGGGGTTGGATGCGTCTAAGCCGTACTGGTCGTATGTGAGTGCTGGCAACAAGGGCGGGTGGAGTTGGTGGGGCTCGCGGAGGTGTTACACGAAGGCCGCGCCGCTTCCGGCGCCGACGGGGTTGATGTGTGCGTCGGCGACGACGAACTCGATCACCTTCTCGTGGAATGGCGTTACGGGTGCGACGAAGTATTTGGCGAAGATCCAGTTGGCGGTAGTAGGCAGCCGTCAGACGGAGAACCCCCCCACCACTTCCGAGAGGACGACGTTCACCGGGCTGTCGCCGGGTACGAGGTATTACATCGGGGTGCTGGCGTTGCAGGGCACTGTGGCCGGCCATTCGAACGCGGGATATTGCTGGACGAAGCCGGCTAAGCCGGTGATGGAGTGCGGGACGGCCACCTCATCGAGCATCGAGGTGACATGGACTGCGCCCGACGGGGCGACGAAGTATCAGGTGTGGACGGACTCTGGGTGGATAGATCTCAGCGGGAGCCTCTCGCATGTGTGGTCGGGATTGGATTCATCCCAGACGTATACACGCTATGTGCGGGCTGGCAATACCGCCGGGTGGGGCCCGTACGGCTCGCTGGACTGTGACACGACCGACCCTCCAGTGAGACTCCCCGTACCGGCTAGCCTGGCTCTCTCGTGTTCTGCTGACGGAAAGAAGTTGTCAGTAGGCTGGGACCAGGTAACTCAGCAGGGCGTCACGGTCCATTACCGATTGCAGGACGCGGCCGGCGCCGACCTCTACACCGGCCCGCAGTCGGGGCCCAGCGCCTTCGTCAGCACGAGTCTCCACAATAGGGGGAAGACATTCACCCTGAAGGTGCGCGCCGAGCGCGACGACGGTTCAGAGCCCTCATTGTGGTCGCCGGCTGAGACAGTCTCATGCCAACACCCCCCGCCTGCCGGACTCAAGGGCCATTGCACCGCGACCAGCCTGACAGCGTCGTGGAAGGAATCGCCGTCGGCTAGCCAGCACCATCTACGCGTGTTCACTTGGGACGACACCGACGACGAGTGGGTCGAGTCGAGCGACACCAACCTGAGACTCGACACGCCGGGCATCGCTGGCACACTGCAAGGCGTCCCTACGGAGCTCTTCCAGATCAGGGTGAAGGCGACCAACAGCCTCGGCACCACAGAGCTCAGCGACCCCGTCGAAATCCTCTGCGACGGCTATCTGGTGCTAGACGAGGTATACGACGGCGTCCAAAAGGCCGCAGACACCGCCATCACCGAGGCGCTGGCCCCCGCGAACGCCACCAAACGGACTGAATGGACGAGATGCAGCACTCTGGGCACCAGCACTGCGGCGCGATCGGAGATGAAAAACCGGCTGGCTGCGCTCATGCTCACCATTGCAGCCCTTGAGATAACCGGTGGGAACAAGAAACTGGCCAGCGCCCCCATGGTCCTGTCTCGGGGCGACAACCCTGCCCAGAGATCCAATAGCCTCAAGCTGTTCTCCAACATGACCCTCGACGATTATGAGCGGGCTTTCTGGAACCCCGGGGTCGGCCCTTGGCAGCTCGACTACTTCACAATCGTCCACATGAACCACGCGGAGCGCGCCGACATCGCCCAAGGCGGCCTCGCCGTGGCCGAGTTCCTCCTCCACAACTACTGCGTGAGGGATACGACCCTCACAGCCGAGTTGAAGGACAAGTGGCATGCCTGCAAGAAGAGCGACAATGCATGTCAAAGGGCATTCGACGATTTATACAACAGCGGATTGCTTAAGGTGCAGAGGGTGAAGGAGTTTCCCGGCGCGGGCGGCAGCGTTCAGCGGCGGGATTGCCGCTGGGGAAACACCGGTGAGCGATTCCCCTGCTACCTCTATGACATGGACCCCTACACCTCAGGACCGCTCAAAGACGACCACTTCGGATATGTTGCCGAAGGCCCGCCTCCCGCTATGGCGAATCCCAGCGGAACGGTGAGCTCGACCAATCCCAACGGGTTCACCCCGATTGCCCGCTCGTTCATCTCCTTCACCTATGAGTTCAGGAAATTAACTAAACAGCAGGATGATCAAATGTGGGAGGACTCCACCAAGTATGCGGTGTGGCCCGCCAGATGGCCTGCATCGACGAACCTCATGTCATGGCCGACCGAGACGCTCGCCACCGATGACCCCAGCGACACGAATACCATAATCAAACCCGTGCCGATGAACATTTGGTCTCGTTACAGTCCACCAGGCACCGTTACGGGCATTAGTCACAGGCTTTCCAATCGAAGCACCAGTAAATATGGCCCGGAGGGCTGGTATGAGAACACCATTGCGGTTGCTCCCGGAGACAGCGTTCAACGGGACTTGCAGCTGAAGAGCTGTGCGCTTGATGTCTTCGATCTGGTTACCGGTGAGTGGGTTGAGAGCTGTGTTTGGGTCAGCACCAACATTGCCGAGTCGAGTTCAGCTTGAGAGTTCGGAGAGAGCCCATGGACACCGACAATCAGATCGCAGAGGTACGAAGACAACCGCAAGTGCAGCATCCCGGGCGATCGGCAGGACGCGGTGTGGAGCCCGCCCGCGGCGGGCGGCGCGATCAACTGATGATGCCGCTGCGCAATTGCGCCGGCGCCGCTGTGGTGCCGTCTGGTAGGGCGCTATGGCGGGTTGGGGCGGTGGTGCTGGCGGTGGTGCTGGCGGCAGCCGGTTGCGCGCAAGGCGGCGGTGGGGGAGCCGAGACGCTGGCGGTCGGCACTGTGGTACCTACTGCTGCCAGCCGGGTCGCTGCGCCTGTTCCGGACCGTGCGGCTGCCGTGCCTGATCCGGCCTCTGCGCCTGCGACTGCCGTGCCTGATCCGGCCCCTGCCGGGCCGTCACCGCCCTCCCCCTTGCAATCACAAGGGGGCAATGGGCCGGGGCCTGGTGGCGGTGACGACGCGGGGCCGGTGGGCAGTGTAGATGAGGGGGGTGTGCTGCCCGGCCCGGGGGATGTGCCGGGCGGGCTGTGGGAGGATGATCGCTCGTTGTGGTCGTCGCAGGTGGACAATGCGGTGTACGACTTGTGCGACGACGCCCAGGCCTTCGCGGTGGCCATGGGGAGGTTCTTGGAGCCGGGCGAGGAGATCACCCCCTTTCAGAGGACAGAGATCGCTGAGGAGCGCCAGCTTGTCAGGTGCGGCGTTGCCGGGGGCGACCGGTATGTCTACATCGGTGAAAACTTTAGATCCACCATCAAGCCCACGAAGCAAGAAGCGCTGGATGACCCCTGGGTACAGAGTTACCTGAGGAAATTGAAGAATTTCCCGCCCGGACGCGCGTTGGGCTACGTCGGCATTGGAAGTTCTGTACATGACGGGCGGATAAACTGGGATGAGTCGGATTACGCCGATGAGGTGCGGCTCGTTGCCGAGACGGTGTCGGTGGTAGGTGGGACGGTTCGGGGCCTGGTCAAAAATAGGTCAAAGGCGCTGTTCGCCCGGAACGTGACCGTCACGGTACAAGAGTCCGGGGGTAAAAGCGGCAGCGCCATTGGGGGCTGGCCGCTGACCATTCAGCCCGACGAGGACGCGCCGTTCGAGGTCGCCGGCTGGACAGGCAGCACCGACCCCCAAAAGCTCGACATTAATATCGCCGCCGACATGTCGCCGCTGGTCGACCTGAGCCGCTCCTTCGAGATAGAGCCGTACCTTGTCTGGCAGGGAAAGATCATGTTGTACGAAGACGACTATAGGGGCCTCTTCCCCGCCCAGGTGATCAACACCCAGGACCAAAAGATCCCCGCCGAGAAATTCGATGCGGTCACCGGTGTAGCGCAAATCCAGTGGCCGGATTCACACCCCAGCCTCGAAGAGAAGACCCGCAGCCAGACCTTTGACGACCTGCGCACCTACGTCGCGTTCTTCGACGACGACCGCAGAGTTACCAAGATCCTCCAACTCGTAACCCACAGGTACACCTATGACGGTCCCGACGATCCAGGAACCATCGTCGTCGGAGCTGTCACATCCCACGTCTCGTTCCGTTTCAATTTCATCGCAGAAACCCTCAACTTCGCCATCTATGTCGGAAACGCCAACAAGCCCCAGAAATGACACTCCCTCCATAATCACCCTGGTCCCAGCTTCGACGCGTAGAGCCGCTTGATCCTTGATGGCGCCGCACGAATGAGCTTGGGAGGTGCCCCATGTTCGATGTTGCTCCCGGCGATAGTGTGCGATGGGGTTTGCAGTTGGAGAATTGCGCGCTTGACGTCTTCGATCTGGTTACCGGTGAGTGGGTTGAGAGCTGTGTTTGGGTCAGCACCAACGTTGCCGAGTCGAGTTCAGCTTGAGAGTTCGGAGAGCGCCCATGGACGCCGACAAACGGATCGCAGAGGTACGAAGACAGCCGGAAGTGCAGCGTCCCGGGCGATCGGCTGGACGCGGTGTGGAGCCCGCCCGCGGCACGCGGCGTGATCAACCGATGGGGCCGCTGCGCAACTGCTCGGGCACCGGTGTTGGCGCCGCGGTGGCGCCGTCGGGCAGGGCTCGGCGGCGGGTTGCAGGGGTGGTGCTGGCGGTGGTGCTGGCGGCAGCCGGTTGCGCCCAAGGCGGCGGTGGGGGAGCTGAGACGCCGGCGGTCGGCACTGTGGTACCGACTGCTGCCAGCCGGGTCGCTGCGACTGCTGTGCCTGCTGCGCCTGTTCCGGACCGTGCGACTGCGGTGCCTGATCCGGCCCCTGCGCCTGCGGCTACTCCCGCGCCGACTGAGTTTGGGCCTGCTGTTCCTACCGAGCGGTCAACTGGGGCTTTTGCGGCTCCGGAGGCGGGGGCGGTGCCGTCGTTTGAGGCTGGCCGTTCGGTGCCTGCTGAGGCGGAAGAGGTGGCAACGCTTGAGGATATCGCGCCGGAGGCTACCCCGGTGCCTACGAGGCCTGTGCCGCCGACGGTGTCTGAGAAGGATGTCTGGTGGGGTGATGACGACCATACCCGGCTGCCGGGGGACGATTCCGGCCCGGTAGGCCCGATCGGTCACACCGGCGAGACGCATCTCACCTATGCCGTTCTGCCCAAGCTTGGGGACGAGGACTTCGCCATGTGGTACGACAACAGGGACCGTTCGTGGGTGCGTTATCTGGGTGACCGCGAGTCGTATCACTGGCGGAACCGGGTGGACGACGAGGTTTACGACTTGTGCGATGAAGCCGATGCGATGGCATTGGCCTACGGGGGGCGCGTTATCGCGCCGGGTGAGGAGCTGAGCGACTCGGATCACAAGAAGATCCAACGCATACGCAATGAGTTAGGCGCGTGGTGTATCGACAGCCCTTGGGCACCGAGGTATGTGGCGGTCGCACCGGCCATCGAGTCCCTTTACGCTCCGACTGCGGCACACAGCACTCCTGAAGCCGCGATTGCCGAGGTTATCGAGAGGAACAACATTTGGGGAACCGGGCCGCGCATTGCAGAGGACTACAGGAGACTCCCCGACTCGTGGGGGATATGGGACCGGAAGGGTGCGGGGATCTATGCGACGGGCGGACACTTGGAGAGGGAGTTCCCGTTGGAGGCGACCGATCGAGTCGTCGTCTCTGACATGGCGCTCAATGTGGAGGACGGCGCGCTGAGGGGACTGCTTCACAACCAGTCCAAAACGCTGTTCGCCCGCAACGTCTCGGTGTCGGCAGCCAGCGCCGATACCGGTGGGAACCCGGTCACGGGAACATGGCAATGGCCCCTCACGATGCAACCGGGCGAATTCGCGCCCTTCGAGGTCACCGGCTGGGACGGCAGTTCCGACCCCGCGAACATAAGATTCGCTGTTTCCTATCGCCTGTCTGAGTACCTTGACTTGACCAGAAGCTTCCAGTTGGACGGCCACACACGGACGTGGACACCTCAAGATATCCCGCCCGCACTGCTCGGGGAACTGTACCCAGAGGACCTCGTCGACGGGAAAGTCCCCCTGGATTACTCAAGGGAGGCCTTCTTCCCCTCATGGCACTTCAGAGCGCCGGACTCGCATCCCAGTCTCAGAGACCTGATCATCGAGTTCTACCAGGCGGGCGGCGATCAGCTCATCGACTGGTTCCATGCCGACTCCCAGGTGCCGCCGAACAAAGGCGTCGGCCCGTTCAAGCTCGCCAATGTCGGCCAGTTCAAGCTCAGAGCCTACATCGCTTTCACCGAGCTGAAACCCGGAGCCAGCGGCTATGCCAGCAATGACGACGCCCTTCTTAGGATAGTCGATGTCGTAGACCTCTCAGCCTACCTCTACCCCGTATGGCGCAACTCCCCCCAGAGTTTCGGCATCCCGCTCCTCAGCCCGAACCCCACGGCATTCTCGGAATACGTCATCTGGATCGGAGGGGCCAATCCCGAACCCGCCGCCGGGCAGTCATGACGTAAGCCTCCCCACCCGACGGTCCTCATTTCCGTCGCGGACCTGTCGCGGGCCACAAGAAGCCGCCCGCTGCGTCGATACCCCAGGTTGGCCAAGAGGCTCTGGCGGAAGGGGGTCTGCATGGGCAATAATCGGAGGTTTATTCCTTAAGTCAGCGCCATCGGGCATTTAACCCTCGATGGCGCCACAAAAAAGCTTGGGAGGCGCCCCATGTCGGATGTTGTCAGGGCCGCAATCGTGCAAGCCGCGTGGACGGGTGATCAGGAGTCCATGGTCGAGCAGCACGAGAAATATGTGGCCGAGGCCGCCGCGGCTGGAACCCAGGTGATGTGCTTCCAGGAGCTCTTCAATGGCCCCTATTTCTGCCAAGTGCAAGAGCCCGAGTACTACAGCTACGCCGAGGCCATCCCCGATGGCCCCACCACCAAGCGATTCCAGGAAATCGCCGCCAAGCACGGCATGGTGTTGGTGCTGCCGATGTATGAGGAGGAGCAGCCGGGGTTCCTCTACAACACCGCGGCGGTTATCGACGCCGATGGAACCTATCTGGGCAAGTACCGCAAAACCCACATCCCCCAAGTGAAGGGCTTCTGGGAGAAGTTCTACTTCCGTCCCGGCAACTTGGGCTATCCGGTGTTCGACACCGCCGTGGGCCGGGTGGGGGTCTACATCTGCTACGACCGGCACTTCCCCGAGGGCTGGCGCGCCCTTGGCCTCAATGGCGCCCAGATGGTGTTCAACCCCTCGGCCACCAGCCGGGGTCTGTCGGCGTATCTGTGGAAGCTGGAGCAGACGGCGTCGGCGGCCGCCAATATGTATTTCGTCGGGGCCATCAACCGTGTGGGCGTTGAGCCGCTCGGAGAGAACGACTTCTACGGCACCTCCTATTTCGCCAATCCTCGGGGCCAGTTCGTCGAGGATCCGGCCTCAGACCAGGAAGAAGAACTGGTGATCCGCGACCTCGATTTGGCCATGGTCGATGAGACTCGCTCCCTGTGGGCCTTCTACCGCGATCGCCGTCCCGACATGTACGGGCCGCTCACCGAGGCATAAGCCGACCCTGTCGTGACCACCAACGCCGAGCTCCACCAGCGCTACCAGGCGATACTCCCCTCGTACGTCAAGCCGCTATACGCCGATCCCATCAGCATCGAGCGCGGCCAGGGCAGCTATGTGTGGGATGTCGAGGACAATCGGTACCTCGATTTCTTCGGCGGCGTTCTCACCACCATGGTGGGCCACAACAACCCCGCGGTCACCGCGGCCATCCAGGAGCAGGCGGCCCGGGTGCTGCACACATCCACTCTCTATCTCTGCGAGCCCATGATCGAGTTGGCCGAGGAGATCGCGGCGATAAGCGGCATACCCGACGCCCGGGTGTTCTTCACCACCTCGGGTTCTGAGGCCAACGACACCGCCATCCTGTTGGCCACCAGCTACCGCAAGTCCAACGAAGTGTTGGCCATGCGCAACAGCTATCACGGTCGATCGTTCACGGCTCAGGCCATCACCTCGCATTCGTCGTGGTCGTCAACCGCGCTCTCGGGCCTGTCGGTGAACTTCGTCCACGGGGCCTACCGACTGCGTAGCCCGTTCCGAGACTTGGGCGACGACGAATTCACCGAGGCCTGCACCGAGGACCTCCGCCAAGTGCTCGACATGATGACGGCCGGGGATGTGGCCTGCCTCATAGCCGAGCCCATTCAGGGCGTCGGCGGCTTCGCCACCCCTCCCGACGGGTTCTTCGGGTCGCTGCACAAAGAGCTGGCCAACCGGGGAATCCTGTTCGTGACCGATGAGGTGCAAACGGGCTGGGGGCGCACCGGCGAGCACTTCTGGGGCTACCAGGCCCACGACATCGTTCCCGACATGCTCACCTTCGCCAAGGGCGTGGGGAACGGGAGCACGCTGGCGGGCATCGTGGCCCGAGCCGAGATCATGGACACCATCACCGCCCTGAGCTTCAGCACATTCGGCGGAAACCCGCTGTCGGCCGCCGCCGGGCTGGCCACGCTGAAGTACGTGCAAGAGAACGACCTCCAGGGCAATGCCCTGCGCATGGGCCAGCGGCTGGCCGATGCATTGCAGCCGGTGGCCGATCGCACCCCGTGGATCGTTGAACTGCGGGGCAAGGGACTGATGCAGGCGATCGAGATCGTGGAGCCGGGCACCATTCAGCCCGACGCGCGTCGGGCCGGCGAACTGCTTGAGGGATGCAAGCGGCGGGGGCTGCTGGTGGGCAAGGGGGGGCTGTACGGCAACGCCCTTCGGATCACCCCGATGCTGGATGTGACCGAGGCTGAGATCGACGAAGGAGTCGTCGCCATTCTCGAGACCATTGAGGAAATAGACAGGGAGGTTTAGTGCTGTGACAACGCTCATCAAGAACGGAACGGTGGTGAGCTCGACTGGGGCTGATCCGGCCGAGGTCCTGATCGACGGCGAGGTCATTGTCGCGGTGCTGCAACCGGGATCCGACCTCGCCACCTCAGCGGAGAACGGGGCTGACCGGGTGATCGACGCCCGCGGCAAGCTCGTTGTGCCCGGCGGGGTTGATGTGCACACCCACATGGAGCTGCCCTTCGGGGGCACCATTGCGTCCGACGACTTCGAGACCGGCACCCGCGCCGCGGCTTGGGGAGGCACCACCACCATCGTGGACTTCGCCACCCAGAGTTACGGGCTCGACGTCCGTGAGTGCTTCGACGCCCGTATGGGGCAGGCCGATGGCCGGTGCGCCATCGACTACGGCTTTCACATGATCATCGGCGACGTCACCGACGCCGCCCTGAAGGAGATGGACCTGCTGGTCAACGAGGGGGTCACCAGCTTCAAGCTCTTCATGGCCTACCCCGGCGTGTTCTACAGCGACGACGGCAAGATCTTGCGGGCCATGCAGCAGTGCGCCGGCAACGGCGGGCTCATGATGATGCACGCTGAAAATGGGATCGCCATCGATGTGCTGGCCGAACAGGCATTCGAGCGGGGCGAGACCGACCCGGTGAACCACGGGTACGTGCGGCGGGCTGAGTTTGAGTCGGAAGCCACCCATCGGGCCATCCAGTTGGCCAAGGTGGGTGCCGCCCCCCTCTATATCGTGCATCTCTCCGCCAAGCAGGCGTTGGAGCAGGTGGCCATTGCCCGCAACAACGGCGCCAACGTGTTCGCTGAGACCTGTCCTCAGTACCTGTACCTCAGCCTCGAGGAGCACCTGGATCAGGGTTGGGACGGCGCTGCGTATGTCTGTTCGACGCCGATCCGCGCCCGGCACGATCATCATCAAGACGAGCTGTGGAAGGGGTTGCGCACCAACGATCTGGCGGTGGTGTCCACCGACCACTGCCCGTTCTGCATGAAGGAGCAGAAGGAGTTGGGCGTCGGCGACTTTCGGGCCATTCCCAATGGCCTGGGAACGGTCGAGCACCGGATGGATTTGATCTATCAGGGGGTCGTGACCGGGGAGATCACCCTTCCCCGGTGGGTGGAGCTGTGCTCCACGACCCCCGCCCGCATGATGGGCCTATACCCCCGCAAGGGCACCATTCAGCCCGGCGCCGACGCCGACGTGGTGATCTATGACCCCCGGGCAACCTGGACCATCAGCGTCGACAACCACCATATGAGCATCGACCACTCTGCATACGAGGGGATCGAGGTGGGGGGCCATGTGGACACCGTGCTGTCGAGGGGCCGGATCATCATCGACGACAACCAGTACCTGGGTTCGATGGGCGACGGGCAATACCTGCGCCGCGGTCTCAGCTCCTATCTGATTTAAAACCTGGACTTCCGGAGGGCGAATGCGTGAAATCCATCATTTAATCGACGGCCAGCAATTTGTTGGTACTTCGGGCCGGACATCACCGGTGTTCAACCCGGCCACCGGTGAGCAGACCGGACAACTCTCGCTGGCCTCGGCTGAGGAGGTCGATGCCGCGGTGGCCTCGGCCAAGGCCGCGTTCGAGGAGTGGGGCCATGTTTCCGTCGCCCGGCGCACCGCTTTGATGTTCGCCTTCCGGAACTTGGTGGTGGAGAACGCCGAGGAGATCGCCAATCGCCTCACTGCCGAGCACGGAAAGGTTCATGGCGATGCTCGGGGCGAGGTGGCTCGGGCCATCGACAACATTGAGTTCGCCTGCGGCCTGGCCGAGCAGCTCAAGGGAAGCCACAACGAGATGGCTTCTACCGGCGTCGACGTCTACACCGTGCGCCGCCCCCTCGGGGTGGTGGCCGGAATCACCCCCTTCAACTTCCCGGCCATGGTCCCGATGTGGATGGCGCCCAACGCCATCGCCTGCGGGAACACCTTTGTGCTCAAGCCCTCAGAGCGCGACCCGTCGGCCCCGATGTTCATTGCCGAGCTCTTCCAGCAGGCGGGCTTCCCACCGGGGGTGCTCAACCTGGTGAACGGCGACAAGGTGGCCGTGGACCGGCTGCTGGAGCACCCCGACGTGAAGGGGGCCAGTTTTGTGGGGTCGACGCCGATTGCCCGTTACGTCTACACCACGGGCACTTCGCACGGAAAGCGGGTGCAGGCGCTGGGCGGAGCCAAGAACCACATGGTGGTGCTGCCCGATGCCGACGTGGAGCTGGCGGCCGACTCGGCGGTGTCGGCCGCCTACGGCTCGGCGGGAGAGCGCTGCATGGCGATCTCGGTGGTGGCCGCGGTGGGCGAGGTGGCCGATGCCCTGGTGGAGGCCATCAAGCTCCGCATGGAGAAGCTGGTCATCGGCGAAGGCACCGATCCGGCATCGGACATGGGGCCTCTGATCACCCGCGAGCACCGCGATCGGGTTGCCGGCTACGTCGGCTCCGCCACCGAGCAAGGGGCAACCGTGGTGGTCGACGGCCGTGAAACCCGGTTTGTCGGTGACGGCTTCTTTCTCGGCGTGTCGTTGCTCGACAACGTAACCACCGACATGGACGCCTACAAGGACGAGATCTTCGGTCCCGTCCTCAGCGTGGTGCGGTGCGACACCTATGCCGAGGCGGTACAGCTCATTGCCGACAATCCATGGGGCAACGGTGCTGCCATTTTCACCCGCGACGGCGGCGCAGCCCGCCAGTTCCAATTTGACGCCGACGCGGGCATGGTGGGCATCAACGTCCCAATACCCGTACCGGTCGGCTACCACTCGTTTGGGGGATGGAAGGATTCCCTGTTCGGCGACACCACGATGTACGGCCCCGAGGGAATCCGCTTCTACACCAAGCCCAAGGTGATGACCGCCCGGTGGCCCGATCCCGCGACCAGCTCAGTCGACCTGGGCTTTCCGACCAATGAGTGAGGCCGTCCTGCGTTAGCAGGCGGTCGTTCGGATGAGGGGGTAGAGATGGAATTCGGCGTTGTTCTTCAGACCGATCCTCCGGCATGGAGGGTGGTCGAGTTGGCCAAGCGGGCTGAGTCGCTCGGCTTCGCCTACGGCTGGACCTTCGACAGCCATGTGCTGTGGCAAGAGCCCTTTGTGATCTACAGCCAAATGCTCTCGGCCACCGAACGCATGACTGTCGGGCCCATGGTCACCAACCCCGGGACGAGGGACTGGACGGTCACCGCGTCGATGTTCGCCACCTTGAACGAGATGTTCGGAAACCGCACCGTCTGCGGCATCGGCCGGGGCGACTCCGCCATGAGGGTGATCGGCCACAAGCCCCGCAGCCTGGCCACATTGAGCGAGTCGATGCGGGTGATCAAGGATCTCGCCGAGGGCCGGGAGACCACCTACAACGACACCCAGCAGCACTTTCCGTGGGCGGGTGAGTCCGAGCTAAAGATGCTGATGGCGGCCTACGGTCCCAAGGCGCTGCACTTGTGTGGAAGCGAGACGGACGGGTTCATCCTTCAGCTGGCCGATCCGGCCATCGCCGAATGGACCATTGCTGCTGTCCGACAGGCCGCCGAGGAGGCCGGCCGCGATCCCAACAGCCTGTATATCTGCGTGGCCGCGCCCGCCTATGTGGGAGGCAACATCGAGCACCAGCGAGAGCAGTGCCGTTGGTTCGGCGGGATGGTGGGAAACCATGTGGCCGACCTGGTGTCTCGGTACGGCGACCAGGGTGCGGGCGTGCCCCAGGCGCTAACCGACTACATCGCGGGCCGCCAGGGATACGACTACAGCGGACACGGCAAGGCGGGCCATGACCACACCGATTTCGTCCCCGATGAGATCATCGACCGCTTCTGCCTCCTTGGAGACGAGGACGCCCACCTGGCCCGTCTGCGCGAGCTCGAGTCCCTGGGTGTCGATCAGTTCGCCATCTATCTCATGCACGACCAGAAAGAGGAGACCCTCAGCGCCTACGGACAGCAGATCATTCCGGCGATGAGCGGCTAGAGAGCGCAATGCCGGCGACCGACACCATGGCCGAGACGGAGGATCCTCTCGTTCGCGAGCACCGCCTCAGGCAGCAGGCGGCTCACGAGACGCGCCGCGACACCACTGTGCGCATCATCCGCCAGACGGTGACTTTCGTGGTGTTCATGGGTCTGCTCGCCGCGTTGTACGCCGGCTACAAGGAGGTCGGCCAGGCTATCGACGACCGGCAACACGACTGGCCTGTGGTGGGGTCGGTTCTGCCCCGCACCGACGACCTGACCATGCCTCCGATTGGCAAGATCATTGGCCAGTTCGGCGAGACGCCCGGGGGCGAGGACCAGATCTATGTGCTCATCCTGCTTGACGAGGCGTTGTTCACGTTGCGGGAAGCCTTCGCTGGGTTCATGGTGGGCCTGGTGATCGGTATGGCCATCGCACTGGCCTTGGCCCAGTGGCGGCGGCTTGAACAGGGCCTTCTCCCGTTCGTGATCGCCAGCCAGACCATTCCGCTCATCGCCATCGCCCCCATCATCGTGATCTGGGGGCGCAAGAACTTCGACGTCTTCCCGTGGGAGTGGCAGGACTGGATGTCGGTCTCCATCATCGCCACCTACCTCACCTTCTTCCCGGTCGCGGTCAACGGTCTGCGAGGGCTGCAATCGCCTCGGCCTGAGAATCAAGAACTGATGGAGTCGTATGCCGCCAACTGGGCCCAGACGCTGTGGCGACTGCGCCTCCCGGCATCGCTGCCGTATTTGTTTGCCGCGCTCAAGATCGCGGCGACGGCCAGCATTGTGGGCGCAATCGTGGGGGAAATCTCTTCGGGGGTCGTAGGCGGACTCGGACGGAGGATCCTGCGGGAGGCATTCAATTACACGACGGGTCCTGATCGCCTGTTCGCCAGCGTGCTGGGAGCAGCCGCCTTGGGGATATTCGTGTACCTGGTGGTGACCGGGCTGGAGCGGCTCGTCGTTGGTCGCCAAGACAAGGGAGCGACCGCATGAATGTGATCGAAATCCGGGGAGCAACCAAGGTGTTCAATCCCGGCAAGGGCAACCAGGTGGAGGCCTTGGCCGAGATCGATTTGGCCGTAAGACCTGGAGAATTCGTGACGCTCATCGGCCCGTCAGGGTGCGGAAAGAGCACTTTGCTGCGATTGATTGCCGCTCTCATCGCGCCCAGCACCGGTTCGGTGGAGGTGAACGCCAAGCCAGCGGAGCAGGCCCGCCTCGACCGGGACTACGGGATGGCCTTCCAGACGGCCGGACTCTTCGATTGGCGCACGGTGTCCAAGAACATCGAACTCCCGCTCGAGCTGATGGGTTGGACCAAGGGCGATCGACGGCGGAGAGCCAAAGAGATGCTGGAGCTGGTGAAGCTCGGCGAGTTCGCCACCCATCATCCGTCCGAATTGTCAGGCGGCATGCAGCAACGAGTGGCCATTGCCCGGGCCCTGTCGTTCAGCCCGGCGCTGCTCCTCATGGACGAGCCGTTCGGGGCGCTTGATGAGATGACCCGCGAGCACATGCAAGATGAGCTGCTGCGGATTTGGAAGGAAACCGAGACCACGGTGGTCTTCGTGACCCACTCGATTCCCGAGGCGGTTTATCTGTCCACCCGCGTGGTGGTGATGTCGCCCCGTCCGGGGAATATCGCCTCAGTCATCGAAGTTGACCTCGGCCAACGCCAAGCTTCGGTGCGCGATGACCCTGCATTCCACACCAAGGTCACCGAGGTTCGGGTGGCCCTGCGGAAGGTGGAGGAGTGAACGCGCTGAAGGGGTTTTCTGCTCCCATCGTGACCGGAGTTGTCCTCTTCGGGTTGTGGGAGGGCGTGCTCGCTCTCTTCAACCCCCAGGGGTTTGTGCTGCCCGCGCCGAGCGAGATCGTCGGAGCGCTGATCGACAACTGGAGTGAGGTGTACCAAGGTGCCCGCATCACCGGCTACGTCGTGGTTTCCGGCCTCTTGGCGGGCATCATCTTCGGCGTTCTGGCTGCGCTATTGGTGACTAGATTCCGGACTGCGAACGAGACCATCACGCCATTGGCCGTGGCCATAAACGCCATTCCCATCATCGCCTTGGCCCCGATCTTCAACAACTGGTTCGGACTCACGTCAGCACGCTCCAACCAGGCCATAGTCGTGGCGCTCGTTTTCTTCCCCATTTTCATCAACACCACCAGGGGTCTCACCCAGGTGGACCGAAGCCAGGTCGAGCTTATGGAGTCCTATGCGGCCAGCCGGTCGCGCATCTCCCGCGAAGTTCGGATCCCCAACGCCATGCCGTTCTTCTTCACCGCGCTGAAGCTGTCGACATCGCTGGCCGTCATCGCGGCGATCGTCGCCGAGTATTTCGGCGGACGACAAGACGCCCTGGGCCCGTTGATCACGCAATCGGCGGGCCTCACCCGTTACGACGATGCGTGGGCCGCGGTGCTGGCCGGCACCACCATTGGGGCCGTGTTGTACATAGTCGTCACAGTGCTCGAGCGAGTGGCCATGCCCTGGCACTCATTGATTCGTTCCCATCGGGAAGAAACATGAAAGGAAAAGAAATGAACATACGAAGAATTTGGCGTCTGCTTGCGGTCTTGCTTGTCTTCGGCCTCGTTGCCGCGAGCTGCGGCAACGACGATGATGACGTAAGCGAGCCCGCGCCCGCGCCGGCAACGGAGGCGCCCGCGCCAGAACCCGAGCCAACTGAGGCTCCGGCGCCCGCGGAGCTCCAAGAGGTATCGCTTCAGCTCCAGTGGGTCCCGCAGTCGCAGTTCGCCGGCTACTTTGCCGCCCGCGACCTGGGGTTCTACGAGGACGTCGGCCTAGATGTGACCATCATCGACGGCGCGGTCGACATCGTGCCGGCCACCGTTCTCGATTCCGGGGGGGCGGACTTCGCCATCTCGTGGGTCCCGCGCGGGCTAGTACCCCGCGAAGAAGGCCTGAACATCACCAACATCGCCCAGGTCTTCCAGCGCAGCGGTACCTTGCAGGTGTCGTTCGTGGACGCCGGCATCGCCGGCCCGGCCGACCTCGAAGGCAAGCTGGTGGGCAACTGGGGCTTCGGCAACGAGTTCGAGCTCTTAGCTGGGCTCAACAGCGTGGGCCTCGACCCGCAGTCGGATGTGACCCTGGTCCAACAGGACTTCAACATGACCGCGCTCGTCCTCGGAGACATCGACGCCGCCCAGGCGATGATCTACAACGAGTACGCCCAGGTGCTCGAGACCATCAATCCCGAAACCGGTGAGCTGTTCCAGCCCGAAGACTTCTCGGTCATCGACTGGAACGACGTGGGCACAGCCATGTTGCAGGACGCCATCTGGGCCGATGCCGACAAGCTCGAGACCGATGCGGAGTACCGCGATATTGCGGTGCGCTTCGTGGAGGCGTCGCTGCGTGGTTGGATCCATTGCCGCGACAACTTCGATGAGTGCGTTGACATCGTGGTGGGGGCATCGCCGCCCTTCGGCGGGCCCGCGCACCAGGCGTGGATGATGAACGAGATCAACGCCCTCATCTGGCCATCGCCAGGAGGGGTCGGGGTCATGGATCAGGCGCTGTATGACCAGACCATCGATGTGGCCACGTCTCAGGGCATCCTTCAGGCCGCTCCCGACGCCGGTGCGTTCCGCACCGATATCGCGGCAGAGGCCATCGCCAACCTCGAAGCCGCGGGCCATGACGTGTACGGCAACGACTTCGCCCGTCGCACCGTCGAGGTCAAAGAGGGCGGCAATTGATCAACTGACCGGGCCATCGAGAAGACTGGGGGAGTGAAATTCAGTTTCGGCTTTCCCCTGATGGCCCATCCGCAGAACCCCGAATTCCTAACCGCCTCGGCCGTTTCCGAGTTCGCTCGGGCGGCCGAGGCGGCCGGGTTCGACTCCTGCTCGCTGACCGAGCATCCGCTTCCCAGCGACCCCTGGCTGGCCAGCGGGGGCCATGACGCCCTAGATCCCTTTGTGGCACTTGCGGTGGCTGCGGGGGTCACTACCCGGCTGCGGCTGCTCACCAACCTGACGCCGCTGCCGTATCGCAACCCGGCCATCTTGGCCAAGACGGTGGCCACGCTGGACCGCCTCAGCGGAGGCCGGGTGATCCTCGGGGCTGGTGTGGGATATCTCAACTCGGAGTTCGAGGCGGTGGGGGTGGACTTCGAGCAGCGCAATGCCCTGTTCGACGAGAGCCTGGAGGTGATGCGCCTCATCTGGAGCGGCGAGACGGTGAACTACCAGGGGCTCAACTTCTCTATCGCCGACAGTACCGGTCTTCCCACACCGGTGCAGTCGCCGGTGCCAGTGTGGATCGGGGGCAATTCCAAGCTGTCCCGCCGCCGGGTGGCCGAGAGGGCCCAGGGATGGATGCCCATGCCCAACCCGGCCTCGCTGGCCGCCCGCCGCCGGTCTGCCCACCTGGAAACCCTGGATGAGCTGGCCGAAATGATCGCCTACATGCACGATCACGCCGCGTCGGTGGGGCGTACCGAGCCCATCGACATCAAGTACATGGACCTCGAAGGCGGCGTGGTGGGCACGCCGAGCTGGAACGCTGATCGCCACCGGGAGAACATCGCCGCCCAGGCTTCGATCGGCGTTACCGGGATGTCCGCTCCTATCGCCGGCGATACCCGTTCGCAGATAATCGAAGCCCTCCACCAATACAGCGAAGAGATCATCGCCTATCGTTAGCACCATGCTGAGATTCGTCGAGGAGATCATCCTCTTGTTGTTGCGCGATGACGACGGGAAGTTCGTCAATGTTCCCCAGGCGTCCATGGACCGGGCCGTCGCCGGCGCGGTGCTGATGGAGCTGGCCATGGAGAACCGGATCGACACCGACTTAGAGCATTTGATGCTGGTCGACGCCACCCCGGTGGGCGACAGCCTGCTCGATCCGACCTTGGCCATGATCGCCGAGGGCGAGGAGAGCGACTCCCGCCACTGGGTGGAGCAGATCTCTCGGC
Organism: marine group bacterium Sva0996 bin134; assembly: GCA_002239105.1. Classification (GTDB taxonomy): domain Bacteria; phylum Actinomycetota; class Acidimicrobiia; order Acidimicrobiales; family Bin134; genus Poriferisocius. The sequence goes on along the minus strand of MPNQ01000007.1, from coordinate 6,848 downwards.
AGGCGCCGGAGATCCGGGAGCAGGCGCTGGACCGTCTGGTGGAGCAGGGCATTCTCGAGCGTGAGGACGACCGCTTCTTGTGGGTGTTCCGGTCCCGCCGCTACCCGATGATCGATGGCCACGCCGAGCGGGAGGTGAAGCTGCGGATCATGGGGGTGTTGTTCAGCAACGAGATCCCCAGTCCCCGCGACGTGGTGATCATCTGTCTGGCCCACGCCTGTGGCATCTTCACCGAGCTGCTCTCGAAGCGGGAGTTGGAGCAAGCCTCGACCCGCATCGAGCAGGTGCGCAAGCTGGACCTCATCGGCCAAGCCATGACCCAGTCGATCCAGGATTTCGAGATGTGGCTGGCCAACGCCGCCGTTCAAGGCCGCGGCTTTTTCTAGGGAGACCACCATGGCTGAATGGATGGTGGAGCCGATCGGCGGGGTGTTCGGCACCCGGGTGCGAGACATCGACTTGCGGGGGCCGCTGGGCGACGGCGAGCGGAAGGATCTGTACGAGCTGCTGCTGGAGCATCTGGTGCTGGTGTTTCCCGGGCAGTCCATCGAGGACGACCATCAGATGGATCTGCTGTCGTCGTGGGGCCGGCCCTACATCCACCCCATCGGACGGACGGCCGGCGCCACCGACGCCAAGGTGGAGCGCATCGTGGACGACGAGGATCGCCCGCCCTACCAGGATAAGTGGCACACCGATGTCACCTGGGACCCTGACGCCCCCATTGTGGGGAGTCTGCGGGCCATTGAGATGCCGGTCCGGGGCGGCGACACCATCTTCGCCAGCATGTACGCCGCCTACGACGGGCTGTCGGAGACCCTGCGGGAGCGGCTTGAGGGCCTGACCGCGTGGCACGACATGGGACCGGGCCAGTCGTTCATCTCCAAGGCCGGGGCTGAGTTGGTGGACCGCACTCGGGAGCAGTTCCCCGGAACTGAGCGCCCGGTGATCGCTGCTCACCCCGACACGGGCCGCCGCCATCTCAACGTGAACAAGAACTTCACCAGCCACCTGGTGGGGTTCGACCGGGCCGAGAGCGACGCTTTGCTGGACTATCTCTACGAGCACGCCACCCAGCCCAACTACACCATCCGCTACGAATGGGCCGAGGGCGACGTGATCTTGTGGGACGAGCGCTGCACTCAGCACTTCGCGGTAGCCGACCACTACCCCCAACGCCGCGAGATGGCCCGCCTCACCGTGGCCGCCCCCGCCTGAGCGCTTCTGAGCACGCCCACCGTGGCTGGCTAGGCTGCGCCAGTGAAGTTTGACGACGAGATGTTCGACGATTCGAAGTTCGACGTAGAGGCGGTGGTCGGCGGGGCGTGGGCGCCCAGTCGGTACGGGTCCGACGATGTGCTGGGCACCTATAACGAGGTGACCGAGCAGAAGCGGGCCGACGCCCTGGGGATGCTCGACCTCGCCAGGCCGATCCGCACCTATTCGATGGGTGACGGCATCTGGCCCGGCTATCCCGCCTATGGCACTCGGGAGTTCGCCCAGCGGCTGGTCATTTCGGGGTACGAGCCCGGCGAGGGGTTCGAGGGGGAGATCGTCGGCGGCACCGAGGGGAGGGGGGCGTCCAAGATGAGCTACTCCGAGGAGCGGGTGTCGTACACCTTCAACATGAGCACCAAGATCAACGGATTCACCCACGCCGCCGTTGACGGCACCTTCTACAACGGCCACCGGGGAACCGATCTGGCTCGCACCGAGGGGGTGACCGCCATGGACGTGCCCTCGTGGGGGGCGCCCCTGCTCACCCGGGGCCTGATGATCGACGTAGCCGCCCAGGTGGCCGCCACCACCGGTGATGTGGAGGCGAATCAGGCCGGGCTGCCCCGGCTCATGGACCGCCACCGCATCACCGTCGAGCAGATGGAGGGGGCCTGCGAGCGCCAGGGCCTGCCCGCTCCCGAGCCGGGCGACGCCCTGTGCCTGCGTACCGGGTGGATCAGCCTCACCCGCGAAGACCCCGAGCGGTTCCTCGCCGGGTCGCCCGGTCCGTGGATCGCCGAGAACAAGTGGCTGGCCTCCCACCGCCCGGCGCTGGTGTCCACCGACAGCTGGATGTGGGGGGTTCTCGATGTCGAGGCCACCGAGGGGTGGATGTCGGCCGGCCACCAGCTCATGCTGGTGAAGGAGGGCATCCATTTGGGCGAGTCGCTGAGCTGCGAGGAGGTCGCCGCCGCCGGAGTGGACCGATTCGTGTTCTGCCACTCTCCGTTCCGGGCCCAGGGGTCAACGTCGTGCTCGTCGCCCCCCATGGCCATTGCCAACCCGCCTGAGGAGGCACTATGAGTTTGTTCGAAGGATCACCCCTGGCTGGCAAAGTGGCCTTGGTCACCGGAGCCAGTAGGGGCATCGGCAAGGGCTGTGCCCTGGAGCTGGCCGCCGCGGGGGCCGCGGTCTATGTCACCGGTCGCACCACCGGTGCCGGCCAGCACCCGCTGCCGGGCACGGTGGGGGCCACTGCGGAGGAGATTGCCGCCGCGGGAGGCACCGCGGTGGCCGTGGCCTGCGACCACCGCGACGATGACGCCGTGCGGGCGGTGTTCGACCAGATTGCCGCGGAACACGGCCGCTTGGACGTGTTGGTGAACAATGCCTTCGCCATTCCCGACGAGCTGACCGCCATGCTGCCCTTCTGGGAGGTGCCCATCTCCAACTGGGACGACATGATGGACGTGGGCACCCGCTCGGCCTATGTGGCCTCGGTGCTGGCCGCCCCGGTGATGATCGACCGAGGCGACGGGTTGATCGCCAACGTCAGCTCTTCGGGGGCGGTCGAATACGCCTGGCACGTGGCCTACGGGGTGGGCAAGTGCGCCCTCGACCGCATGACCGCCGACTGTGCCCGCGAGCTCCGGGATACCGGGGTGTCGATGGTTTCGGTGTGGCCGGGGTTCGTGCGCACCGAGCGCATCGACGTGGCCGTCGACTCTGGGGTTGAACTGCCGCCGAGCCTGGACCTGTCGGCGGCCGAGTCGCCCCGGTTCACCGGCCGGGCGGTGACTGCCCTGGCTATCGACGCCGATCGGTCCCGCTACACCGGCCAAGCGGTTTCGGCCCGAGACATGGCCGATGCCTATGGATTCACCGACATCGATGGCCGCTTGCCCGCCGGCCCCCTCCACGACCGCACTGGCTAGCGGGGGGGAGCGATTGATGACCGCCGTGGATCCGTTCGCCATCGAGGTGCCCGATGAGGTGCTCGACGACCTGCACCGCCGCTTGGACGCAACCCGGTGGTTCGATCCTCTGCCCGGCGCCGGATGGGACGAGGGCACCGATCTGGACTACCTCAGGGAGCTGTGCCGCTACTGGCGCCACGACTACGACTGGCGGGCTGTCGAGGCCCAGTTGAACCTATTTCCCCAGTACACCACCACCATCGACAACCAGAGGCTGCACTTCATCCATGCCCGCAGCCGCAATCCCGATGCCTTGGCTCTGGTCATCCACCACGGGTGGCCGGGGTCGATCACCGAGTTCGCCAAGGTAATCGAGCCGCTTCGGGAGCATTTCCACGTGGTGTGCCCGTCGCTGCCCGGCTACGGCTTCTCCGGCCCCACGTCAGAGGTGGGCTGGACGCCCCGGCGCATGGCGGCGGCCTCACTGGAGCTGATGGGCCGCTTGGGCTATGAGCGGTTTGGCGCCCAGGGCGGGGACTGGGGGGCGATGGTGACCGCCCAGATGGCCCTGCAAGCCCCCGAGCGGCTGGTGGGCATTCATCTGAACTTGGCCATCGCTCCCGAGCCCCCTCCAGGAGCGGTACGCGACCTCACCGACGAGGAGAAGGCCGATAGGGCCGAGGGCGGGGCCCGCAACCGGGTAGAGCGGGGCTACCGGGAACAGCAGGCCACCCGCCCGCAGTCGCTGTCGGTGGGGCTGAACGACTCCCCAGCCGGGCTGGCCGCCTGGATCATCGAGAAGTTTCTGGTGTGGAGCGATATCGGCCCCGACAACGACATAGAGGCCAGCTTCACCAAGGACGAGCTGCTCACCAACGTGATGGTGTACTGGGTGACCGGCACCATCGCCTCGGCCAACCGGCTGTACTACGAGACCCGGGTGGGCGGGCGGGGTTCCTCGGCCCCCGACCGCCAGGTGGAGGTGCCCACTGCCTATGCCCGCTTCCCCGGCGACGGCATCCGTCCAGCCCGGCCGTGGGTGGAGTACTGGTACAACATCGTCCGTTGGACCGAGATGCCCCGTGGCGGCCACTTCGCCTCCCTGGAAGCCCCCGACCTGTACATCGATGACGTGGTGGACTATTTCGGCTCACTAGCCTGATCCCCTTTGGCCTGATCCCTTCCCGGTTGAGGCGGTTTGCTTTGGGGGCGGCTGTTGGGGTGTGGTGAACTTGCCGCCGTGCCCCAGTTGCATGACGTTGATTACACCCTTGAGTACCCCTATACCCGCACCACCGGGCCGGTAATCGGTCCGTTTCTGACCGGTTTGCGCGACGGGCGCATCCTCGGACAGCGGTGCGGTGAACAGGTGCTGTGCCCGCCCATGGAGTTCGATCCGGACTCCTTCGCCACCCTGGAGCCCGACCTCGTGGAGGTTGGCCCCGGCGGGGAGGTGGTGAACTGGACGTGGGTGGCCGAGCCGTCGGCCAAGCACCCCTTCGACCGGCCCTTCGGCTTTGCCTTCATCAAGCTGGACGGGGCCGATACCGCCCTCGTGCACGCCGTGGACACCGGGGGCGACGCCGGGGCCATGAGCACCGGCATGAGGGTGCAGGCCCAGTTCCGCGACGAGCGCCACGGTTCCATCGCCGATGTGTACTTCGTGCCCGAGGCCGATGCCGCCGAGCAGGTGATCGGCCAGGGCGACGAGCCGGTGACCATCACCGAGCACCTCATCGGCCTGCGCATCGCCGAGCCGCTCTACCCCCATCGGGCCCGGTTCGCCCAGGGGCTGCTGGACGGCAAGATCATCGGCCAGCGCAGCCCGGTCACCGGCAAGGTGTACGTGCCCGGCCGGGGCTACGACAACATGTCCCGGGTGCTGATGAGCGAAGCCGACGAAGTGGAAGTGTCCGACGTGGGCACCGTGGTGGCGTTCACCGAGCTGAACCCGGTGCAGTACTACGGCCAGACCGAGACCGAGCCCTACGTGCGGTGCTCCATCCTGTTCGACGGGACCGACCAGCCGGTTATCGGCATCGATATCCGCGACATGACGGTGGACGAGATGCGGGTGGGGATGAGGATGCGCTGCATCTGGCGCGATCCCGAAGAACGGTCGGTGGAAGACATCGACAACCGCTACGGCAACATCCCCGAGACGGTGTACGCCCGGTTCGAGCCCACCGGCGAGCCCGACGTACCCGCCGACGAGCTCAAGGAGCACTCATGGTAAGCCTGGCCGAAGACGTAGCCATCGTCGCGTTCGAGCAGACCCCGTCCTACGCCCACTTCAACGACAGCGAGCCGGCCATGATCATGCCGTGCGTGAACTCGGTGATCGAGCAGGTGGGCATGGACCGCCACGACATCGACTTCACCATCGCCGGGAGCTGCGACTACCTGTCGGGGATGCCGTTCGCCTTCGTCATGAACATCGACGCGGTGGGGGCGTGGCCGCCGGTGTATGAGAGCCATGTGGAGATGGACGGCGCCTGGGCCCTATTCGAGGGTTTCGTGCGTCTTCAGTCGGGCGACATCGACACGGTGCTGGTATCGGGGTCGGGCAAGTGCTCGCCGGGCAGCTATCGGGAAGGCTTCTCGCTCCAGAGCGATCCTTACGTGCACGCCCCCATAGGCCTGGACCCCCGGACCCAGGCCGGGTTCCAAGCCCAGGCCCTGATCGCCGCGGGCAAGGCAACCGAGCAGGATTTTGCCGAGGTGGTGGCCCGCAGCCATGCCAACGCCAAGAACAACCCTTACGCCCAGCTCAGTGGCGACCTGTCGGTGGACGGGCTGTTGGCCGAGCCCTACGTGCAGCAGCCGCTGCGCAGTCACGACTGCCCGCCGACCAGCGACGGGGCCGCGGCCATGATCATCGCCCGGGCCGACAAGGCCCGGGAGCTGTGCGACAACCCGGTGTGGATCCGGGGCATCGACCACCGCATCGACTCGCACCACCCCACCCTGCGGGATCTCACCGACTCGCCGTCGGTGCGCATTGCCGCCGAGCGGGTGGGCCTTCACGACGGACCGGTGGACATCGCCGAGCTGACCGTGACCTACAGCCCCGAGGAGATCATCCTGCGGGACGCCCTCGGGTTGAACGGCGGCACCTCGGTGAACCCGTCGGGCGGGCCGCTCACCGGCAGCCCGTTCATGGCGGTGGGCCTCACTCGGGTGATCGAGTTGGCCCGAGGCATCCGCAACGGCGATGGACGCCGAGGGGTGGCCCACGCCTCCAGCGGGCCGGCCCTGCAACAGAACCTGCTTTGCGTCTTGGAAGGAGACAGCTGATGGCCCCTCGACCATGTGCGGTACTGGGAATCGGCCAGACCAAGTACAAGCGACGCCGCGACGACCTGACCCTGGACGGTTTGGTGCGCGAGGCCGTGTTGCGAGCCTTGGAAGACGCTGGCGCCACTTTTGAAGACATCGATGCCATCGTGATCGGCAAGGCCCCCGACGCCCTCGAAGGGGTGATGATGCCGCTGCTGAGCCTGGCCGACGCGCTGGGGGCCATCGGCAAGCCCATCCATCGGGTCCACACCGCCGGGTCAGTGGGGGCCTCCACCGCCATCTCCGCGGTGAATTTGGTGGAGTCGGGCATGTACGACACCGTCTTGACCGTCGCCTATGAGAAGCAGTCGGAGGGCAACGCCACCTGGGCGCTGTCGGGCGGCAAGAGCGGCGGCCAGGGTGCGGGCGGCACGT
>MPNQ01000034.1 GCA_002239105.1 marine group bacterium Sva0996 bin134 | reverse complement strand
AATTCGCCCCTGCGGGTAAGCATTTGAAGCCCGCGAGTTTCCACCAAGCTTTTGCAGTCCCCTCCTCAATGTATGCAACATGTGAGAATAATGGCCCATTAGGTCGGTCTGCACTTCATTGATGCGGTAAATGCGTGTATTTTGGATTCAATTCATACACACAATAGATGCAGGCCGTGTTGCCAACATGGCCTAGTCTCCAGGCCGTGAGAAAGCTGCTCTGCATCCTCGTCGCCCTGGCGGTCCTCGCCGCCTGCGACGGCAGCCCCGTCGATGTGCAGGTCACCGGCGAGCTTCCGACCGCCGAGCCGACTCCGACGCCGGAGCCGACCCCCTCGGCGCTCGACGGACCTCCGGGAGTGCGGACCGGCAGCGCGGAAGGCCGACGCCGCTGCGGAGAACGAGCGGCTGGCCGACAAGTACCGGGTGAGGCGCCGGGCCGCTGAGACCGACGGGCAGAGGGCGGCGTTCTCCGAGTGGGAGGCCGTCTACCTGCGGGGGGCGGCTCTGAGGTGGCGGGAGGCCGCTGGGGCAGCGCTGCTGTGCTCCCCGCCCGCACGATGAGGGGCTGGCAAGTCCATGGCTTGAAAGGTAGCAACCCTTGAACGCGAACCGCTATATCCCCTGGCGCAGGCCCGCGCGAGCCATCGTCGGCTGATGGAAGCCGTCATCTCCGCTGTTGCCGGATTCCCCGGCCTCAGCGGGCTGCTCCAGGGCCGACACAACCGGAAACGCAAGAAGGCGTACGGGGAGATTCTCAACATCTGCCTCCACCGCCATGCCCTGCCGCTCGGCAACAACAGAATCGACTCTAGGAGCGCCTTTGAGCCCCGGTCAGACACGACCCGCTGGTTCTGCAACGTATGTGGACTTAACGCAACCGAACAGAGGGTCAGAAGAATCGAGGAGGAGTGGGAGTTCAAGCTCGACTATGACCACAACGGGATGCTGGCCCGCTACATCAAACACGACAAGAAGTACGCCAGGCTGGCAAAGAGGCTCAACATGCTCGGAGGCCCACCCCGCAGAGACTGATCACCGACTCTTTGTCGGCACCGCATAGCCCGCCGGGTCGATCTCGGCCTGCACTAGCAGGGCAGCCAGAGAGAACGACGATGACGGCGATAAGGGGCTTGTATCTCGAGTCGGTCCTAGTTCAGGCGGGCCGGGACGGGGGCCTTTTCAGAACCTCAAACCCGTCCCGGTACCCGGCTGACTCTCGAGCCCCCGACCGAGGGTTGGCATACGGGGGTGGAGAAGACACCTCTCAGTGTATCGGCAGAACAAGCCCCAGGCGATTTTTTTGCAAAGCCCATAGATGATTTGTAGGAAAACTCATACACAAGGGCGAGGTTTTCCGGAGCTCGGGCAAGCCATTGAGTACTTGGCCCATCAGATGGGGACAATGCGGGGCAAATCTCCACGCCGTCAGAGCAGCCCAGGTCCTTGTCGATGCGGCCAAACCCTATTGCATGGTCTTCGTTCTAAAAGTTTTTGCAGCTATCCTTATAGAAATGAGTTTGGCGGAAGCCGACGATGCCGGCATCAGCGTACAGGCCGAATGGAACGGCCGACAGGTCCGCACCTGGGTACCGGCGCAACTCGACAGGCGCAACCTGTCGCTCACCGAACCAGAGATCCGTGCCACAGAACAGGCGGCGGCAGCTCTCAGGGACTCCGACACGCACGTGCCCGAAGCATGGGAGACGCTGGCCCGTCTGCTGCTCCGCCACGAAGGCATCGCTTCGTCGGGGATCGAGGGGCTGCGCGAGCCAGTGGTGTCGGTTCTGATCGCAGAGCGCACCGGGGCCGCTGGCGCCGCCGGCTGGGTCGCGGACAACCTCGCCGTCATCCGCATGGCCCACGACGCGGCCCACGAGCAGCTCAGCGTCGAGACGCTGAACGAGTGGCACGCACGACTCATGCGCAACAGCAACCTCGCATCGAACCTCATCGGGACATTCCGGGACCGCATCGGCTGGGTCGGCGGGAACTCCCCGCTCGACGCCGCCTATGTGCCGCCGCCTCCCGACCACATTCCCGAATTGATGGCAGACCTCATCAGCTTCGCCGACAGCGACGGCAACGACCCCGACCCGATCACCCGAGCGGCCGTTTTGCACGCCCAGTTCGAAGCAATCCACCCCTACGGCGACGGCAACGGCCGCCTCGGACGCATCCTGATCAGCAGAGCACTCCGTCGAGCGAGCCTGACGACTCGCTCGACGATGCCCATCAGCGTCGCCATCGCCCGCGACCCCGGCGGATACCTGTCCGGATTGAAGCTGTACCAGATAGGCAGTATCGGTCCATGGGTCCGGTGGTTCTCCGATGTCGCATGCAAAGCCGCGGACACCACCAAGCACCTGGCGGCGCAGACCAAACAGATCACCGATGCATGGCTCAGCAAGCTGGGAGACGTACGGGCGCACAGCGCCGCGCGTTCGCTCGCCCCGCTACTGGTCGGACATCCGGTGGTGAGCGCCCAAGACGTGATTTCGCTACTGGGCATAAGCCAGCCGGCCGCCCGATCAGCACTGCTCACACTCGCAGACCGAGGCATAATCGAACCGGCCGAAGCACGCGCCCCAGGGGCAGGGCGCAACCGGAAATGGTACGCAGCCGCAGACCTCATCAGCATCTGGTCGTACTAGGTGGGTGCTATTGATGCTGTGTAAAACGGGATGATGTTAGGCGGCATTCGAGCGCAGTTTGCATCTATCACGACATGAACCCGTTGATGCCACATGACAAAGCAACAAACAGGCATCTCCGACACCCAACCCAAACCGGGCGAACGCCCCGCAGCGGCCCAATGCAACACCGGCACCCGAGACATCTGCACTTGACGAGCACCAAGCGACGAGGGCTTAGCGACTATTGTCGTTTCAGGAGGGCGCCGCGGCTCGCTCACGGTGTGGTGAGGCCGCGGCAGGCCATAAGTCTGGAGGGTGCGCGAGGGCGTCGGCCACCGTTGGCTGACCGACCCGAGGCAGCAATATGAACGAGAGCGACATGGGCAGGCTCGACGAGTCGGAGCAGGGGGATGAGGCGCGGTTGCAGCGGCTGTCGCAGCTGGGCGAGGCCAGTCTGAGGATCAACAAGTCCCTCGACTTCGACACGGTGCTGCAAGAAGCGGTGGACAGCGCGCGGGCGCTGACGGGGTCGCGCTATGGGGCAATCACGGTGCGCGGCGAGGCGGGCGAGGTGCTCGCGTTCTTCGTATCGGGGCTAACCCGCGAGGAGCACCAGGGGTTCTGGGAGATGCCGGAGGGGCTGGCGTTCTTCGAGTATCTCAGCGGGCTCGACGAGCCGCTGCGAATCCCGGATGTGGCCGAGCATCTGAGATCGCTTGACATGCCCGAGTTCTTGCCCTCGGTGGAAGCCACCTCGCTGCTGGTGGCGCCGATCTGCCACCGCGGGGCCGGGGTGGGCACGATCTACCTCGCGCACGAGGAGCAGGGCCGGGAGTTCAGCGCCGAGGACGAGGAGACTGTGGTGATGTTCGCGTCCCAGGCGGCGCTGGTGATCGCCAACGCGCGCCAGTACCGCGACGAGCAACGGGCCAAGGAAAACCTGGCGACGCTGATCGACACCTCGCCGGTGGGCGTGGTGGTACTGGACGCCAAGACGGGAGCGCCGGTGTCGTTCAACCGGGAGACGATGAGGATCATCGGCGGCCTGTGCGACCCCGGCCAGTCGCTCGAGGAGCTCCTCGACGTGTTGACCTACCGCCGTTCCGACGGGCGGGAGCTAACCCTCAAGAAGGTGCCCCTCGTCAAGCTGTTCAGCGCGGGCGATCCGGTGCGGGCCGAGGAGATCAAGCTGCGGGTCCCTGACGGCCGCAGCGTCACCGTGCTGTTGAACGGCACGCCCATCCGCTCGGAGACCGGGGAGGTGGAGTCGTACGTGGCCACCCTCCAAGACATGGCGCCGCTGGAGACGGTGGAGCGGATGCGCGCCGAGTTCCTGGGCATGGTGAGCCATGAGCTGCGCGCGCCCCTGGCCACCATCAAGGGCTCGGTTACCACTCTGCTGGAGTCGGCGCAAGAGCTGGACCTGGCCGAGATGACCCAGTTCTTCCGAATAATCGGCACCGAGTCCGACAAGATGCGCGAGCTGATCGGCGACCTGTTGGACGTGGCCCGCGTCGCGACTGGCGCCCTGGCGGTCGCCCCGGAGCCGTCGGACCTGTATCTGCTGTTGGACGAGGCCAGGACCAGGTTCGCCAGCGGCGGGAGCCTCCACGACCTCCAGATGGAACTGGCGGCAGACCTGCCCCCGGTGATGGCCGACCCGCGGCGCACGGTGCAGGTGCTGACCAATCTGCTCGCCAACGCGGCCGGGAACTCCCCCGTCGGGTCGGCCATCCGGCTCAGCGCCGAGCAGCGGGGCGTCCAGGTGGCCGTGTCGGTCGCCGATCAGGGCCGGGGCATCTCCGACGACGTGCTGCCGCACCTGTTCCGCAAGTTCTTCCGCCCCCAAAGCGCCGGCAGCGAAGGAAGCGAAGCCGGGTCTGGCCTGGGCCTAGCCATCTGCAAGGGGATCGTGGATGCCCACGGCGGCCGCATCTGGGCCCACAGCGACGGTCCGGGCCGGGGGGCGCGGTTCACGTTCACGATGCCCACGGCTGAGGCTCCCGCCACGGGTGCGGCGCTTTCGCCCCTCGCCCGCTCCAGCGGCGCCGATTTGGCCGAGAGCGGGCGGGAGCGCGTGCTGGCCGTGGACGACGACCCCCATGCGCTCAGCTACATCCGCAGCGCTTTGGCCAAGGCGGGCTATGCGCCCATCGTGACCGGCGACCCAGCAGACGTGCCCGGCCTCATGGCCGCCCACCAGCCGCAAGCGGTCCTGCTCGACCTCATGCTGCCCGACGCCGACGGCATCGAGCTCATGCGCCAAGTCCAGTCGACCGCGAACGTGCCGGTCATCATCGTCTCGGCCTACGGGGAAGACGACCTCATCGCCCGCGCCACCGACTTGGGGGCCACCGATTACATCGTCAAACCCTTCTCGTCCACCGAGTTGGCCGCCAGGATCGGTGCAGCCCTGCGGGAGCTGACCCAGCCGCCCCAGCAGTTCTCCATAGGAGAACTGGACATCAACCACGACGAGCGCCAAGCGGCCCTGGCCGGCCAGGCGCTTCACCTGACGCCCACGGAATACGGACTGCTCTACGAGCTGGCGGTCAACGCCGGCCAGACGCTGACCCACGACACGCTGCTGCGACGAGTCTGGGGTCCTGAAAGGTCCGGTGAGCCCTGGCTGGTACGCGAGGTTGTCAAGCGGCTCCGACGCAAGCTGGGCGACACCATCGAGAACCCGAGGTACATCCTCACCCAGCCTAGAGTCGGCTACCGCTTAGCCGTCAGGGAAGCAGAGCCGGCAGCACAAGCCGGATAGGCGCGGCCGCGCTGCTACGCGCGTCGGTCTCGGCGGTCGCGGTGCCGCCCAGTGCGAACGATCTTTCGGGAAACCCTGCGGCCCCGGTGCCGGGCGCCCCGGAGGGCCATGTGGTCCACATCACCAGATTGCCACCCTCTGGCTGATGAGGTCGACGGCCGTTCGGAACCAAGACACGTCTGCGCCGAGGTCGACGACGGCCCGGTCGCCCTGGTCGCTGAGATAGTCGACTTTGAGCTTCCACTCCCAGATGCCCCTGCGGGGAATCTCCCATCGGCACGCCTGTCTCCTGGCCTCCTCGGTCGGGTCGCGGTCGCCCAGCGTGCGCCACACCGGGAGGTCGTCGTCGTCGCACCACACCGGGAAGACTCGGCGTGCGGGGGCGAACGCCGCTGTCCATTCCGCTTGCTCGTCGGCGCTCCAGCGGTCCCAGGTCGATATGGCCGTCCTCAGCGCGTGAGCCGCGCCTACCTGGCCCCGGGATGGCAGTGGGCATGCAGCCGGGGACGCTCACCGTGATGTTCTGGCCCTTTGAGTTGTGGGATGCGAATTGGCGCGACTGGGTGTCGGGGAGCCCGGCCACGCACGTCGGCACCGGAGGGTGGTCGGGCTCGCAGGCCGAGCCGTGGACGTGCTCGCCCGGGCGGGGCTCGCACCGGTTGTTCGTGGGAACGCAGCCGACGACTAGAACGGAGATGTTGTCGCCCGCCGCGCTGTGAGCGTTGTAGCGGGCGCTTTGCGAGTCGGGCAGTCCCGGCACACAGGTCGGCACTGGCGGGTGGTCGGCCTCGCACACCTCGGGGCCGTGGCTGTGCTCTCCGGGTTGGGGCACACAGCCTCGCTGCACGCGCACCCACAGCCGCTCCCATGTCTCGGAGTCGGCGTGGCTGTGCCATATCTGGCGTCGGTTCAGGGTTCCGGGGCGGGGGGTGTGGCCGCAGTGGCTTGGCTCGCCCCGGACTTGCGTCAAAGCGAAGACTTCAGCGGCCGGGAAGGCGATCGCGGATTCGCGGCTCAGCGGCGAGTGCTAGCGGTAGGGCGGGACGTACATGAGCCCGCCGTTGGCCCACAGGTCGTTCACGCTTCCCGCCAGTGTTCCCAACTGGGGATGGCGGCTGTATATCTCCTCGTAGTTGCCCACCTGCTCCACTACGTTCACAGCGAAGTCAGTGGGCAGGCCGAGGCCGGGGTCGAAGCCGTCGCGGCCCAGGAAGTTCAAGATGTTGGGGTCGGCGCCGTCGTAGCTGCCGATGTTGGTTGAGTCGAGTCCGAATTCCCAAGCCTGCACAGTGGACATCACAGCCCAGTTCACGACCTGCGCCCACTCGGTGTCGCCGTCTCGCACGACAGGGCCGAGAGGCTCTTTTGAGAACAACTCGGCCATGATGTGCTGCTCGGGACCGCCCTTGCCCTCGATCTCGGACTTGAACACTCCGAGCACGCTGGTGTCGGAGGTCATCGCCTCGCACTGGCCTTGCTCGTAGGCCGGCACCAGGGTGTCGAAGCCCTCGAACGTCACCGGATTGAACGGGATGCCCCTGGCGGCGAACACCGCAGTGAGGTTCAACTCGGTGGTCGTACCGGTGCTCACGCAGATGTTGGCGTCTGCGAGGTCCTCAAGCGCCGTGAAGCCGCTGGACGCCGGAACCATCATGCCTTGGCCGTCGAAGTAGTAGATGAACGGGAAACCAGCTCCTTCCGCGCCGTCCCTGGTGGCCGTCCAAGTGCTGTTGCGGTTCATCACGTCGAACTGCCCCGACGCCAGGGCGGTGAATCGCTCGGCGCTGGTGACGGGGATGATCTCAACCTTGCCCGCATCACCCAAAACGGCGGCCGCCACCGCCCTGCACATGTCGATATCGAACCCCTCGTACTCGCCGTCTTCGTTCAACAGCGCGAAGCCAGGAAGGTCATCACGAGACCCGCAGAGCAAAACGCCGCGTTCCAAGACGCCTTGCAGCGTCCCCCCGCCTTGGGCCAGATCGACAGTCGCTGTCTCGCCAGGAACAGGAATGGCAGTCGCAGCCGCCCCGGGGCTTCCCTCGTCATTCCCGCACGAAACCGCGATCAGCGACAGGGTCAGAAACACGGCGATAAGTCTGGTCCCGATGAGAACACCGTAACCGCAAAGGCATGGCGATGCCTATGGACGACGCCGACAAGTGATGTGGTCGGCGATCCGGACGCCGTACTGGACGGTCGGCGTGTTCAGCATGGCTTTCCAGCCGTTGGTCCTGCCGGTGAGGTTCTCGCGTACTTTGTGCTTGGCGGCGGCAAGAAGATAGAGGACCCTCATGGCGGCCTGCTCATTGGGGAAATGTCCTCGGTGCCATTTGGCCTCCCACAGTCCATGACAGCAGAATCCAGCCACAGACCCAATTGAGACCCGTGGACCTCCAACGATTCGGAGGACTCGTAGAGCCGGGGCTAGTCCAAGTCGTCCAGCAAGTTGAGCAGATCGTCGGCGTGTTCTTCCTCAACGGCCAAAATGTCCTCCATCAGCCGCCGGGTCACCGGGTCCTTGTCGCTCAGCCAGCGGATGATCTCGTTGTACGACTCGATGGCGATCCGTTCGGCCACTAGATCTTCTTTGATCATGGCGGCCAGTTCGGACTCCTCGTCGTAGGTGCTGTGGCTGCGGGTGGCCAGGCCCTCGGGATCAAAGTTGGGCTCGCCCTGGAGCTGGGTAATCCGAAGGGCGATCTGGTCCACATGGCCCTGCTCGTCGTCGGCGTGCTGCAAGAACTCGGCGGCGACCATGGACGCCTTGATCCCGGTGGCGGTGTAGTAGTGCCGTTTGTAGCGCAACACGCACACGATCTCGGTGGCCAGCGCTTCGTTGAGCACCTCGATGACCCGCTCTCGATCGGCGCCGTAGGCTTCGGTGATCGGCCCCCGCTCGATCTGGTGACGGGCCCGAGCCCGTAGCGTCTTGACATCGGTCAGAAACTCAGCCATCGATCCTCCCGCTCCATTGATGTGGATTGGCCGCTCATCGGCAAGTTCAAGGCTACCGGGCTACGTTGCCGCCATGGCTTCGATCACCGACACCTTCCATATCGACACCGTCGTGGCCGATGTGGAGGAAGCCATGGCCGAGATATCGGCTTTAACCAGGATGACCCGGCACTCTTTGCAGTCCCTAGACCGGGATCGGCTGTTAGACGGCGAAGCGGCGTCCACCAGCGTGCGCTCCACCTATCCGGTGCAGGACACAGTGCAGCTGGAGCTGGCCAACGGCACCAAGGGATCATTCTGATCCATCTACCGGCGCGGAATGCGTCCCGGGACCCGGTGTTTGCCGGCTGTTCGGCCGTGCGGAGCCGGGTGTGCCGGTTACGTGCAAGGCCTCACTGCCTACCGGGTCGGAGACTTCGACACATGGATGGCCACATTCGCGGCCGACGGCGCCACCGCCGCCATCCGCCTGGCGGGCGCGTCGACTACCTGCGACAAGTCCAGCGGGACCAGATCCCCACCCGAGCCAGGTCCGCGGTCGAGCACAACTTGGAATCGCTCATCCACACGCCGGCCATCACCGCCCCTCACATCCAGGAAACCTACGGCTTCACCCCCGGTCGGGCATCGCAAATGCTGCACCATCTCGCCGAGACCGACGTGCTCAGACCCAGCACCCATCGCGCCGACAGATCCCAAGTGTGGGTACCCCACCACGTCATCGACGCCATAAACACCACCATTCCACGCCGCCACCTTCCTAACGTCTCACTTGAGCAATGAGAACGCTGTTGCCATACCAAGGGCCCCCCATGCGAGCATGACCGGCTCGTCTCCTTGTTCGGACACGCCGTAATACACCCCAATGGCTTTGGCAGCTTGCCCGTGGGAGGAATTGTGGGAAAGAACCAGCCAGCACTACCTCAATCAAGACAAGACCAGGAATTCAGTTCTGCCTTGCAGATGGACCTAACCCAAGTGCTCCACCAACAGGTAGTATCCGTTGGCGAAATCCCCATAGTAGTCTGAGATGAATATGAAGTAGGTGCCATCAGAAGGGGCGGTGAACCTTAGTTGAGCGTTGAATGTATCGCCGAAAACCGAAGGGGGCCCGCTGTCGTCATCGCTGTAAGTTTCGCCAGTCTTGGGGTCCCAGAGGACTATTACAGTGTCGGCGATGATCGAGTCGGCGGAGACCAGTATGGACTCACCAGCTTCCAATTCGATGGTGCCCCAGTTGATATCCCCGTAGTAGTCGAAGAAGTGATAAAGACCCTGGCTGCCCAATGAGGGGATGTCGATTTTCCAGCCGTCGTCGGGGTCATCAAAGGGCAGCAGACGAATGCTGCTGGTCATTTCGAAGGAATAATCTCCGACATCGTCTGAAGAATAGCTATCAATAGAGACGAAATGGATTCCGTCTAGGTGCACTTCGAAGGTGGCAGTCTCTTCGCCGGTCAACGTCTCGTCCACTGTGAGGATTCTTCCCTCGGCGTTGGAGATCTCGATAAAGCCGTCTGCTTTGCCGTCGATGGTGATTGTCACCACGGTTCCGGCTACGCCTTCGAAAATGAAACCCCGATAAGAGGACCATGTGTCCACCTCATGGGTCAACTCGCCATTTTGGGTCGTATAGCTGCGATTGCCTAACCCGTAATCGAGGTTATTCAGAGCATTGTGGATGAGGTTTTGGACAAGTACGGCGTCGTCGGCTGCTGACGTGGCCACTGCGAAGCCGGCATCGCTGAAGCTCCAGGTCGAGATACCGACCACCTCGCCGCTGTTGTTGACCAAAGCGCCACCGCTCTGGCCGCCGGCGATCGCCGCGTCGGTCTGAAGCAGGGTGAGGCCGTACGTGTCCCACTGGCGAATCCGGGACAGGAGGCCACCGGTGATCGTCGGGACTGGGAACTCCTCGGCCTCCGATGGATAGCCGATCAGGTACAGTTCGCTGCCTGATGCCATCCCCTCGCCGTTAGCGAGCCGCAGGGCAGGCACGCTATGGGTCAATGGGCCCAAAACAGCCAGGTCAGCGATATAGTCGTAGTTCAATACTGGCACGTCTTTGAACTCCGTGCCGTCGGGGAACACCACCCTCACCTCATCATGTGGCCACACTACGTGGTGGTTGGTGACCACATAACCGCCCTCGATCAAGATCCCGCTGCCTTGGCCCAAAGGAGTTTGGACAAGCGGGATCGAGGGAGAAACCCGGGCGAATACCTCTTGAGGGGTAAGCACCCTGTCCGCAGACTGGGTTGGCAGGGGTGCAGGGTGACCGTCTTGGCAGCCGCCGGGGACAATTTGAGTGTCAATGCCGAAGCGGCAGCGGTAGACGTTGAGGAGCGCCTCCTGGCTGGAAATCAAACGATCACGAGCGGCTATGTCCGCCTGGGTCGGTGTGCCGGTGAAAATACCGGGTTGGGTGGCGGGGTGCGCTGGAGCGCCGTCTTGGCAGCCGCCGGGGACGATTTGAGTGTCAATGCCGAAGCGGCAGCGGTAGACGTTGAGGAGCGCTTCCTGGTTGGCAATCAAACGATCACGAGCGGCTATGTCCGCAGGATCGACTGTTTGCGCTCCCGCGCCCGCTGGGATTGCCAACAATGAGCTCAACACAAAAAGGGCAGCAGCAGCCCCGAGCGAGAGCCGGCGCCAAAAAGCGCGGGAGCGGAGTGCCATATACCCCATTTTTTCATATAGCGATCATATAGTTGTCTTATAAGACAAAGTACGTCTCTAAACAAGGTCCTGCCACCGAAAGGACCCGTGACCATGCGACACCTCATCGCGGCTGTGATCGCCGGGCTCATACTCCTGACCGCCTGCGGCTACGACCGGGGGGAGCTAGCCGATCTCCAAAACCGGGTAGACGAGCTAGAAGCAGCCGAATCCGCCCCGACCCCCTCGGTTGACAGGATCGCCCGATGCGGTCAGATGGTCCGGGAGATGGACTTGGCGATGGACGCCATACAGCGCCCGGTGGAGATTCTCCGCACCCTCATCGCCGAAGACAGGCTGGAGGCCCTCTCCGATGCCGAGGCCCAACAGACCTGGGCGGTCATAGCCGAATATGCTGGCGTGTTCGGCGGACCCTACTTCGCCCTGCCCGAGGATTGCGCCGACTTCCTGGAATCGGGTGCGATGACGACGAAGCGCATAGGGTCGCAATACCGGGAGACATGGGCAGGGCTGGTGTTCCTCGTCGTGGCCTGCCCCGAGTCGCTGGCCCCTCGGGGGCTGGACTGCAACCTCTCCCTCTGAACAGTAAACGCGCAGGTCACAGCTTGGCCTCGGGTTCCGGGTGCGGCTAGCTTCGCGCGCCCGTGCCACCAACCCGAACGGAGAAAGCCATACCCTGAGGCTCCGGGGGGCCATCGAGTTCGCGATAGGAGAAGCCTGATGCTCAGCGCAGCTTGAACCTATATTCGAGTATCGCACTCACCACATTGAAGGATCGGGCCAAGGCCTCGCTCAGTTCCTCGGACATCTCGTTCTCCTTTGTAAACAGCGCCTAGGGTCGGGCATAGGGTCAATTACGCTCGGGCAGGGTGCGACCCAACCGAGTGCCCGGTGGCCCCCTACAATCGGCGGTGGACCATCCAGTTTTCTGGAGGGGGACTTGGATTCGTTCCAAGGTGTTTTGGGGAGAGCCGCAGCATCATCATATGCGAGCGACGAAGCCAAGTGCCCCGGTTGACAACGCAAGTAACGGACCGAAGTCTTGATAGACATGCCCAGATGCCCTACCTGAGATTTGATCTTCCCCGGTTCTCGCTGTGAACATCGTCGCGCATGAAGTAGCCGTCACACTGGGTGCAGGCGCGACGTCCCCGCACCGTGGTGCCTCCTCTGGCCGGGGTGAGGGGGGCGGGTGATAAGCGCGAAAGTGGCCAAGGCCTTGGCCCTCGGGAAACTGGCCAAGGTCATCGTCGAGATAGCAGAGCTGACCGCTGAGCAGAGGCGACTCATCTATGCCGCCTACGGGGAGGGGGCCAGCACCGCCGAACTGGCCGACCTATGCAGCCTTGATGAGGACGTTATCGCCAGGATTATCAAGCTTGAACGCGGGCACTGACCTCCGGAGGGGCCAGAGCCAAGTCCACCCGACCGCCGCTGAGGTACATGCAGTCGGCCTGATGCGGTTAGCGCCCGAAGGCGGTGCGCAATCAAGCCGCGTTCCACCTGTGCCTGGGCGGTGGCCTCTTCTTGTTCTTTTTGCCGTGGCTGGCGATCCCGTTGCTGCCCAAGCACCTGGGCTGCTCCGAGTGCGGCAACCTGCGCGCGGTGCGCCCAGCGGATCGATGATCGGATGGGCGGTCTAGCGGCGTTTGAGTGCCTGCTTGGATCAGTTCTCCGACGACAAACACGTGTTGACAACCGGGCTCGGCGTCGGCGGCTTCGCCCGAATCTGGCCGGGGAAGTACTGCGACATCAGAGTCGTGCGGGTCGTGGCGTTGACGCCGACATGTGTGTGACATGAGGCAGCCAGAGGATCAGGGCATGGACCGCTCCGACGGTTTCGACGTGCTCGCGAGCGGCGAAGGACCCAAATGCGGCTGCCGCCAGGCGACAGCCCCGAAACCCTCGAGGCAATGGGCCGCCAACCACAAGTCCCCCTCCTATTGCAGATCCAGGTACTGGGCCCATTGGTTCATTAGCTTGCGGCGTTTGGTGTAGGCGTCGCCTCGGATGTAGGCCTGTTGGGTTGAGTCGCCGAGGCTGTGGGCCAACGCGGCTTCGGCGACTGCCCACGGCGTGTCTGTCTGCTCCAAAGCCCACGTTCTGAAGCTGGCTCGGAAGCCGTGGACGGTGGCCCGATCAGCCAGGCCGACGTCGCGCAAGATCTTCGTCAGGGTCATGTCCGACAGGGGCCTGCCCGGCTTGAGCGGGGATGGGAACACCAGATCGGAGCCGTCGCGGCAGTCCTTGGCCCTGTCCAACACGTCGAGGGCGGCGTCGCTGAGGGGCACCCGGTGCTCGGTTGCGGCTTTCATCTTGTCGGCGGGGATTCGCCACTCGCGGGCGGCGAAGTCGATCTCTGACCATGTGGCGTTGCGGGCCTCGCCGGAGCGGGCCGCTGTCAATACCGCGAAGCGCAGGCACAGCTTGGCCGACGCAGACGCGCCGGTGCGGTCTACCACGGCGAGCGCGTTGGCCACCTCGCCATAGGGCAGGGAGCGGAAGTGGGCCTTTACGCGGGGCATGGGGGGCAGTGCGCCGTCGATGGCCTCGCCGGCCGAGTTCACGGCGACGTAGCCGTGGGCCTGGCACCAGCGCAACACGGTGCGGATCCTCTGGCGGACCTTGCGGGCCGTCTCGGTGCGCGTCGTCCAGATCGGCTCCACACACCCCAAAACGTCGGACTGGGTGATGCGGTCCACGGCCATGTCGCCGATGGCCGGAAAAGCGTGGTTCTCCAGCGACGCCCACCACAAAGTCGCGGTCCGCTCGTTGCGCCACCGGGCCCTGTTCGCCTCCCACACGATCCTCGCCGCCTCGCGGAATGTCGGCACATCGGCGCGGCGCCTGTCGGCGAGCGGATCGCGCCCGTCGGCGGCGGCCGCGCGGTGCTCGTGCGCTTTGCGGCGGGCGTCGGCCAGGCCCACCGCGGGCCAGCCGCCCAAGCCGATCTCGCGCCGGCGCCCGTCCACGGTCAGGCGCAGAACCCAGCACCTCGACCCCGATTTGTACACCCGCAAAAATAATCCGCGCCCGTCATGGTGCTTTCCCACACCGGCGTTTTTGACTTCAACAGCGGTCAAAAGCGACATTCCCATCCCCCAATTTATCCCCCACTTTCGGGGGGATAGCCCGGCTATTGCTGAGAATAGCCTACCACCCCGAACTGACATAAATGGTCGTTACGCTGGGAAAACAAGGGTCAACTGGGACCATCGAGCAACTGCTGAGAACACCCGGAAGCGCCCACGGCAGGATTCGAACCTGCGACCCCTTGCTCCGGAGGCAAGTGCTCTATCCCCTGAGCTACGTGGGCAGTAACTGGGTGAGTATACCTAGCGGGGCATCGGTACCATGTCTCAGTTCATGGCCGACATCCGCACCTCTCTTTCTGACGCCCTGCGCGCCGCGCTCGTGGCCGCGGGCGTCGATCTGCCTGCCGGTTTCTCGGTGGGGCTGGAGCGACCGGCGCGGCGTGAGCACGGCGACTGGTCGTCTAATGCTGCGCTGGCTGTAGCCAAGGGTGCGGGGCGAAATCCCCGGGAGCTGGCGGCAGAGCTAGCCACCTGGCTGGAGGAGAACCAGCCAGAGCATGTGGCCGAGGTGAGCGTGGCTGGTCCTGGGTTTGTCAACTTCAGGCTGGCGCCGAGCTGGCTCCACAACATGGTGGCCGATGCGGTAGCCGCCGGTGTCAGCAGCTACGGGCGCCAAGACCTGGGCCAGGGCCGCACAGTGATCGTGGAGTTCGTGAGCGCCAACCCCACCGGGCCGGTTCACGCTGGGCACGGTAGGGGAGCGGCCTACGGCGACGCGGTGGCCCGGCTGTTGGAGTGGTGCGGCTACGACGTGCAGCGGGAGTTCTACATCAACGACCGGGGCACCCAGATGGAGCTATACGGCACCTCTTTGGCTGCGGTCCGAGCGGGCCAACCGGTGCCCGAGGATGGCTACAACGGCCAGTACATCGTCGACTGGGCTGGGGATATGCCCGCCGACGCCGACCCCCGCCAGTGGGGGCGGGAGCGGGCATTGGCCGACCAGCGCGACGTGCTGGGCACGATGGCGGTGGAATTCGACACTTGGTCGAGCGAGCAGGCGCTAGTCGACTCCCGGGCCATCGATGACGCGCTGGGTGCGCTCGACGCCGCCGGGGCCTCTTATGAGTCCGAAGGTGCTCTGTGGCTGCGCTCCAGCGATCATGGTGACGACAAGGACAGGGTGCTCATAAAGTCCGACGGGGAGTACACCTACCTGCTGCCCGATATCGCCTATCACCGCGACAAGCTCGACCGGGCTGGTTCTGAGGGGTTGCTTATCAACGTGTGGGGGGCCGACCACCACGGCTATGTCGCCCGGATGAAGGCGGCCATGGCCGCGCTGGGCTGTGATCCCACCGCCTTGGAAGTGGTGGTGACCCAGTTGGTGCGTCTGGAGCGCGACGGCGAAGAAGTGCGGCTGTCCAAGCGCACCGGCGACCTCATCGAGCTTCGCGACGTGATCGACGAGGTGGGCGCTGATGCCACCCGGTTTACCTACCTGCTCCAGTCGATGGACACCGCCCCGACCTTCGATCTGGCCAAGGCTGCCGCCCAGGTGATGGAGAACCCGGTGTTCTACGTGCAGATGGCCCACGCCCGGGTGTGCTCCATTGCAGTCCGGGCTCAAGCCGATGGGGTGGTGCGCCAGAGCGCGCACCAGGTGGACTTGAGCGTGCTGGTCCACGAGCGGGAGTTGGAGATCATGCGCCAGCTCTCCACATTGGGCGAGGTGATCGCCTCTGCGGCCAACGAGCGGGCTCCCCACCGGGTAACCACCTGGCTGCGGGACTTCGCCGCCGCGGTCCACAGCTTCTACCACGACTGCTACGTGGTGGGCTCTGGCATTCCCCCCGAACTCACCCAGGCCCGGCTCGTGCTCATCGACGCCGCCCGGGTGGGCCTGGCCGTCGGCCTTGGCACCTTGGGCGTGAGCGCGCCGGAGTCGATGTAGGGGGATGGCGATGTCGGTTTTGCCCCTGCAACTTCTACCCGACAACGCCTCGGTGGGAGACGACGGACGATTGTCCATCGCCGGGTGCGACGCGCTGGAGTTGGCCGAGCAGTTCGGCACCCCGCTTTTTGTGTATGACGAAGACCACATGCGGGAACGGTGCCGCCAGGTCCGAGCTGCATTCGAGGGTTCGGTGGCCTACGCCTCCAAGGCGTTCTTGTGCCTGGCCATGGCCCGCCTGGTGTACGAGGAAGGGCTCGACCTGGATGTGGCCACCGGTGGGGAGCTGTATGTGGCCCAGGCCGCCGGGGTGCCCGGCGACCGCATGGTGATGCACGGCAACAACAAGTCGGCCTCCGAACTTGCTGCCGCAGTCGAGGCCGGAGTCGGCCGCATCGTGGTGGACTCGTTTGACGAGCTTGACCGCCTTGACGCCCTCCACGCCGCCACCGGCGCCCGCCCCAATGTGCTGCTGCGGATCACGCCAGGAGTCGAGGCCCACACCCACGAATACGTCACCACCGGAGTGGACGACACCAAGTTCGGTTTCACCGCGTCCACGGGATTGGCCGACGCCGCCATCCGCAGGGCCGAACAGGCCGACTCGGTGGAACTGGTAGGCCTGCACGCCCACATCGGAAGCCAGGTGTTCGAGTTGCGCTCCTTCCAGCGGGCAGTGGAGGTGATCGCCGGATTCGCCCAGCCTTACGGCCTCCCCGAGCTGTCGCTAGGCGGAGGGTTGGGCGTGGCCTATGTGGAGGGGGAGTCGGCCCCCACCATCGCCGAGTGGGCTGCGGCCATCGCCGAGTCCTGCGCTTCGGTCGGCTTTACCGACCCCGTGAGCGTGGAGCCGGGCCGGGCCCTGGTGGCGGCTGCTGCGGTCACGCTCTACGAAGTGGGCACGATCAAGGAACTCTCCGGCATCCGGACCTACATCTCGGTGGACGGCGGCATGAGCGATAACCCCCGCCCAGTTCTTTACGGCAGCGGATACGAGACGTTCTTGCCCCGAGCGGCCGACCGCAACCGCGATAAGGCAGTGCGGGTAGTGGGCAAGCACTGCGAGTCGGGCGACCTCTTGGTGCGAGAAGGACAGGTACCCAGCGACATCGCAGTAGGCGACATCCTGGCTACCCCCGTGACCGGTGCCTACGGCCACTCCATGGGCTCCAACTACAACAAAGTCCTCCGCCCCGCCGTGGTATTCGCCCGCAACGGCGACCCCCGCCTAGTCGTCCGCAGAGAGACCCACGAAGACCTCCTCCGCAACGACGTTTAGACCTCGAATCCGGCGCTCAAGATGGCGATCTGGATGATTGAGGGTTGGCCGTTTTGGATTAGGTAGCCGCGGCCGGGGAGTGAGGGGAGTGTGGGGCGGGTGGGGAGTTGGATGGTGAAAAGGTCGCCGTCGAGGGGGGATGGTTGGAGCAGGACTCCGGTGCGGGAGAAGCGGATCTCGGCGGTCCAGTGGCCGTAAGCGGTGCGGAGGCGGTCGGCACGGCCGGCGGCCACGATGTGCAGGCCGGGGCGGCTGTTGGCGGCAAGCGACTTCAGGGCGCCGTCGGGGTCGCCCACCGTCTCGGCGTCGTCGATCAGCACCAGGGTTGGGGGTTCGGCCGACTGCACGGCGGCGAGCAGCTCACCGACGTCGGTGACGAGATTGACATTGGGGCTCGCAGCCAGCGGCGATTCCTGATTGGCCAAGGCGATCACCTGCCCACCGCCGTCAGCTGCCAACGCGGCCAACAGTGCCAGAGCTGCGGACCGGCCCGAGCGAGCTGGTCCCAAGATCAGGGCGTGTTCGCCGGGGTAGAGCGTGAGACCAATCGGGGACAGGGAGTCGTCGCTCAGCCCCAGCGGCAAATGCACCGGGGAACTCTTCAGGCAGGCTGGGTCCAAGCGGGATGGGTCGACCACCGCGGGCAGCGTCTCCACCGGTGGCGGGCCGTCGGTTTGGGGGTGTTCGGCAGCCAATTCGGCAACGGCGCGGGCCAGCCCGCCTTCGGGCACCGCCACTTGGAGCTCGATTCCCGATGGGACGGTGAAACCCCGGCCGGGGGGAAGCGTGGCCGGGTCGTCCACGGCCACACCCCATTGGCGGTACAGCGCGGGATCGCCCAGGCGGAAGACGAAGGTCTGGGGGGTGGCGGCCTGGAGGGCTCGGCTCACTTTGGACAATTGATCGCTGGCTGCGGCCAGGCACAGGCCGACGGCGGGGCCCTCGGTCCACACCCGCTCCAGCGAGGCCAGCAGGGCGTGGTGGGCCACGTTGTCCAAGCTCTTGGCCAAGGCGCCCCAGTTGTCGATCAAAGTCACCACCAGCGGAGGGCTCGACTCCGGCGAAGTCCGACCCTGGCCCAACCGGCGGTCGAGCTCGGCCTCAAGTCGGCGGATGAGCCGCCGAATGCGATCGCGTTCATCTGGACTCACCACCGCGCCGCAGTGGGCCAGCCTCTCCAACGGGGCCAGCTGCCCGGTGCCGGAATCCAAGGCGTACAGGTGGCACTCGCGGGGCGGGTAGCGGCTGGCCAGGGCAATGGCCAGCGACCCCAATGAGGTGGTGGTTCCGCTTCCCGGGATGCCCACGAACAAGGCATTGCCTTCGGCGGGATCCCACGTCAGTGGATATTGGCACTGCCGGTTGGGATCGTCGGCCAGGGCGAACACCACCCCGCCAACCGATACGCCGTCGGCAGTCATCTCGTCGAGCAAGACCACTGACGGCAGGGGGTCGGGCCAAGGTTGGCGGGGAGGGACACCCTTCTGGCAGTCCCAGGCGGTGTTCACCGCGGCGGCCAGCCGGGACAGGTCGTCGGGGCTCTCCTCGTCGGTAGCAGTCTCCGGCTCAGACTCGGGGATGCCGTCGGGGGCGGGGACGACTTGACGGCCCCGTTGGGCGGCGGTGACCCCAGTGACCAGGGCGCATTGGAACTCCACTAGCTCGCCAGGACCGAATCGGGCAAAGGCCCGACCGGGCCGGTGCCGGCCGATGGCGGCGGCCTCAGGGCTGTCGAGCACGTCGACTGAATCTGCGGCGTCGAGCACTCGCAGGGCGATTCGCAGCGCGGTATTGGTACGGATGTTGGCGCTCACGGCCCCTGCGGGGCGCTGAGTGGCCAACACCAAGTGCATGCCCAGGCTGCGGCCCCGCTGGGCCACATTTACCAGCGAGTCCATGAATCCGGGAAGCTCCGCGGCCAAGGCGGCAAACTCATCGATGACGACCACCAGCCGGGCCAGTGGCGTCCAAGGCGATCCGCCCTCGGTCTGGGACAGTGACCGATAGTGGCCCAAGTCGGTGGCCCTCCAGTCCCGCAGTAACTGTTCGCGGTAGCGGAGTTCGGCTTCCAGGCAGCGCAGGGCTCGCTCGGCCAGCCGGTCGTCGAGATCGGTCACCAGCCCGACGACGTGGGGCAGGGAGGCGCAGGCGTCGAATGCGCTGCCGCCCTTGTAGTCGATCAACACGAAATTGACCTGCTCAGGAGAGTAAGTGGCGGCTACGGAAGCCACCAGCGTACGCAGCAGCTCGCTCTTGCCCGATCCGGTGGTACCGCCGACCAGAGCGTGGGGACCATCGGCTGCCAGATCAGCCATCACCGGGCCGTGGGCGTCGGCGCCGATGGGAGCGGCCAGGCTGTCGGAGTGCTCGGTCTCCCGCCAGCGGGCGGCGATCGCCTCCGAGGGTGCCGACGAGTCAGACGGTGTGTCCGGCCCGTCGGGGACGGGGAGTCTGAGGAGGTCGACCAAAGATGAACGGTCGGGAATGGCGGAATCGGCGCCGGGCTGTTCGGGATCTTCAAACCGGGCCAGTCCGCGAGCAGCAGCCCGGGCCAGGTCCAAGCTCATCCCTGTGGCTAGCACTGAGGGGAGGAACTCGCCGGCTTGGGATAGATCGACCAATCCGCTTGAGTCGCGAGCCTCGATCACCGCGGTGGCGGAGGCAGGGAGTTGATCGACGCTGGCGGCCAGCACAATGGTCGAGACCGGCCCGGCCGATCCCATGAGAAGGGGGCGTAGGGGCGGTGTCCGGCCGGTGGCCAAATTCTCGCCATCGGCCACGATCAGGAGCTGAGGCCAGTGGGTGTCCTCCCCCCGGCGATTCCAAGCATCGGTCAGTTCCAAGGCAGTCTCCGCGGCAGCGACCCGTTGGTCGGCGATTAGCCGCGACCTACCGATGGATGGATGAGAAGTGTGGGGGAGCCAGGCGGTCCACCCCCAAATCGGCGCGGTCACCTCGTCGGCAACCACCAGCACGGCAAGATCAGCTGGCCCGTGGTAGGCGGCCGCTTGTACGAGCAGCCCTCTGGCCATTGCGGTGGTTGCGCGGCGAGGACCTACCAAGCCGAGCACCGTGCCCGGCCCCAGACTTACAGCGATGGGGGAGTCGGGCATCGGCCCGAGTTGATCAAGCACGGCGGTTGCCTCGTCGGCGGGCTGCGGCCCCTCCACCGCCATTTCGGGGGTGAAGGGAACAGGGCCGTGGGCGGCAACCAGCGACATGAAGTCGGTGTGGACTGGCCTTCGCTCCCACAGCCGAACACTGGGCTGGCAAATTCGCCTGATTGCCTCAGCTAGGTGAGGGTGCAGGTCGCGCCAGCGCCGGATTTCTGCCGCGTGGGCCGCCTCGGCCGCTGCTTGGAAGTCGACAAGGGACGCTTGCGCCCTCCGACGTGATCGCCGGTGGTCGAAGCGGTCACGTCGACGGCTGTCAAACCAGTTGGCTCCCATCATCAACGGGCTCAACAGGGCGAACAGGGCCATGTAGGGGCTGTAGAGCACAGCCATCAGCAGCCCTACCACCAATGGCCCGGTTAGGGCAGCCCAGCCGAACGCAATGGCCCTTGGAGTCCGTCGCGGTTCTTCGGCGGGAACCGAAAGTGGTTCGGGTGGCGCGGGAAGTGGCGGTCGGGGAGGGCGGTTGAAAGCGGTCTTTCCAAATGTGTTTCGCCCCAAGATGGCGGCCGTGCGGGTCGGGCGGTCGTCGGGGGCGTCGGATACCTGGATCAATGCTCCGCCCAGCCGCAGCGGCTCTGCAACCTCCACCCCGGTCGGCTCATCGTCGCCTACGCGGATGTAGACCAGCCCATCCCGGCACACCAAGCGCGCGTGTTGGGGCCGCAGCCCCACGATGGGCAGGGTTAGGTCAGCGTCTGGAGAGCGGCCCACGCTCAGTCCTTCGCCAGGAAGCAGACGGCGGTCGCCAGCCCACAGCCCTCCCACAACCTCCAAAGCCCTCCCGGGTCCCTCGGGCTTCGGTCCGGGACCCACGCCCACTCGGGCGCCGTCGGCCACTCCCGCCTCATTGAGCTGGCGGTCGGCTTCCATCCATTGGTCGCCCACCCAGAGCCCGGCAACCGGCGGATGCAGGCCCAAGGCTTCGGCCAGTTCTCCGATGTCGGCCACCAGGCCGTCAGCGATGCTTACCTCTCGGGCACCCTCTGGTCCTTCGTAGAGCAGGCGCATGGATGCTTCGGTGGGATGGGCCGGTGGCGGCTCAGATCCGCTGGAGGGCGGCCAGCGCCGTCAGACTGAGTCGAGGGCTGCGATGGTGTTCTGGCGTTCAAGGCCGATCGAAGTGGCCAATTCGGTAAGCGCCTCCTGCAACTGCCCCAGCGACGGCGACCATTGCTCGTGCCAGGTGCCACGGAATCGCTCCGATCGGCTACCCGTCCAGGTAGTTCCCTCCAAAGTTGCAGTCAGGCGGGTGCGGAGGTCTTCCACTTGGCCAGCGAATGCGGTGAATTGCTGCTGGAGATGGTCCATTTCCTCGGTGTTCATGGTCAAAACAGACATGGTGGGGCCTTTCTCGTAGCTGATCACTCGGGCGGATCAGGTGGAACCCCTTGATAGCGTTGAAGTCATCAAATAGCAAGAGAATTATTGAAAATTATTATAACTCGATGTATTCATCAAACGCAGCCTTGACCCACGAGAGGTCATCGGCGGCAACCTGGCTGCGGGTCTGGTCCGGGTCGATCCCATATACCCGGGCGGCATTCAGCCCGAGAATCTTCTCCTTGATGCGGCTGGTGAGCTCCGGGTAGCCGTGGCGCTGGCGCAACTCCTCGGGTATCTGGAAGGCCCTAAAGGCGTCGATGAGGGGTTGGGGCGATCCGTACCAAATCGAGTCGCTGCCCCACAGCACATTGTCCTCGCCGACCGCATTGAGCAGCTTGCCAATCACGTGGGCCGCCTCCCGGGGCCGACGCGACAGCACATACCAGGTGCTCCCCAACTCGGCGTAGACATTGCCGCCCGGCCCAACGCCGGCATCGGCCAGGCTCTTGATCAGGCGGTCGGTGCCAGCGGGGGCCTCCTGGTCGTAGGGCCCCTCCTCTTCATCACCGACCGGTGTCTCGTATCCGGAGTGGTAGACGAGGAAGTTGATATCGGGAAAGCTGGCCGCGGCCGGGCCGATATCGGCTGGCGACCCGGCGGGCGCCAAAGCGCTCAGTCCCTTGTGAGCGCACACGATGCCAACCCCCATCTCCCGGCTGCTCTCCAAGAACGGCAAGCCGCACTCTTCGTCGTCGAGTCGCCAGCCAGGCTGACCCTCCCACCCCTGGAGGGTGTAGACCTTCCAGCCCGACGGCCTGTTGTGCTCTATCAGCGACCCCATCCGGTCGAGTTCGCCTGGTGCGTTGGGATGAACGATTGAGTGGTTGATCAGCCGGCCGGTCCCCGCCAAACGATCGATCAGCTCGCGGGTGGCGGCGATTTCGGGATTGGTCAAGATGCTGTGGCTATCGTCGCCGGGCGTGCAGGTGAGCACCGCGGCCGCAGTCTCGCTCTCTAGGAATATGTGACGCAGGTAGCTCCCGAGATCGAGATGAAATTCGGGATCGAGCCCCTGCCAACGATCAGGGGCGACGTCGCGTATGAACCCCATGATTCCCTCGACGCCAGGGGTGCCGCTGCGATGGCGAGCGATGTAATGCGTTTGGACATCGATCACCAGCTCATCGCCGCCGAAAGCCTCCTCAGCGGCCTCAGGGTCGGTCTCGGCTTGTTGTTCCACCTTGTAGTAGCCCCCGCCCCACGCCTGGTCTATGGCCCTCAGCGCGGTGGCCGTTCCCCGGCGGCTGGCCGCGAACTGGTACTGCTGTCGGATTGAGTCGCCGACGCCCTCTGATCGGGCCACAACTTGCCCGATGGCCCAGAGATCGCGTTTGGACCAGGGCAAGGGTCGGTACTCGTCGTTGCTGCGATGCTGCAACAGAACCGGGATCGGCTGGATAGTAGAAGGTGAGATGCCTATTGAAAATAGCTGGCCTGCATGCCGAGTTCTCGGGCTTCGTCTCGTCGGGCTGCCTCGGCGGCCATCTCGACCCGGGCGGCGTCGGCATACAGCTCATCGGCCCGTGCTTGGAGACGCCGGGCCACCTGCTCGATTTCGTAGCGCATTCGAACCAGGTGGGCGCGCTGGTGGTGGAGTCGGAGGCGGCTGGCGTCGGCCGCGGCCGATTGCCACACGGCCGGCACGTGCCTGGCCTTCGGCTGATCGAGCACATGGTCGAGCCCCCGCCAAACCAGGTCGACGTCGGCCCGCACCCGCTCGCAGGCCGCGGCCTGCTGTCGAAGGTCGCTGGCCAGCGAGAACAGCTCATAGGACAACATTAAGCATCTAAAATATATCTTTATACACGAAAATCAACATAAACCACATGGGGCCGGAAATCTTGTCAATCGGGTCATACTGACCCGGTACGGTGGAGAAGGTGAGCGACTCATCTCGGAAGCGAATCGGCGTGGGCGTGCTGGGCTGTGGAAACGTCGGGTCGGCGCTGATCGGGCTGTTGGAGGAACAGCACATGGTCATCGCTGAGCGCACCGGCCTCGAATTGGAAGTGGCAAGAGTGGCGGTCCGCAGCGCATCGCGTGACCGAGACGTTGTCTTGGCCGACGGTGTGCTGACCACCGATGCCGCCGCGGTGGTGAACGATCCCGACGTGGACGTTGTGGTGGAGCTGATCGGTGGGATCGAGCCTGCCCGGGAGCTGGTATCGAGCGCTCTGAAGCAGGGCAAGCCAGTGGTTACCGGCAACAAGGAGTTGTTGGCCAACTACGGCGCCGAGCTGTATGCCGCAGCTGATACCGCTGAGGTAGATCTGCTGTTCGAGGCCGCGGTCGGAGGGGGGATTCCCCTTATCCGCTCGCTGCGGGAGTCGCTGTCGGCCGAGCCGGTCCGTCGGGTCATGGGCATCGTGAACGGCACCACCAACTACATCCTCAGCCAGATGACCGAACACGGCACCAGCTACCACGATGCCCTGGCCGACGCGCAGTCGCTGGGGTACGCCGAACGGGACCCGACCGCCGATGTGGAGGGATTCGACGCCGCCTCCAAGGCATCCATCATCGCCACGGTGGCCTTCGGGGCCCGGGTCCTGGCGGGCAGCGTCTACCGAGAGGGCATATCCAGCGTCGGGCCCGCCGACATCGCCTTTGCTCAGAGGCTGGGATACGTGATCAAGCTGCTGGCCATAGCCGAGCGGGTGGGCCATGTCGACGGCAAACCCGAGTTGGCCGTCCGGGTCCACCCGGCGATGGTGTCGGCCGACCATCCGCTGGCTTCGGTTCGAGACTCCTTCAATGCAGTGTTCATAGAGGGCGACGCGGTGGGGGAGCTCATGCTGTATGGCCGGGGCGCGGGCGGGCGGCCGACGGCCAGTGCCGTGCTGGGCGACCTGATCGACGCGGCCGGCAATTGGGGCCGGGGCACGTGGACTCCCATTGGCAGCCTGGGCGAGGCGGTCATCTGCTCCATAGACGATCTGGAGTCGGAGTTCTACATCAATATGGAGGTGTTGGATCGGCCAGGCGTGCTGGCCGCGGTGGCCGGGGTGTTTGGCCGCCATGGTGTGAGCATCCGCTCGATGGAGCAGGAGGGCTTGGGCGATCAAGCCCGGCTGGTGTTCATCACCCATGAGGCGACTGAACGCGACGTGCAGGCCACGCTGGGCGATCTCCGCGAGCTGGATTCGGTACGGGGTGCCCCCGCGCTGCTGCGAGTCATCGGCCAGTGAGGGCGACGTTATGAATTACATCAGCACCCGGGGAAGAGCCCCGGTTTTGTTGATCGGCCCAGGATCGTGAGCCTCAAGTACATCAGCACCCGGGGAAGAGCCCCGGTTTTGTTGATCGGGCCAGGATCGTGAGCCTCAAGTACATCAGCACCCGGGGAAGAGCCCCGGTCTTGGACTTCGGCGACGTCTTGTTGGCCGGCTTGGCCGCCGATGGGGGGCTTTATGTGCCCGATCGCTGGCCGAAGCTCTCACCTGACGCGCTGAGTGGATTAGTCGGACGAGGCGACTACGCCGATCTGGCCTCCGAGGTGATGTGGCCGTTTGTGGACGGGGCCTACCCCCGGGCCCGGTTCGACGAGCTGGTGCGGGACGCCTACGGGGCATTTGCCCATCCCGAGGTGGTGCCGATGGTGGAGCTGGACGACGGGCTGTGGCTCATGGAGCTGTTCCATGGCCCGACGCTGGCCTTCAAAGACATCGCCCTTCAGCTGGTGGGACGCCTCTTCGACGAGGAGCTGACCCGTCGGAGCGAGCGGGTGACCATCGTGGGGGCCACATCGGGCGACACCGGTTCGGCGGCCATCGAGGCGGTACGCGACCGGGAGAACATACAGATCGTGATTCTGCACCCCCACGGACGGATCTCGGAAGTGCAGCGGCGGCAGATGACCACCGTGGACAGCGCGAACGTCCACAACGTGGCCATCGACGGGACGTTCGACGACTGCCAGGATCTCGTGAAGGCCATGTTCGCCGATGCCGCCTTTCGGGCCGAGCAGCGGCTGTCGGCGGTCAACTCCATCAACTGGGCCCGGGTCATGGCCCAGACCGTGTACTACGTGGCCGCCGCCACCCGGCGTGGTTTGGAGCGGGTGTCGTTCTCGGTGCCCACCGGCAACTTCGGCAACGTGCTGGCCGGCCACGTCGCCCGCCAGATGGGCCTGGCCATCGACCGGTTCACAGTGGCCAGCAACAGCAACGACATCTTGACCCAGTTCTTCACCTCAGGATCGATGGCCATCTCCGAGGTGCACCCGACGCTCTCGCCCAGCATGGACATCCAGGTATCGTCAAACCTCGAACGCCTGCTGTTTGAGCTGTTCGACCGGGACGGGATCCGCACCGCCGAGATGCTCGAGGATTTCCGGGCCACCGGCGAGATGCGCCTCGATGCCCGGATAGCTGCCGAGCTCGAGCGAGGCTGGTCGGGGGTCCGGGTGGACGACGCGGAGACCACCGCCACCATCGCCGAGCTCTACCGCGACACTGGCATGATCATCGACCCCCACACCGCGGTCGGTATGGCGGCCGCTCGTCGCTCTCGACGCGGTTCCGACCACCCCATAGTGGTGCTGGCCACCGCCCACCCGGCCAAATTCGGCGACGCGGTGGAGGCGGCAATCGGGGTGCAGCCCCCCATGCCCCCGGCTCTGGCCGTCTTGGCCGAGCGCCCTGAGCGCTGCACACGCCTGGCCAACGACCTGGCGGCGGTGAAGGCCCACGTAGCCCAGTGCTCAGGTCATGGCGTCGGATAGCAGCCAACCCAAGATGGTCTGGCAGAATCGAGCGTCGTGAAGTACGTGGTGTGCATCCCCGACGGGTGCGCCGATTTGCCAGTGCCCGAGCTTGACGGGGCCACGTCATTGGAGGCGGCTCACACCCCGGTTTTGGATGCGCTGGCCGCCCGAGGACAGGTTGGGTTGGCGCAAGTCATTCCCCCCGGCATGCCAGCAGGCAGCGACGTGGGCAACATGTCCATCTTCGGTTACGACCCCGCCCGCTATCACACGGGGCG
This sequence comes from marine group bacterium Sva0996 bin134, assembly GCA_002239105.1. GTDB lineage: Bacteria > Actinomycetota > Acidimicrobiia > Acidimicrobiales > Bin134 > Poriferisocius. The sequence goes on along the minus strand of MPNQ01000034.1, from coordinate 8,728 downwards.
CTCACCCATCGAGGCCGCAGCTCTGGGACTCACCCTTTCCTCTGATCAGGTGGCCTACCGGTGCAACCTCGTCACCGTTACCGAGGACGGGATCATGGCCGACTTCTCTGGTGGTCATCCCGATTCGGAGCAGGCTGCCGAGGTGATCGCGGCCCTGGACACAGAGTTGGGCGGCGAGGTCAGCTTCCATGCCGGGGTTCAGTACCGGCATACGCTGATCGCCCCGGCCGAGTGGGCCGACGCGGTGTGCACCCCACCCCACGATCTCTCTGATCAGCCGATAGTGGGCCCCAGCGGTCCAGCTGGTCCCAAGCTGGCCGCGCTGGAAGAGGCCTCCCGCTCGATCGTGTCCCGCTTCGGCCTGAAGGCCAACCGCATTTGGCTGTGGGGTCAGGGCTTTCAGCCGGAGATGCCCTCCTTCCGGGAGATGCACGGGGTGGAGGCCGGGATGGTCAGCGCGGTCGATTTGGTGCGGGGGATCGGGGCACTCACCAACATGTCGGTCACTGATGTGGCGGGGGCCACGGCTTGGTACGACACCAACTACGAGGGCAAGCGGGACGCAGCCCTGGCCGGGCTTGCCGCCGGCGCCGACCTGTACGTGATCCATGTGGAGGCCAGCGATGAAGCCGGGCACGAGGGCAATGTGGCCGAGAAGGTCAGGTGCCTGGAGAACTGGGATCGGCGCATCCTCGCCGGTCTGGTCGACGGACTCGACAAGATGGGGCCTTGGCGGCTGCTGCTGCTCCCCGACCACGCCACGCCGCTGACGCTGCGGGGCCACATCGACGATCCGGTTCCCTATTTGCTGGTGGACTCGCAGGTCGACGGACCCGGTGGCGTCTACACGGAGCGGGGCGCGGCCTCCTCTGAGGTGGTGCCGGGCCACTGCCTCATGGCGAAGCTGCTGGCTCATGGCGAAACTGCCAGCTGAAACCTGACCGGCCAAAATGGCCAGAGGGTTGCCAGTGGTTGAGGATTGCGGTATCCTGCCCGGCGTTGGGATTGCGGGATTGCCCGCAGTCCTACGGGAAGCCTTCAGACCGCTCGGTCGATTTCGACATTCATTTTGTCAGCGTCCCGGTGGTTAATGGCTGCTCGAATTATGCCGTCCGAATTCGCGGTCGGTGTGCCTAACAAAACGAAGTGTCCCCTCAGTTGTGGCATTTCAAGGGAGAATCGTGAGCGTAGAGACCACTGAGCTCTCTCGGTCCAAACTTCAGCGCAAAGACCGGGCGCAGCTTCAGATCATCGCAAGGGCCATGGGCGGGCGCCCAGATGCCAAAGCCCGCAAAGCAGACATCGTGGACATGATCCTCGAGCTTGCTGGGATCAATGCCGACGGCGACGGCCAGGGCGCGCCCGACCCAGCTGGCAATGGGTCCGCCCCTGCTCAGGCGAAGAGCGCCGAGGATGCTATCGACAAGGAAGAGCCGAGCGAAGAGGCCGCGGAAGAGGCCGAGCCGGCTGAGGCCGTGCAAGTCGGGGAATCAGAGCCTTCGACCACCGGGGAAGATGAAGACCGGCAAGAAGAGCCCACTGAGGAAGCCGCCGCCGAGGAGAAGGCCGATCGCGGCCGTTCCGACCAGGACCGCGGAGAACGCCAAAATCGGGATCGCCAAGACCGGCCCCGCCAGGACCGGCCTCGTCAGGATGGGGATCGCCAAGATCGGTCCCGCCAGGATGGGGATCGCCAGGATCGGTCCCGCCAAGACCGGGATCGCCAGGACCGGCCTCGCCAGGATGGGGATCGCCAGGATCGGCCCCGTCACCAAGACGACCAGCCTGAAGCCGGCAACCGCCGCCGTCGGCGCCGGGGACGCAACGAGCGCGACCGCCCGGAAGAGGCTTGGGAGGGCGATCCCATTGCCATCTCCGGCTATCTGGACCTAAGGGACGACGGCTACGGCTTCTTGCGGATCAAGGGCTTCCACCCCAGCAAGGACGACGCCTACGTGTCGGTCAAGCAGGTCCGCCAGTTCGGGCTCCGCAAGGGCGACTACATCACCGGTGGTTGTCGGCCAGCCACCCGCAACGAGAAGAACCCGGCCCTTTTGCACATCGACAGCGTCAACTCGGAGCCGCCCGATTCGGTCAAGCAGCGCCCCAAGTTCGAAGACCTCACCCCGCTGTTCCCCGATCAGAATCTGCGGTTGGAGCGGGTGGACGACCCGTCCAACATGACCTGTCGGATCATCGACCTCCTGTCACCCGTGGGCAAGGGGCAGCGCGGCCTGATCGTGTCTCCCCCCAAGGCGGGCAAGACCACGATCCTGAAGGAGATCGCCCGGTCGATTGAACTCAACAACCCTGAGGTGCACTTGCTGGTGCTGCTGGTGGACGAGCGGCCTGAAGAGGTCACCGACATGCGGCGCTGGCTGGTGCGGGGCGAGGTGGCCGCTTCCACCTTCGACCGCCCGGCCGACGAGCACACCCACGTGGCGGAGATGACCATTGAGCGGGCCAAGCGCATGGTGGAGCGGGGCGAGGATGTGGTGATCATGCTCGACGGCATTACCCGCCTATCGAGGGCGTACAACCTGGCTGCGCCGGCCACCGGGCGCATCATGTCCGGCGGTATCGACACCGGTGCCCTCTACCCGCCCAAGAAGTTCTTCGGCGCAGCCCGCAACGTGGAGGAGGGCGGCTCGCTCACCATCTTGGCCACTGCGCTGGTGGAGACCGGATCGCGCATGGACGAGGTCATCTTCGAGGAGTTCAAAGGCACCGGCAACATGGAGCTGCGCTTGGACCGGCATATTGCCGAGCGGCGCATCTACCCGGCCATCAACGTCGACGCCTCCTCCACCCGCCACGAGGAGCTGTTGTTCGAGAGGCGCCAGCTTCAGCAAGTGTGGAAGCTGCGCCGGGTGCTCAACGGCCTCTCCAACGACGGCAATGGGGGCGGGGCAGCCGGCTTGGAGCTTTTGATGGACCGCCTGAGGACATTCCCCAACAACGCTGCATTCCTTGAGGAAGTGGCGAAGGGCCCCGCCGGGGTGTGAGGCTAGGAGACGCATGAAGCCCGACATCCATCCCGATTACCGCCTAGTGGTGTTCCAGGACACCTCCGCGGGCACGTCCTTCCTCACCCGGTCCACCATTGAGACCACCGAGACCGTCGAGTGGGAAGACGGCAACGAATACCCCTTGGCCAAGGTGGGGATCTCCAGCGCCAGCCACCCATTCTTCACCGGACAGATGACCATCGTGGACACCGCCGGACGGGTAGAGCGCTTCGAGCGCCGCTACGGCCACCGCAAGCGCTCCTCCAAGTAGACCAGGCCAGCGTCACCTCGCGAATCCATCCCCGCCGCCCCCTCGGGCCAAAGGTAGGTTGACAGCATGGAGGTGAATTCTGCCTATGAAGAGCTAGAGGCGGAGTTCAACGCGCTTGAGGAGCGACTGGCCGACCCAAAGGTGCTGGCTGACCGGGAGGCCTACACCGCGGCGGCTCGGCGGTACAAGGAGCTGGAAACCAAGGCAGCCTGCATTCGGAAGCTACGGGGCCACCGGGAGGACATTGAGGCGGCCACCGAGATGTTGGCCGAGGCCGATGCCGACGAGCGGGAACTGCTGGAAGCAGAGATCGAGGATACTGCCGCGGCCGCAGATGCGCTGGAAGCCGAGTTGGCCGAGCTGATGGCCCCCAAAGACCCCAACGATGGCAAGAACGTGATCGTGGAGATCAAGGGGGCTGAGGGAGGTGAGGAGGCCAACCTGTTCGCCCGCGATCTGTTCGACATGTACTCGGCCTTCGCCGGGCAGAATCGCTGGGATCTGGAGATGATGAACGCCCAGGGCTCCGACATGGGGGGCTACACCGACGTGGTGTTCATGCTGCGGGGTGATGACGTGTGGAGCAAGATGAAGTTCGAAGGCGGCCCCCACCGGGTGCAGCGGGTGCCGGTGACCGAGTCGCAGGGCCGGGTGCACACGTCGTCGGCCACCGTGTCGGTGCTGCCCGAAGCCGAGGAGGTGGAGGTCCAGATTGAAGAGAAGGATCTCCAAGTCGACGTCTATCGCTCGTCGGGGCCGGGGGGCCAGTCGGTGAACACCACCGACTCCGCGGTCCGCATCACCCACAAGCCCACTGGGATGGTGGTGTCGATGCAAGACGAGAAGAGCCAGCTCCAGAACCGCAACAAGGCCATGGCCGTTCTGCGGGCCCGGCTGTTACAGGCCGAACAGCAGCGCCGCCAGGACGAGTTGTCGCAGCAGCGCCGCGGTCAGGTGGGCGGCGGGGGCCGGTCGGAGAAGATTCGCACGTACAACTTCAAGGAGAACCGTGTCTCCGACCACCGCATCGGTCTGACCCTCTACAAGCTCGATCGCATACTGGCCGGTGATCTGGACGTGGTGGTAGACGCCCTGGCCGAGGCCGAGCGCCAAGACCACTCATTCGGGTCGTGAGCTTGGCCGCCCAGCGCGTCGTCTGGGGCGATGTGGCGGCCGATGCCGCCCGACGCTTGGGCCGGGCGGGTGTGGCCGACTCCGACGTGCAGGCCCGCCGAATGGTGGAACAGGCCTCGGGATACGAGGGCAGCGAGTACTACGTAGGGCTGACCAAGGCACCTGCCCAGCGGCAGATGGCCTATCTCGACTCGATGCTGGCCCGCCGACTGGCGGGGGAGCCGTTGCAGTATGTGCTGGGCCGCTGGGGGTTTCGGGGTTTGGACCTGATGGTGAGCCCCGCGGTGCTCATTCCCCGCCCTGAGACGGAGACGTTGGCCGGGCTGGCCATCGCCGAACTGGCCCGCTGCGATCCATCTGGCGGCGTGGTTGCAGACCTGGGCACGGGCAGCGGGGCGGTGGGACTGGCGGTGGCCTCCGAGTGCGAGACGGCCCGAGTGGTGCTGACCGACGTTTCGGCCGATGCGCTGGCCGTGGCCCGGGCCAACCTGGCCGGGCTGGGCCGGGCGGCGGTGCGGGTATCGGCCTTCCAGGGATCATGGTATGAGGCCCTGCCCGAATCACTGGTTGGGCTGGTGGACGTGGTGGTGAGCAACCCGCCGTATGTGCGCGATGACGAGCCCCTGCCTCCTGACGTGGCCGACTGGGAGCCCGAACTGGCCCTGCGGGGTGGGGCCGACGGTCTGGACGGGGCCCGCCAGATACTGGCCGATGCCGGCCGGTGGCTTAGCCCCGGGGGTTCGGTGCTGCTGGAGCTGTCACCCGATCAACTGGACCGGGCCGCAGCCATCGCGTTGGGCGGCGGGCTGTTGGTAGAGGCGGTCCACCCTGATTTGGCCGGTCGAGACCGGGTTTTGCAATGCCGGAAGCAATGAGCATGGGCGGCCCTGCCGTGCTGGTGGAGATGGCCGCGGCCGAGTTGCGGTCGGGGCGGGCGGTGATCGTTCCTACCGACACGGTGTACGGCTTGGCCGCTCTGCCCGAAAACGTGGACTTGCTGTTCGAGCTTAAGCAGCGCCCTGCCGACAAGGCGGTGGCCATCTTGGTGGCCCGTCCGGCCGACGCCGAAGGGCTGTTTGATCCCCTTCCCACCACCCGTCGGCTTATGGAGAGTTGCTGGCCGGGGGCGCTCACCATCGTCCAAGACGGCTGTGGTGTGCGCTGTCCCGATCACCCGCTGGTACAGGCCCTGGCCTCAGCGGTCGGGCCGATCGCCACTACCAGCGCCAACCTGAGCGGCCAGCCCACACCTGACACCGCAGCCGAGGCCGCTGCCGCATTCCCGGCCGTGCAGTTGGTGATCGACGGCGGCCAGCTCCAGTCTCCGCCCTCTACGGTGGTGGAGGTCACTGAAGCCGGGCTTTCCATCCTTCGTCAGGGGGCGATTGACGTGGAGGGTATCGTCGAATGAGCCGGCCCGAGAGCCCCGCTTCTCGAGGTCGCAAGACCAACTTGGCCCTGCTGATCACCCTGTCATTGGCCTTGATTACCGGTGGTGCCTCATTCTTGCTCGGGAGCTCTTCCACGGCGTGGCTCGTTACCGTGCACGGCGTGCTCGGCTTCGTCGTGTTGGTTCTGGCCCGTCCGAAGTCACCGGTTGTGCAGCGCGGCCTCAGTCGCCGCCGTCCCAACCGCTTCGCCTCGGTGGCGCTGGCCACGATGGTCACAGGTGCTCTGGTCACCGGATTGATCCACACACTCGACATCTGGGAGCCGTTCGGCTTGTTGTCGCCCATTGGGCTGCACGTCATATTCGCCATCGGTGCTGTGCCACTGGCGATGTTGCATGTGGTGACCCGCCCTCAGCGGGTCCGCCCGATAGACCTCTCCCGGCGCACTTGGCTTCAAGCGCTGGGAGTGGCTGGGATCGCATTGGGGTTTCGCTCGGTCTTCGACCGATGGGCGGCGGCCGACCGGCGCTTTACTGGCTCGCATGAGGTGGGCTCGGGCCAGCCGCGGCAGATGCCGGTAGTGCAATGGTTTACCGACTCGCCGCCTCATATCGACCCTGCCGACTGGGTGCTCCGCCTGCGGGGATCGGTTGACCGAGACGTGGACTACCAGGAGCTTGCGGCCCACACCACTACCAAAGAGGCCACTCTCGACTGCACCAACGGGTGGTACAGCACTCAGGATTGGACCGGGGCGATGCTGGCTGACCTTCTCGGTCCGGGCGCCACTGGCCGCAGCCTGGAGGTGCGCTCGGCCACCGGCTACACCCGCCGGTTCCCCCTGGGCGACGTCGACAAGATGATGTTGGCCCATCAGCTGGGCGGAGAGCCGCTGTCGCGAGGCCACGGCGCCCCGGCTCGCCTGGTAGCCCCCGGTCGGCGGGGACTCTGGTGGGTGAAGTGGGTGACCGAGATCAGAACCAGCGACCGCCCCTGGTGGTTGCAATCGCCGATCTCGTTCACCTAGAGGTTTGGAAGTTGCCCAAAAAGAGTCATTTTTCACCTAGCGGCTGGGTAGATTGACGCTATGACGCGAATCGCCGCTGGGGCCGACCACGCTGGAGTGCAATTGAAGGACGTGTTGGTTTCTCATCTGCGGGAATTGGGACACGAAGTGGTGGATTGCGGCACCAGCAGCACCGACCGGGTGGACTATCCCGACTATGGCGAGGCAGTAGCCCGCGAGGTGGCCGGGGGCGAGGCCGAATTGGGATTGTGCGTGTGCGGCACCGGAATTGGAATAGCCATGGCGGCCAACAAGGTGCCCGGCGTGCGGGCGGCCACAGTGCACGATGTGACGTCAGCCCGGTTGACCCGTGAGCACAACGACGCCAACGTGATTTGCATGGGAGAACGGCTGATCGGCGCCGAAGCGGCCCGCGAGGCCCTAGACGCATTTCTTGGGGCTTCATTTGAGCAGGGCCGCCACGTTTCCCGAGTGGCCAAAATCGATGCCCTGTTGCCCAAAGAAGAGACAGCGCAGTGATGTGGCCCGACAGCAGCGGCGATCCGGTGTTCGACATGGTTCGCCGCGAGGTGGAGCGCCAGAACACCACGGTGCAGCTCATCGCCTCGGAGAACTTCGCCTCGCCCGCAGTGCTGGCCGCCACCGGCTCGGTACTCACCAACAAATACAGCGAGGGGTACCCCGGTCGCCGCTACTACGGCGGCAACATGGTGATCGACGAAGTGGAGTCGGTCGCCCGCGAGCGAGCCACCGCCCTGTTCGGCGCCGACCACGCCAACGTGCAGCCCCATTCAGGGGCCAACGCCAACGTGGCTGCTTACCTGGCGGTGCTGGAGGCGGGCGACACCGTGCTGGGCATGAGCTTGGACCATGGGGGTCACCTCACCCACGGCTCCCCGGTGAACATCAGCGGGCGTACCTATCGGTTTGTGGCCTACGGCGTAACTCCCAGCGACGAGCGCATTGACTACGACCAGGTTCGCGATCTGGCCCTTGAGCACCGGCCCTCGCTCATCGTGGCTGGCGCCACCGCCTATCCCCGGATCATTGACCCCGCGCCATTCCGCTCCATCGCCGACGAGGTGGGCGCCCTGTTCATGTTCGACGCAGCCCATATCGCTGGGCTTATCGCCGGGGGATTGCATCCCAATCCGGTGCCCTTTTCCGACATCGTCACCTTCACCACCCACAAGACGCTGCGGGGCCCCCGGGGCGGCGCCATCCTGTGCACCCAAGATCTAGCGCCGGCTATCGACAAGGCCCTGTTCCCCGGACTCCAGGGCGGTCCCCTGGAGCATGTGATCGCGGCCAAAGCGGTGGCCTTCGGTGAGGCCGCCACCCCCGAATTTGCCGACTACGCGGCCCGCATCGTGGAGAACAGCGGTGCCCTGGTGAAGGGCCTGGCTGAAGAGGGGTTCCGCCTGGTGTCGGGAGGAAGCGACAACCACCTGTTGCTGGTGGATCTGCGGGCGTTCGACGACGACCTCACCGGCAAGGTGGCCCAAGAGGTGCTCGACCGGGCGGGCATCACCCTCAACAAGAACACCGTGCCCGACGATCCCCGCTCACCGTTCGTGACCAGCGGAGTGCGCATCGGTACCCCGGCCACCACTACCCAGGGCATGGGCCCGGCGGAGATGGGCCTCATCGCGGGCATGATCGGCCGGACCCTGCGCCAGCGAGACGACGAAGGCGTGGTTGCCGAAGTTCGATCCGAGGTAGCTGCCCTTTGCGGTCGGTTCACCCCCTATTCGTTGGCCGGATAGGCAACTGAGAGGGCGCCTGCCAACGCCATGGCTCCCGGTCTTGACAGCTATCTCATTGTCTTTGCCGTAGCCGCGGGGGTCACGCTGGCGACCACCCCGGTGTTCCGCCGGATAAGCGAGCGCCTGGGTTT
>MPNQ01000033.1 GCA_002239105.1 marine group bacterium Sva0996 bin134 | reverse complement strand
AGCTAGACAAACCCAAGGCCCGGCGGGGTAGGGCTAGGACTCGTCCAGACTGCAGCGGACGGTGACCCACGGCCCGCCGCCGGCCGACCGGCCGACCACCCGCGGTTTCCCCTCCCGCGGCGGCGGTTCCCCCTCCGGCGGCGGTGGGGGCGCTCCCGGCGGCGGCGAGCCCGAAGAGCCCGCAACGCCCCAGACCCCCCTGGCGCTGGCCGACATCGACGTGGACACCGCTTCGGCCACAGAGGTTCTCGGGGCCATCTCCCGGGGCGCGGTGTTCGCCCCCGGCGGCGACCGCCCCCCGGGCCCCGCCGAGCGGGCCGCCCAGATGCAAAGGGCCCGCGAAGCGGTGCGGCTGTGGCAGGCCCTCACCCGCCAGTGCCCCGCCCTGCTCACCAACCCCTTGGGCCCCGGCGCGGCCACCGCCTGCCTCAACGCCGTCGCCGCCGATAGGCCCGCCACCCCCGTCCAGGCCAAGACCAGAACCCAGATCATCTCCCTCCTAGCCCGCCTCTGGAAACAACACGGCCCCTTGTGAACCCGCCACCGGCGCTTCCTTCGCACTTCAATTGACATCGCGATCTCATGGCGGGAGGTCATAGACTGCAACCATGGCTGCTGAGTCGATGACGGGCCGCGAGACGGGGACACCTCTGGTCAAGCGAGGACTGGCCGAAATGCTCAAGGGTGGCGTGATCATGGACGTGGTCACCCCCGATCAGGCCAAGGTGGCCGAGGATGCCGGAGCGGTGGCGGTCATGGCCCTGGAGCGGGTTCCCGCCGACATCCGCCGAGACGGCGGGGTGGCCCGTATGAGCGACCCGGAGATGATCACCGGCATCCAAGAGGCGGTGACCATACCGGTAATGGCCAAGGCCCGCATCGGCCACTTCGTGGAGGCCCAGATTCTGGAGGCCCTCGATGTGGACTACATCGACGAGAGCGAGGTGCTGACCCCCGCCGATGAGGCCCACCACATCGATAAGTGGGCGTTCACCGTGCCTTTCGTGTGCGGGGCCACCAACCTGGGAGAGGCGCTGCGGCGCATCTCCGAGGGGGCGTGCATGATCCGCTCCAAGGGCGAAGCCGGCACCGGCAACATCGTGGAGGCCGTCCGCCATCTGCGCTCGATCATCGGCGACATCCGCAAGATCACCCAGGCCGATTCTGCCGAGCTCTTCGACTGGGCCAAGCAGCTCCAGGCCCCGCTGCCGCTGGTGCGGGAGGTGGCCGAGACCGGCTGGCTCCCTGTGCCCATGTTCTGCGCCGGGGGCATCTCCACGCCGGCCGATGCCGGGCTGGTCATGCAGCTTGGGGCCGAGGCGGTGTTTGTGGGCTCGGGGATTTTCAAGTCCTCCGACCCGGCCCCCCGGGCCAAGGCCATTGTGGAGGCGGCCACCAACTATCGCGACCCGCATATCTTGGCCAAGGTAAGCCGCGGCCTGGGCGAGCCCATGCCCGGCCTGGAGATCGACGGCCTCGAAACCCGGCTGGCCGACCGCGGCTGGTAGCCGGGCTGAGCGTGCAGCAAATCGAGGCGTCGCCCCGAGACCCGGAGCCCCCGGGTGAAGGTCGGGGTTCTGGCCCTTCAGGGCGCGTTCGGGCTGCATGAGCAGGTTCTCAATCGGATAGGGGTGGCCGCGGTCCAGGTCCGCACTCCCGAAGAACTGGTCGAAGTCGACCGGTTGGTGATTCCCGGCGGGGAGTCCACCGCCATCTCCAAGCTGCTGGACGCCAACGGCTTGGCCGATCCGCTGGCCGAGCGCTTGGCCGACGGCCTGCCGGTGCTCGGAACCTGCGCCGGGCTCATTCTTCTGGCCGCCGAGGTGGTGGACGGCTATCCCGGCCAGCGCTGCTTCGGGGCGGTGGATGCGGCGGTGCGGCGCAACGGCTATGGACGCCAATCGGAGTCGTTTCACGCGCTGATTGAGGTTGAGGGTTGGAAATCGGCCTTTCCTGGGGTGTTCATCCGGGCCCCGGTAATCGAGTCGGCGGGCGACGGGGTGGAGGTGCTGGCTTCGTTGGACGGGGTGCCGGTGCTATGCCGCCAGGGCTCGGCGGTGGTGTCGTCGTTCCACCCCGAGTTGGCCGAGGACGATCGAATCCACCGCTGGTTTGTGGAACAGGAATAGGGAGAGCAGATGTCAGGACACTCCAAGTGGGCCACCATCAAGCATCGCAAGGGGGCGGCCGACAAGCGGCGGGGCAAGCTGTTTGCCAAGCTCATCCGCCAGGTAGAGGTGGCGGCCCGCGAGGGTGGCGGCGACGTAGACGCCAACCCCACGCTGCGCACCATGTTCCAGAAGGCCAGGGACAACTCGGTGCCGCTGGACACCATTGAGCGGGCCATCAAGCGGGGGACGGGCGAGCTAGAGGGGGTTTCCTACGAGTCGGTGTTCTATGAGGGGTACGCCCCCGGAGGCGTGGCCCTGTATGTGGAGACGCTCACCGACAACCGCAACCGGACCAGCTCAGAGGTGCGGGCGCTGTTCACCCGCAACGGCGGGTCGCTGGCCGAGCCCGGCGCGGTGGCCTGGCAGTTCGAGCGCAAAGGGGTGGTGATTCTCGACCGCTCGGTGGACGAGGACGAGGTGATGATGGCCGCCCTCGACGCCGGCGGCGAGGACCTGGCCGACGAGGGCGACACTTGGCGCCTCACCTGCGACCCCTCCGACCTATCGGCCATGCGCGACGCCCTGGCTGAAGTGGAAATCGCCTTCATGTCGGCGTCGTCCACCATGCTGCCCACCTCGGTGGTGGGCGTGGACAGCGCCGAATCGGCCCGGGCCGTACTCCGCCTAATCGACGCCCTCGACGACCACGACGACGTCCAAGACGTCTACGCCAACTTCGACATCCCCGACGAAATCCTCCAAGCCGCCGCCAACTAAGGCCACCTCTTGGCCGGGTTTGCCCAGGTGGTTGCCTTCTGCCAGCCGAGTCGATATGTTACAAAGTGCATTCGGAACTGGCTTCGCTGAACGGCGTCAAAGGGTTCCCTTTCGGAATCGATAGAGAGGGAATCTGATGGCACCAGTTAGCGAGATTGAGCGCACGGAGTTGGTGAACCAATTGGTCGCAACCATTGGCGAGGGACCTGCGGAGACCTTGATGAATTGCGTGCTGCCCGACCGCCGCGGCCAGATCGCCACCAAGGACGACTTGAAAGAAGCCTTGAAGGCCTATGCCACCAAGGACGACTTGAAGGCTCTTGCCACCAAGGAGGACCTGAAGGCTTTGGGTGCCGAGTTGCGGACCGAGATGGCCAAGCAGGCTCGCGTCTTCTTCGTGACCATGACGGGCTTTATGTTCACGGTCTGGGGCATGATGACGGCGCAGTTCTTCATGTAGACAGATCAGTCGAACAGGTTGGATTGGTCGGCGGCGTTGGCTGGGGGGGGTAGGCCCAGGTGGTGCCAGGCGGTCGGGGTGGCTACTCGGCCTCGGGGGGTGCGCATCAGCAGTCCCTGTTGGATGAGGAACGGCTCGTAGACATCCTCAACGGTCTCAGCTGGCTCGCTGACGCTGATGGCCAGGGTGGACAGGCCCACCGGTCCGCCGCCGAAGCGCTCGCACAGGGCCGACAAGATGGCCCGGTCGATCTTGTCGAGGCCAGCGGGGTCGACGCCGAACACTTTCAGCCCCGCTGCTGCGATGGCGTGGTCGATGGCGCCTTCGGCCCTCACTTCGGCATAGTCCCGCACCCGGCGCAGCAGCCGGTTGGCGATGCGGGGGGTGCCCCGGGCCCGGCAGGCGATCTCGGCCGCGCCGGCCGTGTCGATCTGGATGTCGAGAATGGAGGCGGCCCTAGCGACGATGGCCTCCAAGTCGTTGGCGGTGTAGTAGTCGAGCCGCGACACCAGGCCGAACCGATCCCGCAGCGGCCCGGTGATGAGGCCGGTGCGAGTGGTGGCGCCCACCAGGGTGAACTTGGCCAGATCGAGGCGCACCGACTGGGCCGCCGGCCCCTTGCCCAGCACGATGTCGACGTTGAAATCCTCCATGGCCGGATACATGACCTCTTCGACGATGCGGGGCAGTCGATGGATCTCGTCGATGAACAGCACATCTCCGTCCTCCAGCCTGGACAAGATGGCGGCCAGGTCGCCGGCCCGCTCCAGCGCCGGCCCCGAGGTGATGTGGAGCCCGGCGTCCATCTCCTTGGCCACTATGTGAGCCAGCGTGGTTTTGCCCAAGCCTGGAGGTCCGGCGAACAGCAGATGGTCGGCTGGTTGGGACCGGGCTCGGGCCGCTCCCAAGATGATGTGGAGGTGCTCTTTCAGCTCGGGCTGGCCCACGAATTCGTCGAGGCGGGCGGGCCGCAGCCCCGGCTCGGCCGCGGCGTCTTCGGGAAGCGGGGTCCCTGCCAGCAGCTCCTCCCTCTCGCTCATGGCCGGCTCACCCACCGGAGGCCAGATTGCGGAGGGCCGCTTTGAGCAAGGCGGAAGAATCATCACCCGCGGGCAAAATAGCGATGGCGCCGCGGATTTCCTCGGCGCTGTAGCCCAGCTCGCCTAGAGCCTGGCGGACCACGCTGCGGGCATCGGTGGGCTGCTCGCCTGGCGACTGTCCGGATGCCACCACGGTGGTCACATCGCCGATGTCGAGGCGGGACTTGAGCTCCACCAGCAGCCGGGCTGCAGTCTTCTTTCCCACTCCGGGCACCAGGCACAGGGCGTCGATGTCGTCGGTGGCCAGAATCCCGGCCAACTCCGGAGGTCCGAACACCGACATGATGGCCATGCCCAGTGCCGGTCCCACGCCGTGAGCCGAGATGAGCCCTTCGAAGACCCGGCGCTTGTCGGGGGTGTCGAACCCGTAAAGGGTTTGGGCGTCTTCTCGGATGTGGTGGTGGATGTGGAGCAGCACCTCTTGGCCCAGCTCTCCCAGCGCGGCCGAGGTGTCGGGTGAGACGGCCACCCGGTAGCCGACTCCGGCGGTCTCCACGATCACCTCGTCGGCATCCCGCAGAGCCAGCGTGCCCCTGATCAGGCCAATCACATTGCGGCCTGAATCCGGGAGGCGGCCGGGGCGTGGGCCAGATGGCAGAGGGCCACCGCAATGGCATCGGCGGCGTCCACCGGCTTCAGGGGCTGAGGCAGGCCCAGCAAGGTCTGCACCATCTGCCCCATCTGCTTCTTGTCGGCGCCGCCCCAGCCGGTGACGGCTTTCTTGATCTGGGTGGGGGAGTACTCGAACACCTCGGCGCCCGCCCCCACTCCGGCGGCCATGGCCACACCGCTGGCCTGTCCCACCCCCATGGCGGTGCGGACGTTCACCTGGAACAGCACCTGCTCGATGGCCACCGCATCCGGGTGGTAGGTGTCCATCAGATCGACCAGCTCCTTTTGGAGCTCGTACAGCCGCTGGGGGACGGGGTCGTCTTTGTCGGTGCGGATAATCCCGGCGGCCACCGCCTCGGTGGCGCGCCCCTTTTGGCGGACAACGCCATAGCCGCAGCGCGACAGGCCGGGGTCGATCCCCATCACCAGCATGAGCCCCAAACTACCGGCCGGGTATGACAGTTTTCGGGATACGGGTGCCAGTCGGGTAGAAACAGAGCATGCGGACTGAGGAGCTTCACTATGAGCTGCCTCAAGCCGCCATTGCGCAGCAGCCGGCTGAGCCCCGGGACAGCTCACGACTCCTGGTTGATCAAGGTTCTGGAACCCCGCCCGAGCACCGCTTGACCAGGGATTTGCCCGAGCTCCTGGGACCCGGCGATGTGCTGGTGGTGAACAACAGCCGGGTCATGGCGGCCCGACTGCGGCTCAACAAGGCCACCGGGGGCAAGGTTGAAGTGCTGCTTTTGGAACCGGGCGAAGACGGCTGGTGGAGTGCGCTTGTGCGCCCCGGCCGCCGGGTGCCACCGGGCACCGAGCTGTGGTTCGGAGGGGCGCCGGTGATGGAGGTGGGGGAGCGCATCGGCGGCGACGGCCGGCGCTGGGTGAGGCCCACCGGCGATCCCGGCAACCTCATGGATCGAGCCGGGGAGGTGCCGCTGCCCCCGTATGTCACCGAGGAGCTGGCCGACATCGAGCGCTATCAGACGGTGTATGCCGACCGGCCGGTGTCGGCCGCCGCGCCCACCGCTGGACTCCACCTCACCGACACGGTGCTGGACCGCTGCCGGGCTGCCGGTGCTGAGGTGTGCGAGCTGGAGTTGGCGGTGGGCACGGCCACGTTCACCCCGGTGATGGCTGATGATCTGGACGACCACGTCATGCACACCGAGACGTACCGGATCCCCGAGGCCACGTTGGCCGCCTGCGTGCGGTCGGAGCGGGTGGTGGCGGTGGGCACAACGGTGGTTCGGGCGTTGGAGTCGGCGGCGGCCACCGGATCGGCCTGCGGCTCAACCAATCTGTTCATCACGCCGGGGCACCGGTTCGCGGTGGTGGACGCCCTGCTCACCAACTTCCACCTGCCCCGATCCAGCCTTCTGGCCCTGTTGGCCGCGTTCGTCGGCCCCCGCTGGCGAGACCTCTACACTGCCGCCCTGGCCGAGGGCTACCGCTTCCTCTCTCTGGGCGACGCCATGTTCTGCGCTAGAAATCCAGGACAATGACCCTCCAATTCGACGTGTTGGCCCGAGATGGGCAAGCCCGCACCGGCCGCATAACCACCCCGAGGGGCTCGTTCGCCACACCATGCTTCATGCCGGTGGGCACTCGGGCCGCGGTCCGCACCCTCGACACCGCCGACCTCGAAGCGCTCAAGCCTGCGGTGGTGCTGGCCAACACCTACCACCTGATGATGAGGCCTGGTGCCGAGACCGTCGAGAAGATGGGCGGTATACACGGGTTCACCGGTTGGTCGGGCCATGTGCTCACCGACTCGGGGGGATTCCAGGTGTTCTCGCTCGATCCCAAGGTGGACGACGACGGTGCCACATTCCGATCCACCTACGACGGCTCCACCCACCGCTTCACCGCCGAGCGGGTGGTGGACGTGCAACTCCAGCTCGGGTCCGACATACAGATGGCCCTCGATGTGTGTCCGCCGTCCGAAGCCCCCGCGTCCGTCCAGCGCCAGGCGGTGGATCGAACGGCTGCTTGGGCCGCCCGAGCCCGTGGCCGCTTTTTTGAGCAGGACGGGCATGCCGCGGGCGCCAACCAGTTCGGCATCGTCCAAGGCGGCATCGACCCCGCTCTGCGGGCTGAGAGCGCGGCCCGGACCATCGAGGTGGGCTTCGACGGCTACGCCGTGGGAGGGCTGTCGGTTGGGGAGCCTCCAGAGCAGATGATGGCCGCGCTGTCGGCCACCACCCCGCAGTTGCCCGAGGATCAGCCCCGCTACTTCATGGGATTGGGTGACCCCATCGGGTTGGTGGAGTGCGTAGCGCTGGGAGTGGACATGTTCGACTGCGTGCTGCCCACTCGGCTAGCCCGCCACGGCACCGCTTTGACCTGGGAGGGCCGCCTCAATATGGGCAACTCGTCGCTAGCCACCGACGACCGGCCGATCGATCCGCATTTCCCGACGAGCCCGGTCGCCCGCTACTCCCGGGCCTATCTCCGGCACCTGTTCAACGTGGACGAGCCGTCGGCCGCTCGGTTGCTCACCCTCCACAATGTGGCCTGGCTGCTGGCCCTGATGGATGCCGCCCAAGAGGCCATCGCCAACGGCACGTTCGACCGTTTGCGCCGCCGGGTGGCTGAGGCCTGGGCCCGGCCCGCCGAGTCGTCTCCCGGCTAGGTCTTCCGATAGAGTTCTGAGCCTTGGAAATCCTCCCTCTTTTGCTATTGATGTTCGTCGCCATGTACTTCTTCATGGTGCGCCCCCAGCAGCGCAAGGCGCGCGAGCAGCGAGCGCTGCTCGACTCCCTGGATGTGGGCGACGAGGTCATCACCGCCTCGGGCCTGTACGGAATGATCACTGCTTTCGACGGCGGCACCGTGTTCATCGAGATATCTGACGGGGTCGAGATCAAGATCAGCCGCGAGACCATCGCCAACAAGATCGTGTACTCCGACATCGACGTCGATGGCGACGACGCTGACGCCTAATCACAATTCCCAGCGTCAATGAGCCGCCGTTCGCTGGTTTCCCTTGTCCTCATCGTGGCTGTGGCCGCGGGGCTGCTGGCGGCATCGCTGGCCGTGGGGAACCGACCGCTACTGGGACTAGACCTCAAGGGCGGAGTCGAGGTGGTGCTGGTGCCGGTGGACGATCCCGACCGACCGGTGGCCATCACCGAGGGCGACCTGGACACCGCGGTCAACATCATCCGCGACCGCATCGACGGCCTCGGCGTGGCCGAGCCCGACGTGACCCGCCAGGGCGACCGGGTGGTGGTCCAGCTTCCCGGTATCAGCGACCAGCAGCGGGCCATCGACGTGGTGGGCCAGACCGCCGAGCTGCGCTTCCGCCCGGTGTGCGCCGAGCTCTTCGTTGAGCCGCTCGCCTTGCCCGACCCTGAAACCGGCGAGGTGGCGCCGCCGCCAGCGCTTCCCGATCCCGTGGTGGACGATCGGGGCTTGGCCCCCTGTCCCTCCGGGATTGACTACAACGGCTTGGCCACCTCCACGTCGGCCGAAGACGTGCTCGAGCGCTTTGTGGTGCTGCCCCAGCGGGACGACAGCGGGGAGGCGGCGAGGCGCTTCTTGCTGGGCCCTTCGTCGCTCACCGGGGCCGGCCTGTCCAGCGCTGACAGCTCCTTTAGGAACGAGTTTGTGGTGGATGCCACCTTCAAGGGGGGCGATGAGGGTGCCGACAAGTTCGACGACATGGCCTTCGAGTGCTTTACCGGCAGTTTCTACTGCCCGCCCGGGGCCGCGGGGCTCGGCCGGCTGGCCATCGTGGTGGACGGCAACGTGCAATCGGCGCCTACCGTGCAAACCTCGAATTTCGACGGCCGGGTGGTGATTTCCGGGGGCTTCTCCGAAGAAGAGGCCGATGACCTGGCTCTGGTGCTGCGCTATGGCGCACTGCCCATCGAGTTCCAAGACCCCACCGACCCCCAAAGCGACAGCACCAGCCGGGCCGTGTCGGCCACCATCGGCGGCGACGCCCTGCGGGCGGGGGTAATCGCCGGCATCGTCGGGCTGGCGCTGGTGTTTTTGTACATGGTCGGCATGTATCGCCTGCTGGGCCTGGTGGCCATGTTGAGCCTGGGCGTGTCGGCCACCTTGTTGTGGGTGATCGTGGCCTGGCTGGGCGAGACCCAGGACTTGGCCCTGACCCTGGCTGGGGTCACCGGCCTGATCGTGGCCATTGGCGTGTCGCTTGACTCCAACGTGGTGTACTTCGAGCACCTCAAAGAAGACGTGGCCACCGGCCGCATGCTGCGGTCGTCGTTGGAGCAGTCCTTCTTGGCGGCGTTCCGGACCATATTCAGGGCCAACTTCGCCTCGCTCATCGCCGCGGTCATCTTGTACTGGCTCTCAGCCGGGTCGGTTCGGGGCTTCGCCCTCATGCTGGGCTTGGCCTCGGTGCTCGACCTGGTGGCCACCTATTACTTCTTGCGACCCTGCGCTCAGTTGATGTCACGGTCGCCGAGCCTGATGGCCCATCCCCACCGGCTCGGATTGCCCACCCCAGAAGAGGCCATGAGCGCCGGAGAGGGCCAGCCGTGACCCGTCTCCAACGCCTATTGCGCAACCAGACCAGGCTGAACTTTCCCGAACTTTGGAAAACCACCCTGAAGGTGTCGGCGGCCCTGATTCTCATCAGCGCCATTGCCCTGTTGGTGCGGGGCGTCAACCTGGGCATCGAGTTTGAGGGGGGCACGGTGTGGGAGGCCTCGGCGCCCGATGTGTCCACCGCCGATGTGCGCGACGCCCTGCGGGACGTGGGCCAGGCCGACGCCAAGATCCAATTCGTGGGCGGCGATGTGTTGCGGGTCCGGGCCGAGTTGGACGCCACCGACGCCTCCAGCGTGGCCCAGGTGTCT
This sequence comes from marine group bacterium Sva0996 bin134, assembly GCA_002239105.1. GTDB lineage: Bacteria > Actinomycetota > Acidimicrobiia > Acidimicrobiales > Bin134 > Poriferisocius. The sequence continues at coordinate 27,063 of MPNQ01000033.1, read as the reverse complement.
CTTGCGCTGGCCAATCTCACCGGCCAGGGACTTGACGACATCAGCTTCAACTCCATCAGCGCGTCGTGGGGCGACGAGATCACCAGCAAGGCCATCCGGGCGCTGATCGTGTTCTTCATAGTGGTGGCCATCTACATCACGCTGACGCTGGAGTGGAGAATGGCCGTGGCCGCATTGGTGGCGGTGGCCCACGACATCGTCATCACCGTGGGCATCTATGCCCTGTTCCAGTTCGAGGTGACCCCGGCCACCGTCATCGCCTTCCTCACCATCATGGGTTACTCCCTATACGACACCCTGGTGGTGTTCGACAAGAACCGCGACTTCCAGCGTCGCTCTGCCCTGGTCGGGCGGGCCACCTACACCCGGATCATGAACTCGGCGCTCAACACCGTGCTGCTGCGCTCGGTGAACACCACCATCACCTCGGTTTTGCCGGTGCTGTCGATGTTGATCATCGGCACGCTAGTGCTGGGGGCGGTCACCCTGGCCGAATTCGCAGTGGCTTTGCTTATCGGGTTGCTGGTGGGCACCTACTCATCGCTGTTCGTGGCCGCGCCAGCGGCTTCCTGGATGAAAGAGCGCCAGCCCGAGTTCGTGGAGCTGCGGGAACGCCTAGAGGCCCGAGCACAGTCCCGGGGCACCTCGGTTCACGAGGTGGAAGATGTGGCGGTCGGCCCGTCGCCGTCTCGACCGGCTGCTCCCGCTAGCGGCCCGGCTCGCCGACCTCCGCAAACCGGCACGACCATTCCCCCTCGACCTCGGAAGCGCAAGCGCCGCTAGAGGCACGCAGGGAGGCGGGTAGGGTTGGTGGCAGTGGAGTCCGGCTGGCCTGAGAGCCTCATCAGGGATATCCCCGACTTTCCCACCGAGGGGATCATCTTCAAGGACATCACCCCGCTGCTCGACGATGGCGATGCCCTCCGGTGGGCGGCCGATGGTCTGGCCGACCGCTTCTCCCACACCGCGTTTGACCGAGTGGTGGGGGTCGAGGCCCGGGGTTTCATCTTGGGGGCGGCGGTGGCCTATCGCCTGGGCGTCGGGTTTGTGCCTTTCCGCAAACCAGGAAAACTCCCGTACGACACCCGGTCGGTGGACTATCAGCTTGAATACGGGGTGGCCTCTTTGGAGTCCCACACCGATGCCCTGGCCCCCGGCCAACGTGTGCTGGTGGTGGACGACGTTTTGGCCACGGGGGGCACCGCGGCCGCCGCGGTCGAGCTGGTGAATTCGGGGGGCGCTGAGGTGGTTGGGGTGGGCTTCCTTATTGAGTTGGGTTTTCTGGGCGGTCGGGCCAAACTGGGAGGCGACTGCCCGGTGATTTCGTTGTTCTGTTACGGGGGTGAGAAATGACGCTGACAGAGCGGCCATTGCCCTGGATGGATCAGCCCGGCCAAGACGTGGGCCCGCTGCTGGACGCCTATCTGGAGCGCCACCCCAACGACACCGCTGAGCGCATCGAAACCGCCTATCGGCTCGCTGAGCAGGCCCACTCTGGGCAGAAGCGCAAATCCGGCGAGCCCTATGTGACCCACCCGCTGGCTGTGGCCCACATCGTGGTCGACCTGGGGCTGGACGACGTGTCGGTGATCGCCGCCTTGTTGCACGATGCCATCGAGGACACCGCTATGGGCTTGTCCGAGGTGGAGCAGCACTTTGGCGGAGAAGTGGCCTCGATCGTGGACAGCGTCACCCGGCTTGACCGCCTCCAGTTCAACTCGCAGGAGGAGGAACAGGCGGCCTCCATGCGCAAAATGCTGGTGGCCATCGCCAAGGATCTGCGGGTGCTGGTGGTGAAGCTCTCCGACCGGTTGCACAACATGCGCACGCTGGCGGCGCTGCCTTTGGCCAAGCAGCACCGGGTGGCTCGCGAGACGATTGACATCTACGCCCCGCTGGCCAACCGCTTGGGCATGCAGGACATGAAGCTCCAGCTCGAAGACCTGGCGTTTGCCGCCCTGCACCCCAAGCGATACGCCGAGATCGATCGCATGGTGGCCACCCGGGCGCCGGAGCGCGACCTGTATCTCACCCAGGTTCTTTCCAGCGTTGAAGCCCGCTTGGCCGAATTGGGGATTCCTGCCCAAGTCACCGGCCGCCCCAAGCACCTGTGGAGCATCTACGAGAAGATGATGACCAAAGATCGCAGCTTCGACGAGATCTTCGACTTGGTGGGCATCCGGGTGATCGTCGAATCGGTGCGGGACTGCTACGCCGCGCTGGGTTCCATCCACGCCACCTGGAAGCCGGTGCAGGGGCGGTTCAAGGACTACATCGCCATGCCCAAGTTCAACCTCTACCAGTCGCTGCACACGTCGGTGGTGGGGCCGGGGGGCAAGTCGCTGGAGGTTCAGCTCCGCACCAACGAGATGCATGCTCGGGCCGAACAGGGGGTGGCCGCCCACTACAGCTACAAGGAGGGCGCGACCATCGACGATCTGGCCTGGCTGAGCCGGATCATCGACTGGCAGCAGGAGACCTCCGACGCGGTGGAGTTCTTGAGCAACCTCAAGACCGACCTCGACCACGACGAGGTTCAGGTGTTCACGCCCAAAGGTGATGTGGTGTCGTTGCCCATGGGGGCGATTCCCATCGATTTCGCCTACTCCATCCACACCGAGGTGGGCCACGCCTGCATCGGGGCCCGGGTCAACGGCCAGCTCGTCCCGCTGGACCGCGAGCTGCGGCCCGGCGACATGGTGGAGATATTCACCTCCAAGGTGGCTGACAAGGGGCCGTCGCGCGACTGGCTCGGCCTGGTGGCGTCGCACCGGGCCCGCAACAAGATCCGCCAGTGGTTCGCCCAGGCTCGCCGGGAGGACGCCATCAAGGCCGGCCGCGACGCAGTGGCCGCGGCGTTGCGGCGGGAGCGGCTGCCGGTGGCCAGGATTCTGGCGGGCGACGAGCTGGTGCACGCGGCCACCGACATGAACTACCGCGACCTCGACACATTGTTCGCCGCGGTGGGGGAGCGCCACGTATCGGCCAAGGCGGTGGCCGAGCGGGTGGCGGGGATGAGGGTGGAGCCGTCGGCCGAGGAAGAGGGGATGGAAGGCGATCTGGCGGCCGTCCCGTCGCCTTCGGTGCTGCCCCGCAAGACCGAGCAGTCGGTGGAGGTGGAGGGCCTCGACGACGTGCTGGTCAATTTGGCCCGCTGCTGCAAACCGGTTCCCCCCGACGAGATCATCGGGTTCGTCACCCGGGGCCGAGGGGTGTCGGTCCACCGCACCGAATGCGCCAACGCGGTGTCGCTGTCGTTCGAGCAGGGCGATCGCCTCATCGACGTCGACTGGAGCGCCGAGCGCACCGGGGCCTACTGCGTGACCATTGAGGTGAAGGCCTTCGACCGCACCAGCTTGCTGCGAGACGTGGCCAACGCCCTGTCCACCGGCTCGGTGAACATCCTGGCCTGCGAAACCCGCACCGGCGCCGACCAGATATCGGTCATGCGGTTCGACTTCGAGCTGATAGACAGCACCCACCTTGACGCCCTCCTCCGCACCATCCGAGGCATAGAGTCCGTCTACAACGCCTACCGAGTCCTCCCCACCGCTTCTGGCTCTTAGTCGTGGCTGAGATGTTTCAAGCGCCGAAGGGGACGCGTGACATTCTGCCGCCGGAGTCGGACCGCTGGCAGGCGCTGGTTGCGACATTTGCCGAGGTTTTCGGACGGGCCGGGTATGGGCTGGTGCAAAATCCCATGTTTGAGGACATTGGGGTGTTCCAGCGCCTGGGCGAAGGCACCGAGGTGGTGCGCAAGGAGATGTACGACTTCTTCGACAAGGGCGACCGCCACATGGCTCTGCGCCCGGAGGGGACGGCGTCGGTGGTACGGGCGTTCAACCAGCACCGGCCCACGGTGCCGTGGAAGGTGTGGTACCTCACCCCGTGCTTTCGCTATGAGGAGCCCCAGGCCGGTCGGTTCCGCCAGCACCATCAGGTGGGGGCCGAGGCCATCGGCTCGGCCGATCCCGATCTAGACGTAGAGGTCATAGCCCTCCAGCACGATTTCTATCGGGCTCTTGGGTTGGGCAGTCTGTCACTGCGGCTCAATTCGATGGGAAGCCCCGGGGATCGGCAGGCCTACGCCGAACAGTTGTCCGGATGGCTGGGCCAGCGGGTGGGGGAGTTGGACGAGTCTGATCGGGCCAACGCCGCCGATCACCCGCTGCGGGTGCTGGACTCCAAGCGGGAGCGCACCATGGCGGTGGTGGCCGATACTCCACTTATCACCGACTGCCTCTCCGATACGGCCGCGGCCCACTTCCACCGAGTGCAGACAGGGCTGGACGCCTTGGGGATCGACTATGAGATCGATCCTCGCCTGGTGCGGGGCTTGGACTACTACACCCATTCCACCTGGGAGTTTGTGGCCGGTGCTTTGACCTCGGCTCAGAACGCAGTCGGGGGTGGGGGGCGCTACGACGGCTTGGCCGAGTCGCTGGGCGGCAAGCCCGCCCCTGGTGTGGGCTTCGGCGCGGGCATCGAGCGCATCCTGCTGGCCGCCGACGCTGAGGACGCCCTCGCGGAGACCGCAGGCGGGGTGGACGTGTTCGTGGTGGACGTGACCGGTGGAGACGCCGGTCGCGATCTCACCTTCGAGCTGCGGCGCAGCGGCATCTCATCCGACCGGGCCTTCGACGCCCGGTCGATGAAGGCCCAGATGAAGGTGGCCGACCGCTCAGGAGCCCGCTTCGCCCTGCTGGTGGGCGACGACGAGCTGGAGTCGGGCACCGTCACGCTGCGCGACCTGCGCTCGGGAGGGGACCAGATTGCGGTGCACCGCACCGACGTGGTGGCCGAGGTGGCCGCAAGGCTGGCCGAAAACGAATCGGCTCAGTGAGACTGTCTGCCTATTGTGCCGGTGTTGGCGAAATCTGCTGAAAGCTGACTATGACCAAAATGCGAACTGACTATTGCGGCGAGCTGCGCGCCGGGGACATTGGGCGGGAGGTGTCGGTGTGCGGTTGGGTGGACCGACGGCGGGAGCACGGGGAGAACTTGGCGTTTATCGACTTGCGTGACCGCACCGGCGTGATCCAGTGCGTGGTTGACGAGCGCCACGACCTGCGCTCGGAGTATGTGGTGCGGGTCACCGGCACCGTGCGGGCCCGCCCCGACGACACGGCCAACCCCAAGCTGGCCACCGGCGAGGTTGAGATCGGCGATTGCCAGGTGGAGGTGCTCTCGGACGCGGAGCCCCCGCCGTTTCCACTTCACTCCCGTACCGAGGTGGACGAGAACGTGCGCCTGCGCTATCGCTATATCGACCTGCGGGGGGAGCGCCTCCAGCGCAATCTCAAGCTGCGGGCCAAGGTGAACAGCGCCATCCGTCGCTCCATGGAGGCGCAGCGCTTCACCGAGATCGAAACCCCGATGCTGGTGGCCTCTACCCCCGAGGGAGCCCGCGACTTCGTGGTGCCGTCGCGGCTGCACGCGGGCCGGTTCTACGCGCTGCCCCAGTCGCCCCAGATCTTCAAACAGCTCTGCATGGTGGGCGGCCTCGACCGCTACTACCAGATTGCCCGCTGTCTGCGCGACGAGGACCTTCGGGCCGACCGCCAATTCGAGTTCATGCAGCTTGACGCGGAGGCCAGCTTCGCCGACCAGGACGACGTGATGGTCTTCATCACCGAGGCGGTGGCCGCCGCGGTGGAGGCCGTAACCGGCACCCGGCCCGACGCCCCTACATTCATGACCTGGACCGAGGCCATGGAGCGCTACGGCTCCGACAAGCCCGACGTGCGCTTCGGCCTGGAATTGGTGGAGCTTACCGGGCTGTTCGAGGGCACCGAGGCCAAGGTGTTCCAGGTGGAATGCGTCAAGGGCATCAACCACAAGGGCGGCAGCCAGAGCCTGGGACGCAACGCCATCGACGAGCTCACCCGCAAGTGCCAGCAGTGGGGGGCCAAGGGGCTGGCCTGGTTCCGAGTGGGCGACGACGGCACCCTCGACGGCGCTCTGACCAAGTTCATGTCCGATGAGGAGCAGGCCGCTCTCGGCCCGGCCATGGGCGCGGAGCCCGGCGACCTGTTGCTGTTGATCGCCGACCGCCGCCCGAAGGTGCGCGACATCTTGGGCCTGCTCCGCTTGGAGCTGGGCCGACCGCCCATCACCGAAGGCGGGCTCAACTTCATTTGGGTCACCGAGTTCCCGCTGTTCGAGTCCATCGACGACCAGGGGCGTCCGATTGCCGCCCACCACCCGTTCACCATGCCCCACCCCGATGACGTGGGGCTGTTGGACGGCTCCGGAGAGGAACTGCTGGCCGTGCGCTCCCAGGCCTACGACCTGGTGCTCAACGGGTGGGAACTGGGCTCGGGCAGCGTGCGGATCCATCGCCCCGACATCCAGCGGGCAGTGTTCCGGGCCCTGGGCATCAGCGATGCCGAGGCCGAGGAGAGATTTGGCTTTTTGCTGGATGCCTTCCGCTACGGCGCCCCACCCCACGCGGGGTTCGCCTTCGGCATCGACCGGTTGGTGGCCATCTTGGCCGGGGAGGAGAACATTCGCGAGGTGATCGCGTTCCCCAAGACCCAGTCGGGCGCCGATCCGCTGTCCAACTCGCCCACCCCGATATCCGACCGTCACCTAGACGAGTTGGGTCTGCGCGTTCTTCCACCCCCTGCCTCCGGGTGAGCAGATGGAGCGCAGCAGCCGGGCCAGGTGGCGATGAGCGACGACTTGTTTGCCGCCGCCGCTGCTGAGCGCCTGGCCCAGACCGCGCCGCTGGCCGATCGGCTGCGCCCCCGCAGCTTGGATGAGCTGGTGGGCCAAGAGCACCTGCTGGGCCGGGGCAAGCCGCTCCGCAGCCTCATCGAATCCGATCGGCTGTCGTCGGCCATCTTCTGGGGGCCGCCGGGCACCGGCAAGACCACCATTGCCCGGCTGGTGGCCCGCACCACGGCGAGGGCCTACATCCAGCTCTCGGCGGTGACCGCCACGGTCAAAGACGTGCGGGAGGTGATCGCCTCGGCCCGCGACCGCTTGGGCCAGCACAATCAGGGCACGATTCTGTTCCTCGACGAGGTCCACCGGTTCAACCGTGCCCAGCAGGACGCCCTGTTGCCCGCAGTGGAGTCTGGGCTGATCACGCTGATAGGGGCCACCACCGAGAACCCGTACTTCGAGGTGAACCCACCGCTGCGATCCCGCTCTACCCTGTTCCGCCTCGAGCCCCTTGAAGCCGATGCGGTGGCCGAGTTGCTGCGCCGAGGGATGCAAGCCGAGGGCGCCGTGGCCGACGACGACGCCTTGGCCCATCTGTCGACCCAGGCCGCCGGCGATGGCCGCCAGGCCCTGACCAGCTTGGAAGTGGCGGTGGCCCTGGCGTCGGCTCGCCCCGACGACCCGCCCCGGATCACCCTGGACGATGCCGAGAATGCATTGGGGGCCAGCGCGGTCCGCTACGGCCGCGACGAGCACTACGACGTGATCAGCGCCTTCATCAAGAGCTTGCGGGGGTCGGATCCCGATGCCGGACTGTATTGGTTTTCGCGAATGCTGGAGGCAGGAGAGGACCCCCGGTTCATCGCCCGTCGCATGGTGGTACTGGCATCGGAGGACATCGGGATGGCCGACTCCCAGGCCTTGGTGGTGGCCGATGCCGCCGCCCGGGCGGTGGAATTCGTCGGGCTGCCCGAGGCGCAGCTCAACCTGGCCCATGCCGTGGTGTATCTGGCCACCGCCCCCAAGTCGAACACGGTCACCACTGCGCTGGGCCGGGCTCGGGCCGATGCCGGCGACGGCAGCGGCGAGGTGCCCCCCCACCTGCGCGATGCCCACTATCAGGGGGCGGCCGGCCTAGGGCATGGCGCAGGCTACGTGTATCCTCATGATGATCCTCAGGGCTGGGTGAGTCAGCAATATCGCCCCAATCGCTTTGAGGAAGAACGCTATTACCAACCTTCGCAACACGGTGCCGAAAAGGAGATTTACGAAGAAATGAAGCGCCGTCGAGACGACAAACCTGAGAGCGAGACCGGCTGATGGCCAAGCGGCTTGTGAGACCCGAAACTGAGGCCGGCTGATGGCCAAGCGGCTGGTGTGGTTCACCGCGGGCGCGGGCGCGGGCGCAGCGGGGGCCACCTACCTGCGCCGCAAGCTGCGCCAGGCCACTCAGAAAGCACCGCCCGTCCGTCCGGGCTCCAATGCCAGCGCTCGAGTGAAGGCGGCGGCATCCGAGGCTCGGGCTGCGCTGGCTGAGGGCACCGCCGCGGTCCGGCGCTACCGGGCCGAGGTCGCCCGTCGGGCCCTTGATGATCCCCCTGGTCGATGAGGCCTGGTTGATGAGGCCTGGTAGATAGGGCCTGGTAGATAGGTATGGCGTTTTGACCCCCAAGAGTGCTCAGGAGATCCGCACCGCGTTCACCTCCTTCTTCGGCGAACGGGACCATGCCGTTTTGCCGTCGGCCAGTTTGATCCCCCGCGATCCCACCGTGCTGTTCACCGTGGCCGGGATGGTGCCGTTCAAGCCCTACTTCCTGGGTGAGGAAGCCGCTCCCCATCGCCGGGCCGTCACCGTCCAGAAATGCGTCCGGGCCGGGGGCAAGCACAACGACCTGGACGAGATCGGGCGCACCCGCCGCCATCTCACCTTCTTCGAGATGCTGGGCAACTTCAGCTTTGGCGACTACTTCAAACCCGAGGCCATCGGCTGGGCCTGGGAGTTCGTCACCGAGGGCCTGGGCTTCGACCCCGACCGTTTGTGGATCACCGTCCACCTGACCGACAACGAGGCCGCCGAGATCTGGCGGGACGTGGCGGGTGTGTCGCCCGACCGAATCCAGCGGTTGGACGAGGACAACTACTGGCGCATGGCCGATACCGGCCCCTGTGGCCCGTGCTCGGAGATCTTCTTCGACAAAGGGCCGGAGTTCGGCCCTGACGGCGGTCCGGCCCACGGCGGGGACGAGCGGTTCCTGGAATTCTGGAACCTGGTCTTCATGCAGTTCGACCAGCGTCCCGAGGGACAGGTGCCGCTACCCAAGCCCAGCATCGACACCGGGGCCGGCCTGGAGCGGATCCTCACCCTCATCCAAGGGGTGGAGTCGGTGTTCGACATCGACGAGATGTCTGAGCTGGTGGGCGAGGCTTCGGCGATCACCGGGGTGAAGCTGGGAGCGGCCGACCACAGCGACCTAACCCTGCGGATCATGGCCGAGCACGCCCGCACCATGACCTTCCTCATTTCCGACGGGGTGTTCCCCTCCAATGAGGAACGGGGCTACGTTCTGCGCCGAATCATGCGCCGGGCCATCCGCCGGGCCTACCTGCTGGGGGTCACCGAAGTGGTCACCCCCAAGCTGGTGGACAAAGTGGTGGACATCATGGGCCACGACTACCCCGACATCGCCGCCAATCACAGCTTTGTCCGGGAGGTGGTCGCCCGCGAGGAGGAAGGCTTCCGATCCACCCTGGCCCAGGGATCCCAGATTCTCGACGACGCCATCGACCGCCTGAGCGAAGGGCAGGAGCTGGCCGGAGACTTGGCCTTTCTACTGCACGACACCTACGGCTTTCCCTTCGAGGTGACCGAGGAGACCGCCCGCGAGCGGGGGGTGGCGGTGGATCGGGCCGGCTTCGACCAGAACATGGACATTCAGCGCTCACGGGCTCGGGAGGACTTCGATGCCCGGCACGCAACCTCGGCCGATGTCTCCGCCTATTTCGCCCTGGTCTCCGAGCATGGCCCCACCGAATTTGTGGGCCGCGAATTCGAGACCGCCGAAGCCGTGGTGCTGGCCGTCACCGATGACGGGATCATTCTGGACCGGACGCCGTTCTATGCCGAAGCCGGCGGCCAGGTGGGCGACACCGGCACTATCACCTCGCCCACCGGTTCGGCCCAGATCGCCGACACCACCTATGTGGTGCCGGAGTTGCACTTGCATCACGCCGGCACCGTCGACGGTCAGATCACCGTCGGCCAGACGGTTATCGCGGCCATCGACGCCGATCGCCGGGCGGACATTCGGCGCAACCACACTGCCACCCACCTGCTGCATTGGGCGCTCAAGCAAACGCTGGGCGACCACGTCAAACAGCAGGGCTCGCTGGTGGCCGACGACCGGCTGCGTTTCGACTTTACCCACTTCGAGGCCGTCACCGCCGATCAGATCGCCGAGATCGAGGAGCTGGCCAACGCCGACATCTTGGACAATCCCGCGACCCGCAACTACGAGACATCGATGGCCGAGGCCACCGAGGCCGGGGCCATCGCATTTTTCGGAGACAAGTACGGCGAAAGGGTCCGAGTGCTGGAAGCCGGACCGCACTCCATCGAGCTGTGCGGAGGCACCCATGTGCGGGCCTTGGGCGACATCGGCCCGGTGAAGATCGTCTCCGAGGGCTCTATCGGGGCCAACATCCGCCGCATCGAGGCGGTTTGCGGCACCCGGCCAGTGGAGCTGTTGACCCAGCGGGAGCAGGTGTTGGCGCAGGCGGCCGAGCGTCTGGGCGTGCCCGCCGAACAGCTTTTGGTGGGGGCCGACAAGCGCATGGCCGAGATCAAGAGTCTCCGCACCGAGCTGGCCGAGCTGCGCCAGGCGGCGTCGGCCGACCAGTCCGGGGTATTGGCCCAGCAGGCAGTTGACGGGATAGTGGTGGCCGCAGTCGAGGGAGTGGACCGGGGCCAGTTGCGCGACCTGGCCATCGCCACCAGAGACCGGCCCGGCGTGACTGCCGTGGTGCTGGGAGCGGCCCCCGACGGCGGCGGCGCGGCCCTGGTGTCGGCGGTGGCCGCCGACTGCGATCTGAATGCCGGCGAGCTGATCGCCGAAGCGGCCGCCACCATCGGCGGCGGCGGGGGCCGAGACGCCAAGCTGGCCATCGCCGGAGGCCGGGACCCGTCACGCTTGGAGGAGGCTCTGAGCCAGGTGCGAGCTGCTGCTGGCATCGGGAGCTGATGTCGGCGAGGGCGCTGGGCATCGACCTCGGTGAGCGCCGCATCGGAGTGGCGGTCTCCGACGGCGAGGGCCGGGTGGCCACCCCGCTGACCGTGATCGAGCGCTCCGGCAGCCGCAACCGCGACCACCGGCAGATTGCCGACTTGGTGGCCGAATACGAGGCCGAGGTGGTGGTGGTGGGCCTGCCCCTGTCGTTGGACGGCAGCGCCGGTCCGGCCGCCCGCGGCGCCGAGAACGAGGCCCAAGAGTTGGAGGCGGCGCTGGCTGTTCCGGTGCTGACCCACGACGAGCGATTGACCACCGTCATCGCCGAGCGGGCCTTGGCGGAGTCGGGCCTCAGCGGCAAAGCCCGCCGCAAGCGAGTCGACATGGTGGCCGCGTCGGTCATCCTCCAGGGCTGGCTGGATGTCACCGGCCGGGAGGCCGACCATGGCTGACGACGCCGGGTCGGGTTCCCAACCCCCGGCCTTTCAGCAGCCGGTCGTTGTAACCGAGGGCGACGATCCTCAAGACTGGGGCTGGTTGCCTCGCAGAACCTCGACCTTCACCCGGGTGCTCATAATCCTGGCCTCTCTCGGAGTAGTGCTGCTGATCGCCTCGCTGTGGTTGAAAAGCTGGATCGACGATCGCCTCGACCCTCCCGGCGACGAGGGAGCGGAGCTGGTGGTCAACATTCCCCAGGGCGCGTCTACCAACGACATCGCCCGCATCCTCCAAGATGAGGGGGTGGTGGCCAACTCCACGGTGTTCCGCTACTACCTGCGCTACAAGGACTCCGGCGAATTCCAAGCGGGCAACTACGTATTGAACGAGAACATGTCGGTGTGGCGGGCCAAGGACGTGCTGCTGGCCGGTCCCGCCCCCGGCCCGGCGCTTGATGCCATCAGGGTGGTGCTGCCCGAGGGCCTCACGCTGGTGCAGATCCGAGCACAGCTCTTGGAGCAACTTCCCACGTTCAACGACGATGACCTGGCTCGAGCCCTGGCCTTCCCGCCTCTACGGTCGGACTTCCAGCCGGCCAACAGCACGTTGGAGGGGATGCTGTTCCCCGACACTTATCTGCTCGACTCGGCCACGGCCGAGGACGAGGCCGCTCTGGTTATCCGCCTGATCAACCAATTCGATGCGGTGGCCTCCGATGTGGGATTGGAGACCGCCCCCGACACGGTGGGCGTGACCCCCTACGAAGCGGTGATTGTGGCGTCGCTGATTGAAAAGGAAGCGCTCATCGCCGAAGACCGGGCCAAGATTGCCCGGGTGATCTACAACCGATTGGGCAATGGCTGGCCGCTCCAGATCGACGCGGCGGTGCGCTACGCGGTGAGCAAGCCCACCGAGCCGCTGACCCTCGCCGACCTGGCCGTGGACAACCCCTACAACGTGTACAACCGAACCGGCCTGCCGCCCGGTCCCATCGCCGCCCCCGGCCGGGAGTCGCTGGTGGCCGCGTTGAATCCCGCCGATGGATTCTGGATGTTCTACGCCCGCACCGACGATCCGGTGACCGGCGCCCACACCTTCAGCAACACCGGAGAAGAGCACGAGGCCGCGGTGGCCATCTGTCGGGAGAGGAACCTGGGATGCTGATTCCCCTAGGGATGGCTCCCGACACCGAGGTGGCCGCCGGGGTGATCGGCTTTCCCGTACGGCATTCCCTGTCGCCGGCCATCTGCCAGGCGGCGTTCGACAAGCTGGGACTGGATTGGATCTACGCCGCCTTTGAGGTGGCGCCGGGCGACGCCGAGCGGGCGCTTCACCACATGCGCAGCCAGGGCATGGCCGGATTGTCGGTGACCATGCCCCACAAAGCCGACGTGGCTGTCGCGGTCGACGAGTTGAGCCCCGCGGCCTCAGCTTTGGGGGTGGTCAACTGCGTGGCCCGCGACGGTGAACGGCTCATCGGCCACAACACCGACGGCGCCGGTTTCTGCGACGCCCTGGTGGCCGACGGGGTGGAACTTGCGGGGATTGGCTGCGCCGTTCTGGGCGCGGGCGGTGCAGCGCGGGCGGTGGTGGCCGAGCTGGCTCGCCGGGGGGCATCAGAAGTGGCGGTAATCGCCCGTCGGCCGGATCGGGCGGCGTCGGCGGCGGAGTTGGCCGGATCGGCGGGCACGACGGCCAGCCTGGCCGACATCGGGCAGTACCGCCTGGTGGTGAACGCCACCCCGGTGGGGATGGCCGAAACCGATGGTGCCGGGAAATTGCCGCTCGACCCGTCCCTCCTCCACTCTGGCCAGCATGTGGCTGAACTGGTCTACAACCCGCTTCAGACCCCGCTGTTGGCCGAATGCGACCGTCGAGGCGTGCCCGCATCCACCGGGGTGGGGATGCTGGTTCATCAAGCCGCCCATGCTGTTCGGATATGGACCGGGTTTGAGCCGCCCGTCGCCGCCATGACCGCAGCGGCCACTGCCGCGCTGGGGAGCCGATGAGCACTGCGGCCATGGTCATTGCCGGTGTGGCCATCGGCACTGTCTCAGGCCGCTACCTTCTGCCGCTGCTGTGGAGCTTCAAAGTGCCGGACAGTCGCTCTCTGCGGGTGTTGGTGCCTCTCTTCACTGCAATTGCGCTGGGCACTGCCGGCGGCGTATTGGGCACAACCTGGGATGTGGTGCCGGTATGGGCGCTGTTTGTGGCCCTAGTAGGGGTGACCACCGTTGATCTGTTCCACTACCGCATACCCAACGCCATCGTCTTCCCGGCATTGGCGGTGCTGCTGTCGCTGATGACCCTCATCTCCCTGCTTCGGGACCGCCCCGGGGCCATCGGGCAAGCTGCGGCCGCCGCTGGCCTCTACGGCGCCATCATGTTCCTGCTCTTCGTGTTTTCCGGGGGCAGCCTCGGGTGGGGTGACGTGAAACTGGCCCTGCCAGTGGGTCTGGTTCTCGGCTGGGTGGGCGCCGGCTACGGAGAATCGCTGCTGGCCGTGATTCTGGCTTTCGTGCTGGCCTCGTTCTTGGGGGCCACCATGGGCCTCACCGTGTGGGGTATGCGGAAATGGGGTAATGAAGTTTTGCCCGACCCCCTAGCCGACCCCGAAAACCCCCGCCCCACCGTCTTCCCCTTCGCCCCCTCAATAGCCCTCGCCGCCGCCACCATCACCCTCGCCATCCCCATCGCCACCACCTGAATCCTCGGGCAGGGTAACTGCCCACTAGGTGCAGACCTTCTCCCATTAGGATCGCGGCGTGGACAGGCAACCTCATGTGGCCCTAATTGGGATGATGGGGTCGGGAAAATCGACGGTGGGGTTCTGGTTGGCGCAGTTGGAGGGCCTGCGGTTCATCGACCTTGACGCGGCTATTGAGGAGCGCCAGGGGCGATCCATACCCGAGATCTTCGAGGGTGATGGAGAGGATGGCTTTCGCGACCTAGAGAAAGCGGAGCTGGCTGAGTGCCTGTCATCTACGCAGCCGCTGGTGGTTTCCTGCGGTGGGGGAGCGGTGCTGCGGGCCGAGAATCGGGCGGTGCTCCGGGACCGGGCGTGGGTGTGCTGGCTGCGGGCCACCATCGAGACGTTGGGCCAGCGGGTCCGCTCCGGCGAGAACCGCCCTCTGCTGGGCGACGACCCGGTTGGCGAGCTGACCGCCATAAGCGCTGCTCGGACCGGGCTCTACGCCGAGACCGCCCACGAGGCCATCGACGTGGACGGCTTGGAGGCTGAGCAGGTAGCGGAGCAGATCAGGCGAGTCTGGTCCCGGCCAGTGTCGACACGATGAGTGCCGAGACCGACTTGGGCGGCGCGATCAAGGTTCCGGTCGAGTTGGGAGATCGCTCCTACAACGTCTGGGTCGGCCCGGGAATCCACCGCGAGCTGCACCAGGTGATCCCCGGCGACGTGAGCCGGGTGGCGGTGATCACCCAGGCCGCGGTGGCTGAGGCAGGCATCACCGTGGACCCGGGGGTCGAGCACCGGGTGTTCATCACCGACGACGACGAGCACATTAAGACGCTGGGCGCGGTGGAAGAGCTGTGCCGGGAGTTCGCCCAGTGGGGGCTCACCCGCCGTGACGCGGTGGTGGCCGTGGGCGGGGGCGCAGTCACCGACCTGGGGGGGTTTACCGCGGCCGTCTACCACCGGGGTATTCGGGTGGTGTACGTGTCCACCACCTTGCTGGGCCAGATCGACGCCTCGGTCGGCGGTAAGACCGGCGTGAACCTGCCGGAGGGCAAGAACTTGGTGGGCGCCTTTTGGCAGCCCTCGGCCGTGCTGTGCGACACCGAGGCGCTCGACACGCTGCCGACCGAGGAGATGCGGTCGGGGCTGGGGGAGATGGCCAAGTACCACTTCATCGCTGATGCCGACCTCGACTCCCTGGGTATGACCGAGCGCATCGCCCGTTGCGTTGAGATCAAAGCCGAAGTGGTGGCCGCTGACGAGCGCGAGTCGGGCCGCCGGGCGGTGCTCAACTACGGCCACACCTTGGCCCACGCCCTCGAGGCCGACGGCGGCTACGACCTCCGCCACGGCGAGGCGGTGGCGGTCGGCCTTGTCTACGCCGCCGAGCTGGCCCATCGCACGGGGCGCATCGACGCTGAGCGGGTGGACGAGCACCACCGGGTGGTCGGCGGCTACGACCTGCCCACCTGCTTGCCCGACGGGGCCGATGCCGACGCCCTTGTCAGCCTGTTCAGCCGGGACAAGAAAGCGGTGGACGGGGTCACCTTCATGCTGGACGGCCCCGACGGCATCCAACCGGTCACCGGTCTGGAGCCGGCCGTGCTGCGAGAAACACTGGAGGCCATCAGATGAGCCAGCTAATCCTTCTCCTGTCGGGACCCAACTTGAACCTGCTGGGCGACCGGGAGCCCGAGGTCTACGGCACCGACACTCTGGACGACCATGTGGGCACCGCGGCCAATGTCGCCGAGCGCCACGGGCTGGTTGTCGAACACCACCAGTCCAACGACGAGGCCGCGCTCATCGACCACATCCACCAGGCTCGGGGCCGGTGTGAGGCCATCATCATCAATCCCGGCGCATTCACCCACTATTCCTGGGCCATCCACGACGCCCTTGCCGCCTTCGAGGGCCCAGTGGTGGAGTTGCACCTGTCCAATCCCAACGCCCGGGAGCCGTGGCGCCACACCTCGGTGGTGAGCCCGGTGGCCACCGGCACCATCGTGGGCTTCGGCGGCCACGGCTACGAGTTGGCCGTCGAAGCCGTCGCCCGCCTGCTCGCCCCAGCATGAGCGGGACCGGCACTCAGACAGTCCGAACCCTCGTCCCCATGGATGTGGCGGGACGGGCAGAGCGGGTTCGGGCCGCCGCCGCCGAGGCGGGCTGCGATGCCTTGGTGGTGGTGAACCTCGTCAATGTCCGCTATCTCACCGGGTTCACCGGCTCAGCCGGGCTGGCCTGGCTGGGAACCGACGAGCTGGTCTTGATCACCGACCGCCGCTACGCCGAGCAATCCGAGGCCGAGACCAGCCGGGCCGGGGTGGACGTCCGCATCGAGATCACCAACCTGGCTCCCAAGGAGATCTTGGCCGCGGCGGCAGTGGGGGTGGATCGCATCGGATTGGAGGCGGCCTCGGTGAGCTGGGCCGATCAGCGGCAGTACGCCGAGTGGTTCGGCGAGGCCGAGCTGGTGCCGACTACCGGGGTGGTGGAGCAGTGCCGCCAGATCAAAGACGACGGGGAGATCGACCGCATGGCCACCGCCGCGGCCATCGCCGACGGCGCATTGGCCGAGGTCCGCCCGATGCTGGCCGACGGCCCCACCGAGAAGGAGACGGCTCTGGCGCTGGACACCGCCTTTCGCCGCCTGGGGGCCGACGGCAGCGCGTTCGCCACCATCGTGGCCTCGGGTCCCAACGCCGCCCTGCCCCACAAGCGACCCTCCGATCGGCCCATCGGCCCGGGCGAGTTGGTGATCGTGGACATGGGCGCCGTGGTGGACGGCTACCGCTCCGACATGACCCGGACCATGGCGGTGGGCGAACCCGACCCGGAGGCTCGGAGGGTATTCGAGACCGTTCGACACGCCCAGCAGCTCGGGGTGGAGAAGGTGGCCCCCGGCACTCCCATCTCAGAGGTGGACAAGGCCTGCCGGGATCGCATCGACGCCGACGGCTGGGCCGACGCCTTCGTCCACGGCACCGGCCACGGGGTGGGCCTCGACATCCATGAGCAGCCATGGGTGCGGGCCACGGCCACCGAGCCGCTGGAGGTAGGCCAGGTGATCACCGTGGAGCCCGGCGTGTACCTGCCCGGTTTCTGCGGCGCCCGGGTGGAGGACACCGTGCTGGTGACCGAAGACGGCGCCCGGCGGCTGACCCATTCGCCCAAGACGCTCGCGGTGGCCTGACAACCCTGTTTGGCGGGTTTGGCGCGGTTGCTGTCCGCTGTGGTCAGCAAGGGCATCTTGGGCCAGACTTGGGCAATGGCCACGATCACCACGAACGATCTCAAGAACGGGATGGCGCTGAACCTCGACGACGGCTTGTTCAACGTGGTCGAGTTCCAGCACGTCAAGCCGGGCAAGG
The DNA here is from genome assembly GCA_002239105.1 of marine group bacterium Sva0996 bin134. Taxonomy (GTDB): domain Bacteria; phylum Actinomycetota; class Acidimicrobiia; order Acidimicrobiales; family Bin134; genus Poriferisocius. The sequence goes on along the minus strand of MPNQ01000033.1, from coordinate 9,667 downwards.
GCGGGGCGTTCGTGCGCACCACCCTGAAGAACGCCCGCACCGGCGCGGTCGTTGAGCGCACTTTCCGGGCTGGTGAGAAGGTGGAGCGAGCCAACATCGACCGCCGGGGGATGCAGTACCTGTACTCCGACGGCGATGGCTTTGTGTTCATGGACACCGAGACCTACGACCAGCTTCATGTGAGCGCCGACGTGCTGGGCGGTGCGGTGAACTACCTGGTGGAGAACGACTCTGTCATCCTCGCCATGTTCGGCTCCGAGATCGTGGGCACCGACCTGCCCGCCGCGGTGGAGCTCGACATTGCTGAGACCGAGCCCGGCGTCCAAGGCGACCGGGTGTCGGGGGCTACAAAGCCAGCCACCTGCCAGACCGGCCTGGTGGTGCAAGTGCCGCTGTTCTTGAACCCCGGCGAGCGCATCAAGGTGGATACCCGCTCCGGCGAGTACATCAGCCGAGCTTGATCGGCGGGATCACCATGCGCCCGGCCGACAATGGCTAGAACCCAGCCATGAGCACGCCCGATCCGCTGATCGCCGGATCACAACGCCGCCAGGTAAGGGAACGAGCCCTGGGCCTGCTCTATGAAGCCGAGGTAAAGGGCACGGAGATGTCCGAGCTGGTCGCGGCCCTCGATCTGCCCCTAGACCCCTACGCCCACACCCTGGTCACCGGGACCGCCTATCACCTGAGTGATATCGACGCCCGCCTAGAGGAGTTGTCCGATAACTGGCCGGTGGCCCGGATGCCAGCGCTCGACCGGGCCATCCTCCGCATGGCCAGCTTCGAGCTCTCCCACAGCATCGACATCTCCGTGGCGGTGATCATCAACGAGGCCGTTGAGCTGGCCCACGAATACTCCACCCCCGCCTCTGCCGGCTTCATCAACGGCATTTTGTCCCAGGTGGCATTGGGGGTCCGCCCGGTCGGGGACGGATAAGCATTTTCAATCCCCGATCTGGACATCGGCGGGTGTATAGTTCCCGAAACACCCGTGAAGTGGGTCCGGCGAGGCCCATACGGACATGGAGGAAATCGAGTTTGGCTGAACGCGAGCGTCGCCGTACGCCCCCTTACGGGGGCGTTTTCATTGCCCGCACCCAGGTGATGGAAGCCGAGGACATCAAGCGGGCGATATGGCGCATGGGCCATGAGATCATCGAGCGCAATCATGGCCTCGATGGCGTGGTGATCATCGGACTGCAAACTGGTGGGGTGTGGCTGGCCACCGATATTGCCAGCGCCCTGCACGAGATCGATGGGGCCGAACCTCCTCTGGGAACCCTGGACGTGGCCTTTCACCGCGACGACATCGGACTGCGGCCCCTGCTGCCCGAAGCGCCCACCCGCATCCCCTTCAACCTCGACGGCCAAGCGGTGGTATTGGTCGACGACGTGCTCTACACCGGCCGCACCATCAGAGCCGCGCTGGACGCACTGAACAGCTACGGAAGGCCCCGGGCTGTGCAACTGGCGGTGATGGTGGATCGGGGCCATCGGGAGCTGCCCATCCGCCCCGACTTCGTGGGCAAGAACCTGCCCACTCGCCGCGACGAGGTGGTGGATGTTCACCGCGAGGGTGTGGATCTCGGCGAGGTGGTCAAATGAAGCACCTCTTGTCGATCAACGATCTGGGGGCCGAGGGCATAGACGAGGTGTGCCGCTTGGCCGACCACTTCACCGAGGTATCGCAGCGTCCTATTCCCAAGGTGCCCACCCTGCGGGGAAAGACGGTGGCCATGTTGTTCTACGAGGACTCCACCCGGACCCGGCTCTCGTTCGAGGTGGCGGCCCGACGCCTTTCGGCTGACGTGATGGGCTTCAGCGTGTCGAGCTCCTCGGTCAACAAGGGGGAGTCGGTGCGCGACACCGTGGCCACCATCTCGGCCATGGGTCCCGACGCCATCGTGGTCCGCCACCGCTCGGCCGGGGTGCCCCACCAGGTGGCCGGCTGGACCAGCGCCAGCGTGATCAACGCCGGCGACGGCTGGCACGAACATCCCACCCAGGCGCTGCTCGACTGCTACACCATCCGCGACCGGCTCGGCTCAGTGGCTGGCCGGCGCATCGTGATCCTGGGCGACATCAAGCACTCCCGGGTGGCCCGCTCCTGCGTGATGGCCTTCACCGCGCTGGGGGCCAAGGTCACCCTGGTGGCGCCGGCTACTCTGCTGCCCCCCGCGGTGGACTCCTGGCCGGTGGACGTGTGCTCAAGCCTCGACGCGGTGCTAAGCGACTGCGACGTGGCGTACGGGCTGAGAGTGCAGCAGGAGCGCCAATCGGAGGCATTGCTGCCGTCGCTTCGGGAGTACACCGCCCAGTGGGGCCTCACCGTCGCCCGAGCGGCCCGCTTGCCCGCAGGAGCGCTGGTCATGCATCCCGGACCGGTGAATCGCGGGGTGGAGATAGCCCCCGAGGTTCTGGACCGCCCCAATGCCACCCTCAACGAGCAGGTGCGCCACGGGGTGGCGGTGCGGATGGCGGTTTTGTATCTCCTGCTGGCGGCCGACCCCGAGCCGCGCCCCCAAGGCGAAGCCTCATGAGCCCCCAAGGCAGGACCGAATGAGCCCCGAAGGCAGGACCGAGTGAGCACAGTCATCAAGGGTGGCCTGGTTGTCGATCAAACGGGAGAGCGCACCGCCGATGTGGTGGTCGACGATGGCCGCGTGGTCGGCGTCGGACCCGACTTGTCGGGCGATGAGGTTTTGGACGCCGCTGGCTGTGTGGTGGCCCCCGGCTTTGTCGACCTGCACACCCATCTGCGCCAGCCCGGGGCCGAGGAGGCCGAGACCATCGAGACCGGGGGCTGGGCCGCAGTCCGGGGCGGGTTCAGCGCCGTGGTGGCCATGCCCAACACCAACCCGCCCATCGACTGCGCGGCGGTGGTGCAGGAAGTGCTCGCGCTGGGCGGCAAGGCGCCGTGCGACGTGTATACATCCGGGGCCATCACCGTGGGCCGCAGGGGAGAGCGACTGGCCCCCATGGCCGAGATGGCCGAGCTGGGTGTGCGCCTGTTCACCGATGACGGCAACGGCGTTCAAGATGCCGGACTCATGCGCCGGGCCATGGAGTACGCCGCCGGGCTGGGGGTAATACTGGCCCAGCACTGCGAAATCGATTCTTTGGCCGCGGGGGGCCATATGCACGAGGGGGAGTGGTCGAGCCGCCTGGGCATTCCCGGTGTGCCCGCCGAGGCCGAGGAGCTGATGGTTATGCGGGATATCGCTCTCAGCCGCTTCACCGGCGCCCCGGTCCACTTCCAGCACCTGTCTACGGGGGGCTCCATCGCCATCGTCCAGGCTGCCCGCCAGGCCGGCGTGGAGGTCACCGCCGAGGTGGCCACCCACCACTTCACCCTCACCGACGAGGCCTGCGCCTCCTACGACCCGGTGTTCAAGGTCAACCCGCCCCTGCGCCCGCCTGAAGATCGAGATGCGGTGCGCCAGGGTTTGGCCGCCGGGTCGGTCGACGCCATCGCCACCGACCACGCCCCCCATCCCCCCGATGCCAAGGAGTTGCCCTTCGACCAGGCACCGCCGGGGATGCTCGGCTTGGAGACCGCCCTGGCTCTAGCGCTGACCGAGTTGGATCTGCCCATAGCGAAGGTCGTGGGCTTGCTCAGTTGGCAGCCGGCGGCCATCGCCGGGCTGAACGGTGTGCACGGCGGCCCGATCACCCCTGACTCGCCCGCCAACCTGTGCGTGTTCGACCCCGAAGAGACATGGACGGTAGACCCCGGAGATACGGCCAGCCGCTCCCGAAACACCCCCTATGCCGGGCGCCAGGTCCGCGGCCGGGTGCGCCACACCATCGTCGGCGGTCGGGCGGTTGTGGTCGACCGGGAGATGCGGCCATGATGCTGATACCGAGGCCAGAATCGACTGCTTCGGAGTCGACACCATGATCCGCCCCGCGGCGCTGGTGCTGAGCGACGGCGAAGTTTTCGAAGGCGAGGCCATCGGCGCCGATCCGCCTGGTGGGGTCACCTCCGGCGAGGTGGTGTTCAACACCGTGCTCACCGGCTACCAGGAGGTGATCACCGATCCGTCGTATGCCGGGCAGATCATCACCTTCACCTATCCCCATATCGGCAACTACGGCGTCACCCCGGCCGACCACGAGAGCCGCCGCCCGTTCTGCCGGGGGGTGATCGTGCGGGAGATGGCCCGCCGCCGCTCCAACTGGCGGGCCACCGGCGACTTGGAGGCTTTCCTGGTCGAACAGGGCATCGCCGGCCTGGCCGGGGTGGACACCCGGCGGCTCACCAGCCACATCCGCGATGCCGGCGCCATGCCCGGCGCTTTCGGCACCGCCGCCGAGTCCGACCTGCGGGCCGCGGCCGCTGCCGAGCCCGGCACCGACGGAGTCGACCTGGTGGCCACCGTGACCCGCCCAGATTCCGAGCACTTCTCCACCACCCGAGACGACGGCCGACCGCCCCGTCGGGTGGTGGCCCTCGATTTCGGGCTGAAGTCCACCATCGTCCACCACCTTCGGACCATCGCGGAGGTGGAGGTGGTGCCGGCCAGCACCGCCGTGGCCGACATCTTGGCCCGACGGCCCGACGGGGTGTTCTTGTCCAACGGTCCCGGCGATCCCACCGCCGTCGTGGGTGCGGTGGACATTATCTCGGGCTTGCTGGGCGAAGTGCCGATCTTCGGCATCTGTCTGGGCCACCAATTGCTGGCCGCGGCGTTGGGCGGGGAGACCTACAAGCTCCCCTTCGGCCACCACGGGGGCAACCACCCGGTGCGCAACCTGGCCACCGGCGCGGTGGAGATCACCAGCCAGAACCACAACTTCTGCGTGGCCGACAGCTCCATTCCCGGTGCCGATATCACCCACATCAACCTCAACGACCACACCGTGGAGGGCCTGCGCTGCCGCGACGTGCCCGCGTTCAGCGTGCAATACCACCCCGAAGCCGGCCCCGGCCCCCACGACTCCCGCTATCTCTTCCGACTCTTCGACGAGCTCATGGCAGGCCTTCCCGCCACCGTGAGCAGTCCTGCTCAAGGCCGATTGCTGGGAGGTTTACCCGATGCCTAAGCGGTGGGTGAGCCCAATCGCCGTGTGGCGGGCAGTTCTCATGGGAGAAGCCCATGCCTAAGCGGACCGATATCGAGTCGATCCTGCTCATCGGGTCGGGGCCCATCGTGATCGGCCAAGCCTGCGAATTCGACTACTCCGGCACCCAGGCGTGTCGGGTGCTGCGCGATGAGGGCTACCGGGTGGTGCTGGCCAACTCCAATCCGGCCACCATCATGACCGACCCCGAGTTCGCCGACGCCACCTACGTGGAACCGCTCAGCGCGGAGGTGCTCACCAGCATCATTCAGCGCGAGCAGCCCGATGTGCTGCTGCCCACATTGGGCGGGCAGACCGCGCTGAACCTGGCCATGGAGCTGATCGAGTCGGGGGTGGTCGACAAGTACGGGGTGGAGGTGATCGGCGCCGACCAGTCGGCGATCTCCACCGCGGAAGACAGGGCCAAGTTCCGCCAGGCCATGATCGACATCGGGCTGCCCGTGCCCCCGTCGGCCACCGCCCACACCCTGGACGAGGCCATGGAGGCGATGGAGCACATCGGGCTGCCGGTGATCATCCGCCCGGCATACATCTTGGGCGGCACCGGCACCGGCATCGCCCACACCCCCGAGCAGGGCCGGGACATGGCCGCCCAGGGCCTGGCCGCCAGCCCTATCAGCGAGATCCTCATCGAACAGTCGATCGCCGGCTGGAAGGAGTACGAGCTGGAGGTGATGCGCGACCGGGCCGACAACTGCGTGGTGGTGTGCACCATCGAGAACCTTGACCCAATGGGCGTCCACACCGGCGACTCCATAACCGTGGCCCCGGCCCAGACCCTGTCGGATGTGGAGTACCAGGTGCTGCGCGACGCCGCATTCGCCTGCATTCGCCGGGTGGGGGTGGAGACCGGCGGCTCCAACATCCAGTTTGCGGTGAACCCCGACAACGGCGAGTTCGTGATAATCGAGATGAACCCCAGGGTGTCCCGGTCATCGGCGCTGGCCTCCAAGGCCACCGGCTTTCCCATCGCCAAGATCGCGGCCCGCCTGGCGGTGGGCTACACCCTCGACGAGATACCCAACGACATCACCGAGAAGACCCCGGCCTGCTTCGAGCCGGTCATCGACTACGTGGTGACCAAGGTGCCCCGGTGGGCATTCGAGAAGTTTCCCGGGGTATCCGGGGTGCTCAACACCCAAATGCAGTCGGTGGGGGAGGTTATGGCCATCGCCCGCACCTTCACCGAGTCTCTGCAAAAGGGGCTGCGCTCTTTGGAGCTGGGTCGTCACGGGCTCAACGCCGATCTGGGAGAGGCCGCCTGCGATGCGCTCAGCGACGACGAGCTGTTGGCCGCAGCCGCGGTGCCCACCCCCGAGCGGATCTTCCAGCTCGAGGCCCTGTTGCGCCGGGGGTTCACCGTGGATGACCTGTTCGAGGCCACCAAGGTGGATCCGTGGTTCTGCGATCAGATCCTCCAGATCACCGAGGAGCGGGCGGCGCTGACCGAATGCGGCTTCGACGCCATGACCCCCCGGTCTTGGAAGCGGGCCAAGCAGTTCGGGTTCTCCGACGAGCAGCTCGGCTACCTCTGGAATGTGCTGGCCGCCGAGGTGCGGGCGGCCCGCATCGCCGCCGGGGTGGAGGCCACTTTCAAGACGGTGGACACCTGCTCGGCCGAGTTCGAGGCCGAGACCCCGTACCACTATTCCACCTACGAGGATGTGGGCGAGGTGGCCCCCTCCGACCAGGCCAAGGTGATCATCTTGGGGTCGGGGCCCAACCGCATCGGCCAGGGCGTCGAGTTCGACTACTGCTGCGTCCACGCTGCCTTTGCGCTGTCTGATGCCGGCTACGAGACCATCATGGTCAACTGCAACCCCGAGACGGTGTCAACCGACTACGACACCAGCGACCGGCTGTATTTCGAGCCCCTCACCGAGGAAGACGTGCGCAACGTGATCGACGCCGAGATGCGGTCATCGCAGGCCGCGGGCGGCTCCGGAATCGCCGGGGTGGTGGTGTCGCTCGGCGGGCAGACGCCGCTCAAGCTGGCCAGCGTGCTGCCGGCCGGGTTGGTGGTGGGCACCAGCCCCGAGAGCATCGACTTGGCCGAGGACCGTGAGCGCTGGAATGCCCTGTGCGCCCGCCTCGACATCCCCCAGCCGGCCGGGGGCATCGCCACCACCACCGACGATGCCCTCGCGGTGGCCGACCGCATCGGCTACCCCGTGTTGGTGCGGCCCTCCTATGTGCTGGGGGGACGGGCCATGGTCATCGTCTACACCGATGACGACCTGCGAGAAGCCATGGCCGAGATGGCCGTGTCGGGATCGCTGGGCCGCGAGGGCGGGCTGTCGGCCGAGCGGCCGGTGCTGATCGACCGCTTTTTGGAAGACGCCACCGAGGTGGACGTGGACGCCATCCGCGACATGACCGGCGAGGTGCTCATCGGCGGGGTGATGGAGCATGTGGAGGAGGCCGGTGTGCATTCGGGCGACAGCGCCTGCATGCTGCCGCCGGTGCATCTGTCGGGGGCCACGGTCGCCCTGTTGGAGCGTCATGTGAAGGACATCGCCCACGCGCTGGACGTGGTCGGTCTCATCAACGTGCAGTTCGCGGTCAAGCAGTACGGCACCGGTGCGGCCGATCAGGTGTTCGTGATAGAGGCCAACCCCCGGGCGTCGCGCACCGTGCCGTTCGTGGCCAAGGCCACCGGGGTGCCCCTGGTGAAGGTGGCCACCCGGGTGATGATGGGGGCCAGCCTGGCCGATCTGCGCCAAGAGGGGCTGCTCGGGCGCCGAGCTAACGGCGATCACGTTTCGGTGAAGGAGGCGGTGCTGCCGTTCAGCCGGTTCCCCGAGGCCGACGCGATATTGGGGCCGGAGATGAAGTCCACCGGTGAGGTTATGGGCATCGACCTGCGCCCCGGATTGGCCTTCGCCAAGAGCCAGATCGCAGCCGGTGCGCCTTTGCCGTCCAACGGCACGGTGCTGATGTCGCTGGCCGACCGGGACAAGGCCGACGGGGTGGAGATGGCTCGGGTGTTCACCGGGCTGGGGCTGTCTATCGCGGCCACCTCCGGCACCGCGGCGGCGTTGTCCGATGCCGGGGTTCCGGTGGCCGACGTGGTGGCCAAGGTGGGAGAGGGGGGCACCGACGTGGTGGAGCTGATCGAAACTGGCCGAGTGCAGTTGGTGGTCAACACGCCGAGGGGCCGGGGATCGCGGGCCGACGGCGACCACATTCGCCGGGCGGCCAGCCGCAATCGGGTGTCGTTGCTGACCACCGCCGCCGCCGGTTTGGCCGCGGCCGACGGCATGGCTGACTGGGCTCGCCACCAGCTGCGGGTTAGAACCCTCCAGGAGTACCACCGAGGGGTGACCAGCGATCAGCTGGCCTTCGAGCTGTGAGATGGAGCTGATGGCCCGAGGCGACAAGATCCAATGAAACGCGGGGGTCAGAAGCCGGATCTGGAAACCGCCATCGGCTCGGTGCGGCTGCCCAATCCGGTTATGACCGCCTCGGGCACCGTGGGCCACGGCGCTGAACTGGCTCGCTACCTGGACTATGGCGAGCTGGGCGCGGTGGTGGTCAAGTCGCTGGCCCCCTTTGAGTGGGCGGGCAACCCCCCGCCCCGGGTGCATCCTGTTTCCGCGGGAATGATCAACAGCGTGGGTCTGCAAGGCCCGGGCCTGTCCCGTTGGCTGGCCGAGGAGCTGCCGGTGCTCACTGCGGCCGGCGCTCGGGTGGTGGTGTCGATCTGGGGACGCTCCCTAGACGACTACGCCGCCGCCTCCAAGGTGCTGGCCGCGGCCGACAGCTCAGCGATGGAGGCCGTGGTCGCCGTGGAGGTCAACGTCTCCTGTCCCAATCTGGAGGACCGGGGCCGCATGTTCTCCCACTCTGCGGCCACGACCGAGGCCGCGATGGCCGCCACTGCCAACTGCGGCCTTCCCCGGTGGGCCAAGCTCAGCGCTACCGGCGACCTGATCGACATCGCCACCGCCGCGGTTGAGGGCGGCGCCTCGGCGCTGACCCTCATCAACACTCTGCTGGGCATGGTCATCGACACCGACGCCCGCAAGCCCCTGCTGGGCGGCGGAGGGGGAGGGGTATCGGGCCGGGCCATCGGTCCCGTGGCGGTGAGATCGGTATACGACGTGCACGCCGCCCTTCCCGATGTGCCCATCATCGGAGTGGGGGGGATCGCCTCGGGGGCCGATGCGGTGGAGATGATGATGGCCGGCGCTTGCGCGGTGCAGGTGGGCACCGCGACGTTCGCCGATCCCCGGTCCCCGGCCAAAGTCCTTCGGGAGCTAGAGCGCTGGTGCGCCTCCCACGGGGTGAATCGCATAGACGAGCTGATTGGAGCAGCCCATGAGTGAGACGAAGCGCGATCCCCGCTTGGCCATTGCGTTGGACGTGGACGATCTGAACCTGGCCTGTTTGATGGCCGATACCGTTCACCCCGCGATGGGAGTGGCCAAGGTGGGTTTCGAGCTGTTCGCCACGGCTGGCCCCGCCGCCATCGGTGCCATGATCGATCGAGGCTATGAGGTGTTCGCCGACCTCAAGCTGCACGACATCCCGGCGACGGTGGGCCGGGCCGCGGCCAAGCTGGGCCGAACCGGACTCCGCT
>MPNQ01000076.1 GCA_002239105.1 marine group bacterium Sva0996 bin134 | reverse complement strand
CAGCCGAACGTGCGAAATGTTCTACCGCTTGATGGCGCGATAGCGACGACGATGGATAACACATTCAGGTTTCCATCCCCATCCGTCTTTCTTCATGAATCGCCAACCTCCATGCCAAGACCACACAAAAGCCGGGATCGCTACTATTGCTATTTCGAGAAGCAGCACGGATGCGGCAGATACTTTATAGACCATTCCATCAATTGAAGTTAACACAACAATCGCAGCGAATCCTAGCGTATAGTTGATCTCGTCTACCCATCTGCTCATTTTTTTGGACTCATGAAACTTGATAGACCATCGTACAAAGCGGCCTGCGCTGTCAGGGGGCTCGACACTTTGATTCAACTGACCTCTGAACAAGAGACTCCGCGAAATCCAAAATGGTCCCGGTCTTTGAATATCGCTTGACTCTGCTGAAGATAGCATTACGATGGACCTTTCTTGCAATAGTGAACTGTATATGTTCTCTTGACAGTGTATCCGCCGATTCGTGTAGTGTATTGATCTGCAATGGAGTCGGGCATTTCAAACTTCGCAGGCTTCCATTCAGAGATTGTATCCGGTAAACAGGTAGGACCGACAATGTAGGCAAAGACCCGGTTATCGTTGCCCATTTCCAATATGTATTCACCGAAATTCAACTCAGAAGCGGTACTACTGGCGGTCCGGCCAATGACTGCTCTAAAGACCTTGTTTCTCGTCCACGATATAGCCCTTGCTATTCTACCTATCGACCAATTAATTCCATTTGATAAAGCTGTCCGTTCAGTTTCAGTCAGGCCGTCTGCTTCGACCACCTGAATGCTGCTAGCGATGAGATTGTCCCTCCAATCCTCAATTATTTCGATTTTTTGCCGGTTCAGACCAGTGTTCAGTGCAGGTCCATGTCGTACCTGAAAGACCACATGTGCGCTCATATTCAGATGCTCCAGTTATCAAGAACGGAATCGCATACCCATTGTTTGTATATTCATCATCCAAATCGTGCTCCCATGGCCAGTCAATACCGCCTTCCTGTGGCCAGAGAAAAGGATTATAATTCCTGCCAAAGGGATCGAGTTCAGGACAGGTCTTGGCCTTTGACTGCGAGTACTTTGGCACCCCTGTAGAAGCTACGTTCACAGAGTGCTCTTGCTCCGGTTGGCCTGGAACTACCAAACTCGATGCATTAGAAGAAGTTAGAGCCCGAGTACTGCCTTGGTGACCAATAGTCACGGTGTAGGACTGGGAATCGTCAATCGAGTTATCCCACGTTACATGTAGCATGGAATTGCTGGCCGGGCAATCCACCTCCAGCCAGTCATCGTCGAGTGTGCGGCACCCTAGCGTTGCGAAGATGGTGCCTTGGCTGTTGGTCGCAACCACCCTGAGGAGATAGGAGGCATCGTCTCTCAGATCCGAGATGTTGTCATTCGTGAAGTCGCCGCTGCCCTGGTCTCCCTTCACAATGTGAGCTCCCCTACCAGTCCCGCTCTTTCCGGACAATGTATACGATTCGGCACCGACTGCTGTGTTCCATTCCACGGTGATTTCGTCTTTTGTGATGGCGGTGCATTTGAGGCCGGTTATGGGTGCGGGGGGGCCGCAGGTTGCCTCGGCGGTTTGGCTGTAGGGGCTATCGCCGGCGGCGTTGGAGGCTTTGATTTTGACTTGGAATACACCCGTTTCGGGGAGTGCGGGCTCACCTGGGGCAGGGATGGCGGCCGAGGTGGCGGTGCCTGCGGTGTTGGCGGTCCAGTTCGCCGACTCTGTGGGGGGGTTGCCGGTGAATATGCGGGGTTTGTAGGCGGTGGCTTCGGCCAGGCCGGCGCCCGCGGGTTCCCAGGTGACGGTGAGCGCGCCGTTGGCGCAGGAGGCGGTGACGCCTGTCGGGGCGGGTGGGGCGACGGGTGTGCAGGCGGCGGAGGCTGTCGCGGGCAAAGAGGCGGTTCCCGACGCCTCGGCGGTGAGTTGCACCACATAAGACCAGTTCGGCTGGCCGGCGAAGTTGAAGCTTGCGGGCGGGCGGGCGCCCGGGTTCGGCGGCGCCAAGTGCTCGGTCGATGTCAGCGACACCGCCGCCGGGGCAGGCGGCGGCGTGGAGGTGACCGCCGCGGTGTACCG
>MPNQ01000032.1 GCA_002239105.1 marine group bacterium Sva0996 bin134 | reverse complement strand
TGTCACCGCCGGCAGCGGGCATTCGTGCGCCCTGCGCACCGACGCCACCATCACCTGCTGGGGAAACAACGACTACGGGCGGGCGGATGCGCCCGAGGGCCAGTTCACCGCCATCGCAGCCGGCGTCTTGCATACGTGTGCCGTCAGGGCCGACAACACCATCGCCTGCTGGGGCTACAACGGCGACGGGGAGTTGGATGCGCCCGAGGGCCAGTTCACCGCCATCGCAGCCGGCTACGGGCATTCGTGTGCCATCAGAGCCGACAACACCATCGCCTGCTGGGGCGACAACGACGACGGGGAGGCGGATGCGCCCGAGGGCCAGTTCACCGCCATCTCAGCCGGCGACGGGTATTCGTGTGCCGTCAGGGCCGACAACACCATCGCCTGCTGGGGCTACAACTACAGCAGGCAGGCGGATGCGCCCGAGGGCCAGTTCACCGCCATCGCAGCCGGCTACAACCATTCGTGTGCCATCAGAGCCGACAACACCATCGCCTGCTGGGGCGACAACGACGACGGGGAGGCGGATGCGCCCGAGGGCCAGTTCACCGCCATCTCAGCCGGCCAGGGGCATTCGTGTGCCATCAGAGCCGACAACACCATCGCCTGCTGGGGCAACAACTACGACAGGCGGACGGTCGCGCCCGGGGGCCAGTTCACCGCCATCGCAGCCGGCTACAACCATTCGTGTGCCATCAGAGCCGACAACACCATCGCCTGCTGGGGCTACAACGGCGACGGGGAGGCGGATGCGCCCGAGGGCCAGTTCACCGCCATCTCAGCCGGCGACGGGTATTCGTGTGCCGTCAGGGCCGACAACACCATCGCCTGCTGGGGCAACAACTCCTTCGGGCGGGCGGATGCGCCCGGGGGCCAGTTCACCGCCATCTCAGCCGGCCGCTCGCATTCGTGTGCCATCAGGGCCGACAACACCATCGCCTGCTGGGGCAACAACTACAGCAGGCAGGCGGATGCGCCCGAGGGCCAGTTCACCGCCATCTCAGCCGGAGAGCATTCGTGTGCCATCAGAGCCGACAACACCATCGAATGCTGGGGCGGCGGCGACCATAGCGTTTTTACGATAGGGAACTCGAGGGCGACGTTGGATGCGCCCGGGGGCCAGTTCACCGCCATCGCAGCCGCCCCCGGCCTGGCCTATTCGTGTGCTATCAGGGCCGACAACACCATCGCCTGCTGGGGCAACAACTACCACGGGCTGTTGGATGCGCCCGGGGGCCAGTTCACCGCCATCTCAGCCGGCCTTAGGCATTCGTGTGCCATCAGAGCCGACAACACCATCGCCTGCTGGGGCGACAACCGCTACGGGCAGTTGGATGCGCCCGAGGGCCAGTTCACCGCCATCGCAGCCGGCGACGACCATTCGTGCGCGATCAGGGCCGACAACACCATCGCCTGCTGGGGCATCAACCGCGGCGGGGAGGTGGATGCGCCCGGGGGCCAGTTCACCGCCATCGCAGCCGGCCAGGGGCATTCGTGCGCGATCAGGGCCGACAACACCATCGCCTGCTGGGACTGGACGACGAATCTTCCAGCAGGGGTCACCTTGGTGCCGCGTTCGTCGTGACCTGCCCCAAAGGCGCCAACGGTGACGGCTCTTGGGCGGCTTGGGCGTCTTCGTCGTCGGCGGGTGGCGGCGACTGCCGCAGGTAGCCCTCGATGTAGGACAAGCGCTCTCGAACCTCTCCGAGGCTGCCGGACAGCTCCGAGTGGTTCTTCTCGATGAGGTCCCGGTTCTCCCGGATGAGCTCTCTGGTTTCCCGGTTCGACTTGTCGATGAGGTCCCGGTTCTCCCGGTTCGATTTGTCGATGAGCTCGTGCATCAGGTTGCGGGTCTTGACGCTGTCGACGTGCTGGTAGCGCATCATCGCGAACATGACCGCCAGCATCGGGCCGACTACCGCGGCCAAGATCGGAGCCAGGTCGCTCAGCGTCACCACTTCCACAAGCCCAATCTACCCCAACACCCCACCCAATGCAACAATAGTAGTTTTACACCCATTTCCGTACACATCCGCTCTCAGACCCGGCGCTATGTGCCCATCGCTTTGGATGTGCCCGAGGGGCAGTTCATCCATGTGTGTTTTGGCGGTGGTGGCTGGTGTGCGGTGCGGGCTGACTACGAGCTGGTCTGCGGGCGAACTACGACCACCGCCCAAGCCCTACGCCGACCTTCCGCCTTGGCAGGCACGCTCAGGGCCATCACCCGCAAAATCGCAATCCCGCCCCGACGCCCTTAACAACGCATTCCCCGGTGCCTTCCCTGAAACGGGCATCACCACCTGGCAGCCTGAGAGCTCCAAACAGCTTCTGTTGAACTGACAAGACGCTCTGGCGCTTTCGGATCGCTGGCTCTCCTGTGGAGGGGCCTCGGTCAGCGCCGCATTGTCGATCAGCCCTACGAAGTTTGGGCGGCGTCCACGAGGCCTTTTCTTCCCATCTGACACCCAGTCGGAGTCCCAAATGGAGCGTGGCCCGCTGTCGGTTCCGATTGCACTGTGAAAAGGATGTGGGCCATGTTGCTTTTGTTCAAGTCAAGTTCAATATATGACAAGGTGATCTTGCTTGTTCCCGTTATTTCAGGGGGTTGTTGTCACTGGGGTCGGTATACTTGCATGTATGGAGTTTAGGCCCCTGGAGCAGGGGAAACAGGCTGACAGTGGGCCGGTGTGGCCGGAGGCGGTTGATGTTGCCGGGCTGTCGCTGTTGGAGTTGCGCCAGCGGCTGGGTGTGATCAAAAGGGCCGAGGCTCGGCTGGCGGCGATGAAGACGGAGACGCTGGCTGCGTATGCCGGCCGGGGTGGCGAGGGGTTGGCGCGGCGGGTTGCTCTGGAGGAGTTGCAGGCTTCCAAGCAGCAGGCCCGCCGGGAGGTGGAGACGGCTTCTCAGCTTTCGCAGGTTCCTGAGACTCTTGATGCGCTGGGCGCGGGGGAGATTCCTGAGGCCCATGCCAAGCAGATCGCCAGGGCCGCTTCGCAGGGGCCGGTTGACGAGACTGTGTTGGTGGAGGCGGCCCGGCGCGAGGATTTCGGTACTTTCTCCAAGACACTGCGCGACCATCAGTATGAGCAGTCGGGAGATGACGGCAAGTCATTGATGGCCAAGCAGCGGGAGCGCCGTTCATTTCGCTTTTTCAAGTCTGCTGACGACGGCATGTTCGTTGTGAACGGGCGGTTCGACCCGGTTGCGGGGAACCGGATCGAAGCGGCGCTGGCCGATGAAGTGCGCCGCCTGGCCAACAGCAGCAAAGCCGGCGACCAGACGGCGTTCGACCAGCGGATGGCCGACGCTTTGGAGAATCTGGTCTGCGCCGACGCCAAAGACCGCAAGCCGCAGGGCACCACTTTGATCTTGACCGCCCACTGGGACGCGCTGAACGAGAAGCTGGCCGATGCCCGCCTGGTAGACGGCACGCCTCTGCCGATATCGGAGACTCTGCGGCTGGCCTGCAACGCCGACATCGTGCCCGCAGTGTTCAACACCAAGGGCCAGGAACTGTGGGTGGGGCGCAAGCACCGCTTGGCCACCGAAGCCCAAAGAGCCGCCCTCATCATCCGCGACGAACACTGCATCGGCTGCGGACGATCAGCCGTTTGGTGCGAAGCCCACCACATCAAAGAATGGCTTAGCGGCGGTAGCACCGACATCGACAACCTGGTGCTGGTCTGCAAGAGCTGCCACCACAACATCCACGACGACGGCTGGACAGTACACCGAAACCGAAACGGCGCCCACGAACTCAGACCCCCGCCCAAACCCTACGCCGACCTCCCGCCAGGACAGCCACGACCACGGACATCCCTCGCCAGACCAAAATCCACCCCCGACGCCAAACCAAGACCCACCCCCGGCGCCAGACCAAAATCCACCCCCGACGCCCTTGTCGAACCCCCTCCTGACGCCTTCCCCGACGCCTTCCCCGAAAAGGGCATCACCACCTGGCAGCCCGAAAGCTCCAAACAGCTCCTGTTGAACTGACAAAACGCTCTGGCGCTTGAAGAACTTCGGGATTGATTATGGGCTCTACGACTGAGGCTTGTGCATGCTCTCACACCAGCTTCACTGATCTGCTTTGCCAACAGCGCCTAGGCCCAGTCGTCGGCCATTGCGGCTACCGACTCTGGATCTATGACCGTCTCGCTGGGATCTTCCCAGAAGCCGGCGAACTCCGGGAAGGCCCCGCAGATCCCCATGCCCTCCCCCCCGGCGGGCACGAGGTTAGCCACGACCAAAGGCTAACACTGTGTGACCATGTTCATGACCATGAATTCGACTCGCTACTGCAACGGAATGGATGCGGCTGAACGCTAGATTCGCGGGGTGAATCAATCTGTATTGGGGCTGATGGGGGCGCTTGGAATGGGTTTGGGAAGGTCGCGGGAGGCTCGGTGGGAGCGGGCGCTGGTGACCGGGGCTTCGACGGGAATCGGTCGGGCGATGGCGGTGCATCTTGCCGCCGCCGGAGTGGAGTTGGTGTTGGTTGCCCGCAGCGGGGACCGGCTCGATGAGCTGGCTGAAGAGTTGCGGGCCAACGGCTCGGGACTCGATATAGAAGTGCTGGAGGCTGACCTGTTCGAACCGGCTGGGTTGGCTGTGGTTGAGAAGCGGGTGGCGACTGACGACGCCCCCATCGACCTCCTGGTGAACAACGCTGGTTTGGGCTACGAAGGGCCGCTTCATGCCCAAGACGGCGCTGAAGTGTCGGAGACGATAGGGGTGAACGTGGTAGCGCTGACGCAGCTCACCCATGCCGCCCTGGCCTCGATGACCGCCCGGGGTCGGGGCCAGGTGCTCTTGGTGTCATCGATGGCCTCGCTCCAGGGCATGCCCATGACCGCGGTGTACGCGGCCACCAAGGCGTATATAACCAGTCTTGGCGAGGCCCTCTATGAGGAGCACAAGGGTACCGGGGTGACGGTAACGACGGTGCTGCCCGGACTGACCCGCACCGAGTTCCACGAACGGGGCCGCTGGAACCTTGACAACTGGCCGTCTGCGGGGTGGCAAAGCGCAGAGGCCGTGGCCTCTGAGGCGCTTCAGGCTGCGGCGCGCCGGCGTCCCGAAGTGGTGACTGGCCGGCTGAACCGATTGTTGGCGGTCCTCTCTAGCAAAGCCCCCCGCCGCATTCGCCGGTTCATCATCGGGTGGACTGCCCGCCGTCCCTGGCGGTGAATGAGCGGGGCTGACCAGTGGGCGGCACCTGTCAGCATTGGATTTGCTGCCGTCTTTGGCGGTGAATGAACGGATTCCCAAGTGGTTGCCGTTGGCCTGAAAACCCCCTGTAGCCTCATTGCCCATGAGGCGCGTTCTGACTGCGGTTTTGGTCGCCGGGTTGGCTGTTGCATCTACCAGCGCCGTGGCATCGGCTGCGCCGTCGCTGGACGACATCGGAGTCCGCGACCAGCTCATAGCGGATCAGGAAGCGCTGTTGGACGCATACCGCTGTATGTTCGGCGAAGAAGCCGAGCAGGTGTCCGGCGGCTGCACCGACGGCGCTCCCACCCTGTCCCCGGCCGAACCGGCCTCGTTTGCCGGGACGCCCACCGACGCTGATTTGGTCGCAAGGGACCGTCTGGTTGCCGCCCGGGAAGTGCAGCTGAACTCGTACCGGTGCAAGTTCAATGTGGATACGCAGATCGTTCCGGGCGGGTGCTCCGCGGGGTTGCCGTCGGACGACTCCAATGGCTCGATCTTGGACGAGCTTCGCCGCAACGCGGATGAGTTTTCCTATGAGATCGGCGCCCTCGGAGGCACGCTCACCACCGCCACCATTTCCAAGCCGCTGACCTTCAATCTGGCCTTGGCCGTCGAAGGCGGCTCATCGGGCGTCCTTTCGTACTTGTTCGAGGGCCTTACCCAGACTTCTTGGCTCAACGACAATGTTGAGCCCCGACTGGCCGAGTCGTGGGAGCACTCCGACGACGGCTTGCGCTGGGTGTTCCGCTTGCGCGACGACGTGCGCTGGCACGACGGAATGCCGTTCACCGCGCACGACGTGGAGTTCACGTTCAACGAGGTCATCTACAACGACGACTTTGAGGCCTCGAGCCGAACGATCTTCGAGTTCCGCCATTTCAACTCGGAATCGGGCGAGTGGGAGCAGTCGCCGATGACGGTTACGGCCCTCGACGACCACACCGTGGAGTTCGTGCTCCCGTACCCGTTCGCACCATTTTTGCGGTCGATGGGCACCGCCATCTACCCCAAGCACATCTTGGAAGGCCCCATCACCGCAGGCACTTTCGAGGACTTTTGGACCATCGACACCGATCCCTCCGAGATTGTCGGTACCGGTCCGTTCACCATTGCGGAGTACGCGCCTGGAGAGCGGATCGTCTATAAGCGGAACCCCGACTACTGGCTAACCGACGACGCCGGAGGAAGGCTGCCCTATCTCGACCGCGTGGTGAGGCTGCAAGTTGACGACTTGGAGGAAGTTCTGGCGTTGTTCCGCGACGGCGTCACCGACTTCCACGGTGTTCTCGGCGAGGAGTATGCGCTGTTGTCGTCGCTGGCTGAGCAAGAGAACTTCAGCCTGCACCGACGAGGACCCAGTTTCGGCACGACCTTCATGGTCTTCAATCAGAACCCGGGCGCCGGCGACGACGGCGAGCCGTACATCGACCCGGTCAAGCTTCGCTGGTTCCAAGATGTTGCGTTCCGTCAAGCAGCCGCCCACTCGGTGGACAAGGCGGCCATAATCGAAGGCGTCCTACACGGTTTGGGGTACCCCCAGTGGTCCTCGATTAGCCCCGCTTCCGGCGACTTCCACAATCCCGATGTGCGCCAATACCCATACGATCTGGATCGGGCGAATGAAATCCTCGACGGATTGGACTGGAAAGACACCGACGGCGATGGCATCCGCGAGGACGACCGCGGCAACCCGATCTCCTTCACGCTTGCCACCAGCGAGGGCAACAGCGTGCGGGTCGGAACGACTCGGATAATCCAAAGGGGGTTGGCCGCCCTGGGATTGGACGTGCAGGTCGAGCTTGTTGAGTTCAGCCATCTGGTATCGCAGCTGAGCTTCACCTTCGACTGGGAGGCCATGGTTCTGGGGCACAGCGGCGGACCCGACCCCTATTCCGGCATCGGGATTTGGCACAGCAGCGGCGAATACCACGAGTGGTACCCGCACCAGCCCGAGCCTGCCACCGAGTGGGAAGCCCGGGTGGACGAGATCTACGTGGCGGCGAGCGCCGAGTTGGACCACGATGAGAGAGTGCGGCTCTATCGGGAGGCGCAGTCGATCATTGCCGAGAATGTGCCGATGGTCTTCACCGCTCTCGGCGAGCGGTTGGGAGCGGTTCGCAACGTATTTGGCAACTACACGCCGACGCTGTACGGCTACTGGGATCTGCGTTACCTGTACCGCACTGACTTGTAGCCGCTGTCGGCGGGTATCAGCCCGCTAGCCGAACTCGATGGCAGAGAAGCTGTTCAGCTTCCCCAATTGATGGTCGGCGGTGACCAGCCGGACGGTGCCCGACTTGGATCGCATGACCAGTGACTGGGTGCTGGCGTGATTCTTGCTGTAGTGGACGCCCTTGAGCAGGTCGCCGTCGGTGATGCCAGTGGCGGCGAAGAAGCAGTTGTCGCCCTGGACCAAGTCGTCGGCGGTGAGGATCTGAGTCACATCTCGACCCAGCTTCTCGGCTTCTTTCCGCTCCCGGTCGTTGCGGGGCCACAGGCGACCCAGTTGCTCGCCGCCCATGCACTTGAGGGCGGCCGCAGAGATGACGCCCTCAGGGGTTCCCCCGATGCCGAACAGGATGTCGGCCCCCGAGTCGGGCCAGGCGGTGGATATGGCCCCGGCCACGTCGCCGTCAGGGATGAGCCGGATGCGGGCCCCGGCTTCGCGCACTTCGGCAATCAGCTCCGAGTGGCGGTCGCGGTCGAGAATCACCGCGGTCACATCCCGCACCGACTCGCTCTTGGCCTCGGCTACTAGCTCGAGGTTGCGAGTGGGGGAGTTGTCCAGCGAGATGCCGTAACCCATGCACTCGGGCCCGTAGGCGATCTTCTCCATGTACACGCAAGGTCCGGGGTTGAACATGGTCCCCCGGTCGGACACCGCAATCACCGACAGGGCGTTGCCCCGGCCCAGGGAAGTGAGCGTGGTGCCGTCGATGGGGTCGACGGCGATATCGCATTCAGGAGGCGTTCCATCGCCTATCTGCTCCCCGTTGAAGAGCATGGGGGCTTCGTCCTTCTCGCCCTCGCCGATCACCACGATCCCGTCCATCGGCACGGTCCGCAGCAGCACCCTCATGGCCTCCACCGCGGCACCGTCCGCCCCTTCCTTGTCACCCCGGCCCATCCAACGGGAAGCGGCCAGAGCTGCGACTTCGGTTACCCGAACCAGCTCCATCGCCAGGTTGCGGTCGGGTGTTTCGGGCGAAGTGTTCACGTTGTCCAACCGTAGTGCTGCGCACCGGCGACTTCACCCTCTGCCAGCATGTTTGTGCGGCTTCTGTTTGTCCCGACAATGCGACCGTTGACCTGTGATCTGAAACTATGGACGGCATGGTTTGGTGCTTCCAATGCGGCGCCCCCTACGACGAGGACGTGTCGGAGTGCGTGGAGTGCGGCGTGGCCACCTTCCCGTCGCCGCCACAACCTGCCGAAGGGGTGGGTGGCCCCGACGACGAGCAACTGGCCTATGAGTTCCACGAGTGGTCTTATGGCGCCCGCAATGGCTTGGAAGCAGCGCTCCGAGAAGAGGGGTTGGAGCACGCCTGGCTGGGGCCGACGCTGATCGTGTGCGAGGCCGACGAGGAGGAAGTCGACAAGGCAGTGGAGGGGGTACTGCGGGCCCAACTGCCGGACCTAGACAAGAGCCTGCCTGCGGTGGTGTACGAACTGGGGGACTACGACGACGCCCAAAAGGCCGATGTGATGAGCGAGCTCTTGAGCGAGGGCATCGCCCACGAAGTGGACTACGCCGGCAATTTGGTGGTGGGGGAGGCCGACGAGGAAGCGGTGGACGCCGTGTTCGACCGGATGATCAATGCCGCCGCCCAGCGCCAGTTCGGGCCGGGCCTGCCCGGAGTGGAGCCTTACCAGGTGCTGGAGGCGCTGTTTCTCTCCTCCGATCGGCTCCGTCGCAACACCTCCGACACCAAGGCGGTGGAGGACTTCGCCATCGCCCACGGACAAGTGGTGCAACTCAGCCTGCCGTGGGGATACGACGGGGATTTCTGGCGTTCGATGCTCGATGCCGCCGATGAACTGCGGGAAGCGTTGGTGGCCGGTCCCGATCCCACCGACGGCGATATTGCGGCGGAGCAGGCTGCGGTCACTCTGAGGGACCTGCTACGCCGGTACATGTAGTGGCGGCCCCGACGGTAGAAGGGCTTGTATTGACCCACGGTGCCGGTGGAGATCGCGACCAGCACTCGTTGGTGGCTATCGCTGAGGGGTTGGCTCCGCTGCCAGTCGAGCGGATCAACTTTCCCTATCGGAACCAGGGCCGGCGCCCCCCCGACCGGGCGCCCAAGCTGCTGGCCTTCCTCCACGAGGAGATTCCGGCCATCGCCACTCGACTAGGGGCCGACCCAGGGCGTCTGGTGCTGGGAGGCCGGTCGATGGGCGGAAGGATGTTCTCAATGGCGGTGGCCGAGGGAATGCCCGCCGCTGGGCTGGTGCTGTTGAGCTATCCGCTGCACCCGCCCAAGAAGCCCGAGAACCTGCGGACCGGGCATTTCGGCGCTATTGAGGTCCCGTGCCTGTTCATCTCCGGCGACCGCGACCCCTTTGGCACTCCCGAGGAGTTTGACCACCACTTGGCGGCCATCAAGGGTCCGGTTTCCACCGTTTGGCTTGAGGGAGAGCGCCACGACCCGAAGAAGGCTGACGCAGAGATCGTTGCCGCGGTGGCTAGTTGGCTGAAGACTCTCTAGAAGACGCTCTAGTGGTCTGTGTGTGAAATGGGAGGAGGGGGATGCGACCAGACCACTACATGTCCTCAGAGTCTTCGGGGTTGAGCTCCTCCAGTGATCGCCGGGTGGTCTCGGGGTAGAACAACAGCACCAGCACTGCGACCAGAAGTGGGCCGGCCAGCAATATGGAGAAGGCGGTGCCGTAACCCCAGGTCTCGATCATGTAGCCCCCGGCGGCCAGTCCGACCATGCTCCCGGAAACCCCGGCCACGCCGAGCAGTCCGTTGGACTCCGACCGGCGAATGGTTCCGAACATCTCGGCTCGGTACACCCCCAGCGACGGCACCGTTGAGGAAGTCAACAGCGCTCCCACTGCGATAAAGACCCACATCGGCCAGCCTGCTTGGGTGAAATGCCACAAGATGAAAATGGACCCCCCGCTAACTCCCACCGCGGCAATCACCCGCCGGCCCCGCAGGTCGGCCAACTTGCCGGCGATGAGCATGCCCGGCCCCGCCGTCCAAGTAGTGAGCAAGGTGAACACCGCGATCTTGGTGGCGCTGAAGTCTCGCTGCTCGTTCAGGAACTCGTTCTGCAACTGGGATGCGGGGGCAGAGAACACCAACACCGCGAAGGACGTCACCGCCAAGATCATCAAGCGGAAGCGGTACTGCTCTGGGGGACGGGTTCGCGGCTGTCGGCGAGCGGCTTCGAAACGCTGGGACTCGGGAAGCCGTCGGGCCACGAACGCCACCAAGGGCAGCGCCGCCAACGCGGCCACAAACGAGAGCCGCCATCCCGAAGTGCTGAGGTCGGCGAAAGGCACGGACCCCACAGCCAGTCCCGAGCCCAAACCGGCGGCCAGCGCCAGCATGGAGGCCACAAAGGCCCGGGAACCGGCTGGTGCTTCCTCTAGAGCGAACACAAAGATGAGCAGGGCCATGGCGTGAGACAGCCCCCGGGAAACCGCCTGGACTGTGGCCAAGGTGGCCAGATTGGGCACGAGCGAAGTTGCGGCCGCAGCGAGGATAGACCCGGCTGCGGCGTAGAGCAGGGTGCGCCGTCGCCCTTTCCGATCGCCGAGCGCGGCCACCACCAGAGTGATCAGGATGCTGAGGCGCACCAGGGAGAGGGCCAGACCTTGGGCTGATTCTCCCACCTTGAACTCGTCGGCCGCGAAGGTGATGGTCTGCCCCAACAGCGTGCCCAGGAATCCGGCGGCTACCGCCAGGATGGCCAGCAGGGCCACCACCCGAGCCTGTCGTTCGGTGAACCGGTCGGGGGGATGCCACCAGGGCAAATCCCGCCCCCGGCGCAGGGCGCGGCTGAACGGGATGGTGAACAGCACCCACCAAACTGGAATGGACAGTCGGTAATCGAACCTCTCGGTGATCTCCACTTGGTCGGAGCCGATTGGCTCGACGGTTACCGTGCGGCGATAGTGCTCCACCGGCCCCTCCACTGCGGTGAACCTGGCTTCGCCTTCGGCTTGCTCCAAGACGATGTCGGAGCGGGGGGTCAGCAGACCATTGGGGCCATTTAGCAGGGCATCGGCGGCATCGGCGTTCAGGACGCGACGAGAGATCACGGGGGGCATGGATTGGAGGGCAGTTTACTTTTGTGCGCTCGATGCTCAGCGATTGGGTCTGACGCCAGCATGACTGTGCCGAAAGGAGTGCGGGCACCATACTGGTCAGGTGGAGAGCGTCGATCAGCAGGATCGCATCGAGGTACGGGCCAGCGGCCCGCTGGAGGGCTCGGTGCCCATCAGCGGGGCCAAGAACTCCGTGCTGAAGCTCATGGCTGCCTGTCTGCTCACCGAGGGCACGTTCGTGATCCGCAATGTGCCCGATATCGAGGATGTGACGGCGATGGCCGAGGTGCTGCGGGCGATGGGCGTCACGGTCAGCCGGTCGGGTGATGCCCTCACCATTGAGCGCCCTGCGTCTATCACCCCCGAGGCCCCCTATGCGCTGACCGAGCAGTTGCGGGCATCTACCGCGGTGCTGGGGCCGCTGTTGGCCGGTGTCGGGCATGCCCGGGTGGCCCTGCCTGGCGGCGACGACTTCGGCCCCCGGCCCATCGACATGCACGTTGCCGCTCTGGAGACCATCGGCTGTCGAATCGAAACCTCCGGCGGCGACGTTTACGCCTCCGCCGACAATCTGGTGGGCAACCTGGTGCTGCTGGAATTCCCCAGTGTGGGGGCCACCGAGAACGTGATGATGGCCGCGGTGCGGGCCAAGGGGACCACGGTGATCGACAATGCCGCCCGGGAGCCGGAAATCGCCGATCTGGCCGGATTCCTCAACCACATGGGCGGCCAGGTGACCGGTGCGGGAACGTCCACCATCGAGGTGGAGGGGGTGGATGAACTGCACCCGGTGGAGCACACCGTGGTGAGCGACCGGATCGAGGCAGCCACCTTCTTGGCGGCCCTGGCAATGGCCGGCGGCGAGATCACCCTGCTGGGCGCCCGGTCCGACCACATGGCGATGCTGTGCCGCAAACTAGGGGACATGGGGGTGCGGACTTCATCGGATCCCGACGGCATTTGGGCGATGTGCAACGGGCGCCTTCGGTCGGCCGATGTATCCACCCTCCCGTATCCCGGCCTGCCGACCGACTGCAAGCCGCTGCTGGTGGCCATGCTGTCGGTGGCCGAGGGGGTAGGAATTGTGACCGAGAACCTGTTCTCAGGCCGATTTCGCTACGTGGACGAGTTGGTGCGCATGGGCGCAAATATCCGCACCGAGGGCCATCATGCGGTGATCCGGGGTATCGACCGGCTCAGCGGAGCGCCGGTGCGGGCATCCGACATCCGGGCCGGGGCAGCTTTGGTGGTGGCCGGCTTGGCGGCCGACGGCGTCACGGTGGTGTCTGATCCCCACCACATCGACCGGGGCTATGAGGACTTCGTCGGCAAGCTCAGCGCTCTTGGGGCCGACGTCCGCCGCGTGAGGCCCGGCGGTTAGCCAGAAACAACAAGCCGGCCAGCAGGGCCAACGGCGCGGCCACCAAGAGGATCTCGTCCCAACCTCCCTGGTGGGCCAGCACTTCCACAGGGTCGAGTCTTTCAGACGCTTGTCAGTTTGAAGGAAGTGTTCGGCAAGAAGGTTGGCGAAACGGTCACCTGCTGAGAGAATGAAGGCGTGCAGGAAGCCGTTGCCCAAGTGATCGAGGCCATCCGCCCCGCGGTGCAGGCCGACGACGGCGACATCTTCTTGCGAGAGGTGGACGAGGACACCGGCGTGGTCACCGTGGAATTGACGGGGGCCTGCGTGAGTTGCCCGGCTTCGACGGTCACGCTGAAGGCTGGGGTGGAGCGGATTCTCAAAGACCGTGTGGATGGGGTCACCGAGGTGGTGAACGTGGGCCAGAACCTGCTGGGCGACGGCTCACCGGTAGGTCTGTAACCGCTCATTGAGCATGATCCCCCAGAGAACCGACACCTGGTACGTCAGCTATGTGCTTATTGCCGCCAACGTTGTGGTGTTCATCGTCGGCATGGCCATGGGGGACAGCATCGGTGGCCAGAGTGCTGTAGACGGTCTGATCTTCGAAGCCGCCACTTGGGGGCCGGCCATCGACATCGCCAACGAGTGGTGGCGGGTGTTCACCGGCGGTTTCTTGCACCACGGTCTATTCCACCTGGCGGTCAACATGTACTCGCTCTACATCCTGGGGTTGGCCCTGGAGCGGTGGCTGGGACGGGTGCCATTCACCGCGGTGTATCTCTCATCGTTGGTGAGCGGGTCGTTCGGCGCGTTGATCGAGGCGCCCAACTCCCTTATCGCCGGAGCGTCGGGGGCCATCTTCGGGCTGATGGGTGCCTATGCCGCCCTGATGCTGACCCAAGGGGTGGGTCTATTCCAGACGCCGATAGGGCCGATTCTGGCCATCAACCTGGTCATCAGCTTCACCGTTCGGGAGGTTTCGCTGGGCGGTCATATCGGCGGGCTTATCGGCGGTGTCCTCGTGGGGGCAGCCGCGGCTCAGGCAATTCGCAAACGGCGGCACACCAATGCTGTCCCCGTGCTCGCCGCCACCGTGGTGGCCGCGGGCTCCTTTGTCGGGTCCCTATGGGCCGCCTCCCGCTGGGTGGAGGCGTTCTAGGCAGCCGAGAATTGGGCGCGCAACGTTTTGAGATTGCGGCGCCACACCCACTCGAGAATGCGGGCTCCCACGATGTCGCCCAGCAGGCCCCCCATCCACCAGGGGAAGTGCAGTTCCTCGGTCCAGCAGAACTCAGTGCGGTCGGTGCCCGCCGGGGTGAGGGTGAAGCGGCCCTCGCCGGTGACCAATCCGGTGTGGCGCACTCCGATGGCCTCCCTTTCGGCCCATTCGGTGATGACCATGGCGTCGTTGAGCCGGAGGGGGCCGACCCTGGTGAGGCAATCGAAAGCAGTGCCCACCCCCTCGGTCTGCTCGCCCTGGAAAGAAATCGACTCGGCGTCGGCCATCCACTCGGTGTGGCTGTCGATTCGGCGGACGTACTCCCATACGGCGTCTAGAGGCGCTTCAATGGTGGTGGAAACCCTGATTCTGGCCATTCACAGTAATTCTAAGGTGGGTCTGGCAGTCAAAGAGCGGTCCGCAGGGATGAAAGAAGCGGCGACACCGTAGAATTCAGCCCATGCCTGAAGCCGACGTCGAGTTCTTCTGGGATCCGATTTGCCCGTTCGCATGGATCACCTCCCGGTGGGTGTCCGATGTCGCCCAGCAGCGGGGCTACTCGGTGGATTGGCGGCTTATCTGCTTGTCGATCCTCAACGAGGATAAGGACTACGAGGACTTCCCCGAGGGCTATCAGGATCTGCACCACAAGGGCAGGCGGATGCTCCGGGTGGCTCATGCGGTACGGGAGAAGCATGGTTCGCAGGCGGTAGGCGCGCTCTACACCGCCTACGGGGCCACCATCTGGAATCCAGATGGGGACATCCGCTCGACCATGGGCGAAGTGGCCTCAGACGAGCACTTGGCGGCCGCGTTGGACAGGGCTGGAGCTTCCCCGGAGTTGGCCACCTTGGCCGAGGATGAGTCGTTGGACGATGCCTTGAGGGAATCCACGCTGGAGGCGCTGAGCCGCACCGGGCGGGACGTGGGCACCCCGATTATCACGTTCCATCACGGCCGGGGGTCTACGTCTTTCTTTGGGCCGGTGGTGAGCGAGGTTCCCGCCTCGGAGGACTCGGTTCGACTGTGGGACGCGGTGGTGACACTGGCCGAGTGGCCATCGTTCGCCGAGCTGAAGCGCTCCCGGCGCGACGATCTGGTGTTCCCCAAGGTATAGAGGGCGGTTGGCAGTGGCACCGGACTCAATCTCGTATTTGGACAATGCCGCTTCGACGCCGCTGTGCTTGGAGGCGGCCGAGGCCATGGCCCCGCTCCATCGGGAGCTGTATGCCAACCCAACCGGCGCCCATCGGATGGCCCGGGACACCCGTCGGCGGATCGACGATGCCCGCGATGTGATGGCCGAGGCCTTGGGCTCGGAGCCGGGGGAGATCGTGTTCACCGGCGGAGGCACCGAGGGCGACAACATGGCAGTGGTCGGCCGGCACATGCGGGTGGGCGGGGTGACGGTGTGCTCGGCCATCGAGCACCACGCAGTGCTAGAGCCGGTGGAGCATCTGGGCGGCCGGGTGGTGGCGGTGGACGCCGCCGGGGTGATCGATCTGGATGCGCTGGCCGCCGCCCTCGACGAAGACGTGACCGTGGTATCGGTGATGCTGGCCAACAACGAGACCGGCATGGTTCAACCCTTGGAGCAGGTGGCCGAGGAGGTGCGCTCGGCTGCCCCTCAGGCGGTGCTGCACACCGACGCGGTGCAGGCCTTTCCCTGGCTCGACGTGGCATCGTTGGCGGCTGGCGCCGATCTGATCTCGGTGAGCGCCCATAAGTTCGGCGGTCCCAAGGGGGTAGGAGCGCTGGTGGTGCGCAATGGGGTGGAGCTGTCGCCGTTGCTTCTGGGCGGTGGCCAGGAGCGGGGACTGCGCTCGGGCACCCACAATGCCGCGGGCATCGCCGGGATGGCGGCGGCCGCCGAGGTGGTGCTGAAAAGCCGGGCTGAGCAGGTGGAGCGGTTGGCCACGCTGCGTGATCGTCTGGCCGATGGGATTCTTGCCGTGGTGGCAGGCACGGTCGAGACCGGGGAGCGATCGGGCAAGGTGTCCGGTTCGGCCCATCTGTGCTTCGAGGGCATCGAGTCGGAGGCCTTGCTGTTTCTGCTGGAAGACGCCGGGGTGTACGCCTCGGCCGCGTCGTCGTGCTCCAGCGGGGCGCAGGACCCATCGCATGTGCTGGTCGCCATGGGCTATGACCGGATGCTGGCCGGGGGCTCGCTGCGGCTTTCGCTGGGCTATGAGACCACCGACGCTGATATCGATAGGGCACTGGCGGTGATCCCCGACGCGGTGGCTCGGCTCCGGGACTACGGAACCGGTTAGGGGAAGGGACAAACGATGCGGGTCTTGGCGGCTATGTCCGGAGGAGTGGACTCCTCGGTGGCCGCGGCCATGCTGGCCGAGCAGGGACACGAGGTGGTGGGCGTGACTCTCAAGCTGTGGGGCGGCGAGTCCGACACCGGCTGCTGTTCGGTGTCGGATGTGGAGGACGCCCGCCGGGTGGCCGACCTGTTGGAATTGCAGCACCACGTGTTCAACTTCGGCGACGCCTTCGACCAGCGAGTGGTGGCGCCGTATGTGGATGACCACGCGGTCGGGCTGACGCCCAATCCCTGTATCGAGTGCAACCGCCACATCAAGTTCGACAAGCTGATGGTTCGAGCCGAAGCACTGGGCTTCGACGCGGTGGCCACTGGCCATCACGCCCGTCTGGAGGCGGCCGGCGACGGTTTCCGAGTGCGTCGGGGTGTTGACGACGCCAAGGATCAGTCCTATGTGCTGTACATGCTGGGCCAGGAGCAGATGGCCCGGCTGCTGTTGCCCATCGGCCATCTGACCAAGGCCGAAGTTCGGGAGCGGGCCACCGATCTGGGCTTGCGGAACTCGGCCAAGCCCGACAGCCAGGACGTGTGCTTTATTGCCAACCGGTCTGGGGGAAGGCAGGGGTTCTTGTCTCGGCGTTTGGGCGAGTCGCCCGGCACCGTAGTGGACGCCGACGGCACGGTGTTGAGCTCAGTGGAGGCCGTACAGGCGGTGACCATCGGCCAGCGACGGGGATTGAACTTGGGCGGTACCGACGAGCCCCGGTACGTGACCGATGTGGACATCGCCTCCGGCCGGGTCACCGTGGGCCGGCGAGAGGATCTGTATGCGTCCAGTCAAGACGTGGTGGACATCCAATGGGTCGACGGCCGAGTGGACGGGCCAATAGACATCCAGGTGAGCGCCCACGGAACCCCCGCGGTTGGGGTGGTGGACCAAGCGGGCAGAGTCGATTGGAAAGAGCCCCAGCGCCGAGTGGCCCCGGGCCAGGCCGTGGTGTTCTACCAGGGCGAACTTGTAGCCGGCGGTGCGGTAGCGGTCTAAACGGGTTTGTTCAGATAACCAAGTCGCGCAGCGCGGCGAGGCGAGGGGCGATCAGATCGGCGATGACCGCGGGGCGGTCGGCGGCTGGCGCCAATGCGGCTTCGCCCCACAGAGCTCGGCCGACGGTGAATCCGGCGCATCCCGATTCCATCGCCACTTCCAGTTGGGCGTAGTAGCTGTCGAAAGTGCCGCCGCCCGATAGCAGCGTCCAAGGCATGTCGCAGCGGTTGGAGATCTCTGAGCAGGCTGAGGCCCAACGGGTTTCGTCGGGGTCGTGGTCGGCATCGACGGGGAACGGCAATTTCAAGATGTCGAATCCCATGAGGGCGAAGCGATCCACGGTGTCGAGCACGATCTGAGGTCGGAGGGAGGGATCGGCCAGTCCGTAGAACAGCGGTTCTACCAGCAGGGGGATGCCCACCCGTCGGCACTCGGCCAAGATGTCGGCCGCGGCCTTCTCTTGGGCGACGGCGTGGGGGCGGTCGGGCCGGTACAGCACCAGAAGCTTGGCCGCGGCGGCCCCGCAGTCGGCGGCGGCCTGCACCGACCAGCCTTCGAGGAGGGCGACGGGGGCGGCTTCGGGGTCGGCCATATATCCCTGGGCCTCCAGTGCGGCGGTAAAGCCCACCCCGGGGGGCAGCGTCCCGTCCAGCAACTGGGGGATGGAGTACTCCGGCTCCAGCATCACCCCGGTGGCCCCGTCGGCCAACCCAGCTACCAGGTCGCGCTTGAGATCGACGATGGCCTGATGGGACACAGAATCGGGGTTGTCGGGGGCCAGCACGCTGCGAATCGAGTCGCGGTGATCTATGGCCAGCACCGCAAACCGCCCGTCGTGGGCGAGGTCGTCGACGCTCATTTCAATTGGAGGGAATGGCGCCGGCCACCGGGAGGGTCCACGCCCCCGCTCCCCAGTCGGCCTCGATCCAGGTGTGCTGGGCGTCGAAGCAGGGCGGTGTGCGCCGCTGGTCGCCAATCAGCTCGCCGGCCAGGTAGTTGAGGAAGTACATGTTGGAACCGGGGCAGGCCACCGACGTGTGGTAGCCCTTGGGCACCAGCGCCGCGTCGCCATCTCGGACCACGACGGCTTCGTCAAAGTTCTCTTCAGTGCGCCAGTTGCGGTGCATGGCGTAGCCCTCGGGGCGATCCAGCCGGAAATAGTAGACCTCCTCCAGATAGGGCGATCCGTCGCGGCCGTCGTGGCAGTGGGGCGGCCAGCCCGACCAGGTACCCCGGGGCACGAACACCTCGTAAAGGATGAGCTTCTCGGCGGGCAGCGGATGGGCCAGCGAGTGGACTACCTGGCGGTAGGCCTGGCCGCCGCCTCGGATTTCCACCTTCATCTCGGAGGGTTCGATGATCCGGGCCGGGTAGCGGCCCTCAGCGGGGGCCGAGCCCACCGCGGCCACCAGCGCGCCTTCGGTGGAGATCTCATAGGGCGTGCCCGGCGGCAGGTAAACGATCCGGCCCAGCTCTTCGAACACCGATGTGCGGCTGATGGCGGCGTTGATGTCGCCGGCTTCCACCCGCCCTGATCCTGATAGGGGCACGATGGCGGTTTCCCGGTCGGACTCGACCCCCGACCACGGATCAGACGGGGTGAGCTCGACCACCGAGAAGGCCACGTTGTCCCATCCTGCCGATTCCGGGGTGATGTCGAGAACCCGTCCCGGTCCCGGCTGAGGGCGAATAGGGCCTGATGCGGGGGTATTGGCCATGGTCAACCTCCAGTGGTGGAAATTAAATCGCCGGTTTCCATCTCCAGCTTGAAGCGCTCCAGCAGTTCGCGGGTGCCCAGCGGCTCGTAGTCCAGGACCTCGGTCGTGCGAGGAGTGCTAATCGTGGTGTCGTAGGGGATTCGGGCCCCGGCCATCGACGCCATCATCTCCGAATCAGGCGGAACCGATCTCAGCAGCGAGGAATCGTGGCCGAAGACCTCGCAGGCCATTCGGGCCAGCTCCATACGCCCTGCCGGTTCGGCGCCGCAGCAGTGGAAGATGCCGTCGGCATCGTCGTTGGCTGCGATCAGCCACATGGTTTCAGCGCACTCGCTGGCCAGGCTGGGCGTGGCCGCCATGTTGATGTCGTCGCCTTCCCACACCCCGAATGACTGCCCTTGAGATACCGCGTCGAGCACGGTGGTCACGAAATAGCCGTATCCCGGGTCTTGGCCCCGGGGCATCTCGTCTCGAGCCCAATGGACGCCGTTTACCGCCGACACCCGGGCCACCGCAGCCCGGTCAGCCTGGAGCAGAGCAGCCTGCTCGCTGAGGGCCTTCAACACTCCGTAGTAGTTCACCGGGTTGGGCGGGGTGCGCTCATCGGCCCCGGCCTGGGTGCCGTCGAATACCCAGTCGGTGGACACCACAATGAGCTTGGCCCCGGTTTGGTTGGCTGCTAGGGCCAGGGTGAGGGTTGCGTCCACATAGCTGCGCCACGCCAGTTCCCGCTGGTTGTAGATCCCGTGGAGGTCGTTGAGGATCATGGAGTGGACGATCACATCGGGTTCGAACTGGGCCACGCTGGCCAACACCGCCTCGGTGTCCAACAAATCCAGCGGTTCGATGGTGTACCTCTGGGGGTCGTCGGGCACGAACGAGCGAACCGGGCAGTGTACGGTCGCGCCGTGGCGCTCCGCGAACACTTTGACGATGTTGGAGCCGATGAAGCCGGTCCCTCCGGTGACGTAGGCCTGCACCGCTCAGCCGATCTCGTCGATCTGCACCGGACGCTGCTCCCGCACGGAGCGCCACGCGGCCAAGCCGATCACCAGCGGGGCCCGCCCGTCGGCCAGGGTTACCGGAGAGGGTGCTCCCTGCATCATGGAGATGAACGCGTCCCATTCGGCCAGGTAGGAGGGGATGTACCTATCCAAGAAGAAGTAGGGCAGGGTCGGTGCTTGAGCGCCGTCGGCGGTTCGGGTAACCGCGTTTGCGGTCAAGGGATTCTCTGAGGCGGCCATCCCGGCCGAGCCGAACGCCTCTACCCTCTGGTCGTAGCCGTACACCGCCTTTCGGCTGTTGTCGATGGTGCTGATGGCGCCGTTTTCGTGGTGGCAGACGATCACCGCGGTGTCGAGATCACCGACCTCGCCTATGGCATCGTCGACCAGTACCGCCCCGGTGGCGTACACCTCGGTGACCTCGCTTTGGGTGATGAAGCGGATCATGTCGAAGTCGTGGATGGTCATGTCGCAGAAGATGCCGCCCGATTCGTTCAGATACATCAGCGGCGGGGGCTCGGGGTCGCGGCTGGAGATGCGCACCAAATGGACATCTCCGATCTCGCCGGCGGCCACCCGGTCGTGCACGTAGCGGTGACTGGGGTCAAAGCGGCGGTTGAAACCCACTTGCACCGGAATGCCAGCGGCTTCGGCGGCGGCGATGCCCTGGTCGACATCGGCCAGGTTCAGGGCCAGCGGTTTTTCCACGAAGGCAGCCTTTCCGGCCTCGGCGGCGGCTATCAGTAGGTCGATGTGGGTATGGGTGGAGGTGCATATGGCGACGGCGTCGACGTCATCGGCCTCGAGGATGTCGTCGGGCGCAGCGGCCTGGCGCACTCCGAGGTCGTTGGCCAGCGCGGCCGACGCATCGTCGATCACGTCGTAGACCGCGGTCACATCGGCGCCGGGCACCTGCCGGGCGATGAGCTCGGCGTGCATCCGGCCAATCCGTCCGCAGCCCAAGACCCCGATTCGCACCGGGTTCATGAGCTGACCTCATCAGATAGGGGTTGCAGGCTGGAGACCACCCGGCCGTTTCGTATTTCCACCGGGTACAAGGCTAAGGGGTCGGTGGCGGGAAGCCGCACTGGGGCTCCGGTGCGGAGGTCGAAGCGGCCGTTGTGCTTGGGGCATTCCACCAGGCAATCGATCACCACGCCCTCGGCCAGATAGGCCTGACCGTGGGTGCACAGACCTTCGGTGCACACCAAAGTGCCGTCGTCCAGGCAAAACAGGGCGTAGGCCTCGTCGCCAATATCCACCTGAAGGGCCGATCCGGGCCCGAGGGCGTTGGCCGGGCCGAGGTCGAACATGCCGTCGTGGCGGTCGCCGGCCCACACGGTGTGGCCGGTGTTGACGAAGGTTCGGGCGGCGTCGGGCACGGTGGGCACATCGTCGCGGAGTTGGTCGTAGGCCGGGTCGCGCCACTGGCGGCCCAGAGTGGACAAGATGTCGCGGTAGGCCGTCCAGGTGTTGGGCGCGGCCGGGGCCAGATAGCCCTTCAACTCCTGGTGCAGCGCGGGCAGGGCGTAGTAGGGCACGGTGGGGAAGATGTGGTGCTCAACGTGGTAGTTCATGTTTGAGTACAAGAACCGGAACACGGGGTTCATGTAGACGGTGCGGGTGTTGAGGCGGTGGTCGAGCACGTCCTCCCGCAGCCCGGCGTGCTGGGTGATGGCGAAGAAGATCATCAGCCAGGCGCCGTAGATGGTGGGCAGTCCGACGTAGAGCAGGGGCACGATGGTCCAAGCCGCCACCGACCAGGCCGTTGTCCCGGCGAGGATGGCGATGTAGGCCCGGGATTCCCACTTCAGCTTGGGGAGCTCGTCGGCGGGGATGAATGAACGGGCTTCGTCGTCGATTCGCCCGATTGCGTGCTTGGCGGAGCGCACCACCATCTTGGGAACGTTCAGCACCGGCACGAACAGCAGCGCAATCGATGCCGGAGTGGAAGGACGGGGGAAGATGATCTCGGCATCGCGGCCCACCACGATGGTGTCGGTGTGGTGGCGGACGTGCGACCAGCGCCACAGGGTGGGCTGGCGCAGCAGCATGAACGAGGCCAGGTAGTAGACAACATCGTTGAGCCACTTGGTCTTGAAGGCGGTGCCGTGGCCGCACTCGTGCCAGCGGGAATCGCCGGCGCCGCCGTAGAGGGCGCCGTAGGCGGCAAAGGCCGGAATCGCCCACCAGGTGCCCAGCGAGATGAAGGCCAGATAGCCGAACCCGGCGAGCAGGCCGAGCCACGCGATGGTGTCAATGGCGGCCCGGGCGTTCCCCCGAACCTGGAGTTGGCGCAGGCGCTCGGGGTCAATCGGCGGGCGGAACCACTCGGCCTCTACGAGTCCCGCGGCTGCGGCTCGATCGGCCTCAGGGCCGCCGACTCGATAGTCGCGGGTGGTTACGGCCATCGACCCTCCGGCTTCACCATCCCACCCGCTGGTCGGCTTTGCCGGCGTCCATTTCTTCACGGGCGGCCCGCACATCGGGGCTGGTGCTCACCTCGGGCACGCCCACCTCCCAGAACGACCCGCCCTCGGTCCAGCTATAGGCATAGGTGTTCAGCGCGATCACATAGGTGCGATCAGCGGCCCGGGCCCGGCCTAAAGCCGCCTCGAGCTCGGCGATGGTGGTCACCGTCTCGGCTTCGCAGCCCATGGATGCGGCGTGGGCCGCGAAATCCACCGCGGTCACGTCCTTCACCCGGGAATCGGCGATGAGGTTGTTGAACGGAACGCCGCCCTGGGCCATCTGCAAGCGGTTGATCACCGCATAGCCGCCGTTGTCGCACACTATGACGATGAGTTTGTGGCCGGTGAGCACAGTGCTGTAGAGGTCGCTGTTCATCATGAGGTAGGAGCCGTCGCCCACCAGCACCACCACTTCCCGGTCGGGCAGCGCCATCTTGGCCCCCCACCCCCCGGAGATCTCATAGCCCATGCAGGAGTAGCCGTACTCGCAGTCGAAGGAGTGGACGACCTGGCCCCGCCACCCATTCACCAGCTCGCCGGGGAACCCGCCGGCGGCAGCCAACACGTAGGTGGACTCATCGGCGGCTCGGTCCACCACCCCCACAACCTGGGCATAGGTGGGCAGATCGTCGTCCGCGCCATCGGTGGATCGTTCGGCCGACGCCACTGCTTCGGGGGCGGCGATCTTGTCGATGTAGGCGTGGTACTGCGAGGTCTCCGACGAGGCCCTGTCGGACCATTCCTCAGGTCCTCGGTAGTCGCCCAGCGCAGCGCCGAGTTCCGTCAATCCCTCGCGGGCGTCGGCCACCAATGGCAGGGAGCGGTGTTTGGTGGCGTCGAAGCGGGCCGCGTTCAGACCGATGACCTCCACGTCGTCGCCTCCGCCGAACACGGTCCACGATCCAGTTACGAAGTCACCCAGGCGGGTGCCCACCGCCAGCACCACGTCGGCCTCAGCGGCCATGGCATTGGCCGAGGTGCAGCCGGTTACGCCTATGGGGCCGCAGTTGAGCCGGTGGTCGGCCACCAGCGAGGTGCGCCCGGCCACCGTCTCGACCACCGGGATGTTGTGGATCTCGGCGAAGGCCCGAAGCTCGTCCTCAGCCAGCGACCAATGGACCCCGCCGCCAGCCACGATCAGCGGCCGGTCGGCGGCGGCCAGCGCGGCGGCAGCCCTGCGGAGTTCATGGGTGTCGGGCCGGGGTCGACGGATCTCGTGCACTGTCTCCTCGAAGAGGCGGACGGGGAAGTCATAGGCCTCTCCCTGGATGTCTTGGGGGAGGCCGATGAAGGCCGGGCCGCAGTCGCCGGGATCGAGCATGGTGTGAACGGCGTTGGGCAGAGACTGGATCACCTGCTCGGGGGCGGTAATGCGATCCCAATAGCGGACCACGGGTCGGAAGGCGTCGTTGACGGTGACCGCGGGGGAGCCGAAGTGCTCAACCTGCTGAAGAACGGGGTCGGGTGTGCGGCTGTTGAAGGTGTCGCCAGCCAGCAGCAGCAGCGGCATCCGGTTGGCCATGGCCACCGCGGCCGCAGTGATCATGTTGGTGGCGCCGGGGCCGATGGAGCTGGTCGCGGCCATGATGCGGCGGCGGCGGTTGGCCTTGGCGTAGGCCACCGCGGCCAGGGCCATGCCCTGTTCGTTCTGGCCCCGCCAGGTGGGCAGCGCCTCGCCGGCCTGCTCCAGTTCGTGGCCCAGGCAGGTGACGTTGCCGTGCCCGAAAATGGCGAACACTCCGGCGAACAGGGGGACGGCGTGGCCGTCGACCTCGATGCGCTGGGCGGCCATGTAGCGCACTACGGCCCCGGAAGCCGTCAAACGGATTGTCTCCATGGCTGGCCCTCCTTTCTCAGCCGACCATCTTTCCATTGGCCGAACATCAATCGATCTTCAGCGATATCACATCTTCCCAGGCGCCGGTCTCCCAGCTCTTCAGCATGGCGGCTTGCACGCTGACGGCGGCGAGCGCCTGATCCATGCCCGCGCTGTGGGGCCGACCTTGCGACACTGCGGTGAGGAACTCATGGTCTTGGATGGCCACCATGTCTTCGAAGCCGATGGAGTTGGCATCGCCGGGCACGAAGGCGCCGTGAAAGGGGTGGCGGTCGCTGGCCCGCACAGTGGTGTAGCCCTGCTGGGGGTCGGAGGAACGGAACACTTGGAGCTCGTTCAAAGTCTCGTGATTCCAGCTCAGTGCGCCCTCGGTGCCGTAGATGTCGAAGGCCATCTGGCTCTGAGGCCCAACGATGGCCCGACTGGCCTCGAAGATGCCCTGACTGCCGTTGGCGAACACGGCCAGCGCTCCGAAGTAGTCCTCGTTGGTGACTGCTCCGGTGGGGTCGTCGGGCTTGCCCCGGTCGTAATGGGTTCCCGACGCCGATGGGAGCGGGCGCTCGGTGATGAAGGTCTCCCCAGTGCCCACCACCCGGGTGATGGGGCCATTGAGCATCAAGGCTAGATCCACTGCGTGGCTCAAGATGTCGGTAGTGGCGCCGTGTCCGGCTTGATCGATCAGAAAGCGCCAAGAAAGCAGGCCCATGGGATCGGCCCCGTACATGGAGAAGAACCGCCCCCGGTAGTTGGTGATCTGCCCCAGCTCACCAGCGGCAATGAGCTCTCGGGCGTACAAGACCAGCGGGGCGAAGCGGTAGTTGTAGCCCACCCCGGTGACGATCCCGGCCCGGCGACAAGCCTGTTCTATCCGGGCGGTTTGGGCGGGGGTTCCTCCCACCGGCTTCTCGCAGAATACGTGCTTTCCCGCCGCGGCAGCCGCAGTGACGAGGGACTCGTGCAGCATGTTGGGAGCACACACGATCACGGCATCGACATCGGGGTGCTCTACTGCGGGCCGCCAGTCTTCGGTGGCTTCCAGGAAGCCGAAAGCGCTAGTGGCCGCTTGGCCGCGGGCCTCGACGGTGTCAGAGCAGACCACGAGTTGGGGGTCGTAGACCCGGTCTTCGAACAGGGTGGGCAGTCGCAGGTAAGAGCGGGCGTGTGCTTGGCCCATCCAGCCAAAGCCCACCACGGCCAGTCCGATGCGTCGCCGGACTGTCATGGATCAGCCTTGAAGCGGCGGTCTACGCCTGGATGGGCCGCCGCAGTATCGAGCAAGTGCTCGGGGGTACCGCCTCTTAGCCAAATGAGGGCCTGACCCAGGGCCTGTCCTACCAGCCTGACGATCCCCACCGTGGTGGTGGAGGCCACATGGGGGGTGACCACGACGTTCTCGCGCCCCAGCAGCGGATGGTCGGGGGGCAACGGCTCGGGTTCGGTGACATCGAGTCCGGCGCCGCGCACTTGGCCGGAGTCGAGGGCGGACAAGAGGGCCGTCTGGTCCACCAGCGCTCCCCGAGCGCAGTTGATGATGATCACACCGGGCCGCATGGCCGCTAGCGAAGCAGCATTGATGATGTGGTGAGTTTCCGGGGTAGCTGGGGCATGGAGTGAGACCACGTCGGCCTCTGCCCAAAGCTGGTCAATGCCGACCAACGCGCCCGTGGGAGCCTCGTCGATGTAGGGGTCGCACACCAGCACGTTCATTCCCAATGCCTCGGCATAGCGTCCCAGAAGGCTGCCGATTCGCCCGCATCCCACCAAGCCCAGAGTGCGGCCATCGAGCTCCAGCGCGCCGGGGCCAGTGAGTCTGCCGGGTCCTCCTGCTGTGCCAGCGGCCAGGCGTGCCTCGGAACTCTTGAGTCGTTTGGCAACCGCTAGCATCAACGCCAGCGCGTGCTCAGCGGTGGAAACCGTGGGAGCGTCGGGGGTGTTGCATGCCGCCACGCCTTGGGCGGCACAGGCGGCCACATCCACGTTGTCGTAGCCGATGCCCGAGCGGGCCACGACTTTGAGATTCGGCAGCCGGCGGCACGCGTCGTCGTCCCACGGGCGATCAGCGGCCACCACCACGCCGTCGGCGTCTTCCGGGCCGTCTACCAACACCACATCAGGGGGAATCACGACATCAGATGGGGGAGTGCGGTCGATCCAGATTCGGATCCTGCTGTCTGATTCGGTCATGCTCCTGCCTCTGGGGGGAATACTCCTGGAGCGATCATTGTTCTCGTCCCAGCATCTCGTCGATCTCCCCAGGGGTGGGCATGGCGTCAGAACAGGCCAGGCGACCAGCCACAATAGCCCCAGCGGCGTTGGCCCGGATGACGATTTCCACCGGGTCGAGGCCGGCCAGCAGCCCGTCGGCCAGCGATCCACCGAAGGCGTCGCCCGCGCCTAAACCGCACACCACTTCCACCATCTTGGGGAGCACCTCGGCTCTGTTCTCCGGGGTGGCCACCAGCACTCCGTCGGCCCCTAGTTTCACGATGGCCAGCGACACCCCCCGCTCGAGCAGCCTGTCGGCGGCGGTGTGGGGGTCGGCGGTGCCTATGGCGATCTCACATTCGGTGCGGTTGCCCACCGCCACGGTGGCCAGGTCCACTGCCTGGCCGATGTGTGCGCCAGCGTCTTGGGGCGAGGCCCAGAAACTCGGCCGATAGTCCAAGTCGAGCACGGTGTGGGGGCGGCGTTGCCGCCGTTCCAACACCTCAAGCACGGTGGATCGGGACGGCTCCTGGGCGAAGCGGGATCCAGCGGTCCACAGCACCGGCACGGTGGCGGCGATGTCGGGAATGTCGGTGGGTCGCAGGTTCATTTCCGGGCCGCGGGGCTCCCGGTAGAACAGCAGCGGCGGGTCGGTCGGGGGGTCGAGGGCGCAGAAGGCCAGCGCGGTGCGCAGATCGGGGTCGGTCGCCACGTAGCGGTTGTCCACCCCGAACTTCTCGGCCAGCTCGGACCGGATGTACTGGCCGAAGCCGTCGTCGCCCACCCGGGTCACTACCGCGGCCCTCCGGCCCAGCCGGGCGCAAGCCACGGCCACATTGGTGGGGGAGCCGCCGATCGACTTGTAGAAGGTCTGGACCTTGCTCAGCGGGACCCCGCTCTGCTGGGGGTACAGGTCGACGCTGACCCGCCCGATAGTCAGCACCTCAAGATCAGTCGCCTGGGTTTCAGCCACGCAGAGATGCTAGTTGTGGCCCGATCGACCCTTATGCTCCGGCCTGGGCCAATTCGTGTTGGAGGGCGTCTAGTTCGGCGCCGCCTGCCATGAGCTGGGTCAGCTCAGCCTGGGAAAGCTCTTCTTTGGCCCAGTTGCCCATGGACTGGCCCCGGTTGAGGATCACAAAGCGGTCGCCTACCGGATAGGCGTGGTTGGGATTGTGGGTGATGAACACTACCGCCAACCCCTGGTCACGGGCCTCGATGATCCGCCGCAGCACCACGCCGGACTGCTTCACACCCAGTGCCGAGGTGGGCTCGTCGAGGATCAGCACCCGGGCCCCGAAGTAGCTGGCCCGGGCGATGGCCACCGACTGCCGCTCGCCGCCGGAAAGCGTGCCCACGGGCTGCTCGACATCGCGGATGTCGATGCCCATCTTGGCCATCTCCTCTTTGGCGATTCGCTTAGCCCCTTCGATGTCTATTTGGCGGAAGGGCCAAATCCCAGTCTTGGGCTCTGCTCCCAGGAAGAAGTTCCGCCACACCGACATGAGCGGGACGATGGCCAGATCCTGGTACACGGTGGCGATGCCTCGACCAAGAGCCTCACGGGGCGAGTTGAACTTCACCTCCTGGCCTTCCATGTGGAGCGTGCCCTCGTCGTGCTGGTGCACGCCGGCCAGGATCTTGATGAAGGTGGACTTGCCCGCGCCGTTGTCACCGAGCACGCAGGTGACCTCGCCCGGGTTCACCGTGGTGGTGACCCCGGTGAGGGCGATGATGTTCCCGTAGAACTTCGAGATGTTGTTGAGTTCGAGGAATTCAGCCATCAGCAGACCTCCATGAGGGTTTTGGTTGTCCGAACGGTTTGCGAAGAACTGGTCATCGGACCTTCTCCGCTTGCGAGCGCACGTAGTTGTTCACCAGCACCGCCACCAGCAGCAGAGCGCCCAGCACTAGGAAGCGCCAGTCGCTGTTCCAGGTGGCGAAGCCGATACCGGAGGTGATCATGCCCCAGATCACCGCGCCGATTGCCGCACCGATGGCCGATCCGTAGCCGCCGGTTAGCAGACAGCCGCCGACCACGGCCACGATGATGTAGCGGAACTCATTTCCGTCGCCCACGTTGGCTTGCACTGAGTTGAGCCGGAAAGCGATCACCATACCGGTGATCCACGCTGATGCTGACACCAGCATGAACAGCGTGGTCTTGGTGCGAGCCGCGGGCACACCTACCGAGCGGGAGGCCTCTTTGTTGCCGCCCACCGCGAAGATCCAGTTGCCGAACTGGGTGCGGGCCAAAACCCACGCACCGAGCACCGCGAAGGCCAAGAACAGCATCACCCCCACGCCGAACCGAGTCGTGGCCTGAGTGGCGGCCGCCTCCTCACTGGTGATGAACATCAGTTTGGCCGCGATGCCCAGCATTACCGATCCGAGCCCGACGAAGACCAGAGATCGACCCACGCTCTCGTCGTGGGTGAACAGCGTGCGGTAGAGGGTGGCCAAGGCAAAGACCGCGAAGGCGACAATGCCGCCTTTGGCCACCGCCATGATGATGCTGTAAAGGACTCCGTCGCTGTCGGCCAATTCGAGGATCAATGAGACCAGTCCTGCGGCCAACCCGAGCACTGTCCCGATTTGCCGGGCTAGCGGGCCGTGTACCGGTGGCGGTGGGGCAGAGCTGCGCCGGGCGGCGATTAGCCGGGCGAAGGCGGAAGCGGCCAGGAGGAGTGCGATCAACAGCAGCGCGGTGAACAACTCCACCCGAAGCTTGCGTGAGTCGGCCTCGGACCGAACGAAGAATGCCAGTATGACGATTCCCACCGAGGTGAGCAGGGTGAACAGCTCCGCCAGCCCTCGGCGCCGGGCGGCAATGCTGAGCAGCACAACCCCGGCGATAGCCAAGACGCCGAAGAGGATGGCTCGAGCGCCCTGAACCGTGATCATGTAGCTGACGGCCGGGACGAGGGCGATGAGCGCACCGATAGCCGGGTACCCCACGCTGACCCGGCCCAAAGCGGCCAGAACGGCCAGTACGCCGGTAGCACCGATGCCGATGGCCAACATGGCGCGTCCTGGAGTGCCGGTCAAGAAGTCGAGGCGGTCGGAATTGTTGGAATCCATGACTGCGGCGATCAATATGGCTCCAACGATGGCAACGACGCCAGCGATCAGGAACTTGACCACCCGAGGGTCATGCTCTGTTGGAGCGGGTTCTCGCTCGGCTGGTTGGTAGCGGGCCAGACACCAACCGGCCACCGCCACCAGCACTCCCGCTCCGGTAATGATGCCGAACACCCAATTGGAGCCCACTCCGTCTTGGTCGAGCAGCAAGATAAAGCCGATTGCCCCGACTGCCGTTCCTATAGCAGAAACCAGGTAGCCGCCCATGTTCGGGTTTTCCCGCCGGGCGTAGGCCAACTCCATGGTGCC
The DNA here is from genome assembly GCA_002239105.1 of marine group bacterium Sva0996 bin134. Classification (GTDB taxonomy): domain Bacteria; phylum Actinomycetota; class Acidimicrobiia; order Acidimicrobiales; family Bin134; genus Poriferisocius. The sequence continues at coordinate 7,421 of MPNQ01000032.1, read as the reverse complement.
CAAGATCAGGACGACCGCACCGATAATGAGCAGGCCGGCCCACGCCCAGTCTCGGTTGTCCCAGACGTGGCCGTTTCGGATCCAGGAGGCGCCGAAGATGTTGTTCCAGAACTCGTAGCCGCCCGATTTGTCGAGACCTTCGGCGATCACCTTGTTGGTGAACAGCTTGGTGAATCCAAGCTTGGCCCCGATGAGAATGAAGAAAGTGCCCAGGGTGACGATGAAACTGGGCAGCGAGGTTTTGTCCACCAGCGTCCCGTTGAACCATCCGATGGCCAGAGCAAAGGTCAGCGAGAGCGGGACTGCCAGGTGAAGGCTTAGCCCGGCACCGCCCAGCTCAGCGGTGTCGCTGCTCAACAGGATCACGATCACCGCGGTGGCGCCGGTCATGGAACCCGAGGAGAGGTCGAATTCACCCCCGATCATCAATAGAGCCACCGGCACCGCCATCAGGCCGAGGATTGCGGCGACGTCCAAGTAGTTGGCCGTTCCTCCTGCGGTTCCGAACGGCGCCGAAACCAGCCAGAACAGCAGCCAGACCCCGACTGCGCCGATGAGGGCACCGATCTCGGGTCTGGTCAGCAGTTGCTGGACTGGTCCCCGATGAGCCAATCGCTCGTCTTGTGCTGGCGACGAGCGATCCGCAGAGTCATTCGTGGTGGTCACTTCGGCCACGAGAGTCCCCCCTCTCAACCTGGGTGATGTACCCGATTAGTGAATTTCGTTGACTGTAGACGAAAAGCGAGGAGCGCTGCCCGGATACCCGGGCAGCGCTCCTCTGTTGTCTGCGACGAGTTCAGCGTCGCAGTTCAGTTATTGGGTCTAGCGGGTTCCCTCGGAAACCAGTGCCTTGACGTCGGCCGCGTTGGCGGTGTCGACGAAGCCCGGACCGGTGAGGATGGGCAGGCCGCCGCCCGCGGTGTTCAGGTTGGTGGCTTGAAGGTGCATCAAGATGACCGGCAGGTAACCCTGGAGGTACTGCTGCTGGTCGACGGTGAAGGCCACGTTGCCCTGCTCAATCTGGTCGATGAGGTCGCTGGACAGGTCGAAGCCGCCGATGATGAGGTCCCTACCGGCTTGCTCACCGGCCGCGAGGGCCCGCAAGGGCAGGTTCGGACCGACGCCGAGCACGCCGTCGATGCTTTCGTCGCCTTGAAGGATGGCGGCGATAGTGTTCTGCTGCTCATCGGGAGTGGCGTCGAGACCGACGAACTCCGAGGTCACCTGGCCGCCGAAGGTCTCGGCTAGGCCATTGCAGCGCTCTTCCAGAGCCACGTTGGTCTGCTCCTGGCGGGCGCAGAGCACGTGGGTGGCGCCTAGAGCGTTGAAGCGCTCGCCGGCACCGTTTCCGGCCACCGTCTCGGTCTGGCCGATGTGGGTGGTAGCGCCCAGGTCTTTGTAGTTGTTCACGCCGGAGTTCAGCGTGTACAGCGGGATGCCCGCGGCGACGACGGCCTCAGCAGCCGACTGGACGCCAGCCGGGTCGGCCAGCGAGATGGCGATGCCGCTGGAGCCGGCGGCGATGGCCGCCTCAATCTCCTGGGCTTGCCTCAGAGCGTCGTTGTTGGAGCCGAAGTAGACAACGTCACAACCGATGGCTGCGGCGGCGGCGCGAACAGCCACCTCGACCACCGACCAGAAGGTGCCGGAGTCACCGTGGGTGATGACGTGGTAGGTGTGGTCGCAGCCATCGGTTGGGTCGACTTCGACCGCCTCGGTCGGCGCTGGTGCTTCAGTGGCTGGTGCCGCTGCTTCCGTTGGTTCGCTGGGAGCGGGCTCGCTGGTGTCGTCGTCGTTGCCGCATGCCGCGACTACGAGTGTGAACGCCAGGAGCAATGCAAATAGCTTCCATAGCTTTCTCATTGTTGGGTTACCCCTCTCAAGGTAGGTGTTGTTTGTTGTGTGAGGTTCCGGCACCCGCAGATACGGGTTCCAGACTTCGCAGGAAATCGATGCTCTGGCAGGCGTCGAACCTCAGCCGAGCTATGGCAGAGGGATCACCCTCTGCTATCGCTGCATCCTGCTCCAGGACGTACCAGAGGTCGCGTCCTGACTTTTCAAGGAGGTCGACGATCTCGGCGATCGGCAACCCTCCCTGACCTAATGGCGGGAACAAACCCCGCTGTACGCCCTGCATGAGCGACAGTTCTCCCGCCGTGACCCGGGCTGCGATGCCCAGATCAACGTCTTTGATGTGTACGAGTGCGATGCGATCCAGGTAGCGCTTGGCCATGTCGGCCACGTTGCCGCCTCCAAGCAGCAAGTGGGCGGTGTCAAGCACCAGATCGGTGTGGCTGGCGTCCAATATGCGCTCGGTTTCCGAGGCCGTCTCTACGAGGCATCCGAAATGCGGGTGGAGCGCTTGGGTGAGGCCGTAGCCAGAGGCAATCCGGTCGACTTCGGCGAGCGTGTCGGCCATGATCGGCCATTCGTGATCGGCCAGCGGGCTTTGGCGCCAGTCGTCGAGATGGCTGACTGCGCAGGAGACGAAGAACTGGCCGCCTCCACCGGAGATCAAGGCCGCGGCTTCGCTGGCTGAGGCAAGCGTGTCCTCGGTCTTGGAAGGATCGTGCAGAACCAGGGGCACGAAGCCCCCCAGTAGCGACAGGCCGTGGCGGCCGAGAACCGCGCGCACCTCGTGAGGGTCGGTGGGCAGATAGCCAAGCGAACCCAGCTCGGTGTGGGTGAAGCCCGCTTCGGACATCTCCGCCAGCACTGCCTCGACCGGGAGCTGATAGCCCCATCCCGGCATCTCACACACGCCCCAGCTGATGGGCGCGGTGGCTGTTCGACTAAGCAGATTCATGTGCGCGCCCGCGGCTCCCCTTCTGAAGCCCCTCCAAGTTCACAGTCTTATGGCATATTGCGGGAGGGTCAAGCTGTAGATTCAGCCAATATCCGGTCGAGTTCGGCCAAAGCGGGGACGATGTCGTCTCCTACCAGTACACCGTGCATGCCGAGATCTCGGGCCGCGGTCACGTTGGGCTCGAAATCGTCCAAGAAGGCGCTCGATTCAGGACGAGAAACGTCCATGCGCTCAAGGGCCAGTTGGTAAATGGCGGGGTCGGGCTTGCGCATCCCCACCGCGCTGGAGTCGATCACCGCTTCGAACAATTCATCCACCGGAATGAGGCTGCGCCACATATCGCCGAACTCTTTGGCGTTGTTGGTGATGATGGCCTGTCTAATGCCCGCTTCGTTCAACTCCCGCACCTTGGCCACTGCCTGGTCACGTCGCTCTTCGCTGGTGGTGCCCGACATGGCCTTGAAGAACCCATCGAAGGTGAATCCCTCGATTCCGTCAGCCCGACATGACTTGTCTGCCGCCTCTAGAGCGTCGGCCAGGGTCCCCTCACCCCGTTCGAGGCGGTGCCAGGGATGGTCGCCATTGGCCTCGTATCGCCCGAACACATGCTCCAACAACCGGTCGTTGGTGGTGCCCAGCGAGCGGGCATAGTCGTCGAGATAGAACGGCGAGCCGGTGAATACCCCGCCGAAATCCCAGAACACTGCTTCGATCATGGCAACTCCCCGGTCTCGATGAGCCGGTGGAACTGTGCCTCATCGAGAACCGGAATGCCCAGCTTCTCGGCCTTGTCTAGCTTCGATGCCCCAGGGTTCTCGCCCACCACGACGGCGGTGGTCTTGGACGACACGCTGCCCGGCGATTTCCCGCCCCGAGCCTTGATGGCCGCGCCCACCCCATCACGGGTGTAGCCCTCTAGCCCCCCGGTGACCACGATGGTCATGCCCTCCAAGGTCTGGGGCAGCGCCTGGGCCTCATACGGGCTGGCGTCCCCGGCGAAGTTGAGTCCGGCGGCTCGTAGCTTCTCGATGATCTCTCGGTTGATCTCCGACTGGAAGAACTCGTGCACGCTCTCGGCCATGATCGGTCCGATGCCGTCCACTTCGGCCAGCTCCTCAACGGTGGCTGCCATGATCTTGTCCAGATCCCCGAGAGCATCGGCCAGCAACTCACTGGTGGTGTCGCCCAGATGGCGGATGTTGAGCCCAACTAGCAGCCGGGCCAGGGGCTGCTGCTTGGAGGCCTCGATGGCGGCGGCCAAGTTGGCTGCTGAGAGCTCGCCGAAGCCCTCAAGCTTGCGGATGCGTTCGTAGTCCAGCGAGTAGATGTCACTAACGTCGGAAATGAAGCCGAGGTCGATGAACAGACCTACCCGCTGTTCGCCCAAGTGCTCGATGTCTAAGGCATTTCGCGCGGCGAAATGCTCGATCCAGCCTCGGAGTTGTTCGGGACACCGGGGAAAGTAGCAGTAGTGGGCGGCGTCGCCCTCTTCTCGGACTAGAGGCTGCTGGTGGGGGCAAGGGCAGATCTCCGGGAAGTCCCACTCGGGCAGTTCATCGGGTCGTTCAGCCAGTACCGGCCCCAGCACCTCGGGAATGACGTCTCCGGCTTTGCGGACCACCACGGTGTCGCCAGGTCGCACATCTTTGGCCTTCACCTGATCCTGGTTGTGGAGAGTGGCCATTTCCACAGTAGAGCCGCCGACAAACACCGGCTCCAGTACTGCGAAGGGGGTGGCCTTGCCCTTGCTGCCGATAGACACCTGGATCCTGTGCAGCTTGGTGGTCTTCTCTTCAGGGGGCAGCTTGTAAGCCACCGCCCAACGGGGGGCTCGGCTGGTGGATCCGAGTTCCTGCTGGAGATCAAGTCGGTCGATCTTGATGACAGCGCCATCGATTTCATAGGGCAGATCGTGACGCCTGGCCTCGCACTCGTTCACGAATTCCCAGGCTGCGTCTACAGAATCCGCTGTGACAGTCTCGGGATTGACCGGCAGGGCTAGGCCCTCAAGGTATTCCAGTGTGGCGCTGTGAGTCGTGAGAGTTGGGCCCCCCTGGACTTCGCCGACCGAGTAGCACCACATCGATAGACCCCGAGTGGCAGTAACCGTTGGATCCTTCTGGCGCAACGAGCCAGCTGCGGTGTTGCGGGGGTTGGCGTAACGAGGCTTGCCCTCGGCCTCTTGCTGTGCGTTGAGGACATCAAAAGCAGCCAGGGGCAAGTAGACCTCACCCCGCACTTCGAGAACTTGGGGTGCTCCCGCAGGGAGCAGGTGGGGCACTGACTTGAGGGTGAGTATGTTCGCAGTGATGTCCTCGCCCACGCGCCCATTGCCTCGGGTAGCAGCCTGAACCAGCCTGCCATTCTCATAGCGCAGCGAAACGGCCAGACCATCGAACTTGAGTTCGCACACAAGGTCTCCCAGTTGCACTGATGGTTCTTCGATCTCAGCAAGGCCTTCGTCCCCGGCCTCCTTGCCATCTGGCTCACCAGCCAAAAGCAGCACCCCTTGATTGCTCGCCTCTTCAGCGGCCCTGCGGGCGTGAATGGCAACCAGCCGGCGACGGGCCCGATCGGCCCAGGCAATCAGCTCGCCGCGGTCGAAGGCGTTGTCGAGTGACATCATCGGCACTCGATGCTTCACCGGCGCAAACAGCGTGGATGGGTCGGCCCCGACCGTTTGGGTGGGGGAGTCGGGCCGACCTAGCTCTGGGTGAGCGGTCTCAAGCTCGATCAGCTCCCGCTTGAGTTGGTCAAAGTCAGCATCGGGAATCTCCGAAGCATCATCGCTGTGATACCGCTGATCGTGGTAACGGATGAGCTCGATCAGCTCCGCGATGCGTTCTTCCGCGCGATCGTCCTCACCTGTCGTCACTTGTCGGATAGTACTGCTGGCTGCCGGTTGGAATGTCCGTTGAATTGACGCAGAACCTTCTGTCGTGACCTGTGTCTAGTGTCGGTTGATGTGCCGGGGCTGCGAGCTCGGGACTTGGTCGGTGGCATTAGTTGAAACTGCCCGCGGGAGTCTTGGATCACCGTGTACCCGTGTTTGTGGACTTTCTTGTGGCACTTGGGGCAAAGCAGCACGAGGTTCGCTATGTCGGTGGTCCCGTCGTGGTCCCACCAGATGATGTGGTGGGCGTCGCAGGCGCTGGCTCGCATGCCGCAGCCGATGCAGCGCTTGTCTCGGACGTACAGAGCGAGTTTCTGGGCCGCGGTGGCGGTTCGTTGCTTTCTTCCCATGTAGAGCGGCTGGCCGTTGGCAGCGAAGATTGCGGGAACGATTTCGGCATCGCAAGCGATATGTCGGAGTTCGTCGATGCCGATTGGTGTGCCGTCAATGAGTCCGGCATTCTTGATCTGGCCGCTCAAGGTGTCGTAGTCGACGGTGACGATCAGTGTTGTGGCCTGTGGCGCAATCTCGCAGTCTGAGCCGTCGTCATCGACGCTGCTGCTTGCGGGCGACTCAGGGCGGGGTGGCTGTTGGGTAATCAAGGCGACCAAGGCATCGGCAGTACGCTGCTGGTGGGTGCGGTCGCTTCCTGTCTTGGCGTCGACGCGGAACATGCGATCGTTTAGATCGTTCAGCGCGGTCTTGACCCTCTCTCCAGCGATACGGTCGAACGCAGCATGCAGGATCACCATTTCGTCGTCGCCGTCGAACACCTTGCCGCTACGACGCTCGTGCTGGCGCTCGTGGCGGGTTAAGCCGTCATCAGCCCGGCGTTGGTCCTCGCTGCGGGCCATGGTCTTCTTGAACTCATCAAGATCCTCGGTGATCGCCGCGGTGATCAGTGCCAATTCCTGTTCGATTGAGAGTGGAGCGCGTTGGTGAGACTCGCCCATGGCTTGGGCGTGTTCGATGGAGATCCAACCCTGCTTGGCTGCGTCTAGCGTGGTGGGCAGTGCATTGAGCGCTATAGCGGTCTTGGCTTGGTTGCGGGCTCGATGACGACCGAGGCCGAACTGGCGGCACAGTTCCTCAACGGCGTCTTGGCCTTCCAGTTCGCCGAAGCGGCCCAACAATGAAGCCAGATACCCGTCAATTTCGCGTCGGGCGCTATCGGCCTGGAGGATCAACTTGACCAGATCACCCGACTCCAAACCGGAAGAGTCAGGCAGCCCCACTTCCACACAGCGGCTTCGGGTGCCCTTTGGCCCACTAGTCGCAAGTGCGGTGTTTCCCCTGGTGAGACCACCTAAATCCATGCCACTAGTCTATCGGAGCCAGTGACAGCTTTACTTTGGAGCTTCAGATGAGTTCGCTAGCTGCCAGAAGTGCTGTAGTGGGGAGGGTGAGAGGTCTCTGGGGGGATCGGGCCTGGGTTTGGGCGGTGCGGGTGTGGTGGGCGGCGTTGCCGTTCACTGCTGGGCCGGTACTGGCCGACGGGTTGAGCGATAGTTCGGCGGCGTGGCGATCGACGGCGTCAGTGGGGCTGTGGGTGCTATGGGCTGGGGTGCTGGTGGGCTCCATGCTGGCTCACCCGGCGACGCTGGTTCTTGTTCGGCTGGCGGTGCCGGCTGCTGTGGTGGCTCTGGTGTGGGCGGGGAAGGGCGATGCCGTATGGCATGAGGTATTGCTAGTGGGGGCGGTCACTGGAGCGGTGGCCACCAT
>MPNQ01000031.1 GCA_002239105.1 marine group bacterium Sva0996 bin134 | reverse complement strand
TTGGAGGTGGCCGAGCTGGGCTCCTACTCCTACACCGGCGACGCCGCGCAGAGCCGTGACGAGGGCCTGTTGGGCCAGATCACCATGGACTACATCTGGGAATCGGGCGCCGCGGTGGTGGGCGACCCCGACCGGTGCATCGAGGTGGCCAAGCGCTACGAGGCGGTGGGCTGCGATCTGCTGTTCTGCCTGCTCAACCCGTACAAGATGAGCCACGAAGACGTGATGACCTCCATCGAGCTCATGGGCAAATACGTGATCCCCGAGTTCAAGAACTGAAGTCAGTAGATGATGTCGCCAACCGAGTTCAAGAACAGCTAGTCGACGACAGGAGGCCGCCATGGCCCTGCTCAACATCCGCTACGACTTCCGGTGCCCGGACATCTGCCCGGTGCCGGTGGACGAGCTCTACGAAGCAGCCATCGAGCAGGTGGTGTGGGCCGAGAAGCTGGGCTTCGTGTCGGTCACCCTGTCGGAGCACCACGGCTCCGACGACGGCTACCTGCCCTCGCTGGTGGCCATGGCGTCGGCCATCGCCGCCCGCACCGAGACCATCCACATCATGCTGGGGGCGTTGATCGCCCCCATGCACGACCCGCTGCGGGTGGCTGAAGACCTGGCCGTGCTCGACCGCATCAGCAAGGGCCGCATGAGCGTGATCGTGGCCGGCGGCTATGTGCCCTCGGAGTTCGCCATGTTCGGCCATGAGATGAAAGACAGGGTGGCCCTCACCGTTGAGATGGTGGACACCCTCAAAGCGGCCTGGACGGGCGAGCCGTTCGAGTTCCGGGGCCGCACCGTTTGCGTCACCCCCACCCCGTATCAGGATCCCCGGCCGATGATCTGGCTGGGGGGCAGCTCTGAAGGAGCGGCCCGGCGGGCAGCCCGCATCGCGGATGGGTTCTTGCCCTCGCTCCCCGAGTTCTGGGACCACTACCGCGACGAGGTCATCAAGCTGGGCAACCCCGACCCCGGCCCAGCCTCATCGGGAAGCCCCGGATATCTGCACATCACCCACGACCCCGACGCCACCTGGGCCCAGGTCGCCCCCCACGCCATGCATGAGATGAACGCCTACGGCCGGTGGGCCGCAGAATCCGGCGCAGCCACCGGCTACGAGCCGGTGGACGACCCCAACATTCTCCGAGCCATGGGCATGCACCAACTCATCTCCCCGACCGAGGCCATCGAGATGATCAATGGCATGGCCGCCATGGACGCCGTAATGTTCCACCCCCTAATGGGCGGCCTAGACCCCGCCCTAGCCTGGGAAAACCTCCACCTCTTCGAATCCGAGGTCCTCCCCCACCTCTGAGCGTCGAGCGGCTGTCAGAAACGGGCGCTGTCGCTTGCCGGCTCCCAGCACTCTGCGGAAGTAAAGGCGAGTTCTTCAGCTGTCAGTGGGCTCTTCTCGTACACAAGCGCATCATCCTGCGCAGCCAACATGTTGAGGTGCCGACGCAACGCCTCGCGGAGAATTTCGGATTGCGGAATCCCCAGAGAAACCGACATCTCCCTCACTCTCTCCGCCACTTGAGGCTCCACCCGAAAACTCAGCATCGACATTCAAAGAACTTATCCCGAGAGACAACCAAGGCCTCGGCTAGACGCTGGCCGGACGGCCGTTCAAACCGTTTGCATTTCTGCGTAGCGTAATGCAGCTTGGTCCTGATGAAGTCGAGCGCAGAAGCACCGAGCAATAAAGAGAGGTGAATTGTGCCCCGTCCCACTTCTTTCCGACTCGACGAGGGGCTGAAGACCCGCCAGTTCCCCGGAGTGGTCTACCGTCCCGGACCTACAGGGCGACGAGCGGGGCTGGTGGGCGGGCCAGACGTGTGGGAAGTCATCCGCGACTTGCGGCACTGGCCTGGCCGAAGCATGGAGAGCATCGCCGAGGAACTCGAATTGTCGGAGAGCATGGTCAGCCTGGCAGCAGATTTCTATAGCGCCTTCCCCGAGGAGATCGACGCTCGCATCGAGGCGAATGAACAGGCCACTGAGCAAGTCCGCCGCCCGGACGAGCTGGATCAAACCTAGCCCTCAGACGGCACCTGATAGCGCTCCACGTAGCCGGCGAACTGCTTGCGGAGCTCGTCGGCGTCTAGGCCGAACTGGTCCACGGTGTAGCGGTGGCGGCCGAAGCGATCTTGGGGGTTTTCCTCCATCCACGCCTGCATCTTGCGTCGGCCCAAGTCATCCAACTCCATGCCGAAGTGGCGGTAGATGCGCTCCACTGAGCCCACGGGGTCGTCCATGAGCTCGGCGTACTGGAGGTCGAACACGGTGTCATCTGATCCCTGCCGTTCGCGGAACTCGGTGCCAGCCTTGATGCCGTGGAGGCACTTGTCCCTCCAGGTTCGGCCTATCCGGGCAAAGTCCACCTTGTCGGTGTTGGTGGCGTGGAGGGTGCTGTTGAGGCTGGCCACCGAGCCGACCACTTTCAGCGGGTCGCGATGAGTCCACACCACTCCGGCATCGGGATACACGGCGTACACGGCGTCCATGTGCCACATGTGGCCTGGGGTCTTCAACGACCACCGCTGAGTCGGAATGGTGGATTGCAGAACCTGCAAGCACAACCGGTGGAACTCATAGGCCGAAACCATGTCGCAGGTCTCGAACCAGGCGCCGTAGGAGTCGAACGTGCCCTGGGTCTCGAAGTGGATCGACTTGAACTCCCCGCCCAGCAGCGTCACGCACTCGGTGGGCAGCGTGGCCGCCATGGGGTGCATGGCCTGCACGCTGGGGGCCAGCTTGGACAACTGTCCCGAACCCTTCACTGCTTCGGTGATGCGGGGGTCCTCTTTGTGGCTAGACAGCGTGGGCGGCGGGGCCACCACCCCAGACTCCCAGCCCAGCAGCGACCGGTTTTGCGGATCGAGGTCCAGCAGATTGCTGAGCAAGGTGGTGCCGGTGCGGGGCAAACCGCTCACCACGATCGGAGCGGTGACCTGCTCCCGGGTCACCTCGGGGTGCTGGTTGGCCCAATCCACCACCCGCAGCCGCAGCTGAAGAGTGGAATCAAGCAGACCCCCCATGATCATCCGCCCCAGCTGGTTCAGGTTGCCCTCGGCATTGACTGAGTCCACCAGGATCTCGAATCCCTCTCGCCAGCCGTCGGGGCCAAAATCGTCGAGCTTGGCCGACTCCTGGGCCTTTTCCACCAACGCGTCGGCGTTGAACCGCCCATGTCCCGGTCGAATCCGACGAACAGTGCGGCCATAGCTGTTCAGTGCCCGCACCACGATCGGAAGAGAGGCTTTGTCGGTGGCCCGGACATCTCGCTTGGCATCGCTCATGGTGGCGTAGGTTATTCCCCCAATGCCGAACGACTATCCCCCTGCGCGCCACATTCTGCGCGACCTCAAGCTGGAGAGCGAGCGTCCCGAGCGAGGAAGGGCGCTCAGCTACACCCCGCTCTGCCCGGCCGTGCTGACTCCGTCGGGCGCCGCCCGCCTAGGCCTCATCGGCGTCACGGCCGACGCCTCAGGAGCACTGACGGCCCTGATCGAAGCGCTGCCCAATCGAATCGCTACCCAAGACTTGACCTACACCGCATCGGGCTTTGCCCGCCAAGGCCCGCTGATCGCCTCGTGTCGACTGCTGCGGGCCGGACAGCGGCTGATCACCGTGGCCGCCACCTTGGCCGAAGGCGGCGGCCGCGACGATCCCGATCAGGCCCTGCCCATCGGCCAGGCGATCCTCTCGTTCTCGTTGATCCCCAACCGGCCGGGAAATGCCGACCTGTCCCACTTGCAAGAGCCGGCCATGGAGCGCCGCACGATGGCCCTAGCCACATCGGGATTCGGGGACACGTCGCTGTGGGATGCCATCGGGCTCGACGTGGTGGACGCCGCCGCCGGGGTGGTGCAGGTTCCCATGACCGACTACGTGCGCAACAGCTTCGGCACCATCAACGGCGGCGTGATGATCATGGCGGCAGAGGCCGCCGCCGAGATTGCCGCCCAGGAGGCTCTGGGCGCGCCGGTGGCCGCCACGAGCCTCAACTACCGCTTCCTGGACCAAACCCGGATCGGCCCAGCGAGAACCCAAACCACGCTGATGCGCCACGACGATCAGGGGGCAGTGGCCGTCGTGAGGCTGATCGACACCCAGCGCGACCGCCACTTGGCCGGCTACGCGGTGATCCAGTTCGCCGCGCTGTAGTTGTTCAGGCGGTGCCGGCGGCGAGGGCGTCGCCGATGCGCAGGAGTTGGGCGGTGGACCCTCCCAGCGAGAGCTCCAGGTGCTTGGCCCACACGTAGTAGCGCCACAGCGGGTAGTCGCGGTCAACGCCCATCCCGCCATGGAGATGCTGGGCGGCGTTGGCCACCCGCTGGCCGCCGTCGGCAGCCCAGTACTTGGCCACCGCCACCTCGGTGGATGCCTCCAGACCTTGGTCGAGTCGCCAGCACGCTTGCAGAGCGGTGAGGCGGATGGCCTCGGTGTCGATGTAGGCGTCGCCCACCCGTTGGCCCACGGCCTGGAAGGTGGCGATGGGACGGCCGAACTGCTCCCGCTCGCTGGCGTAGGCCGCGGTTATGCGCAAGGCCTCGCTCACCACGCCCACCGCCACTGCGCTCAGCGCCGCCGTACACCGCTGCACCAGCCATTCCACCGGCGCAGCGTCGGTGCCCAGTCGCTCTGCTGGCACGTCGGACAGCACCACTTTCCCCTCGACCAGCCCCGAGGTGGTCTCCTGGAGCACGACCTCAACTTGCGAGGCTGCCTTGTCCACCAAGAACAGTCCGACCCCTTTGCCGGTCGATGCGGTTACCAAGAGACAGTCGGCCTGGTCGGCGAAAGGGACCATCTCCTTTGTCCCGCTCAGCGTCCAGCCATCGCCCGTTGCAGCCGCGGCCACAGACGGGTCTTCCGGGTCGCGGCCCGGCTCCACCAGCGCGGGCGACACCAGCACCGAACCATCGGCCATGCCTTCCAAGCAACGATGATCGGGGCTGAATTCGACCACCGCCATGGCTGCCACCGGGGCCAGAAACGGCACCCGGGCCGTCGTCCGACCGATCTCCTCCAACATCAGGCAGGTGGCCAAGAACCCCAGGCCACCCCCGCCGCAGTCCTCCGGCAGGGAGACACCCACGAGCCCGGCATCGCTCAGCGCCTTCCAAGCCTGCTGGTCGTGGGCTGCGCCATCAGCCTCCAGTTGCTTGTGCCGCTCTGGGGTCGACAGGTCGCCCAGGATCTGGTTGCTCAGATCGGCAACCGCCTGCTCCTGTTCCGACAGGGAGAAATCCACCGGCCAAGTGTGGCACCCCTCTGTGTTGAGGGCGTATTTGGGCAAAAATGACGGCTCTGTCTTCCATTCAAAAAATCTGGGCTGCATTCTGCCTGCTGGCCGCCATCGCCCTACTGGCGGCATGCGGCACCGACACGCCCCCACCGGCAGCTTCACCCGGGGCGACGGCTCCTGCACAAGCCGCGGAATCTCCGAGGCCGTCGGCATCTCCCGAGCCAATCGTTCCGGCAACTGCGGCACCTACCGCCCAGATGACAGCCGCTCCTGAGGCCACCGCTCCGGCAACCGCGGCACCCACCGCCCAGATGACAGCCGCTCCTGAGGCCACCGCTCCGGCAACCGCGGCACCTACCAGTACGGTCAACCAACCCACCCCCCTGCCAACCGCCCAACCTCCGGCCCCAACCCCAGCGCCCACCGCACCGGCAACGGCAGAACCCACCGCCGAGGCCACCCCGGCCCCGTCTTGGTCGGGAGCGCTCAGCTACCAGGTGCAGGCCACGTACCCCCACGACACCTCGGCGTTCACCCAAGGGCTGCTGTGGTTCGACGGTCTGGTGTATGAGAGCACCGGGCTGCGGGGGCAGTCGGTGCTGCGGATCGTGGACTTGCCCACCGGCCGCGTGCTCCGGGAAACGCCCGGCGAACCCCGGCACTTCGGGGAGGGCTTGGCCCTGGTCAATGACCAGCTCATCTGGCTCACCTGGCAGGCGGGCACGGCCACGGTCCACCACCGGGAAACGCTGGAGCAAACCGGCACCTTCGCCTACTCCGGCGAGGGATGGGGGCTGTGCCACGACGGCGACCGCCTGGTAATGAGCGACGGTTCGAACACGCTCACCTTCCGCCACCCGGAGACGTTCGAGGTGCTGGGATCGGTGCCCGTGACCCGGTCCGACGCCAGCCCGGTCAACCGGCTCAACGAACTGGAGTGCATCGGCGACGACGTGTGGGCCAACGTCTGGCTCACCGACCGCATAGTGGTGATAAACCCGGACACCGGCGCCGTCATCGCCGAAGCCGACATGGCCGGGATCATCAGCCCTCACCCGGAGCTGTCCGACAGCAACAACGTTCTCAACGGCATCGCCTACCGGCCCGACACCGGCACGTTCCTCATCACCGGCAAGCGCTGGCCCACCGTGTTCGAGGTCCGCTTTGAATGACGCCGCTCTGGTCGCCGGAGTGGACGCGGCCAAGGGCGGGTGGGTCATGGCCATCACCGGCACCGACCCCGGCTCGCCGGTGGCGTTCTCATTGCGGCCGTCATTTGCCGAAGTGTGGACCGAGGCCCGGTCACAGGGGCTGCTGGCCGTTGGCGTTGACATGCCCATCGGACTCCCAGGCCAGAACCTGCGCCGATCTGACATCAAAGCCCGGGAGTTGCTCGGTCCCCGCCGCTCCTCGCTGTTCTGGACTCCGCCGCTGTGCGTGGTCGACGCCGCCGACCACGCCGAGGCCAACCGGACATCCAAACTCAACACCGGCCGGGGCCTGTCCATCCAAGCGTTCCATCTGCTGCCCAAGGTGCGGGAGGTGCGTGCTGAGCTGACTCCCGAAGACCTCGCCCCCCACGCCAAACCCCAAGCAGCCGAGGTCCACCCCGAAACCAGCTTCACCGTTGTGGCCGGAAGGCCCATGGATTCATCCAAGCGCCAACCACCAGGCCAAGCCGAGCGATTGGCCGTGCTGGCGCCGGAGTTTTCCAACCTGGCCGAGGTGCCCGCCCCCATGCCGGGCACCACCATCGACGACCTGATCGACGCCGCCGCCGCGGCCTGGACGGCCCGGCGCATGGCTGCTGGCACCGCAATGATCTTGGGCCCAGACGAGGTAGACGCCACCGGCTACCCGATGGCCATCTGGGCGTGAGCTCTACGACAACTCGGTGTAGCCGGGAGTCTCCAAGTGAGGGGTCTTGAGGTAGACCTTGGCCTCGGGCGAGCCCTGAAACCGTCCATGGCTCCAGCGCACCTCCACATGGCCATCCACATGCACAGGAGTGTCGGTGGCCTTGACGATCAGATCGCCCCGCCACCGCACCACTGGCTGCACTCGAGCCTCCGGCCATACGTCGAACGACTTGAACGCGAACCGCTGGCGGAAATCCCACGGAGTGTCCACCCGATAGCGCACCGGTCGGCGGCGATGGTCGGTACCCAGCACGAAATAGGGCGCAGGCTGGAGCCGCAGCAGGCGCCACAACGCCTCCTCCCGATTGGTTGCCCGACATCCCAGCGCCTTCAGCCAACGCTCGGCGGAAGCGTGAGACACCGCCACTGAGAACCAGCGGGCCGGCTCAGCCAGCGGTTCGGGCCAGCGGCGGGCAAAGGGCCGCTTCAGCCGCTTGTGCTGGTCGGCGTTCAAATCGGTGACCGAAGGCGGCAGGTCGTCGAATACTTCCTCTTGGGACACCAGGTACTGGCGGGCGGCTTGATAGAGATCCTGGTACTCGGCCAGGGCCACCTCGGCGTACCAGTCCCCAGAACCCGCTCGCCTCACCTCCAGCAGCCGCTCGAACAGATGGCCCGGCGACACGTTGTGCAGCAGCCTCGACCCGTACTTGCAGCTCACCAGATACACATGGTCGATCCGCAGGTCGGCCGGCGTCTGCTCGTATGAGGGCGCCAGGTGCGGCCCCTTCCACTCCACCCGCTTGGGCCGCCTTCCCCGCAGGCCGTCTTCCGCCTCGGCGAAAGCCAAGCCATTGGCCCAAGCCTCCTCGAACTGCACTTCGTACTTGCCGTCGGCCCGAGCGGCAACCAGCTTGTCGTAGTGATGGCCTTCCACACCCACCATCTCCGCGGGGCGGGTCGCCAGCGCCTCGTCCACCGACGCCGAATCGAGCATCCCCAGCCCGGTGACGATCTCGGTTATCTCGGTGCGAAGCGAAGCCATCTTCGCCCATCTTGGTCGCTGGGATGCCGCAGTGCATGGAGTTCAACCGGAAAGCGGGAGGCAGAAGAGGAACAGCGCACCCAAGATGCCAAACCGCATCCGATGATGGCATCCTTAAGGAGTTCCCCTGAGCCCCTCGGAGCACAATGACGTTCAAAAAAGGTGACAAGGTCGTCTATCCCCACCACGGGGCGGCAACCGTGGTCAAAAAAGAGATGAAAGAGGCTTTCGGGGAAAAGACCGAATACCTCGTACTGCGCATGGCCCACGGCGAGATGGTGCTGTCGGTGCCCGTCGAAAAAGCCGAAGAAGTGGGCATGCGGTGGCCCATCTCCACCGAGGACGTGGAAGACCTATTCGAGGTGCTCCGCAAGCGAGACGTGCGCGAGCCAGCCAACTGGAGCCGCCGGTTCAAGAACCACCAGGAGAAGCTCAAGTCGGGCGACGTCTACCAGGTGGCCGAAGTGGTGCGGAACCTGGCCCTGCGGGATCAGAACAAGGGACTCTCCGCCGGTGAGAAAAGCCTGTTCACCAAGGCCCGCAACGTGCTGGTATCCGAGCTGAGCTTCTCCCTCAACGTGTCCGAAGACGAAGCCCTCGATCAAGTAGAGCAAGCCCTGTCCTAATCCCGCCCAACCGCGAAACAGGCTTCTCTCCACCGGCCCGCGGCAAAGTACGCTTACCCCCAACACGGGCTGTGGCGCAGTTTGGTCAGCGCACCTGCTTTGGGAGCAGGGGGTCGCCGGTTCAAATCCGGCCAGCCCGACTCGACAGACACGAAAGCCGTCGAAACCAGACCACCTAGAATGTGGCCATGTCCGCCTCCCCCGGCTTCTTCGATGAGGCTGTCGACGACCAGGGGCGCATTCGGGATCACTATCGGCCGGTGCAGGAGTGGTTCGACCGGCTTTCGCTGGAGCAAGTGAAGGCGCTCGAGGAGCAGCGCAATGAGTCTTTCCGCCGCCAGGGGATCACGTTCACGGTGTACGGCGGCGACGAGGGCACCGAGCGCACTTGGCCCATGGATCTGTTCCCCCGGGTCATCGACGCCGAGGAGTGGGCCACGCTGGAGCGGGGCCTGATCCAGCGGGTCACCGCCCTCAACCGGTTCCTCGACGACATCTATGCCGGCGAGCAGGCCATCCTCCACGACGGCATCGTGCCCCGACGGCTGATCACCTCGTGTACCGGATTCGAGCGGGATGCCATGAACGTGGCCGTCCCGCTGGGGGCCCGCTGCCTGGTGGCCGGCATCGACTTAGTGCGCGACGCCGATGGCGGCTACCGGGTGCTGGAGGACAACCTGCGCAACCCCAGCGGCATCTCCTATGTGATCGAGAACCGGGCCGCCATGACCAAGCTATTGCCCGCGGCCTTCTCCGACCTGGCCGTTCGATCGGTGGATCACTACGGGCGCTCGCTGCTGCGGGCCCTGCGCTCCATCGCGCCGCCGGCCTGCGGCGACGACCCCACCGTGGCGGTGCTGACCCCGGGCATCTTCAACTCGGCCTATTTCGAGCACGCCTTTTTGGCCCGCAGCATGGGCGTGGAGCTGGTGGAGGGTCGCGACCTAGTGGTGGACGACCACGTCGTGGCCATGCGCACCACCCGGGGCTTGGAGCGCGTCGATGTGATCTACCGCCGCATCGACGACCACTTCTTGGACCCGGTGGTGTTCAATGCCCAGTCCACCCTGGGAGTGCCCGGGCTGATGGCCGCAGCCCGCGCCGGCACGGTGTCCATCGCCAATTCGGTGGGCAACGGGGTGGGCGACGACAAGGCGGTGTACGCCTATGTGCCCGACATGATCCGCTACTACCTGGGCGAGGAGCCGATCATCCCCAACGCCGACACCTACCTGCTGTGGGAGGAGGAGCAGCGGGCCGAGGTACTGGAGCGGCTGGATCAATTGGTGGTCAAGCCGGTGGCCGAGTCGGGGGGCTACGGGATCGTGATCGGCCCCCAGGCCACCGACGCCGAGCTGGCCGAGGCCCGCGACAAGATCTTGGACGATCCCCGCAACTGGATCGCCCAAGAGGTGGTCAACCTGTCCCGGCTTCCCGCGTGGGCCGGCGACTCCTTCGCCCCCCGCCACATCGACCTGCGCCCCTTCGTGCTGTGCGGCGAGCAGGTGGAGGTGATCCCCGGCGGGCTCACCCGGGTGGCCCTTCGGGAGGGATCGCTCATCGTCAACAGCTCCCAGGGCGGCGGCTCCAAGGACACCTGGGTGCTCGGCAACTCCGAGCAGCCCGCATCGGGAGTGCAGCGCTGATGCTGGCCCGACACGCCGAGGACATGTTCTGGGCCGGCCGCTACCTGGAGCGGGCCGAGGACACCGCCCGGATGGTGCGGGCCACGCTGCTCAGCACCGTGGCCGAGAGCCCGGCCCACGCCATCGACCGGATGCAGAACCTGATCCGCACCCTGCGCCTGGAGATGCCCGCACCCGCCGAGGACGTGCAGACCATGGCCGAGAACCTGACGCAGTCCCCGCCGATGCTGCGCAGCGAGGCCGGGCTGAGCATCGACGTGCAGGCCGCAGCCACCGGTCTGGTGGCCTCGCCCACTCTGGCCGGATCGGTGGTGTTCAGCATTGGCTGCGCCCGGGAGAACTTCCGGTCGCTGAGGGACCAGATCCCCTCGGAGCTGTGGGAGCAGATCAACCAATTCCACCTGCGGCTCCGCCAAGACGACTTCCCCGCGGCCATGGAGCAAGACCCATTCCAAACCCTCGACTTCATACGGGTGAGCTGCCAGTCGCTCACCGGAGTGATCAACTCGTCCATGTCCCAGGGCGAGGAGTACCGGTTCTTGGTGTTGGGCCAGATGCTGGAGCGGGCATTGATGACCTGCCGCCTCATCAGCGTCCGCTACCCCGAGCTCGACGGGTCGTCCTATGACGAGATGGCGCTCACCCTGCGGTCGGTCTCCGCGTTGGAGGCCTACCAGCGGGCCAGCCAGTCGTCGCCGTTGGGCGCCGATGTGGCCCGGTTCCTGCTGGTCAACGGCTCGTTCCCCCGATCGGTGCTCTATTGCCTGCGGCTGAGCGAGACCCATGTGGAATCGCTGGCTCCCCAGGGCAAGCCCCCGCCTCTCCGCCGGCTGGGACAGCTCCGATCAGAGCTGGAATACGCCGACTTCAACGCCATGGTGTCCGATCTGCCCAGCCACTTAACCGCCCTGGAATCCGGGGTGCGGGAGGTGGCCGACCTGGTCAGCGCCTACTTCTTCCGCAAAGCCGAGGCCTTCGACCTCCACAGCCAGGCGATTAAGCCGGGGGTGTCGGCGTGAGGCTGGACATCAGCTATCGCACGAAGTTCGCCTTCGACGCCCCGGTGCGGGAGTCCCAGAACGAGTTGCGGGCCTGCCCGGTTTCCGATGAGCGCCAGCAGCTTCTGGACTACCGGGTGTCGGTGGAGCCGTCGGCCAGAATGCTGTCGTTCACCGACTACTGGGGCACCCGGGTGGACCATTTCGGCGTCACCGAATCGCACGCCGGCCTAGAGGTGATCGCCGAGGCCTCGGTGGAAACCCAAGACCCGCCGGCCCACTCCGCCGCTCCTGCGATGGAGTCACTGGGCGATCGGGAATTTCTCAATACACACGACGAGTTCCTGAAGCCCACCCGCCACACCGATTGGGACGAGGCCATGGCCCAAAAGGCCCTAGAGGTGGCCGCGGCCGACGGGTCCGATGTGGTGAGCGCGATCACAGGTCTGAACGAGTTCGTCGGGGGCCGGCTGGCCTATGAACCCGGGGCCACCGAGATCGGAGAGCCCATCACCGAAATTCTGGCCAAGGGGGCCGGCGTCTGCCAGGACTATGCCCATCTGGCCGTCGCCCTGTGCCGAAGCATCGGCGTCCCCGCCCGCTATGTGTCCGGCTATCTGTTCTCCAGCAACGAGCGCACCGGCAGCGTCGACGGCGACCTCGTGCGGGTGCAGACCCATGCCTGGTTCGAAGCGGCCGTCCCCGGCGGGGGCTGGCTGGCCCTCGATCCCACCAATCGGCTGGCCGTGGGCCGCCAGCACGTCAAGATCGGCCACGGCCGGGACTACGACGACGTTCCCCCCTTGCGGGGGGTGTATTCGGGGCCGGGGATACCTGAGCTGGACGCGTCAGTGGAGATCCGCCGCATGGACCCGTCCCGTCAGCCAAGCTCGCTGATGCGGCCCTCGCTGTTGGCCGCCGTCAAAGCCCCCCGCACCCGAGAGCAACAGCAGCAGCAACAGCAATAGCAGCAGTTCGACGGGAGGCGGACTAGATGCGGGCCTCGCGCACGTCGAGGCGCCGGAGCATCTCGTCGCCCACGAAGTTCAACGCCATGAGCGTGACGAACATGACCCCGCCGGTAATCATGGCGATGTGGGGGGCATCTTCGATCTTCCCCCGACCTCCGGCCAAGATATTGCCCCAGGTGATGCTCGGAGATTCCACGCTCGCCCCAATAAACGACAGGCTCCCCTCGGCGATGATCACAATCCCCATGGCCAAGAATGCAATGGAAGCCAAAGCCGGCACCACGTTGGGCAGCACTTCTCGGAACAGCAGCCGAGGCCATTTGGCCCCCATCATGTTGGCCACGGTCACAAATTCCCGGGCGGCGAACCGCAGCGCTTGGGCCCGGGCAATGCGGGCAATAGCCGGGATCGACAGGATGGTCACGGCGATGGTGACGTTGGTGTAGCTCTGGCCCAGCACGATCACGATGAACAGGGCGAACACCAGCGCGGGCAGAGCCAGCGCCACGTTGACCACGCTGCTAACCACGAGATCGATCCACTTGCCGAAGTAGCCGGCCATCACCCCCAAAACACCGCCTACCACGACCCCGATACCCACCGCGGGACCGGCGATGGACAGAGACAGCCGACCGCCCCATATCGAGCGGGCGAACATGTCCCGGCCGAGCTGGTCGGTGCCGAACCAATTCGACCACGACGGCCCTTCTTCGGGCTGCCCCGAAAGCGGCTTGTGAGGGTCGCCGATGAAACCCAGCCAGGGAGCCAGCACCGCACTGGCTATCACCAGAATCAGCCATCCCAGCGACAGCCATAGGGCGACGTTGTGCCGGCGTTTGCGAGGGGCAACCTCGGGCTGAAATACCTTGGCGAGGGTGGAGGTGGTGTCGCTCATTTTCGACGCACCCTGGGGTCGAGCACGGAGTAGAGGAGATCTACCAGCGTGGTGACGGTTACGAACACCGCGGCGATAAGCGCCACCAAGGTCTGGACCAGTAGGAACTCACGGGCGGACACCCAGCTCACCAGCAGCGATCCGACCCCGTCGAGGTCGAAGAGGAACTCCACCACTATGGCGCCATTGACTGCCTGCGCCGCCTGGATGCCGAAGATCGTCAACAGTGTGAAACTCGACGGGCGCAGCACATGGCGGGTGAGCACACGGCGGACCGGCAGGCCCTTGGCCCGGGCAGTACCGACAAAGTCCTCTTGCAGAGTGCCGATCACATCGGTCCGCAACAGCCTGAGATAGATGGGCAGCAGCCCGGTCGCCAGCGTCACTGAGGGAAGGACCATCACCTTCAAATGGGGGACCAGTCCCTCGGATATCGGCTCGTATCCGCTCAGACTGAACCAGTCCAGCTTCACCGCGAACACCAGGATGAGTACCAAACCAACCACGAACACTGGAGACGAAAGCAGAGCGAACGCGCCGCCGCTGACGATCTTGTCGGCCACGCTGTCTTTCTTGTAACCGGTCCACAAACCCAGGGGGATGGCAAAGCCCAAGGCCAGGACCTGGGAATAGCCCAGCAGCAGCAGGGTTCGGGGCAGCGCGTTGGAGATGGCCTCCCCGAAAGAGCGCCCGGTGAGGTACGACTTTCCGAAGTCGCCGGTGAGCACGTCGCCACCCCACTTCGCCCACTGCACGATCACCGGGTCGCCCAAGTTGCGGTCCCGCTCGCATTCGGCAATCTGCTCTTCGGTGGCGGCTCCTCCGAACGCCGCCACACAGGGGTTGCCGGGGAGCAGGTTCAGCATCCAATAGAACAGCAGCGTGACCACCAGCACGACCACAGCCAACTGGGCCAAGCGCAAACCTGTAAACCGGAGCACTGGCTTCTCTTGCCCCCTTTCTAGTTATGCCCTCCGTGCCTGAAACCGCTGGCTACTGCTCGATCCAAGTCTCGGCCAAGAAGGTCCGGCCTTCCATGACCTTGACGTGTTCACCCCCCTCGGGCAAGGTCAGGGCATCGATGCCGTGAACGTTGTCGTGGGTGGCCACCAGCCAGTTGGAGTGGTAGAACCAGATGTAGTTGGCCTCGTCGGCGAACGCCCGGTTGATCTCCTCGGCCAACTCCCGTCGCCGTTCTGGTTCATTGGTGTCCCTGGATTCATCTAGGGCCGCGTCGATGCGGGGGTTGTTGATGCGGCCGAAGTTCAGGGCGATCCCTTGGCCGAACTTGCTGTGCCACCAGATCCGCTCTCCGGCAATGTCAAAACTCGGATGCTGGCGCCACAAGAATGCGGTGAACAGCCCGAAGACGGCGTTGGTGATGAATTCCGCCTGGTCTACCTGGGTGATGGAGACGTCCAGCCCGCAGTCGCTCCACATGGCGGCAATCAGCTCGACGTTGAGGAGGTTGGCCGGATCGATTGTGGTTCCGATCTCCACATCGTTCACTCCTAGTCGAGAAATGGTGGCACTCCCGGCATCAGGGTCATAGGCCGGGAATCCAGAGTCCTCCAAGTAGCCGGGAGTTCCCGGCGAGAACGGGCCAGTCGATGGCACTTGCCCATCCCAGCGAATGGTGTTGAACGTTTGGCGATCGGTGCACTGGGCCAGTGCCCGGCGGAACTCCGCACTGTCGTATGGAGGCCTGGAGTTGTTCAGCAACATGTAGGTGGTCTCGGCGTATTTGTCCTCCTGCCAAAATGTCTTGAACTCCTCGTTGTACTCGTCAACTCTGAGGCCGGTGTTCACGCTGCTGGCATCGAGGTCTCCCGACTTGAGGGCTGCGAACCGACCATCGGTGTCGGGAATGGGTCGGAACTCGATGGCGTCCAGGTAGGGAAGCTGACGGCCCTCGGCATCGGTACGCCAGTAGTTCGGGTTGGGCACCATGCGGGTGACCTCGTTGGGAATCCACTCATCCAGCATGAACGGGCCGGTGCCGATGGGGTTGCGGGCGGCGCCTTCCGCGCCCAGGTCGTACATCGACGGGGCCCCGAAGTAGCCGAGGTGTGTGGTGAAGTGTGCGGGAAGCGAGGCCCGGGGCCGGGCCAGGTTTAGCTGCACGCTCAGGCCATCGTCCATCACGTCGATGCTGTTGATCTCAATATCGCCCATGAAGATGCCGGTTAGCGTCCCCAGCGCCATCTCTTCGAGGTGGCGCTTCAATGCCGCTGCGTCGGCCGGGGTTCCGTCGTGGAAGACGATTCCCGGGCGCATGGTGAAGATCCACTCGGTGAAGTCGTCGTTGGAGCTGAAGCTCTCCAGCAGATAGGGCAGGATCTCCCCGTCGACACTTTCAATGGTCAGCGTGTCATACAGCGAGCGGAACAGGATATGGCCCGACACCGCGGCCTGGGCGTTGACGGGATTCAGCCCGTTAGTGGTCTCCGCCTCCAATCCGAATACCAGTGTGCCGCCGTACTGGGGCTCTAAGGCAGCTTCGGGGGCTTCGGTGGCTTCGGGCTCCGGGGCTGAGGTGTCCTCTGATGCACCCTCATCTTGATCGCCGCTTTCGTCGGCGCTGGGTTGGGCATCATCCTCGCCGTCACCACTCGGGGCGGGGGCTTCGTCGCCGTCATCGCCCGAGGGCGTCTCGGGGGCGGCAGTGGCTTCAGCCGCTACGCCGCCTCCGGCATCGTCATCGTCATTCCCACCGCCGCAGGCTGAGGCCACTAGCGCCAGTGCGCAAAGCAGAGCCAGCCACCGCCATCGCGCTTGTTTTGAAACCCGCCAGAGTTCAGCCATGACACGTTCCCCCCATGTCGATAGTTGTCACCAAACTACCCCAGCAAGCGGAGATGCGCTTTCTACCTCTCGTCCAACCAAGTCTCGGCCAAAAAGACCCGGCCTAGGAATACTTTGGGGTGCTCTCCCCCGTCGGGGATCGTGATGTTGTCAATCCCGTTCACGTAGTCGTGAGCGGCAATCAACCACCGCGAGTGGTAGAGCCAAATGTTGTATACGCCCTCGGCAAACGCCCGGTTGACCTCCTCGGCCAGCTCCCGCTGTCGATCCTCGTCATCGGTGGTGATGGACTCGTCCAGCGCGGCGTCGATCCGAGCGTCGACCACGCGCCCGAAGTTGATGGCCGGAACCGGCGATGGCGGGCTGTAGGCGCTATGCCACCAGAACCGCTCCATCGGCAGGCTGTACCCGCTGTGGTTGACGGCCACAAACACGAAGAAGTTGCCGAATACGGCGGTGGTAACCGCCTCGGTCTGGAGCATCTGGTTGATGCCCACATCCAACCCGCACTCACCCCACATCTGGACGAGCAGTTCGGCTTGCAGTAGGTCCAATGTGGTGACTGTGGTGGTTATGTCGAAGCTGGGCGCGCCCAACCGCTCGAATACAGCCCGACCGGCATCAGGGTCGTAGTCGGGAAATCCGGAGTCCTCCAGATAGCCGGGCGTTCCCGGCGAGAACGGGCCGGTGGCTGGAGGCTGCCCGTCCCAAAGCACGGTATTGAGAGTCTGGCGGTCGGTGCACTGGGCCAGCGCCCTGCGAATCTCCACACTGTCGAACGGGGGCTTGGAGGTGTTCATCAGCACAGAAGTGGTGGCCGAGAATGGTCCATCCTGCCAGAAGGCCTTGAAGTCCTCGTTGTACTCCTCGATCCTCCTTCCCCCGTTGTCGACACTGGCATCCACATCGCCGGCCCGAAGGGTGTTGTACCGAGCCTCATCGTCTTCGAAGGGGCGGAACTCGATGGCGTCGAGGTAGGGAAGCTGCCGGCCTGCTGCATCGTTGCGCCAGTAGTTCGGATTGCGCACCAGGCGGGTCACTTCATGCTCAACCCACTCGTCCAGCATGAACGGGCCTGTGCCAATCGGGTTGCGGGCGCTGTCGGTGCCGAGGTCGTACATGGCCGGCGAACCCAAAAAACCGCCTGCGCTGGTGAAGCCCAGGGGGAAATCGACGAATGTTCTTCCCAGGGTGACCTTCACGGTCAAGTCGTCGACGGCCTCGAAGCTCTGTATCTGGGCTTCTTCGATGGCCAGCCGCGACAAGGTGGCATTGCCCAATTCCTCCAAATGGCGGACCAGGGCAGCCGAGTTCGCCGGCAGGCCATCATGGAAGGTGATGCCAGGGCGCAGCGTGAACGTCCACTCGTCGTAGTCCTCATTGGCCGAGAAGCTCTCCAGCAGGAATGGAATGGGCTCACCGTCAGCCCCCTCGATGATCAGTGGGTCGTAAAGCTGCCGCAACACGATATGGCCCGACGTCGCGGCGGAAGTGGTGATCGGGTTCCATCCCCCCGTGGTCTCCGACTCCAATGCGAACACCAGGGTGCCGCCATAGATCGAATCGTCTACGGCAGGCGGTGCTTCTTCGTCCGGCGTCGTCGGCGCCGCGGTAGGAGCAGCAGAGCCCTCATCGGCACCGGCGGGCTCCTCATCGCTTACGGGATCGTCCTCGCTGGCCGCCGTGCCGTCTTCGCTATCGGGAGCGCCTTCTGTCGCCGCCGGAGTGGCTTCGGCCACCACACCGTCGGGGTCATCGCCGCTGTCGCTGTCGCCTCCCCCTCCGCAGGCGGTGGCAGCCAGCGCTACCGCGAAAACAACAGCCAGTCAACGACGCAGGCCAATGCGGCCCCATGAGGAACTAGTCACGTAACAATCCTCTCGACAAAAGCGGTCAGAATCGTAGTTCAGGTGACAAGTAAGTGTCCCTTACTCGCTCGCCGAATTCGGGGCGAGCGAGCGCGTCGGGCCCGTCGGGCACGATCACACCTCGCTGGGCACAGTCTTCGGCCAGTGTGGCGATCAAGGTCGCCTCGTCGAGGTCGTCCAGCCGATGGTCGTACACATCGGCCTCGTCGGCATCGGCGAACACGAAGGCCTTCCAAGAAAGCGAAACCCGCACTTCATTGAAGGGATGTCGAACCGGCTCGTGGCCAGGCTCTTCAATCACCCACTGCCGATCGGGGGTCAGCGTGATGGTGGCATCGAAGCCGTATTTGGCGTAGTCGGCCTCGGCTCCGATTTTCTCCACCCGATGGGGCATGTAGTCGTTGTCGCCCATCACGCCGTAGTTCCACGGCGGGTCAACTGTGACCATGTTGCCGTCCCAGCCCTCGGGCCAGTAGGTGAACTCTCCTCCGGCGCCCTCGTAGTACCAGCACACCGCGGTGGCTATCTGTACCCGCCAGCGGTCGAAACACCCCGAGTGCATCATGCAATTGAGCAGCCAAGTGGGATATTGGTCGCGGCCCACCCCCCGAAAGGCGGGAATGTCGGTGTGGCGGGCGTATTGGCCGCTGGGAGCGTTGATGTTCACGTAGGTGAAGTACGGGCGGACCACTTCGGCGGCGTAGAGCTGTTTTGCGGCTTCGATGAACAGGGGGTTGTTGACGATGGTGTCCGCACCCTTCACGGCGTCGTGCACTGCGCCCCAAGTGGTACGGAACACCGGCGGCACCCGGGGCTCGCCGTTCACCACATCGACGAACGGGGGTACATCGCCGGTCTTGGCCCCGGCCCGCAGGGCGGCTCGGCTCTCCACGAACTCTTCACCGGCCAGCGTCAGCGGATGAGGAGACTGCCGTTCCAGAATGCCGAGCAGCACGTTGGAGTCCTCCAACGCCTGCTGCATGATGACCGGCGGCCGAGGCAGCGTCGTTGTGCGCATCGCGACACACTACGACACGGGGTAGGGTGAATCGGAAGGGCTCGCCAGAGTCGCCCGGAGTTTTCCGCGAGGAGCTTCCATGGAAACCACCACCATCTTGTTGCCCACCGGCGAGGTGACAGAGCCCGCTCAGCCGCTGGCCATCCGCAAGGACTCGCTGGCTGGCGCGGTAGTGGGCATCATCGACAACGACATGTGGCGGTCCATGGCCATCATGGCCGACGAATTGTCCCGACAGCTGGTGGACCGGGCCGGGGCAGCCGGGGTGGTGGTTCGGGCCAGCGGCCCCATGCACGGCGCCGACCCCGAGCAGTACCAGCAGGAGATGGAGGCATTCCACGCCGAAGTCGACGCGGTGATCAGCGGGCTGGGCAATTGAGGCTCGTGCACGGCGTGGTGTATCCACGCCAGCAGCACCCTGGAGAGCATGGGTACTCCGGCGGTGGGCCTGGTGACCGAGCAGTTCCGGGGCCTGGCCGAGGCCACCGCCCGGGGCCTGCGGGTGGACAATCAGCCCCTGGTCGTGTTGCCGTCGGGCTACGACGAGTGGCCGGAGGCCGACATCCGAGCCGACATTGCTTCTCGCCTCGACGAGATCGTGGACGCCTTGGTCACATGACCCAGAGCGTCGCCATCGAAGGCGGCCCCGACCAAGTAGAGGCCTACCTGCGGGAACGGGGCATGACCGATGGGCTGCCCATCGTTCCCCCCACCCCCGAGCGGGTCGCCGCCGCGGTCGCGGCCTCGGGGCTGCCCGCTGAGCATGTGGTGAGCGACGTCCCTCCGCTGAATGCGCCCGCCACCGTGGAGAAGATCGCGGTCAACGCGGTGATGGCCGGATGCTCGCCGGAGGTGATGCCGGTGCTCATTGCCGCCATCGACGCCTTCTGCGATCCGCAGATGAACGCCCATGGGGTACAGACCACCACCAACCCGGTGGGGCCGATGCTGGTGGTCAACGGCCCGATCCGCAACCAGTTGGGATTCAACTACGGCGCGGGGTGCTTCGGGCCGGGATCGCACGCCAATGCCACCGTAGGCCGAGCCCTGCGGCTGGCCCTGGTGAACGTTGGCGGGGCCACCCCCGGTGAGGTGGACAAGGCGCCGCTGGGCTGGCCCGGCAAAGCAACCTCTCTGTGCATGGCCGAGAACGAAGAGGCCTCCCCGTGGCCGCCCTACCACACCGACATGGGATTCGATGCCGACGAAGATGTGGTGACGGTGCTGGCCGTCAACGGGATGTGGCCCATCACCGACATGCACCACGAGCCCGAACAGGTGCTGCACCACGTGACCCGCGGGCTGGCCATCAGCGGGCCGTGCGGGGGCCATGATGCCCCCAACCCCTTCCCGACCGTGCTGGTGTTGAGCCCGGTCATCGCCGAGATGGTGGCCAGCCTGTTGCCCACCAAACAGGCGCTGCGGGAGCATCTCTTCGCCGAGGCTCGGGTGCCGCTGGACTTCTACCCGCCGTACCGCCGCCAGCCCACCCGAGACGTGCTTGAGAAGCTGGGCGTGAACATGGAGAACGACCGGGTACCGATAGTCCCGTCGCCCGACTACTTCGTGATCCTGGTGGCCGGCGGCGCGGGCGGGCTTCAGTCAGCGGGGCTGTCGTGCATGTTGGGCATGCCCACCAGCCGCCCGATTCTCAGCGGCGCGGGGGGCTGAGCAGCTAGGTCAGTGAACCTCGAGGCCGAGTTGCTCGAAGATCTCGGCTCGGCGCTGCTCGTAGGCCTCCTCGTCCATTCCCCCGGACTGGAACTTCTCGCTCAGGAGGCGGAAATCCTCGTACAGCTCGGCTTCTGACTTTCCGTTTGAAGAAGGAGCCTCAACTTCTTCCTCAAATGGGCCTTCTAGCTTGCCGTGGCGACGGGCCTGCTTGGCCGCAGCCCTCTCGCGCTTGTTCTTCTCTCGCTGTCTCTTTTGAAAACTCTCTGATCCTCGACCCATGGCAATCCCTAGTCAGACGTTGTATGCGCAGAAATGCCATTCTACGCCCTCCACTGGGTTTTTTGGCACATTTCCAATCGGGGCGGTCAGGCGATAAACCGCTCCGCGAACCGCCGAAGCGAGTCAACCGCCTTGCTGGTGCTCTCCCAGGGAGTGACCACCAGTCGGTGGGCGCCGGCGTCCTCCCACCGGCGCAAGTCATCAAGCGTCTCGCACCTTCCTTGGGCCGTGATCTCAATGTCGGGCGCACCCAACTCGGCAAGGCGGTCGGCCGCCGACCGGACCGATTCAAAGGTGTCGCTCATTCCCATCCAACCCTGGAAGCGGACCGCCCGTCGCAGCGCGGCATCCGACAGCCCGCCCACCAGAATCGGGGGATGGGGCCTTTGCACCGGCTTGGGCTCGAAGGCCACCGGTTCGAATTCGTAGAACTCGCCGCGGTGCTCCACCTCCGGCTCGGTCCAGAGCCTCACGCACACGTCTAAGGCCTCGTCGAGGCGACGACCCCGGGTTCGGGGATCCATCCCGGCAGCGGTCCACTCGTTGCGCAGCCATCCCGCCCCCATACCGACGAGGGCCCTTCCGTTGCTGACGTGGTCCAAGGTGGCGAAGGCCCGGGCCGTGGTGAACGGATGGCGCAACCCGGCCAGATACACGTACACCCCGAGGTTGATGCGGGTGGTCAGCCCGGCCAGATACGACAGGTAGGCCGGGGCGTCGTATACCGGCACGGTAGGCGGGACATTGGGGTGGTCGACGTCGCCCAGCGAGCCCTCCATCTCCATGGGGAACACCAGGTGGTCGGCAATCCAGCACGACTCGAAACCGGCTTCGTCGGCGGCCTGGGCCACCTCGACCCATGCCCCCGGGTGCAGCGAGATGAAGGGGAAACCGAACTTCACCCTCCGCAACCTAGCGGCCGCCGTACGATGGCTGACCACGACCAAGACAGGAGAGGGACTCTGGACCGCAAGTTCGCCGCTGCCGCGCTGAGCAGCCTCGGCCTCGACGCCGACACCCGGCTGCTGGCGGTGTGCGCCGGCACCGAAGACTGGGAGCTGCTGTGTTCGACGGGATTCACCAACGTGGTGGTGTCCAACTTGGACGAGGCGTTCGCCCCGCTGGTGCCCGACGGTGCGTGGTCGTACCAAGACGCCCAATCGCTGAGCTTCGACGACCGCTCCTTTGACTGGGTGTTCGTGTCCGAGGGGCTGCACCACTGCCGCTCCCCCCACCGGGCGCTGGGGGAGATGTACCGGGTGTGCCGGGAGGGGATCGTGGCCATCGAGGCCCGCGACAGCGTGCTGATGCGCCTAGCCGTCCGTGTGGGCATGGCCGATGCCTACGAGCTGGCCGCGGTCGCCGACCAGGGGTTTCGCACCGGGGGCCTGGACAACACCAGCGTTCCCAACCACGTGTACCGCTGGACCGAGGCCGAGGTGGTCAAGACCCTTCGGTCTTATGACCCCACCGGCGAGCCGCAGGTCGAGTTCCGCTACGGCCTGCGCCTGCCTACCGCCGAGGCCACCGGCCGCCGCCGGCGTCTTGTCGGGCAACTGGCCAAACCCGCCCTTTCCGCGCTGTGCACCGTGTTCAAGCGCCAGTCCAACCAGTTGGCCGTCATCGCCCGCCGCCCCACCGAGCTGTACCCCTGGCTCCACCAAGTAGACGGCCAAATCCAGTTCAACCCCGACTATTCGAGGTAGTCGCGAACACATAGGAGCCGGTAAACTTCAGCGTTCCTGCCCCGTTCGTCTAGAGGCCTAGGACGCCAGATTCTCAATCTGGTAACACGGGTTCGAATCCCGTACGGGGTGCTTCCAACAGTTTGCCGTTCTTCCCAAACGGTCCCGTTTGTTCCCTAAACAACCAGCGTAACAGGGGTATTTGTCATTTGGGAACGTTATACTGTCCCCACTCATGCTCACGGAATCCCGCTCTTGGTGTGGGACAGATTGGGGGACAGGATGCCGAGCCTCACCGCCGCCAAAGTCAAAGCAGCAAAACCGGGCAAGCACCAAGATGGACAAGGTTTGTTCTTACGAGTAACCGAAGCCGGGTCTAAATCCTGGGTGCTTCGGATCACCGTTGACGGAAGACGTCGCGACATCGGTTTGGGAGGCTGGCCAGATGTGGGGCTGGCCGACGCTCGGCGCAAGGCATCCGACTACCGGACTGCGGTTGCCGACGGGCGCAACCCTCTTGCCGAAAAGCGTCGTGCCGACACCCCCACTTTCCGTGTGGCTGCACAGGCGGTGTACGACGCCAACCGCCCCCGATGGCGAAGCGACCGCCACGCCAAGCTCTGGTGGGCATCGCTGGAGAACCACGTCTTCCCGGTGATCGGAGACATGAGAGTGGACCGCATCACCCAGTCCGACGTGCTCCGCTGCGTCGAACCTATATGGACCACCCGCCCCGAAGCAGCCCGCAAAGTCCGCCAGAGAATCCGCACAGCGCTCCGCTGGTGCCAGGCCCACGGTTACGTCACATTCAACGTCGCCGGCGAAGTGATCGACGGCGCCCTACCGCCAATGCCGAGGGTGCAGTCTCACTTCCGATCCCTCCCCTACCAAGAGGTTGCCGAGGCGCTTGCCGTCGTGGACAAGTCTGGAGCGTCCGAGGCCGCCAAGCTGTGCCTGCGGTTTGTCGTTTTGACCGCGGCGCGATCAGGCGAGGCTCGAAACGCTCAGTGGGATGAGATCGATTTTGCCGCCTGCGAGTGGCGGATACCAGCGGAGAGGATGAAGGCTGCGAACGAGCACCGAGTGCCCCTGTCCGATGCCACCATTGAAGTGCTCCAACAGGCCAAGAGCCTGCATGACGGCTCCGATCTTGTCTTCCCGTCACCGCTCAAGCCCGGCAGACCACTGAGCGACATGACACTCACAAAAGTCCTGCGCGATGTCGGCCTAGCCGAGCGGACCACCGTCCACGGTTTCCGGGCCTCGTTCCGCACATGGGCGCTGGAGCAGACCGACACGCCCTGGGCCGTCGCAGAAGCCGCACTCGCCCACGGCTTGGGCGATGCGGTGCAGCAGGCTTACATCCGAGGCGACGCCTACACCAAGCGCCGCAAGCTCATGGACCAGTGGGCACAGTTCTTGGGGCTCCCTTAGATCGGTGTTTCGGATCCTCAGCGCGCTGGCCTTGGACAACACCCCCTCGTCGGTTCCGTCGCCCTCTGTGCAGCGGGACGAGTCGGCATCGCGATCGATCTCGGCATCAGGACTGAAGAACAAGGTGGCCCCTCCGGTCAGTGCGTCTGCGTCCTGTCCAGAAGGCGGGCACATCCAGGCCGAAGGGAGCCGCGCGTAAAGGAAGTCCACTCCCAACTGATCATTCCCGACTCCGCCGCACCTCTGCTCCACAATTCAGCCTGGCTATGCCGGGGAGGTGACATTCTGTCACGGTCTTCGGCTCCAGCCCTCAAGTCGAGGTCATTTAGAGCGTGTTCTCATGCAGGTCTTGTCGCTGCCAATAGCCGCTCCGCGGATGTGCGAAGTCCCCAATCTGAGTAGAGTTTCCGATTTGTGGACGGCTTCCTCGTAGACCGGGATCCCACTATGTGGTCGGCACCGGCAGGGTTTCCGTCATCATTGACGCCGGCGGGGGTGTTTGTTCAGGATGCTCCAAGTGGGTTGGAGGTGACGCTGGTTCGAGCGTCGGGCAAGCCCAAGACGGCTGATCTTCGCGAGGGGTGGACAAAGCGGTGGGCGGGTCGGGCCAGCCCGGTGCTGGTGGTGGCGTTTTATCCCACTGCTGAGGGCCAGCGGGTTTCTTTGTGCGGGCCGGTGGGGGAGCCGCCGGTGGTGCACCACGACCTGGAAGTGTCGCAGGCTGAGCGTCTGGCCGAAGTGGCGCTGAGCGAGCCCAGCCACCATGCCGCAAACCGGTTCTTGTTGGCGGCCATGCCTGAGCTGGAGTCGCCCTTCCCCGGTCTCCGCAACGTCGGCCTGTTGGCCACCCAAGAACTCAGGGCCGGTGTTCCCGATCGAACAGACTGGCCGACCGCCAGCCACAAGTCGCTGGCGCTTCTGGGGCGTCGGGGACGACGACTGGTAGAGGGCTTGGGGTTTCACATCCAGACGCTGGCCACCAATGCCTCCATGCTCACCATTGACGGCCGCAATCATGCCGTGGCCGTGTTCTGTGATGAGGACGAGCCCTTCGAGGCGCCTTCGAACCGGTTCGACAGCACCTCCCCGGTGTCGCGGGCACTGGCTCTGGCCGATCAGCACCGGGTCGACTGGGTGATTCTCACCCGGTCGTCGGAGATCCGCCTCTACGCCGCTCGTCCCGATACCGGGGTGGGTCGCAAGGGCCGGGCCGAGACCTTCGTGGAGTTGAACCTGTCGCTTGTTCCCGACGAGTTGGCCGGCTACCTGCACCTACTGTTCTCCGCTGATGCGCTGGCCGACAACGGTACCCTCGATCAGATTCTCGAGCACTCGGCCGATTTCGTCGCCGAGTTGGCAGTGCGACTGCGAGAGCGAGTGTACCACCAGACGGTTCCGGCGCTGGCCAAAGCGGTGGCCGCCCGGCTGTCCCCTGGTCGACACGGAGACGACTTGGGCGAAGGCGATCTGGCCGATGCCTACGAGCAGGTAATGGTGATCTTGTTTCGGCTGCTGTTTGTGGCCTATGCAGAGGACAAGGACCTGCTGCCGTTTCGTAGAAACGGCCGCTATAAAGAGCACTCCATCTCGCACAAGGCCAGGCAGCTTGCCGATGACCGGCGCGAGGGCCGTGACCAATACGACGAGCAGGCCACCGACCTGTGGGACGACGTGAACCAGCTTTGGGACGCGGTCAACTGGGGCAATGCCGACTGGGGCGTGCCCGCCTACAACGGCGGCTTGTTCTCCGCCGATCCCGAGGTGAGCCCGTCGGGAGCGGCCATTGCCCACATCAGCCTCACCAACGCTGAGTTTGGCCCCGCTCTCTCCGCGGTGCTGGTGGACCAGAGTCCCGAGGGGGTGGGGCCGGTGGACTTCCGCTCGCTGTCCGTGCGGGAATTCGGCACCATCTACGAGGGCCTCTTGGAATCGAAGCTGTCTGTGGCCCAAGACGACCTCGCCATCAAGTCCATCAAGGGCAAAGAACAGTATGTGCCCGCGGCTGGAGACGATGACGTGGTGGTGGAGGCCGGTGCGGTGTACTTCCACAACCGCTCCGGGGTGCGCAAGGCCACCGGCTCCTACTTCACCAAGCCGTTCGCCGTCGAACATCTGCTCGACAACGCCTTGGCGCCCGCCCTCGACGACCACATCGCCCGGCTCGACGAGCTGCGAGAGCGGGGCGACGACGCCGCGGTGGCCGAAGCGTTCTTCGACTTCCGCTGCGCCGACATCGCCATGGGCTCCGCCCACTTCCTGGTAGCCGCCGTCGACCGCATCGAGGCCCGCCTGTCGGCTTGGCTCACTCTCCATCCCGTCGCCGCGGTGACCGCAGAACTGAACCGTCTGCGCACCACCGCCCTCGAAGCCCTGGGCGATCTCGCCGACGGGGTGCCGATCGAATCCGGCTCCCTTCTTCGTCGTCAGGTGGCCCGCCACTGCGTCTACGGCGTGGACAAGAACCGAGTGGCCGTCGAGCTCGCCCGCCTCGCCATCTGGGTCCACACCTTCGTCCCCGGCCTGCCCCTCTCGTTCCTAGACCACAACCTCGTCCAAGGCGACAGTCTGACGGGTGTGGCGTCTGTGGACGATGCCGCCGCAGCGGTTGCGCCGAAGGGGAGCAAAGACGGGGCATCGCTGTTTGTTCATCAGTTGGAAAGTCTCTTGGAAGCCTGCCAAACGCCCTTGGCTCGACTCGGGCGGCTCAACGACGCCGACAAGGCTGAGATCGAAGCAGCCCGAACCGCCCACGCCCAGACCCGTGAGGCGGTCTTACCGGCCGAAGCTGTTTTCGATGTGGCCACCGCAGTGCGTGCGGGGGCCATTGAAATACACAAGGACTTCGACTTCAGCCCAGAGAAGGTGGCCGCCCTGGCTGAACAATCAGCCGTGCGTGCCGCGGTGGAGCGGATGACCCCGGTCCACTATCCGACCGTGTGGCCAGAAGTGTTCGCTCGAACCGAGCGAAGCGGCTTCGACTGCCTGCTGGGCAATCCCCCATGGGAGAAGGTTGTAGTGGACAGGGAAGTCTGGTGGGGAATGCACCTTCCGGGCGTCCGGTCGCTGCCGGTGGCAAAGCGGCGAGCCCGCATTGATGCTCTAGAGGCACAGCGGCCAGACCTGGCTGAAGAGTTCGAAAGCGAAAGAGAACGGGCCCAAGCCCTCAAACTGGTACTGCGAGCGACGTTCCCGAACCTCGGATCAGGCCAAACCGACCTCTACAAAGCGTTCTCCTGGGCCAATCTCGCCTTGTGCCGAGACGGAGGAAAGATCGGTATGGTGCTGCCTAGGTCCGCGGTATCTGACGCCGGAATGGCCAACTGGCGCACCGAGATCGTAGGGGCTCCGATCGACGACGAAACTAAGCGCGGCGGCGGGGGGGGGCCAGCCCATTGCGGCTATCGGTGGCCACGGTCATCAACCACAAGG
Organism: marine group bacterium Sva0996 bin134; assembly: GCA_002239105.1. Classification (GTDB taxonomy): domain Bacteria; phylum Actinomycetota; class Acidimicrobiia; order Acidimicrobiales; family Bin134; genus Poriferisocius. The sequence continues at coordinate 9,978 of MPNQ01000031.1, read as the reverse complement.
GCTGGGTGTTCGAGGGGGTCCACAACTCCTACACGGTGGCGCTGGTGGCGGTCACCCGGTTTTCTCCGTCGTCACCTGCCTCAACACCAAGCAGTGGGCGTTCGATGGGGTCGACGGCCGCTACACCGTCGCGCTCATTGCCGTCCGCAAGCTCAGCCCCCGAGCCGAGCCACGGGGGTGGCTTTGAGGGCGACCCCGACGAGCCGCATGTAGCCATCTATCCCGGTCCGGCGAGCTCGCCGGCCCATTTTCACACCATGGTGGACGGAAAGCCGGAACTTGTGCCGGTATCGGAGTTCACACGGTGGTCGAACACAGCGGCTTTCCCCCAGATACCAACACGACCCGCCTTCCGCGTCTGGCGCAAGATCAAACACCACCCCCGCTTCGACGGAGCTGACCTGTCTGATCCCGCTGACTCTCTCTCTCTCTCTCTCGGAAAGCCGCGGAACTGGCGCTTCCGACCGGTTCAGGGCGACCTCAACGCGACCAACGACCGCCACCGGTTCTGGAACGACGACGGACGTGGCGCTTCCGGGCAGTGGCCGAGTTCCACGCGACGCACGACCGGAGCAGGTTCGTGAACGACGATGGCGCTTCCGCCCAGTCCGAGAATTCGACGCGACGCACGACCGCCACCGGTTCTGGAACGACGATGGCGCTTCCGCCCAGGAGCAGCGGCCATGAGTGAGGCATGGCCGGTGTATAAGGGCACGTCGTTCAACCTCTGGGAGCCCGACACCGGCATCTATTACGACAGCGCAGACGCCGAGAGCATGATCGCTCATTTGCAAGAGAAGCGGCTGTCACAGCGCCGTACTCATTCATCGGCGTTCGCCGAACAAGACGAATCGGTCACCGACGATCCGGCAACGCTGCCTTGTCGGCATCCGCGTATCGCATTTCGAAATGTGACTAATCCCACGAATACACGCACGCTTCTTGCCGCACTGGTTCCCGGAGATCGGGTGATTGTGCATCACGCTCCTTATCTGCTGCGTACTGCGGGTTCGGCTTCTGACGAGGCGTTTGTTCTCGGTGTTCTGTGCTCAATGCCCTGCGACTGGCAGGCCCGGCGGACTGTCGAGCTGAACCTGACGTTTGAACAGCTCAACTTACTGTCCATTCCCGATCCTGGAAGAGGACATGCCGTTCGCGACCGAGTAGCAGAAATCGCTGCCCTAATGGCTGCCCAAGACGATCGGTTCTCTGGATGGGCTGCTGAAGTAGGGGGGCCAGTCGGCGGTGTTGGCGGGGGGGGGGGGGGGGGGGGGTGGCGGACGCGGCGGGGGGAGCGGTGGCGGTGGGGGGGGGGGAGGGTGGTGGCGGCTGCTAGCCGAGTTAGACGCCTGTGTCGCCTACCTCTACGGCTTGGACGAGGACGACATCACGGTGGTGTACGACACATTCGGACGTCCGGGAAACTGGGATGAACGACGCGACGCCGTCCTCACCTGCTTCCGCCGAATCGGGAACTCATGGACCTGACGATGCCGCGTCTGAGTTCGACAAGATCTGGCCTGTCTACAAGGGCACCTCGTTCAATCTCTGGGAGCCGGACACAGGTGTCTACTACGACAGCGCGGATGGGCAGAGCATGATCGCCCATCTTCAGGAGAAGCGGCTGTCGCAACGCCGCACCCGGACGTCGGCATTTGCTGAGCAGGACGAATCAGTTGCTGATGACCCTGCAACGCTGCCCTGCTTGAATCCCCGGATCGTATTCAGGGATGTTGCCCGATCGACAGATACACGCACACTCATCTCTGCCCTAATTCCAGGCCACCGAGTCCTAGTGCACAAAGCCCCGTACTTGCTTCAGATCGAAGGAACCGTGGCGGATGAAACCTACGTGCTGGGGGTACTGAGTTCTATGCCTTGTGATTGGCAGTCTCGGCGCACCATCGAATTGGTTATGTCATTCGGGCAATTCAATCAGCTGTCGATTCCTGACCCTGGCGAAGGAGATCCCATCCGAGACCGAGTCGTCGAAATCGCCGGCCGCCTCGCTGCGGTGGACGAGCGGTTTGCGGAATGGGCGGCGGAGGTAGGAGTGCCGGTGGGGTCGGCCAATGACGAGGCGGTCAAACAAGACCTCATCTGCGAACTCGACGCCTGCGTCGCCCTCCTATACGGCCTCGACGAAGACGACTTAGCCGTGGTCTACGAAACCTTCAGCGAAACCGTCGACTACTCCGACCGCCACGCCGCCGTCCTCGCCCATTTGAGGAAGCTGCATGACCGCAGTTGAAAAGCCGGAGTTGGCCGTTAACCGAGGCCAGGACACGGTGGCGGGGGCGCTGAATGGGTTTATTTCCCATGCTGCAACAGGGTTTGTGGGCGGGGCCTGCTTGGACGTTGCCACTGCCTATTTCAATGTGGGCGGGTACTCGCTGCTGGCCGATTCGCTGGATCAGGTCACTGGCGTGCGGCTGTTGCTGGGAGCGGAGCCGACCCCTCCGGAGAGCCGTCGGCGGGCGCTGCGGACTGAATCGGCCAATCCACAGCGGGCCATCCGGGCTCGGCTGCGCCAGGCGCTTGAGGGCCATGAGCAGAACCTTGTGGTTGAGCGAGACCACTTGGGCTTCACGTTTGAGGTTGATGCCTCCACTCGCCGGCTGGTGAAGTGGCTGCGCTCGGGGAATGTTCAAGTGCGCCGCTTGGAAGGGCAGTTCTTGCATGGCAAGGCCTTCTTGGTGGGGGACCGCTCCCACGGGGTGGTGGCCGGTTCGTCCAACTTCACCTATGCAGGGTTGGCCACCAACTTGGAGCTGAACCTGGGCAATTACTCTCCCCATGTGGTGGCCCAGGTGCGCGACTGGTTTGAGGAGCTGTGGGCCGAGGCCGAGGAATACGACTTGGCCTCGCTGTTCGAGGCCCGGTTCGAGCCTCACTCTCCCCAGCTCGTGTATCTGCGGATGTTGTGGGAGTTCTACGGCGAGGAGTTGGAGGCTGAGGCCGCGGCTGAGGGTGCACCCCAGATCCACCTCACTTCCTTCCAATCCGACGGCCTGTGGCGGGCCCGGCGCATCTTGGATGAGCGCAACGGGGTGCTGATTGCCGATGAGGTCGGCCTGGGGAAGACGTTCTTGGCCGGGGAGTTAATCCGGGTGGCGGTGCAGGATCGCCGCCAGCGGGTGTTGGTGATCACCCCGGCCACGCTGCGTGATGGCCCGTGGCGTGCGTTCATTCATGAGCACCTGTTGGCGGTGGAGCTTGTGTCCTACGAGGAACTGATGGCCGACAGCCGTCTGAACCCCGAGCACTCAACTGCCATAAGGCTGAGAGCTGCCATCAACGAATACGCCATGGTGGTGATCGACGAGGCCCACAACCTCCGCAACCCCGCCACTCAGCGAGCCCATGCACTACGCCAGCTGTTGGCCGGTTCGCCGCCCAAGGAGTTGGTGATGCTCACCGCCACTCCGGTGAACAACAGCCTGTGGGACTTGTATCACCTGCTGGGCTACTTCTTGCGCAACGATGCTGTCTTCGCCGATGCCGGCATCCGATCGCTGCGCGACCACTTCGCCAATGCGATGGCTCTCAATCCCGACGACCTCACTCCAGAGCACCTGTTCGATGTGTTGGACGCGGTGGCGGTGCGCCGCACGCGGTCGTTCGTCAAGCGGTTCTACCCCAACGACACCATCAAGGTAGGAGGTCAGGAACAGCAGATCGTCTTCCCCACGCCCCGGGTCCACAAGGTGGACTACAACCTCGACGAGGTGATGCCGGGCTTCTTCGACCGGTTCGCCCACGCGCTTGATCCCGATGCCGGCGTCGAAGATCCCGGCGTCCTCACGATGGCCCGCTACTCACCGTCGCAGTTCCGCTTGGACAGCGAGGAAGATGCTTACGAGAAACAGCTCGCCGGGCTGCTGCGTTCTGGATTGCTGAAGCGGTTCGAGTCTTCGCCATATGCCTTCGCTGAGACCTGCGAGCGTATGGCCAAAAGCCACGATGCCTTCTTGTCGCTGCTCGACAATGGCCGAGTAGCAACTGGTGACGCCCTGGCCGACTGGATCGCAACGGACTCCGACGAGATGGACGAAGACCAGGTCGACACCTTCCTAGGAGGCATCGTCGGGGTGTCCGATGACGCTGCCGAGTACGACCTCGAACATCTCCGAGAGTACGTGGACCGAGATCGTCGCCTGCTGAGGTCGTTCGCCGCCGAGGCCCGCACCGTCACCAGTCGCGACGATCCCAACCTGACTGCCTTGGTTGAAGAGCTAGCCCAGATCGCCGCCGAGGCCGCCGCTGAGGGGATCGGGACTAACGATGTGCGCGACCGGGGCAAGGTGCTGATCTTCAGCTATTTTGCCGACACCGTCGATTGGGTGTTCGAACACCTGGTGGCGACCTCCGATGCCGACGAGCGTCTGGCTCCCTATCGCGGTCGCATCGCCTCCCTGGCCGGCAACTCCGGTTCGAGGAGCAAGGAGCAAGTGCTGTGGGGGTTCGCCCCCAAAACCACCGATGCCCCCGAGGGGGCCGATGACGACCTGTTCGACATCGTGGTGGCCACTGACGTGCTGGCCGAGGGGGTGAACCTCCAGCAGGCCCGGCACATCATCAACTACGATCTGCCTTGGAACCCGATGCGGCTAGTGCAGCGTCACGGCCGCATCGACCGCATCGGCTCTCACCACACCGAGGTGTTCCTGCGCTGCGTGTTCCCCGACGACCGCCTCGACGACCTGCTCGGTCTCGAAGAGCGACTGCACATGAAGATCGCCCAGGCCGCCGCCAGCATCGGAGTTGGCGAGATAATGCCCGGACAAGAGGCCCAAATCGAGCTCAACTTCACCGAGACACGAGACGAGATCGACCGCCTCCGCAACGAAGACGCCGAGCTGTTCGAACGAGGCGGCACCGCCCGAGGCGTGCTGTCGGGCGAGGAGTTCCGCCAAGAGCTGCGCCGAGCCCTGGAAGACTCCGACCTGGCCCGCCAGTTAAAGTCCCTCCCCTGGGGCTCCGGCTCAGGCATGGCCGTGGCAAGCCCCGATGGCCGCCCCGGCTACATCTTCTGCGCCCGAGTAGGCGACCACAACAGACCCCTATTCCGCTTCGTCGAAGCCAGTTCCGATGCGGACAGTTCCGTGGTCGACGAAACCCTGGCCTGCCTCCACAAAGCCCGCCCCCCAGATGGCTTCGGCACCGACCGCCAATTGGACGACGCCACTATCCAAGGTGCTTTCACTGCTTGGGAAACAGCACGAGACGACATTGTGGCCCAATGGAACACTATGTCCGACAAAGCCAACCTCGAACCCAAAATCCCACCCCGCCTCCGCCGCGCCGCCGGCATCCTCCGAGAGCACCCACCCCCCGACCTCACCCAAGAAGACCTCGACCGGGCCATCGATACCATCAACGCCCCCTACCCCGAACGCACCATCAGAACCCTCCAAGCCGCCATCAAGGACACCGACGACCCCACCCAACAAGCCCAAAACATCCTCAACACCATCCACCACCTAGGCCTACAGCCCTACGATCCCCCCACCCCCCTACCCGAGATCAGACCAGAGGACGTCCACCTAGTCACTTGGCTAGCCCTCACCTAGTCCACATCATCGTCCTTTCGCGCAAATGTCAGATGGCCTCCTGCAATTTCGATGACCCCCTGCAACGCCAGAGGCAAAAAATCACCTCTGTTTTGACGAATAGGCAGGCCAGACTGGGTGCGAGGAAGTTATGGCGTCGAAGAAGCAGCGGAAACGGAAGAAGATGGCACGTCAGCAGGCGACCCGACCGCGCAACGGCGACTTTCTGGCTCTACCTACGGGTTATATCGCCCGACAGGGGCGATTCGTCCAAATCACAAACGACGCTAGTCCCGAGGAGCATGCCGAGTTCCGGGACTCGGTTCTTGCCAGCCAGCCAGACATCGAGGAGCGAGTCTCTGCGAATCGACAAAAGTTGGTTGAGATCTTGGAGGCCGTCGATCCGGCTGATCTCGTAGCTCGGGCTTCGCTGATATACCTCAACTTCGATCCGAATACCTACTGTGAGGGGGAGGACGATCGGTTACCTAGTCACATTGAGTATCTAGCGCTCCAAGCGTTGGCAGTCGGCGTGGAAGCACCTCCCACGGTTGATCCAGTAGACGCCTCGCAGCTGACCCGTGAAGCAATCGAACTTGTCCGTTCGCTCTTCTCTGACTCCAAGATGCTCTTGGTTTTCCAAGCTCTCAATGAGCGTGACTCTCAGAGTGAACCGATGACTGACTTTCAGCTCAGGGAGCGAATGAACTCTTTGTGGGTCCGTGGCACCGGCTACGCCGAGCACCTTGAGCGAGTGATCACCGGCTGTTTCACACCCCTCGATGAACTCTGCAAGCGAGTGCTCGGGTTCACGGCCTCTGATGCGTTGGCCATCTATGCCGGGGCAACAGAGTTGATTGCAGGTCGATGCAAAGAGCGGATAGTTCAGGGGGCGGAGTTTCACAAGGAGATGATTCGCGAGCTCAAGCGTGCCAGGAGGTCCGGCACTAGTGACATTTTCCCCGACTGGGTGTTGGAGCTTCCGCCGAGTGAAGCAAAGGTCCACGTCGCAGCCTTGGTTCAGTCATGGATCTTTATTGACTCTCGCTCGCTTGCCATGTTCACCGCAGAGGAGGTCGCTGACGTGATCGATCTCTCTCCTCAGATAGTGGAATCATTCTTGGAGGGCTTTGTCTGCGAGCAATCTGATTTCGACCCAGAACACCACGAATTGCCATCGGGGGCTCATCCGCTGACGTCTAAGCCTGTGTTGAGGGTCGAGGACGGGTATCTGATTCCGGTACCGCACACAATGCTCGACGCGATTCGGCCAAGGATGGAGGATCTGCTCAGCATAAATGGGGGCGCTTGGGAGAAGTACGTCCATCATCGGGGGAGGTTTGTCGAGGAAGAAGCCACGAGGCTCCTCGCCGATGCGTTCCCGGGCTCATGCTCTTGGACCGGTCTTGAGTGGAGTTCCGATGTCGACCAAAGCGATCTTGACGCGCTGGTGGATTGGGGCGACATGGCAGTGCGGGTCCAATGCAAGTCTGGCCGCATCACGGCACCTGTTAGGAGGGGTGCTCCTAGACGCATGCTCGACGAGCTTGGCAAGCTCATCGGCGAGGCGGCGGAACAGCACTCTCGGCTCGCACGGGCACTTGAGCAGGACGCTCCTTCGGCGTTGGGTTTCGCTGATGACGCCTGCCGAGCGCTTTCTCTGCCGCTGCAATTCGAGGCGATCGTCACTCTGGATGAAGTGACCACTTGGGCGACGCAGGCACACGAGTTGCAAGGTCTCCAGGTTCTGCCGACCGATCGTTCAATCCCGTGGATCCTTTCGCTGACCGATCTCATGGCTGTGGTAGATCTGCTCGATGGCGCATCTTTGGCCCACTACCTGATTCATCGTCAGCGTCTTGAGCGTGACGGCAGAGTCGGGACCCATGACGAATTGGACTGGGTAGGCAACTACATCTTCGAGGGACTCTTCTTTGACTCATTCTTTGAGGGTGACGATCCGCTCACAGAACTTCGGCTGATGAGTTATACGAAAGACATTGATGCCTGGTACTACACGCGGCAAGGAATTCACACAGAGAATCCGGTGCCTAAGCCTAGGCAGGCCATCCCTGAATCGCTAGATCTGCTTCTTGGCCGTCTTGCTAAGGAAAGGCCTGCGAACTGGCTGATTGCTTCGATCGCACTTCTGGACGGCGACGATGAGTCGAAGAGCTTATGGGCCGATGGTGTCGAGCGCATTCGTTCAAGGGCCCGTTCAGAGGGATGGTCGGACACGACTCAAATATTTGATGGCCGTCTAGGCATCACGCTATTAGCTGACCACCGTAATCCCCAGGCAACCGTTAGACGTTCCGCTCGCGAGTACTCACACCAAAAGGCGTCCCAGCACGCCTTAGGGAACTGGATCGTCATCGGCGAAGGCTCGGATCACAAACTCTTCGTAATGCTACAAGCCGAGGAAAGCATCTCAGAGATCTTCGAATGCTTCCTTGCACCTCAAAGGCAGTCGCAGCAATCTGGCACCCAGTTCCATTAGCACGATGCCCTTTTGTGAGCATTCCCCTTATGGCTGGTCATCTCAAGTAGGAGATAACCATGTCATTAATAGAAAAGGGGGGATACTCACTAGGCCGTGTTTATCTATCGTGGGGTCAGCCGCTGTGTTTCAACTGGCTTACGGTGATGATCGCGTTAGCGATCTCGGCGCGGGCTTGGTCTAACAGGGTCCAGGGCTTGGCGGTGCCGGGCGTCCTCGATCCCCAGTGGTCAGAGTCAGAGGTGATCTCCTGAGCCGCATTTTGAAGGTGGTTGATGGCCTTGTCGTAGTCGGGTTGGGCGCCCATCCACCTCATTCTAGACGGCGCATCTGGGACAGCGGGTGCGGCGCAGCCAAAGGGGGGGCGGCCTGCGGGCGGTGTAAGACCGCAGTCGGGGCACGGGCTATTCAGCGCGCGGACGAGCGCTGAACCTCACCGGGTGTTGCGCAGGCTCTGGTGTGTACCGGGTTTCGCGCGGTCGGGTTGGTTGACTTTCGGGCATGTCGACCATTAGGAGGTCATCATGCCGAGGAGTTATCCGTCGGAGTTTCGGCGCAAGGTCTTGGACCTTGTCGAGGAGGGGAGGCCGGTCGCTGAGATCGCAGCCCAGTTGGGTGTGTCTGGTCAGACGATCTACAGCTGGCGCAACCAGGATCTAGTGGACCGCGGTCTCAGGCCTGGGGTCAGCACTGCGGAGTCAGCGGAGCTGGCCGCGGCCCGCAAGCGCATAAGAGAACTCGAGACTGAGCTGGCGATCACCAAGCGGGCCTATGAGCTGTTGAAGGAGCAGTCGGACCCAAAAGGCGTTTCGGGGTCGTCGCCGCGATCGTAGACGACGGGTTCCCCGTCGAGGTCGTCTGTCGGATCCTGGAGGTATCGGTGTCGGGCTATTACGCGTGGCGCAGGCGATCTTTGTCAGCGCGTGCGGTGCGCCACGCGATGCTGTTGGAGGTCATCGGGGAGGTGCACCAACAGTCCCGCGGCACCTACGGGTCTCGGCGCGTCCACGCCGAGCTTGTTCACGGGCGCGGCCTGGTGGTGGCTCGCTGCACCGTTGAGCTGGTCATGCGCCGAAACGGCCTTGCCGGTCTGCCGGGCCGGCCCCGGTACCACAAGATCCCGAACCTGCCCTCCGCCGGTGACCTCGTCGATCGCCGGTTCCGCCGCGACGGCCCCGACCAGCTGTGGGTCACCGACATAACCGAGCACCCAACCCGAGAGGGAAAGGTCTACTGCGCAGTCGTGCTCGACGTGTTCAGCCGCCGCGTTGTCGGCTGGTCCATCGACTCTCGCCCCCAAGCGTCGCTGGCCACCAACGCGTTGGCCATGGCCATCGAGAATCGCCAACCCAGCGGATCGACGATCCACTCCGACCACGGAACGCAATTCACTTCCTGGGCCTTCACCCAGCGGGCCCGAGACGCCGGGCTTGCTGTGTCGATGGGCTCAATCGGGGACTGCTTCGATAACGCCGTCATCGAATCGTTCTGGGCCCGCATGCAAGTCGAGCTGCTCAACCGCCGCCGATGGAGAACCCGCCTGGAGCTCTCCAACGCGATTTTCGAGTATCTTGAAATCTTCCACAACCGGCAACGGCGGCACTCATCACTCGGCATGGTCACGCCCGTCGAATACGAGATCCGCCACGCCACCACAACAGCTCGAAATCAAGCAAGCTGACCGCGCGAAACACAGGGCACACCACTCCAACCCTTGAGAGGATGGAGCCATGACAGAGCAGCGACGCCGGGGGAAATACCCGGATGAGATGCGCGAGCGCGCGGTGCGGATGGTGTTCGAGGCCCAGCGGGACTGCGGTTCGCAGTGGGAGGCGATCTCGTCGGTGGCTGAGAAGCTGGGGCCGACGCCTGAGACGGTGCGCAAGTGGGTGCGCCGGATGGAGATCGATGCGGGGCGCCGGCCGG
>MPNQ01000006.1 GCA_002239105.1 marine group bacterium Sva0996 bin134 | reverse complement strand
AGGTAGAGGTGGCCGAACTCGGTGTTGGGCACCAGGCTCCCGTTCACGAATACCGAGCTGCCGATTCCCGTGCCAAAAGCGGTAAAGCACACAGTCCCCGAGCGGCCCACTCCGGCACCGTGGGTCATTTCGGCGATTCCCGCGGCGTCGGCGTCGTTGATAATCGTCACTGGGGCGCCGATCCGGTCGCTCATCGTCTTGGCGATATCGACGCCGGCCCATGAATCGTCCAAATGAGCCACCCACTTAACGGTGCCCCCGGTAATGGGTGCGGGAAAGGTGCAGCCCACCGGGCCATCCCACCCGAACGAAGTCACCAGCTCTGCCACCACATCGGCCACCTTGTCGGGAGTGCCTGGTTTGGGAGTGGGGATCCGGTAGCGCTTCTCGAGAAGATCGCCGGATTCCACATCCACCGGCGCGGCCTTCATGCCGCTTCCCCCTATGTCGATTCCGAATGCTGCGCTCATTGCCGTCACCGGTTTCCCGCCTGACGAAAGTACCAGCGACCCTCCTCAGCAGGGGAGTCGAGCGCGGGTTGCGCGAAGCTGGAGAGAACGGAGCTGAGGGTTGGGACACACCTGAAGCTGACCGCTGAGACGGAGGAATAGCAATGGCTGGCATGCTTGCTGGACGGGTGGCGCTGGTGTCGGGAATCGGCCCAGGCCTGGGCATTGAGATCGCCCGACTGTTCGCCCGAGAGGGGGCCGACATCGTGTTGGGCGCCCGCCGTACAGAGTTGATGGAGTCGCTGGCCGCGGAGATCGAGGCGATGGGCCGCCGCACGGTGTGGCAATCCACCGACATAACCGACGCCGACGAGTGCCAGGCGCTGGTCGACGCGGCGGTGGAGAATCTAGGACGGCTGGACATCTGCGTGAACAACGCCTTCAACGACGGCTTTCCCGTCATAGACGTGGAGAAAGCCGACATGGACCATTGGCGGAGTGTGTTCGACGTGAACTTCTTCGGCTCGCTGAATATGACCCGGGCCTGCATTCCCTCCCTGCGTGATTCCGGGGCCGGGCGCGTCATCTTCATCAACACCATGTCCATCCGCCTCCGGCAGGCGGGCTGGGGGGCCTACAGCAGTTCCAAGGCCGCGTTGGAGAACATCACCAAGATCCTGGCCAAGGAGCTGGGGCCCGATGGAATCCGGGTGAACAGCGTTCTGCCCGGCTACATCTTCGCCGACGCGGTCCGCAATTTTCTTCAGTCCCAGGCCGACGCCCGAGGCGTGGACTACCAGGAGGTCTACGACGAGACCGCCAGCGAGACCGCGCTGAAGTACCTACCCGATGCCGACGAGATCGCCGGGTCGGTCTTGTTCCTGGCCTCTGATCTGGCGCTGCCCATAACCGGGGCTTCTCTGGACGTGAATGCCGGCCACTGGATCGGCGGCGCATGACCGGCCAGCACATAGCTGGGGCCGCATGAGCGACGGCACCCCCGCAGGAGTCGCCATCGCCGAGGTGCTGGCCGACGCCGGTATAACCCACGTATTCGGCGTGCCGGGGGGCTACTCCATAAAGGTGTTCGACGGGCTGCGCGCGGTGGCCGACCGGGTGCAGAGCGTGAGGGCGGCCCACGAGCACCAGGCGTCGGTCATGGCCGACATGTATGGCCGACTCACCGGGCGACCCGGCGTGTTTACCGGCCAGGGGCCGTTCGCGGCTTCCTCGGGTGGGTTCGGACTCATGGAGGGGTACCTGTCCGGCACGCCCATGCTGGTGCTCACCGAGATGACTGACCACGGCATACCCCAGCACGCCCCCACCCAGGGCACCACCGGCGATTACGGCTCGGTGGATCTGCCCCGCATCCTGTCGGGGATGACCAAGTACATGAGCGTGGCCACCACCCCCAACGAGGCGGTGCATGCGGTGGAACTGGCCATCCACCACGCCACTTCGGGTCGCCCCGGCCCCACCGCGGTGCTGTTTCGCCTTGACGCCATCTTCCGGCGCACCGACGACGCCCGCCATCCCCGCCTCTACCGACGGTCCCGGGTGGCTTCGGCCACCCCGCCCCGGCCCGACCCTTCGGCAGTGGCTGCCATGGCTGATCTCCTGGCCACGGCTCAGCGTCCGGTGATCGTGGCCGGCAACGGCATCCACCAGGCCCAGGCCTACGACCAGTTGGACGCCCTGGCCCGGAGGGCCGCGGTACCAGTGGTCACAACCGCCAAGGCCCGCGGGGTTATCACTGATGACCATCCATGGGCGGGAGGGCCGCTAAGCCCGTTTGGCTGGCAGGGGGCGTTCGAGCTGTTAGCCCGAGCCGACGCCGTGGTGGTGCTGGGATCCCGCCTCAACCCCCACGACACCCTGGTGGAGTCGCCCACCTGGCTGGACGCTGACCGTCAGCGCATCGTCCAGGTGGACATCGAGGCCTCCAACCTGGGGGTGAGCTTCCCAGTGGAGTTGGGAGTCCACGCCGAGATGGGCGCACTGCTGGCTGAGCTAGTGCCCCAAGTGGGGGTCGACGAAGACCTGGCCGCCGCCCGGTGGGCTGAGCTGGCCGATATGAAGTCAAGGGCCGAGGATCCGCCGATTCTCCACGAATCGGCCCAACCAGTTCCACCCCAGCGAGTGATGCAAGTGCTCAACGAGGCGTGGCCGGCCGATGGCCGGATCACCTTGGATGCCGGCAACAACCGGATCTTCGCCTACCACTACCTCAAAGCCCGCACCCCCGGCCGACTGCATCTGCCCGGTGGGCACCTGGGCATGGGCTGGGGTCCGCCCGCGGCACTTGCCGCGGCCATGATTCATCCCGGCGAGCGGGTGCTGTCAATCAGCGGCGATGGCGGATTTCTGATGTCGCTGCACAATCTGGCCACCGCGGTGGAGTACAGCCTGCCGGTCACTTTCCTAGTGCTCAACAATCGGATGCTGGGCAACGTCTACGACTTCCAGGGACCGGATCGGCGCACCGCCGTGGATATCGGCGACCACGACTTCGCCGCCGTGGCCCGAGCATTCGGCATGGACGGTCATCGGGTGGACGACGACGCTGCGCTGACTGACGCCTTGGCTTCCTCGCTTGCCGCTGAGGGCCCCGTACTCATCGAAGTGTCCACCGATCCCGACCAGTCGTCCGACTTGGTACGAGTACACGACTCTCGCTCGCCGTGAGCGTCACCCTCGAAGCTGAGATCAGCCCGGGAATGAGCACCGCAGAGGCGGTGCGGCTGGCCCAGTTGGCTGAGGAGGCCGGATTTGCCCGGCTGGGCATCTCCGATGTGGTGTATTGGCCCGACTGCTTCATGCTCCAGGCTCTGTGCGCTCAAGCCACCCGCCGGATCGCAGTGGGGGCGATGGTGACCAACCCCTATACCCGCCATCCGGTGGTGCTGGCCGGTGCCCTGGCCACCTTGGATGACATCGCCCCCGGCCGGGCGTTCTGCGGGTTGGGGGTAGGGGCAGGGCTGGAGTCGCTGGGGATCGACTACCCCAAGCCGGTGGCTGCCCTTCGCCAAGCAGTGGCTGACATCCGCACCCTGTTGGATGGGGGAGAGGTCGGTGGTGAGCGGCTGATACGCCCCGCCGCCCATCCGGTGCCCATTTCCATCGGCACCCGCAGCCCCCAGGTGATGCGCCTAGCCGGAGAGGTGGCCGACATCGCCCTGGTCGGAGGTCGCTTTCTTTCCGCTGATCTGGCTGACACTTACCGGACGTGGCTGGCTGAAGGTGCGGCTCGGGCCGGGCGCACCCTGGACGACTTCGAGATCGCCCCCCGCCTCACGCTGTGCTGTTCACCCGACGGCGACCTCGCTAAGCGCAGCGTCAAGCGCTACGCCGCTCACTATCTGACGATCATCCGCCCACCCGAACTGGATGTGGCCTCCGACCGCATGACCGCCATTGAGGCTGCGTTGGCCCGCAGCCGGGGTTGGTACTTTGACCACAACCGATTCGACGACCCCGCGCTCGACGATCTGATCGACGACCGTCTGGTGCAGGCTTTCACCATCGTCGGCACCCCGGACGAGTGCGCTGAGCAGCTTGGTGGCGTATTGGACATGGGGTTCGCCAGCGCCAGTCTCAATTTGGCGGCCACGGCCCGTTCCAGAGCGGCTGAGGGTTTGGCCGAGACCATCACCAGCTTCGCCCCGGTGGTGACCTCGATCAGCCACCGATCAGCCGGCTGAAGGCCTGGCGGTAGAAGCCCAGGGCAACGCCGCATGGGTTGGGGTCGCCCACAATCGCAGCGAAGGGAAGCGAAGCGCCAGTGAAGGTGGCATCGTTCCAGAATGGGTCTCCGTGGTCGATTGCCCCCCACGGCCCGACGTAGAGGTAGGGCTCGGGGTGGGCGGCATCTCCAGGCGACGCCCCATAGGTTGCCCGGGTGATTCGCTCGGACTGGGCATCTCCGATCTCCACCGCAACGTCGAAGTGGCCCGGCCACAGCTGCACCCGACTGGGGTCGGGGGCCCCGGGCGTGCAGCGCAGTTCTTCCAGCGCTGCGGTGGCCATTCCGAACCAGTCGGTAATGAACGCCACCAATTCGTCGTCCACGGTCAGCGGGCGGTCCAAGTCGCCTAACGCCACGGTGTCGTGCTCTGCCTGGTCGCTGTTGGCCTCAATGCCCAGGAACTTGGCTGCCTGTCCCAACGTGGTGATCGCCTCGGCATCCACCTTGTCCCTGTTTTGCACTACCAGGAGGTTGCCCTCCACCCGAACCTGGGTGTCATGGACAAAAAAGGGAGTGCCGAAACCGCCCAGTGTCCAGCGCAGGCCGAACTTGCCGTTGGCTTCTTTGCGGGTGTTGGACACCACTCCATAAGCCAGTCGGTGCAGATCGTCCCGCCGCACCGGATAGTGATCGGGCACCGATGTCAGAGGTTGGTAGTTGGCCAACCATCGGGGCCGGCAGAAGGCGGCCACCGTCTCGTCTGCCGCGGCGAGGTCAGCCCAGCGAAGATCGCCAGCGCTGGTCGGGGTCACCACGCGACTACGCGCCTGTTCGTCTTCGCCAACCGCAGCGGGGTCATCGGCAAACCATGGACCGAAGTGGACGGCGGGCGGAGACGGCTCCAGCACCCTGGTGGAAAGGCCGTCGCCCACGATGGCATCGGCCTCAGCTTGTGGGTTTCGGTATCGGGGTGCCATGGTGCCTAACTGAAATTTATCGGCGAATAGCAGCAATCACACCGCTACTTGAGCAGTCGGTAGTGTCTCGCCGACGACCACGACGAGGAGGACATTCTCATGGGAAGACTGGACGGCAAAGTGGCCCTGGTAACCGGAGGCGGGGGAGGGCTGGGCACAGCCATCAGCACCTTGTTCGCCAGCGAGGGGGCCAAGGTAGTGGTGCAAGACCTCAATGAGTCTGCCGCGGCGGCCACCGCCGATCAGGTGATTGCCAGCGGGGGCGAGGCCATGAGCGCGGCCTGCGACGTTTCCGACAGCAAGGCCATCGAGGCCATGTTCGCCGACATCGACGCCCGCTTCGGGCCGGTCACCGTGCTGGTGAACAACGCTGGAGTGGACAGCACCCCTGGCGACGGCTCTGGGGAGGGCAACACCGGCGGGGACCGCCAGATCGTGGACATGAGCGACGACGGCTGGCAGCGGATGCTCGACATCCACCTCAACGGCGCCTTCTACTGCACCCGGGCCATGCTGTCCCGGATCATCGACACTGATCTGAAGGGTTCGGTTGTCTGCATGTCGTCGATCGCCGGGCTCGCCGGTTGGGGGCCAGTGCACTACGCCACCGCCAAGGCCGGGCTCTTGGGGTTCATGCGGGCGATGGCCCGGTTCTGCGCCCCCCACGGCATCCGGGCCAACGCAGTGTGCCCCGGCGTGATTGACACCCCCATGGTGGCCGGGGTGGACACCGCCATGATCGAGGGCCTCAAGATGATCACCCCCGCGGGCCGCATCGGCGTCCCCAACGACATCGCCTATGCCGCCCTCTACCTGGCCTCCGACGAGAGCGACTTCGTCACCGGTGAAACCATCACCCCCAACGGAGGCCTAGTCATCGGCTGACCGTGCTGCGATCGGTGAGATCAGTCCTCGGGCAGGGGGACTTCCAGCGCGCCCATTTCTACTAGGCGTTCGACTTCGGCGGGGTCCATGTTGAGTTCTTCGGTACAGATTTGGCGGGTGTGCTCGCCGAGCAGGGGGGCGGCGTGCACCGGGGGCGTGGGCATCTCGCTGCCGTAGAAGCAAGGGCCTTCCAGTACCAAGTTGCCGGCGCCGGGCTGGAATACCTCCAACGGGAAGCCTCGCTGGGTGAGTTGTGGGTCTGTCATGTGGTCGAGGGCGGTGAGCATGGCCGAGCCGGGAACGCCGACTGCTTGGCAGGCGTCTTGGACTTCCAGTGGTGAGAGGTCGGCCGTCCACCGGGCCACTCCGGCGTTGACTGCCTCTCGGGCGCCCATCCGGCCCTCGGCGGTGCCATAAGCGGGGTGATCGGCCCACGTCGGGTTGCCCATGGCCTGCTTGAGCGCGGTCCAGTCGGCGTCGTCGCGCACACACACCACGCACCACTGCTGATCGCCGGCGCACTGGAACACTCCCCAAGGGGCGCCCTGCTCAGACTCGTTGCCCACCGGCTGCACCGAACCAGGGCTCAACGACTCGGCCATGAACAGATCGCCGAGCGTGTTCACCAGTGCTTCGGCCTGGCTTATCTCGGCGTGGGCCCCCTTGCCGCTCCGACGCTCTCGGCTCAACAGTCCGGCCAACGCGCCCAAGGCGCACAGCCGACCGGCCAGGTGATCGGGGTGAATGGCGTTGGAGCCCGGCGGCGGGTCGCCGTCGGTGAAGTTCCACAGGTACTTGATACCCCCCACCGTCTGGATGGTGGGCCCGTAGCCGATCCAGTCGGCGTAGGCCCCGGTGGAGCCCATGAGCTGGCTGCTCGCCATGCACACGCCGGGGTTGATCTCTTTCAGCGTCTCATAGCCCACCCCCATGGCATCCATGGTGCCGGTGGAGTTGTTCTCGATCACTATGTCGGCCGTCTTGACCAGTTCCTTCAACACGGCCAAGCCCTCGGGGATCTTGGAGTTGACCCCGAAGCTGCGCTTGGTGCGGCTCGACGAGGCGAATGACGCTGTCATCTCCGTGCCGATCACCAGTCGCATGAAGTCTGGATATGTTCGGGTCTCGATCTTGATGACGTCGGCGCCGTACTCGGCCAACATCCGCCCGCCTTCTACACCCACACCGCCGTGGCCGAAGTCCAGCACCCGCACCCCGGCCAACGGCTGGGCCAGCTCCTCGGCAGCGGGGACCGGTCCTCGGGGTCCGGTACCAGCCGCTTCGGCGGCCACCTCGACGTTGTGCTCGCCCACCGACGACGCCCCGAACCGGAACCCTTGTCGCTGCCGGTTGATCTCCATGAACCCCGCTGCAGTGGCTGCCTCCACACCGGGGGCCACCTCCATCGGCGCAAACGTCGTCCGGGACACGTAGTGCTCGTTCACCAGGATGTCTGAAGGCTTCAGCATGGGGGTGACCACCACACCCCGGCGTTGTGCTTCGGCGGCGGCCTCCTCCATCATCATGGGAGCAAAGTGGTCGGCGATCACCGGGTTGAGCACGTCGCCGTTCATGATCCGGGTGATGGTCTGGCTCCACATCTCGTCGGCGAAGGCTTCGGGGCGACCCATCCACTCCCACATGGCGAACCACTGGCGGGGGCTGAGGATCACCATGGTGATGAAGCCGTCGGCCGTCTCGAACAACGGATACACCACGGTGGTACCCGAACGGACGATGGGCGGGTCGATACCGGCATCCAACGTCGGCTGCATGTTGGCTAGCTGCCAGGTATTGAGGTGAATGGCCGCCTCCAGCACGGAGAAGTCGAGGTGCTGGCCCCGCCCGGTGCGCTGCTTGGCCACCAGGCCGATGAGCACCGCCAGAGCCCCCACTACTCCGGCCGCGTCGTAGGCGAAGGCGCCGGGGATGAGAAGGGGCGGCTTCTCCGGGATTCCCGAGGCGGCCAGGTGCCCGCTCATGGCTTGGATCACCTCGTCAGTGGCCTCGAACTGGGCGTACGGCCCCTCTTGGCCGAAGTCGGTTAGCGACAGCACCAGCAGATGCCCGAACTCGGCGGATACCTCCCGTGGGTCCAGCCCGTAGGGGGCCAGCGCCCCCGGCTTGGTCGACTCGATCCATACGTCGGCACCGGCCAGCAGCTCCCGCAACTGGGCCTGGCCCTCAGCAGTGGTCACGTCCACGGTGACCCCCCGCTTGTTGAAGTTGCGGAAGGCGAAATACAGGCTGGTGTCGCCGTCGGGGGCAAATGGCGGCATGTTGCGGGATGCGGCCCCGCCGGGCGGCTCCACCCGGATGACGTCGGCACCGTGGTCGGCCAACAGTCGTCCGGCCAGCTCGCCCTTGACGTCGGCCATGTCGATGACCCGGAGGCCGCTCAGCGGCAGTTCATTCGAAGACACGGTTCGCGACACTACTGCCAGCGTTCTCATAGATTCGAAGAACGTGGTCAACTGGTGGCGTGAGCACACAGACCAACCTGGAAATTCTCCAATCGGTGTTTGATTCCATGGGCGACGCCGACGCCGTGGTGGCCCATTACACCGACGACTACGTGCTGGAATTGCCCTACGCGAGCGTAGATGGCCCTGATCGCACCGAGGGCAAAGCGGTAGTGCGGGAACGGCTGGTGCAGGCCTTCAAGATCTTCCGCTTCACCCTGCATATCACCGAAGCGCACCCCTGTGCTGATCCCGACCTGCTGATTGCCGAGTACACCAGCGAGGGCGAGGTCATTCCCACTGGGCGCCGCTACTCCAACCGCTATATCGGTCTGTGGCGATTTCGCGACGGCAAGGTATGCTTCACCCGGGAGTACCTCAACCCGGAAATGGCCCGGGCCGCCCTAGCGCCGTCCGGTGAAGAAGGCGCCTAGAGGCTAGAAGCGCCCGCTGCCGAAGCCTCTCATCAAGGGGCCTTGGGACTTTTGATGGAAGGTGTCGTTTATGCCGGAGCTCTCGAAGCCCATGGGCACCTGGCCGGTGGTGGCGTAGAGGTACAGCGCCATCTGGAAGATGGCGGTGAGCGTGCTGATCACCACCGACACCAGGGCAATCCACACCACGCCAATGCCGATCCCGACCACTGCGCCGACCCCACCTGCCGAGGCGCCAAGGGCGAAGATCAAGATGCCGGGGATGGCGGCCACCAAGCCGATGATGCCGAATCCCACCTGGGCGATCAGGTTCTCGCCCCACGTGTTCCTCAGCAGCTCGCCCGAGCGTCTCACCGAGCTGAACGGGCCGGTTTGCTCCACAACCAGGATGGGTACCACCAAGAAGGTGAGCACCCCCCAAGCCATGTTGAGGAGGCTGCCCACAATTCGGGCAAAGGCGTTGTCAGAACTCTGAATGGCCCGCAGGATCATTCCGACGGTCAGGGCCAGAATCGCCCAGGGAATGATCACGTGCAGCCGGGAAAAAGCCCCCTTGATTGCGCTGGAGATGGTGGGGTCTCCGCCGCTGAACCGCTCCCGAGCCCCCGACACCACTGCGGCATTGAAGAACACAGATATGACGGTGATGGCGAACAAGATGATAATTCCGCCGATCCACAGCATGGGCTCGCTGCCGGTGCTGCTTCCGCCGTCGTCGATCCCGTCGGTTGACAGCCAGATGGGGATGCCGATCGCGGCGATTACCCCCAGTGAGGCGATCGCCCCCAAAATCGGCAATACCGCCAACTCTCGATCATGCTGCAGCACCGCCCAGGAAGCCTTGGCAGTGTCCATCGTTCGGCGAAATCGACCCATGGCGCAACGCTACCAGCGCATGCCTACATTTTCGCGTCGATGGGATAGGGGCCTATTGAACAGGCATCACCAGCGGAATTTCACAGGACTGGTCGAGGTCGACTTCCACCGTGAGGTGGCCGTTGCCGTGGGGGCCGGCGCCCCAGGAGGGCATGACGGCGGAGTACAGACCGGTGCCGCCGGCCACCAGGATGAGCAAGGCATCGGGGCTGCTCAGCGCGGGTACAACCAAGTCGGGGTCTTCGCCCTGGCTGCGCTGGTGGCGGTTGATGCCCGAGCCCCGGGCCCGCACCGTGGACAACTCTGACCAGGAGCGCTTGGCCCGCTCATGCAGGGCCTCGGCAATGGTGGTGCGGTCGTGGCCCACGTCGGCTAGGGCGATGGCGTGGTCGGGGTTGAGCACCAGCACCTGGGTACCACGGGCAAAGTGAGTGTTGTTGGCTCCCAGACCCGACAACGAGGCGGCCAGCACGTTCAGCAGGTGCTCGGCATACACCTCGGGATCGTCGTCGGGAAAGCACAGCACCGAATGCGGCCCCTCGGTGCAGGCCACCGTTACCGTGCTCTGGTCGATGTCGTAGCCCAAAGATGTGTGCAGCGGGGGCCAGGGGCTGGCCTCCTCGTCTTCACCCAGGCAGAACGTGAACTTGCCGGGATGGCCGAGCAACGCCATGTCAGAGGTGCCGGGCCGCCCGCCGCCGATGTTGATCATGGCCAAGCGCACTGCCCGGCCGATAGAGGCGTTGGCCCGGTGGCCGGGGCCCAGCGCGCCGAACCCCGAAGCAATCCCGCAGGCATCCACTGCGGGACCGTTCACGATGAGCAGCGGTCCCAGGTTGTGGGTGGTGGCCTGCACCTCCGTCATGTCCATGCGAGGGTCGGACACCGCCCGCACTGCGGCCACTACTGCCGGGAAGTAATCGGGCAGACAGCCGGCCATCACCGAGGCGATAGCGGCCTTTTCCACGGTGGCCTCTCCCAGATTGGGTCCGAGCTGTCCTAGGGAAACGTCAGCGTCAAGTCCAGAGGCCAACACCATGCGCTCAACTCGGGCGGGGGTGGGTATCACCACTGGCAGCCCATCGGTGCATCCCGCGGCATGGAGCTGCTCGAGGGCGGCCTCCTCGGAGAGGGCCGAGAGCCGTTGACTCATCCGGCGGCGCCCAGTGCCTGAAGCACCTCGTCGACAATGTCGTCGGCCACCATTTTCATGGCCTTCTCTCCAGTGCCAGCCACGGGATGAGGGAGGATCACCCGGGGAATGTCGGGCATTCCCGCGGAGCGGGCCACGAAATCGCCTTGGGGGGAGAACTTGGTGGTCACCAAGGCCACTGCCGGGGTCTCTCGGCGGGCGGCTGCGATGGCGTCACGCACGGTGCCGCTGGTGCAGCTTCCTCAATGGCCGTAGGCGGCCACCACTACGTCGCAGCCGTCGGTGATCTCGCCCATGAGCTGGTCGTCGGCCACCATCGAGGCGTTGCCCTTGTTCCAGGCCCGAACCTCCAAGTCGGGGCGCACCCGGCGCAGGCTCTCGCCCACTGCGTCTAGGAACGGTACCGAGTCGGGGAAACCGTTGGCCAAGAGCCCGACGGTGAGAGTTCCACCACCTGCTGACAGCGCATAGGGGGTCACCGGCTCTGCCGGTTCTGCCTTGGGGTCCAGATATTCGATCGCCATGGCTCTACGGTAGTGCAAGTGCATGTGTGGAGATCGTGGGCTGTGATCGCAGTGGTTGCCGCCGCCGTTGGAATAGTGGCGGTAGTGGCCGATGGGCAGCTCTTCGATGTGGATGAGCCCGTGCTAACTACCTCCACGGTCTCCAGACCGGTGGTCCCGGCCGCCACTCCCACCCTTGCCTCGACACCATCTGAAACGCCCATTCCCACCCCGACGCCTACTGCGACCCCAACTCCGACTCCGGTCCCAGCCCCGACGCCCACGCCCTATCCGGGGTGGGTGGATCCGACCACCGCCGGACAACCCCACGGGACGGTGTCCGGCCTGCTCACGTTCCGGGGCAACCCCACTCGGACCTTCTACGGCACCGGCCCCGCCCCCCAATCGCCGGAGGTGCTGTGGCGATTCACCGGCACCCCCGAGCGGGACCTGTGCTCACTCACCTCTTGGGCTGCCGGCATCACCCAGTGGTGTGGCAGCGGGTGGACCGGCCAGCCCGCAATAGTCGAGTGGTGGGATGACCAAACCTGGGTGATCGCGGGCATGTACACCCCCGCAGTCCATTTCCTGAACGCTGTCACCGGCGAGCAACTGCTTCCAGAATTCCTGGTAGGAGACCTGATCAAGGGTTCGGTGACTGTCGATCCCGACGGCTACCCCCTGGTGTACTTCGGATCCCGGGACGACTACTTCAGGATCATTGCCTTCGACCGCGATGAGCCCGTTGAGTTGTGGTCGCTGTACGCCTATGACGTGTCGCCGACGCTGTGGAACAACGACTGGGATAGCGCCGCGCTGGTGCTGGACGACTTCTTGTTCGTGGGCGGGGAGAACAGCCAATTCCACATCGTGAAGCTGAACCGCCGCTACGGCTCCGACGGCTTGGTGGCCATCGATCCCGAACTGGTGTTCAACAGCCCAGGCTGGGATCAGGAACTGCTCAGCGCGATAGGCGACAACAACGTTTCCATCGAGGGCGGGATGACCGTGGTGGGCAATACCCTGTACTTCGCCAACTCCGGTGGCCTGGTGCAGGGCTGGGATATCACCGGCCTGACCGAGGGGCAAGACCCCGAGCGGGTGTTCCGCTACTGGGCGGGCGACGATGTGGATGCGACCCTGGTGGCCGATGCCGACGGGTTCCTATACGTCGGAGTGGAATATGAGCGGGGTACGGCCCGCAGCCGAGAGCTGGGCCAGATGCTCAAGCTGGACCCCTCAGCCGACAATCCCCTGGTATGGGGGACAGACCTTCGCAACGCCGCCACCGACGGGGTGTGGGCCACCCCGGCGCTGACCGATGAGATGGTGTACGTGCCCACAAACGCCGGCTACTTGTACGGGCTGAGCCGCGAGACCGGCGAGATTGTTTGGTCGAAGCGGTTGGCAGGACCGGTGTGGTCATCGCCGGTGGTTATCGACGACGTGCTCATCCAAGGTGACTGCGCCGGCGCCATCTACGGCTTCGACATCTCCCTCCCCTGGGTCGAACCACCCCAGATTTGGCGGATGTCACTGGGGGGCTGTGTTGAGTCCACCCCAGCCGTGTGGAACGGCGTTATGTATGTGGCCGATCGAGCCGGCGGCTTCTACGCCCTCGGCGACCGCTGAACCGACGAGCGGTCTGACTACCCTGGCGCCGTGGCCGAGCCGTTTCAGATTGAGGTGCCCGACGAGGTAATCGACGACCTGCACCGGCGCTTAGACGCCACCCGGTGGCCCCAGGCGCTGGCGGGGGCGGGGTGGGACTACGGGTCGGACACCTCCTATATCGCCGAGCTGTGCCGCTATTGGCGCCACAGCTACGACTGGAGGTCGCACGAGGCCGCGCTCAACGAACTGCCCCAGTTCGCCCATCGCATCGACGGGCTCGACATCCACTTCATCCACGCCCAGGGGCGGGGTCCAAATCCGCTGCCGCTGGTCATCACCCACGGTTGGCCCAGCTGCTTTTGGGAGATGCACAAGGTGGTCGGCCCGCTCAGCGACCCGGCTGCATTTGGCGGCGACCCGGCCGACGCCTTCCACGTGGTGGCTCCGTCGCTGCCCGGCTACGGGTTCTCCTCGCCGCCGTCGCGACCGGGGATGTCGTCGGCCCGGGTAGCCGACCTGTGGGCAGAGCTGATGGCCGCGCTCGGCTATGAGCGGTTCGGGGCCCAAGGCGGTGACTGGGGTTCGGCAGTGAGCGCGGCGCTGGGGGCAGCCCATCCCGACCACATGGTGGGCATCCACCTCAACATGGTGGCCCCGCCCATCGACGAGGCTGCCCTCACCGCTGAGCAGCGGGAATGGTGGGAAGGGGTGAAGCAGTACCGCGACCGAGAGTGGGGCTATGTGCACCTCCAGCGCACCAAGCCGCAGACCGCGGCGGTGGGCCTCACCGACTCACCCGCCGGCCTGGCCGCCTGGATCATCGAGAAGTGGTGGCGGTGGAGCGACATCGACGGCCCCGGCGGGCGCGACCTGGCCCGGCGTTACACGCTCGACGAGCTGTGCACCCTGCTCACCATCTACTGGGCCACCGCCACCATCGGCCCGTCGATGCGCATGTACTACGAGAGCTTCGGGGCTGGCTCGGCGTTCAACCAGCCGCCAAGGATTTCTGTGCCCACCGGCGTGGCGGTGTTCAACGAGAAGAACCGCCCTCCCCGGGAGCTGGCCGAGCCCTTCTACAACATCACCCGGTGGACCGAAATCGACGACGGCGGCCACTTCCCGGCCTTGGAGAACCCGGACAAGCTGGTGGAAGAAGTGCGTGAGTTCTTCAGACCACTCCGCTGAGAAAGAAAAGGAACAACAATGACCCGACTGGGAATCATCGGATTGGGCGACATGGGCGGCGCCATCGCCGAGGGCGTGCTGACCGGCCAATGGGACGACGACGTGACCGTGGTGGGCTACGACATCTCCGAGGAGGCCATGGGGCGCTTCACCGAGCTGGGCGGTGTCCCGGCTGGCTCCGTGGGGGAGTTGGCCCGCCAGGTAGACCTGGTTGCTGTGGTAGTGATCGACGACGTCCAGGTGCGCCAGGTGTGTACGGGCGACGACGGGGCCATCGTCGGGGCTGCCGAGTCGGGGGCGCTGGTGGCCATCCACTCCACTGTCCTGCCCGCCACTGTGATCGAGACGGCTGCCGAGGCCGCCGCAGTCGGCGTGACGGTGATCGATGCCCCAGTGACCGGTGGCGCGGCCTCGGCTCAGAACCGGGATCTTGTGGTGTTCTGTGGAGGGGATGAGGCCCACACAGAGCAGGGTCGCCCACACTTCGAGCGATACGGAGGCATGGTTATCAACGTCGGCCCGCTGGGGGCCGGGCTTCAGGCCAAGGTGGCCCGCAATCTCATCAGCTATGCCGAATTTGCCGTGGCCTACGAGGCCATCGCGTTGGCTGCGGCTGCCGGAGTGGATCTGAAAGCGTTCGCCGACATCGTGAGCTATTCCGACCGTAACATCGGCCCCCACATGGGCGTCTTTAGTCGCCCGATCGTCTACCCGCCCCCATCGTTCGGCGGCAGCTTTACCCGCATCGCCCACAAAGACTTGGGCGGCGCACTCGCCTTGGGCGAGGAGCTAGGCGTCGACCTGCCCATCACCGCGCTGGTCGATCAGCACATAGACGGGGCTTTCGGCGAGTAGCCGGTGAGCAGCTCTTGATGTGGGCTGTCGCCCTACGACTATTCGAAGGTGACGGTTCCGGCGTCGAGCACAACCCGGTCGCCCACCCGGGTCTGGAACCGGGCTGATCCGCCGCCCTCGTCCCAGATGTGGACATCCAGTGTCTCACCGGGCAGCACTGGGGAAGAGAACCGGCCGTGCATCGACTTGAAGCGGGCCGGGTCGCTGTCACACAGGCCGTGCAGCAAAGCCCGCCCAGTGAAGCCATAGGTGCATAGGCCGTGCAGGATCGGGGTGTCGAACCCGCCGGCGGCGGCGAACGAAGGGTCGGAGTGCAGCGGATTGCGGTCGCCATTGAGCCGGTAGAGCAGCGCCTGGTCGCTGCGGGTCTGGTAGGTGACCACGTGGTCGGCATCGCGCTCGGGGACCTTGGCCGGGCTGGCCGGACCCCGGTCTCCGCCCCAGCCCCCTTCGCCGCGGATGAACAGCGCGCTGGTGGTGGTGAACAGGGGCTGCCCGTCGGCGGTGTCGGTGGCCTCGCCCTCCAACACCACCAATGCGGCCTTGCCCTTGTCGTATATGCCGGCGACACGGGTGACCGAGCTGACCGTGGCCTCCACCGGAAGTGGCTTGTGGAGGGTGAAGCCCTGCTCGCCGTGAACCAACAGGGCGGGGTTGTAGGTGCCGATCTTGGCCAAGGGGCTGTTGGCGCCGCCCAAACCGCCGCCCAGCACCACACACATGGTGGGCAGTGCCTTCTGCTCGACATCATTGGTGTTCTCGGTGGTGAACTCCAGCTCGAACCCGGTGGGATCGGTCACACCGGCACCCACGCCCAGGGCATATAAAAGGGCGTCTTTCGACTTCCAGCTCGAGGTGCTCGGTTCGCTCTCTGCGCCGGCGGCTGTTGGGTCGATGGGCATGGGGGCTCCTAGAGGGTTGAGGTTCTTCGGCGCCTGGTTGCGCCCGGATGCTGCCCAAAACATACCGTTGCCGTCGTGGCCCATATCAATCAGCCAGGCGGCCCATTCCAGGCCATCGACCATCCGGCGGTGGCCGGCCGGGAGCGGGAGTTGCGAGCGCTGGCCGACGCCGTGCGCCGACTGGTAGCCGCTACCGTCACCAACACGGCCTCGCCCGCGCCCCGGCCCCTGCGTCGCGCCCCCCCCCCCCCCCACCCCCCCCCCCCCCGCCGATACCGCAGCCTTGGCGGCGGAGGCCGACGCCCTAGCTGATCGCATCGAGGCCCATGTGCCCGCCGAGCCTCCTCCCCGGTTCGGCCCCGGGGGACCGGATATCGAAGGCCCCCCGATCACCCACAAGCGGGCACCATTCGACTACGTGACCGGCATATGCAATCCCGCCGCGGTGCCGGTGGAAATGGTGGTGGACATGGATTCCGACCCGCCCAAGACCCGGGGCCGAGCGGTGTTCACCACGGTGTATGAAGGTCCGCCGGGCTGCGTCCACGGGGCAGCCATCGCCTCAGCCTTCGACATGGTGTTCACCAGCGCCTGCTCCACCAGGAACGCCAGCGGTCCCACCATGATGCTGTCGGTGCGCTATCGGCGTCCCACTCTGTTAGACGTGGAAACAGTCTTTGAGGGCTGGGTGGAGGCCTTTGACGGCACCATCACCGAAGTCAAGGGACATGCACTCCAAGACGGCCAA
Organism: marine group bacterium Sva0996 bin134; assembly: GCA_002239105.1. Taxonomy (GTDB): domain Bacteria; phylum Actinomycetota; class Acidimicrobiia; order Acidimicrobiales; family Bin134; genus Poriferisocius. The sequence goes on along the minus strand of MPNQ01000006.1, from coordinate 126,906 downwards.
GTCACCGCACTGGCTGAGGGCGTGTTTCGCCACCTCGACCGGGAAACGCTCAACCGGTTGGCCCAGCGGGGGTGAATTCGGCAGGCAGGTGTTTAATACCGTGGATGAAGGCTGACGAGAGTGGGTCGGGTTCGCCGGTGGCCCGGATATCGCCGATGCGGTCGAAAATCTCGCGGAACATCACCTTGATCTCCCGGCGGGCCAGGTGCGCCCCGAGGCAGTAGTGCGGTCCGGGGCCGCCGTAGCCCACATGGGGATTCGGGTCGCGCAGGACATCGAATTTGTGCGGGTCGTCGAAAACCGACTCGTCCCGGTTGGCGCACAAGTAGTTCATCACCACCATGTCGCCCTCATCTAGCTTTTGGCCTTCCAGCACCGTGTCGCTCAGCACGGTGCGGCGCATGTAGGTGACCGGGCTGGCGACGCGCACGATCTCCTCCACCGCGCTGTGGGCCACGCCCTCGAAGTCGTCAGTCCAGATTTTGCGCTGATCGGGATGGTCGGTGAGATGCACCAGGCCCCAGCTGATGGCGTTGCGGGTGGTCTCGTTGCCGGCCACCACCAACAGGATGAAAAAGCTGGCCAGTTCGGCGCGTGTGAGCCGCTCGCCGTCTACTTCGGCATTGACCAAAACGCTGGTCAGGTCGCCGTCGTCCACTCCCACCTTGGTCTCCGCCACATCGTCCATGAGCTGGGACAAGGCCGCACCAGCGGTGAGAATGGCGGTGACGAAGTCCCCGAACTCGGGCACATACTCGTCGTCGGCCGCCCCCAGGATCACGTTCGACTGGTCGAACACGAAGTCGTGCTCAGATGCGGGGATCCCCATGAGGTCGCACACAATGCGCAGCGGCAGCCGGGCCGCCACGTCAGTGACAAAATCGCACTCGCCCCGCTCGCATACTTGATCCACGATCAGCTTGGCCTGGTCCTGAACTGAGTCTTCCAGCCGGGCCAGCATCCGGGGGGTGAAGCCGGCCGAAACGATCTTTCTCAGCCGGGCATGGCGGGGGTCGTCCATGGCGATGATCGAGTTGAAGTACTCGTTGAATTCAGGTGGGAAGTCATTGATGGTGACTCCCGACGACGAGGAGTAGATCTGCGAGTTGCGGGACACCTCGAGGATGGTGGAATGCCGGGTGACGAACCAGGCGCCCGGGGTTCGGACGCTCTCTAGATCACCCGTGAACTCGAACCCGGGATAGAACGTGAGCGGCCGGGTACACACCTGCTTTAGTTCCTCGTCCACCACCCGGCGGTCTCGCCTCCAAAATGCGTTGTGAATCGGATTGTGGGGATCCGCCTCAGTCGCTGGCGGCGGTTTAACGAAAGCGCCGGGCGAAGTTTCAGAATCGGGCGTGACAGCGGTCATGGAAGCAATCTAGTAGTCCAAGCCGACCAGGGTCCGGTAGCTGATACGGAGAAGCCTAGGCCCCCTAGGGTCCTACTGGAAGGATACGAACACTGGGTTGGGGGTGAGTTCCAAAACCTGTTCGGGGGTGGCGGTGGGGGAGTCTTCGTCGTAGAAGTTCTTCCAACCCCAATAGAACTGGTCGGCGTCGGGCTCTTTGGTCAAGTTGTTCCAGGTGTTGTACTTGCCCTCCAGAGAGCCTTGGCCATCCATGTGGATGAGCACCGCTAGCTCGGGGGGAGTGTCGATGTGTTGGCGGTTGGTGATCATTGAGTATGCGAATTGATGAACGATCAACAGCTTTTGGGGAAGGGCTTCATCGCGGACAATGCCGGCCAGCCATTCTACGACCTGGTTGATTTCGGCCGCGTCCACCGTGCCGATCTGGGCCAGGTGGACCTGGTGAGGCTTGAGCCTCCACTCCGGATCGAGGGCCAGTCCGACGTGGGGCAGGCGGAGGAACTCCTCGTAGGCCTTTGCCTGGGTCAAGAAGTCAGTCCGACCCGACTGTAGGTCCAGCACCACGTACATGTCATTGGCCGCTGCTGTCTCGATCCAAGGCCTGATCACATCCCGAGCGGTCATAGCCGAATAGTCTCCGTCTCCGCCGGCGCTGGCCGACGCAACCGTGGCGATGATCTCGAAGGTGGGCAGCACAACTGAACCGTCAGCGCCGTAGTCGTTGGCGATGGATCGGAGGCGCTCGACACCTCCATCGGGACCCTGTTCTCCTAGCACGCCAAGGCCCGATGTCGATGGATGGCCGTATATGGCCACCATGCGGCGATCGAAGCCTGGTTCGAATATGAGCAGGCCGCCGCCGGGAATCTGATAGCCCCGGCGGATCGCCTCCAATTGCCAGGCTGAGTCCTCATCCAGGCCCGGACCCACTCTTACTTCTGAAGCGCGGGAGATCACCTCTCTCGTCTCGGGGGGGAGGGTCCGAAGATCGCCGGAGGCAACGATCACCCGCTCGCCTACTTGGTAGCCGAGGGCTGCCATATTGGTGGCTTGTTCTTCGTCTGCGACCAGCCACACGCGTTCAGGGGCCTCCTCTGGGGGCGAGAGCGTGGCCTTTTCGGAGTTGGAGTCGGGCGCAGACCCAGAGGCGTTTCGAATCCCTGACGATGCAATCGCGGTTTCAATTCCAGATGCTGTGGAGGCTCCCAGCCTCGTTGCCGCTGACACACCGGTAACGGACGATCTTGGGCCGGGATGAATTCCGTTTTGAGCGACGCGTGTGTGTTCGTCGATGCCGTTCCAATCGGCAGGCACGATGATGCGATGACAGCCAGCGCAACAACAACAACGAACTGGGTCGTACGGCGACCGGTAGAGCGCTTGGAATGGGGGCTACGAACACCTGTCAGGCGACCCAAACCAAAGGGGTTGGGCCGAGGGCGAATTGGCACCGATGGCTCCTTCAGATTTCACTAGGCCCTGGCGCCAAATATGCGCAAAGCCTGCCTTGAAATCCGCGTGCCCTGGTCCGAACCCGACCTGTCGGATTAGAACCCCCTACGAAGCGGCAGCCCACATGTTACCGGAGCAACTGACCATCTCGTGTCATTCCCACGATTTCGATTTCAGGGCCAGCTGAGCTGGCAAGTGTTACTTCAATGAGAAGGGGGGATAGCGGTCGGTGATGAGCAGCCACATGTAGGCCCAGACTCGCAGTCCCCAGCGGTTTACCCCGACCACATAGTTGAAGAGGCCGCGCGGGTAGCGACCGGTGAAGATGATTGCGAACCATGCGATCACCACGCTAAGGAGGACTCCGACGCCCAGTATTGCCAGCACGATGTAGTGCGGGATGGCGAGAATCCACTTGACTATCGGCAGCCAACGATTCAGGTCGCGGGACGCGTCTGGGTAGTCCAAGTCGAGGCGGACGGCTTGTTCCTCATCGGTTGAGGGGTATTCCGCTCGCAGCAGCCCAAAGTAGGCCCCCACGCGGGTGGTGAATCTCGTGAGTTCGAGGTTCCAGTCGAACCACCACCTCGGATACTTGCGACGGAACAGGATCATCAGCAATGTGGGCAGGAACAGAGCGCCACCGGCCAAACCTCGCCAGCCCTCGCTATCGTCCAGCCCGATGCCGCCGATCTGGCCGGTGACCAGTCCGGCCAAGATCGCGATGGGGATGAGCAGCACGATGCGGAAAAGCGTCTTTACCCGACTGAGCCCCGATTCGGGGTACTCGACATCTAGTCGTGCCGGGTAGCCGGTTTCGGTTCCGCCTGCCATGCCTTGTACGTCTGACATGTCTGCCTCCTAATGCACTTGCTCGCTGAGGACGATTCACCGTCCCCTCTCAGTGGCCCGCCCCAAGCTCCAAGTGACGGTACCAGACAGGGGGTAATTCAGCCGCGAATCTGGACTGTGGTGCGCCAATTAAATGGGTCGGGGGCTGTGCCCGTTTGGATGGCGGTGAGGGCTTGTCGTAGTCGCATGGTGTTGGGGCCCGGCTGGCCGCTGCCGATCGTGAGTGTCTTGCCCGAGTAGAGGATGGTTCCGACGGGGGCGATGCCGGCGGCTGTGCCTGACAGAAACGCCTCGCCTCGCTCGGTCCATTCGATGAGCTCTTCAGGATCGATTGGGCGCTCCTCGATTTCGTAGCCGTGGTGCCGGGCAAGCTGGATCACTGAATCCCGGGTCACGCCGTGGAGAAATGACTCGTCGAGGCTCCGGGTAACGACCCGCTCGTCGTCTGCCAAAAAGAAGTTCGAGGCCCCGGTCTCGGTGATGTCGCCGTCGGTGGCGAACAGCACCTGGTCGATCGCCTCGTTGGCGGCCATGGCGTCCATGGTGGAGCCCAGGGCCATCGCATAGTTGGCCGCGCACTTCACCATGCCGAACTGGGGGACGGTACGGGGAGTCAACGTCTCTACTTGAAGGGTGAGGGGTCGTATTCCGCCCTTGAAGTAGTCGCCCACCGGGGAGTTCACAACGAACAACAGCGCGCTGGGGGCTGGATGGGCCGCAGCTCCGATATCGGATCCCGTGCCCACAAACGTTGGACGGATGTAGAGAGACCCGGGCGGCTCGGGCACCTCATCAGCGTTGGCCTCGACCGCGTCGATGATCATCTGGTGCAAGATGCCGGGGTCGATCTCGGGCAGCCGCAGAAGAGCGGCGCTGGTGACCATGCGTGCGACATGGGTGTCCAAACGGAAGATCGCCACCGACCCGTCGGGCTGGCGGTGGGCCTTGAGCCCTTCAAAGATTGAGCTTCCGTAGTGCAGCACGTGTGCGGCCGGGCTGATGGTCAAGTCCCCGAAGGGCTCTGGCGACCCGCCATAATCCAGCGGCCCATCTTCGGCTTGCGCCGTGGTCATCCAGTCACAGAAAACAGTCCCGAAGGGGATAGCCAACGGATCAGGCTTATCGGTCATGCGGAATCTCCTTCGAGCAGGAGGATGGTATAGCCCGACAGGTCAAAAGGCTGAGGGTTTTGCAGAACTACCGGGTTGCCGACCTCTAGCCGGCTCGCCGTAAGTTGTTGTACAAGCATGTACAAAACAGGATCGTGCCGTTAGTCTGGGCAGAGTGGCACTTCATGGCGATCACCTGCCTTCTGTAGCTGTCTCGGTGAGCGAGTTCCGGGCCAATTGCGGGCCGCTGTTGGATGCTGTGCGCGATGGGCAGGAGATCGTTATAACCAAGAACGGTCGGCCAGTAGCTGAGGTCCGGCCACCACGTTCGCCTCGGGAAGAGTTCACTGGGTCGCTCTTTGGCTTTTGTCGAGACATCATCGCACTGCCCGAAGGGTTCGATTTCGACAAGGAATCCGTGTGGGCAGGCCATGAGGAGGACGCTGAGGAAGTTCTCTCTAGCTGGGATAGGCAAGAACCCGAACTCGTTGTCGGCCCATCCGACCAAGACGGCTGATGCTGCTGCTGGACACCAATGTCGTGCTCCGATTCTGTTGGGGTGTCGCTGACGGCAAGCTCGGGACCGAAGCCGTCGCGCGGGTAGACCAAGCCACCCGGCGGGGCGAGGCAGCGGTAAGCGCGATCACGTATTGGGAGTTGGCCCTGCTGCAGGCCAAGCGGCGCTTGATGGTGGAACTCAACGTGGCCCTTCTCCGGATGCGATTGGTTGCCGCCGGAGTCAGGGATCTGCCCATCGGATCGATGGAAGCAGAACAGGCCGCCCGATTGGGAGAAATGGGCCTGGCCACCGGGGACACCGCAGATCGATTTATCTTGGCCACCGCAGTGGTCCAAGAGTGCCCCTTGCTCACCTTGGACCAACAAATGCTGACGTGGGAGGGCCCGGCAAATTGCATCGACGCTTCCCGGTGATTGCCATTAGTCGTTCCATTTATTGGCCAAGGCTCGCGCCGATGGCCGCGGGCGTGCGCGTCAAGCCAAGATGACGGCTTGGCGGCCTTCGGCGGCGAGGGCGTCTTGGAGGGGAGGCGTGGGGGTGAGCAGGTAGACCTGGGCGTCCAGGTGCAGAGCGGCGGCCAGCGCTTCAATCGAGAGCAAGTTGAGTTGGCGATGGCGGCTGCGCAGTCGGCCGATCAGCGGGGCCAGAGTTCTCAGGCTCACCAGTCCGATCTCTTCGGGTAGCTCGAGCAGTGAATGGAGTGCTCGGGGGACGAGCTTGGGGGGCAGCTCGGCGAACGAACTGGAGAGTGTACCGCTGACCGTTGAGCTCAGCGCTGCCTGGCAGAGCCGCACGTACCAGCAGCCGGTGGTGTAGACCGGCTGTTCAGGCTGCGGCGGGGCTCGCCCTTGCAGCAGGGCGGAGAGGACCCTGTCGTCTACAAGCTGGGTCACTCGCTGGCCAGGTCGGGGTCGCCGAAGCCAGCTGCGGCCTGTTCCCAGATCTCGTCGGTGATGGCGGCAAGCAACTCGGCCCGCAGCTTTTCGACGTTGCCCGGTATCAGCAGGAGTGCGCCGCCGAGATGCAAGTATCCGACTTCGCCCCCTTCGTCGAGGCCCCAGTGGTGGCGAGCCGTCGCCGGAAGGCTCATCTGCCCCCGAGACGACACCTTCAGCGTTCCCGTGCTTGACATGCGAGCAGTCTACAAGGTGGCTTGCAATTCTGCCTTGTAATCGGTCAATGCAGAATCCCAGCAGATTGAGACAGAGGTTTCCTACGCACTGGCCAATGAGTCCTGATGATGCCCGGTTGGTGATCAAATTCGGGCATTCACAGACTTCGGGCTCTGGGAGACTGGAGGTTGTGGCTGTCCCGTTCACTACGATTGCCGGGGAACGCGTGCTCTTGCGACCGTTTCGAGTTGAGGACGCGGTCGACATCGCTGGGTCGTGCCGAGACCCGGAAATTCCCCGATTCACGATGATGCCCGAAGCGATGTCTGAAGCGCAGGCTCAAGAGTGGATTGAGCAACGGCTGGCACGGAGGGAACAGGGCCTTTTCGCATTCGCCATCACACTGCCTCCCTCGGACCGCTGCACCGGCCAAATGGGCATCCTGCTAGAGCCCCAATTCCGGCGGGGAGAGGCGTTCTATTGGCTCGACCGGCAGTACCGGGGCCAAGGAATCGCCTCCGAAGCCCTCAATCTGATCACCGATTGGGCTTTCTCCGAGCACGACCTGGCCCGGGTTCATCTGGTGACCCATGTCGACAATCCCGCCTCCCAAAGGGTGGCCGAACGCTGCGGCTATCAGCGTGAAGGCGTACTACGGGCTTGGGAGCCGGTCAAAGACGACCAACCCGACGTCGTGATGTGGAGCCGACTGCCGGGGGATTGACCGGCGGGAAATGGCGCTGGAGGCTGTCCCGTTAGCCTTGTGGCGTGGGGAGCGAGTCTGGTCAGGGAGAGGTGGTCGCCGGGCGGGTGACCGAGTTCGTCCGAATCGGCGACGAGGTGGTGCGACCGGCCACTGCCAGCACCGAGTCGATGAAGCAACTGCTCTCGCACCTGGAGGAGTGCGGCTTCGAGGGTGCTCCCCGGGTGGTGGGTTCGGAGCCTGATGGCGTGGTAAGGCTGACGTGGATCGAGGGATGGGTGCCAAACGAGGCCGAGGGGTGGAAGCTCGATGCTGGGGCACTGGAATCGGTGGGCAGGCTGCTGCGCCAGTATCACGACAGCGCAAGGGGCTTTGCTCCTAATGCCGGCTTTGTAGAGGGTCCTCAGGCTCTGGCTGAGGGCGACATCATCTGCCACGGCGACATCGCCCCCCGCAACACTGTCTTCAGGGAAGGGCAGGCGGCGGCATTCATCGATTGGGACGGAATTTGGGTCGCCCCAGCGCTATGGGATCTCGGCCATGCCCTTTGGCAGTTCGCCCCCGTTTGCGATGACGACGATCCCTGGCTCCAACAGTGGCCGGTCCTGCCCGACCGAGCATCCCGAATCACCGCCCTCGTACGCGGCTACCGCCTAGCCACCTCCGATGCACAGCAACTGCCCGAGATGGTCGCCGAGGTAATCGCCGGATGCCACCGCAGCGTGGCCCGCAAAGCCGCCGCCGGAATCCCCGCCTTCGCCCGCATGCAACGCGAGGGCATCCTCGATGTCCTAGACAGCCAGCTTCAAGCCGCCCAACTACTTCGCCCCCTCATCCAAGAGGCCGTGCTCGCCAGCTGATCAGACCAGGGTTGAGAGGTTTTCGTTGGGGGCGGGGCCGGGGTTTACTTTTTGGCCGGGGGTCCAGGCTACGGGGAGGTGCTTGACGCCGCCGATGAAGTTGGAGCGCAGCCATTCGGGCTCGCCGACGCGGTGGATGTCGGGCATGCGGTCGACAATCTCCTGGAAGATCAGCCGCATCTCCATCTTGGCCAGGTTGGCGCCTAGGCAATAGTGGGCTCCGCCGCCGCCGAAGGCGATCTGCTCGTTGGGGGTGCGGTTCACGTCGAAGGTGAACGGATCTTTGAACACCTCTTCGTCCCGGTTGGCCGAGATGTGCCACATAACGATCTTGTCGCCCTCGTCGATGTGCTGGCCCCTGATCTCGGTGTCTTCGGTGGCGGTGCGGCGGAAGTGCAGCACCGGTGTGGACCACCGGAGAAGCTCGTCGATGTGGGTGTCGGTAACTCCGTCGGGGGAGCTCTTGACGCTCTCGAACTGCTCGGGGTGGTCCATCAGCGCCAGCATTCCCTGGGCGGTGGCGTTGCGGGTGGTCTCGTTGCCGGCCACGGTGAGCAGCAGCATGAACATGTCGAATTCAAGCTCGGTCAGCCGGTCGCCATCGATCTCGGCGTTGATGAGCTTGGTGACGATGTCGTCGCGGGGGTTTTCCGCGCGGTCCTTGGCCAGCTGGTTGGTGTAGGCGTACAGCTCCGCGCCAGCCGCCACGCCGTCTTCGGCGCCGCCGGCGTACTCGGGATCGTCGACGCCGATCAAGCGGTTGGACCAGTCGAACAGCATCATGCGGTCTTCTTGGGGTACCCCCATGATCTCGGCGATGGCCTGGAGTGGGAGCTCAGAGGCGACGTCAACCACGAAGTCGGCTTCGCCCTTTTCGATCACGTTGTCCACGATCAAAATGGCCCGGTGGCGGAGGTATTGCTCGATGAGCCCGATCATGCGGGGGGTGAAGCCCTTGTTCACCAGTCGCCGGTAGCGGGTGTGCTTGGGCGGATCGGTGGTGAGCATCATCACTCCCCGGGAGTCAGGCCCACCATTGTCGCGGGTGCCCGGGTCTGGGATGGAGGTGCCGCCCAACTCCGATGAGAAGCGCTCCGTATCGCGGTTCACCTCCACCAGGTCGTCATGTTTGACCACATTCCAAAACGCCGGCCCATCGGGGTCTTGGTGCAGGAAGACGGGTGCTTCCTCACGCAGCACCTTGAACATCTCGTGATGTTCTTGGCGCACGAATCGATCAGGGTCGAGCAGGTTAACTTCGGTGAGCTTCACAGTGGCTGTCCTTTGCTGCGATCGTTTGCCGAGTGTCGGCCAGTGTACGGGAACGTCAGATGCGACAAGATACCGAAGTGCAAAACGATCGGGAAGCAGTGAGGCCGCGATGACCGATGAGGCCAATCAGGGCGCTCAGCGGGCCGGCGGAGCCAGCATGAGCGAAGGCACCCACATGCAGGCCACGATCCTGGCTGGAGTCCGGGTGGTGGACTTCTCGACCGGGGTGTCTGGCCCGTATGCCACCAAGCTGCTGGCCGACGCCGGGGCCGACGTGATCAAGGTGGAGGGGCCCGGCGGCGATCCGGTGCGCCGATGGTCGGCCACTCGGGCCGAGTTCGAGGGTGACAGTGCGCTGTTCCAGCTGCTCAATGCCTCCAAGCGGGGCATTGTCGGTGTGCCGGGAGACGATGAGATCGAGGAGCTGGTGGCTACTGCCGATGTCGTGGTGGAGTCATTTCCCGCCGGGTCGGGGATCGGGCGGGCCTGGGCCCAGCGACATCCCCATCTCGTGGTGCTGTCGGTCACGCCTTATGGGCAGGACGGGCCGTTGGCCCAGCATCCCTCCACTGAGTACACCGCGCAAGCCCAGTGCGGGGCCATCGCCTGCCGGGGGCGGCCCGACCAGCCCCCGATCCACGCCGGAGGGGGCATAGCGGAGTGGACTACTGGGGCCTACGCCGGCCCCCCGGTCCTCTCCGCGCTGCTGAGGGCTCGGCGCACCGGACGCGGTGAGCACATCGACATGGCGGTGGCCGACGTGATGGGCATCGCCGCCACCACGTTCAGCGACCTGGCCCACTCCATGCGGGGCGGCGGTCACGAATTCGACCGGGTGGCCCGGTCGGTGGAGGCGCCCTCCATCGAGCCCGCCCTCGACGGCTGGGTGGGGTTCAACACCAACACCGCTCTGCAATACCAGGGCTTTGTGCTGATGATCGAGCGCCCCGACCTGATTGACACCGAGTGGAGCCAGATCGGGGAGCGGGCCGGCCGTCTGGACGAGTGGAATGCCATGGTCCACCCATGGACGTCTCGCCACTCGGTAGCTGAGATTGTGAAGGCGGCCTCGGACCTACGGGTGCCGGTGGCCGAGGTGAACGACGGCCGCTCGGTGCTCGACAACGAGCAATTCGCGGCCCGGGGGGTGTTCGTGCGCAACCCCGGGGGGTTCCTCCAGCCCCGATCGCCGTACCTGATGGACGACGGCGGCGAGCGGCGGCCGGCCACGCCCGCGCCCCGTTTGGGCGAGCACACCGGCACGGTGGAACCTTGCCCCCAGCCCGTGCCGTCGGCTGCCGACGCCGATCCTGATCTGCCGCTGGCCGGGGTCAAGGTGCTGGATCTCACCAGCTGGTGGGCCGGACCGTCGGCCACCGGCACGCTGGCCATGCTGGGCGCCGATGTGATCCACATCGAGTCCACCGGACACCCCGACGGCATGCGCATGACCGGTTTCATGTTCGGCACCGAGGACTGGTGGGAGTGGAGCTCGATGTATGTGGCCATCAACCACAACAAACGTGACCTGACGCTGGACTTGGACACCGACGCGGGCATGGACCTGCTGTGGCGGCTCATCGGGGAGGCCGACGTGATTGTGGAGAACTTCTCCCCCCGGGTGGTGGAGAAGTGGGGTTTGAGTTGGGAGGCCGTCTCGGCCCGCAACCCTCAGGCGGTATTCACCCGGATGCCCGCGTTCGGGCTGAGCGGTCCGTGGCGGGATCGGGTGGGCTTCGCCCAGACCATGGAGCAGCTCACCGGCATGGCCTGGGTCACCGGCCATCCCTACGACCAGCCCCGCATAATGCGCGGGCCGTGCGACCCCATCGCCGGGATGCACGGCGCCTACGCCGCGATATTGGGCTTGGCGGTGCGGGAGCGCACCGGGCGGGGGGTGTTCGTAGAGTCCACCATGGTAGAAGCCGCCCTCAACTGCTCGGCCGAGCAGATCGTGGAGTACACCGCCTACGGCAACGTGATGGAGCGGGCCGGAAACCGGAGCCCCTATGCCGCGCCTCAAGGGCTGTATCCCTGTCGGGGCCATGAGCAATGGCTGGCGCTGGCCGTGGCCACCGACGAGCAGTGGCAGGCGCTGGTGGAGGTGCTGGGGTCTCCCGAGTGGGCCGACCAACCGGAGTACGCCACCGACGCCGGCCGTCGGGCGGGTCACGACGCCATCGACGAGGGGCTGTATGCCTGGGCTGCCGAACAAGAACTGGACGAGGCCGTGGCCCGGTTGGTGGAAGCAGGTGTTCCTGCTGCCCCGGCCTGGGATCCCCGTCTCCAGCACGAGAATCCCCAACATGCCCATCGGGGTTTGTTCGAGATGGTCGAGCACCCCGCGGTGGGCACCCATCCCATGCCGGGTATGCCCTATCGGTTCGCCTCGGTGGACCGCTGGATCACCTCCCCGTCGCCCACCCTGGGACAGCACAACCATGAGATCTTGGCCGAGCTGGGCCTGTCGGCCGACGAGATCGCTGCGCTGGAAGCCGACGGGGTCATCGGCACCCGCCCCAAGGGCCTGTGAGCGCCCGTCCGATGAGAGGATGAAGCAATGAGAGCAGTGCGATGCGTCGACGGCCAGCCCGCGACTGTGGAGGTACCGCCTCCCGACGGCGAGGGCGTCCGGATCAAGATGGCCTCGGCGGGGGTATGCGGTTCCGACCTGCACATGCTCGAGTTGGGGATGCTCAACACCTTCACCATTGGCCACGAGTTCGCTGGTTGGCTGGACGACGGCCGCCCGGTGGCCATCGAGCCCATCCACGGCTGTGGCACCTGCGAGATCTGCCTGGCCGGCGACTACAACCGCTGCCCGGTCACCCTGACCGACATCGCCGGCATCTCCCGCGATGGCGGCATGGCCGACGAGGTGCTCATGTGGCCCGAGGCTATCGTTCCCCTGCCGTCGGGGGCCGATGCCCGGGACGCATGCCTGGTGGAGCCGCTGGGCATCGCGGTGCACGGCTTCCGCTTGGCCGGATTGCGGGGCGACATGCGGGTGGCCGTCATCGGCGGCGGAGCCGTGGGCCAGACCGCGCTGGCCGTGGCCCGCCTCGCCGGGTGCGAGACAGCTATTTCAGCCCGCCACGACGCCCAAAAGGAGGCCGCCGAGCGCCTGGGGGCCGCGCCGATGACCGATGAGCCCTACGACATCGTCGTAGAGGCCGCTGGTACCGCCTCAGCTCTGGCCGACGCCGCCAAGAAGTGCCGGCCCGGTGGAAAGATCGTCATCCTGGGCTCTTACTGGGACCCCGTTGAGATGCCCGGTATAGAGCTGAGCATGAAGGAGATCACCGTGGTCCCCTCCTCCATGTACGGCCGCTACGGCCCCACCCGCGACATGGATGTCGCCGCCGCCGCCCTGGCCCAGCTCCCCGAGCTCCCCGACGCCGTCATCACCCACCGCTTCCCCCTAGACGCCCCCGCCGAAGCCTTCGCCACCGCCGCCGACCGCGCCTCCGGCGCCATCAAGGTTGTCCTGGAGCCATAACGCCGTTCATCGACTCATTTTGGGTTGGGCAGAATTAGGACCGCACGGCAATAATGTGATGCACACTGCACATTTGCAGAGAGGTAGTCGATGTCCATTGAACACGAAATACTGGATAGAACCCTGCAACGGATCCGCGACGACCATGACTTGTCCGATGAAGTTATTGTATCACTGCGGGAGCAATTATCAATGGGTGAAAAGCCGGAGACAGAGAAGTTGATTGCGATCTTAACCCAACAAGAGGAATCAGCATAGGGATGATAAAGATCGAGAAAGTAAGAATACAGGAACTAAGAGGTATCCGAGACCTGCAATTGAACTTGAATGCCAAATCTTTTGCAGTATGTGGCCCAAACGGTTCTGGAAAAAGCGGGGTAGTAGACGCTATTGAATTCGGATTGACAGGAAACATTTCCAGACTGAAGGGTAAGGGCACGGGAGCATTATCTGTGCGGAGGCATGGTCCACATATATTGCAACAGAATCCCCTTGAACATTCCCAGGTCTCTCTAGAAATCAGACTGTTGGACCTTGATCGTGTAGTTACTGTCACGCGGTCGATCAAAGATCCGGATCAACCACTATTGAATCCTGACGACGATAAAATACGAACAGTTCTTAGAGAGGTGGCGAGTCATCCTGAGATTGTGCTGTCGAGGCGTGAAGTAATAAAATTTATCTTGGCGGAACCCACAGAGCGATCTAAGGAAATCCAAGCCCTCTTGAGATTGGACAACATTGGAGCGACTCGAGCCATATTAAAGTCAGTACAAAACAAGATAAAAGGGGATCACAAGACCAAACTCCAAAACGCAACTGACGCAGCGAAGTCTCTTTGTACGCACTTGGGAATAGACGATTTTGAAGAGGAAATCGCAGTCCAAGCGTGTAATGATGAACGGAAAGTACTGGGTTTGGAAGACTTATCTCATTTGAGCGAAAGTACTCCTTTGGATGACGGGGTTAAAGTTGAACAGGAAGTTAAGCCTTTCAACAAGGTATCTGCCCAGAACGATATCAATTCACTTCTAGAACGCCTCCGCGGGTCTGATCTATTGGCGCCATCAATTGCAACATTGGTCGGGGTGTGCAAGGAGATAGATAAGGACCGTAGTATACTCCTACATCTCAAACAGTTACCTTTCCTGCAACAGGGAGTCGAACTCATTGACACGGCCAACTGCCCATTTTGCGACGTTAGCTGGGAATCACAAAGTGACCTTGAGACTCACTTGAGGACTAAGATAATGCAACTTGAGGATACTGAAGCTCGTCAGATCCAGTTCAAGGAAGCGGCAGAGAATATTGCTAATGGTGTTGCTTCAATTGAAGGTCTTATTGGTCCTGTTGTCAATATCGCGTCAAGAGAGGGTGCTAGCGACCTGAAGGCTTTGTTGGACACATGGGCAAAGGATCTCTCCCAATTGGTACATGACCTACAGACTGTAGAAGGAGCTTTGCGCCGACAAGATAGACTTTCAACGGGGTGGATGGCTATACCTAACGAGTTAGTGCTGTCTCTCGAAAAGCTGAAAGCTGCAATTGATGCCATGCCCGATTTAGACGCAAAACACCACGCGCAGACATTTTTGACTATTGCCCAAGATCGCTACATGAAATATGTGGAAGCGTTGAACAGGGCTTCACATGCAGAGGGTGTAGCGCTTATCGCCAATTCAATTTACGATGTATATTGTGATGAAGCACAGTCTGTGCTCACACAACTGTACGAAGAAGTTGAAAGTGACTTTAGCCTGTTCTATAGTCTGTTGAATTCCGATGATGAGTCCAGTTTTCGTGCCCAGTTTAGTCCCCAGGAGGGCAAACTCGGATTGACTGTAGACTTTTTTGGGCAAGGGTACTATCCCCCTTCGGCATATCACAGTGAAGGACATCAAGACGCACTGGGGGTTTGTCTTTATCTCGCCTTGATGAATCATTTACATAGTGAAACGTTTTCTCTTGCAATATTGGATGATGTGGTTATGTCTGTCGATTCAGGTCATCGAAAAGAATTTTGCCGCCTATTGAAAACTAGATTTCCAAATACCCAGTTCATAATCACTACGCACGACAGAGTGTGGGCCTCGCAGATGCGACATCATGGGCTGGTTACCGCTCAGTCGTGTGCCACGTTTCATAGCTGGACAATTGATACAGGGCCAACCTATGAAGAGCAGATAGAGGTTTGGCAGAAGATCGAACATCAGATAAGTGTCGGGAACATTTCAGATGCTTCATTCACGTTACGAAATCACTTGGAATTCGCGATGGCTGAACTTGCTAATGGTCTGCGGGCTCCAATTCCGTACCGGTCGGATGGAGACTACGACTTAGGAGATCTGTATTCTGCAGTCGTTGGGAGGTATGGCAAATTGATTGGTAAAGCCCGTAACATTGCCAATTCGTGGAATGACGAAGAGTCGAAGAGGGCGTTGGATCAATTGGATAAGAAGCGCATGAACATTGTCACAGATTACGAGGATGACAATTGGGTGCTCAACAAGGCTATACATTACAATGAGTGGGCCAATTTTTATTCTTCGGATGTTGCGGACTTAGTCGGAGCTGCAACAGATCTATTATCATTATTCCAATGCTCTGAATGTCAGGGATGGGTCTACATAAGTGGGCCAAAACAGCCTGACGCATTGCGTTGTGATTGTAGCCAGATCTTTTACAATCTTGTTTTACCAAGGAATTGAATTATATGTTAGATGCTTCAAGAGTCGCGGTTCTTGAAGCATCGTCGATGTAGTGGTGGGGCAGGGCAGAGTTTCTTTTGGCGTGATCTGTAAATTGCTCGAAGATGATTGGGAAGGCCTAAGTGATCTGCCATTCAGCGTGGAGGGTGCAGGCTGAGAGTTTGATTTGTTTGATGGTGATCTTGGCGTCGGCGCGGTCGAGGGAGACGCGGGCAGCAGCTGGATCGCCATGGTAAGTGCAGTCGATAGTGGGGCCATCGGCGGCGAACGCGGCTAGGGGGGCATCTTCGAGGGTGGCGAAGATATCGGTGGGGATTTCGAGGAGTTGGTACTTGGTTGGGACGGCGGCGCGGTCGGGGCGGAATGCTCGGAGGATGATGATGGCGTCTACGGCGGATCGGTATTGACGGAATAGGTCGAGAGTGTGGTCCCGCCTGGTTCTGGCATTTCGGACATCTTGGATCCAGGCGGCCTCGGTGAGCTTGGAGATGTGGGCGGTGGTTTCGGACAACCTTTGGGCGGCGGTGGATTTCAGGGAGAGCCTTCGCTCTTCACTATCGTCGGTTTGGACCGCCATGTCCACGAAGCGCTGTGTGGCTGATCCCGGCTCGTCGACTGTCCAGCCAACCGCCTCACAGGCGTTGCGGAATGCGACTTCGAAGCTGACAAGGCCGAGAGGCTCTGTGGTGGTTCCATGATGAACGGAGATGGAGAGGCCGAAGTATTCGATCCATCCAGGCGTCTGTCCTAGCCAGGTGTCAGAGGTTTCGGCCTGGAGTGGGGATGATAACGAGTCAATGATCCGGCCCACGAACCTGACACCCATTGGGGTGAGGGATTCAATGCTGGCCTTGAGGTTGGCCTGGTCGATGAATTTGTCGTACCGCTGGCTCACTCGTTGACCCGGCGCTCGATTAGGTCGACGTAGGTGGGGTTCAACTCGATTCCCGCCCAGTTGCGGCCGAGTTCTTGGGCGGCAATAAGGCTCGTGCCAGAGCCGGCGTAGGGATCGAGGACGGTGTCTCCCGGCTGGCTCGTGATTTGGATGCAGCGGCGAGCCAGGGTCATCGGCATGACGGCCGGGTGATCTTCGACTCCACCAGCCTCTTTTCTGCGAGGTTCAGTGTTGATGTCCCACATAGTTCGTAGCCGGCGTCCGTTCGGGCCTTTCACTGCTGACGTGTCGTAGTAGTAGTCCTGGCTCTTGGATAGCAAGAACACGGTTTCATGAGACTTAGTGGGGCGGTCGGAGACCGACTCGGGGTGGGCGTTGGGCTTGTACCAGATGACTTCGGAGCGCAGCCACCAGCCCGCATCCTGGAGGGCGAATGCCAGCCGCCACGGAACGCCGATCAGGTCTTTCGGCTTCAATCCCTCTGGCGTGGGAGGCCGAACCGCCATAGCCCGAGCCCGATTCTTGCGGTCAGGCGCCCGGTACCTGCGATTTCCTGAGGTGTAGGAGTCGCCCACGTTCAGCCATACCGTGCCATCGTCGGTCAGCACCCGGCGTACCTGGTCGAACGCCATGACGATGCTCTTGACGTATTCCCCCAAAGCGTCGTCGCGGCCAATCTGGCCTTCGGCCGAGTAATCCCGCAGCGACCAGTACGGCGGCGATGTCACTACAGTCTGCACACACCCATCTGGGAGCAATCCCAAGGCTTCGATCGCCGGGCCACACACCAATAGGGGGCCACTCAGCTCATCCAGCGGACCATCTACACCCACATCCAGTCGAGTATGTAGCCCTGGCTGGAGATTTGACGTAATGGCGGGGGATTCGTTTCCGCGAAGGGGGATCTGGTGACTTTCAGCGCCCTCAGAGTTGCCTCTTGAATCCACAACACGACCCTACTTCTAGGCTGTGACAATTTTGGGGAATCCAGACAGCCGTCGAGCAACCGTCCGTCAGAGTGCGGAAGCCCCGGCTCCCGTCCTAGTCGACCCTCCTGTAGGGGTCCTCGGCCTGGCACTCCGGGACTCGCGTTTGCCCGCCCGACCAGTACAGGCGGGCAATTCCACTGTCGCCCGAGTCCAACTGAATTGCAACTGTCTTGTTATCTGGGCCCGATCTAGGTTTCATGGCCACATCGTGAACAGAAAGGAGTCCAGGGATGTTCACTCGCAAAGAGCAAGATGACCTCGCTCACTATGTGTACTTCACCTACAACACGGAAACCGGGGAGGTGTACGTAGGGAAGGGCAGTGGCAACCGGGTCTGGGACCACAAGAGAGACCAGAGTTTCGTCCTCCGACATGGCATGGATGAGAAGACCGCTGAGCTTGTTGAGGCTGCGGCAATCGACCTCATCAAGTTCTTGAGTCTCAACCCGCCATCGAACCGGAAGAATCGCGACTGGCTTGCGAACAGCAAACGAGGTGATGCCTCGCCCAAGAAAGGGCTGTGGAATTTCAAGGCTCTCCCTGTCAGAGGCCCTTGGGGTCCGCCCTGCGAAAAGGCTCAAAGGAGTTCCAGCTAGACGAAGCAGATTCCATAGAGCCAGGTGGGATGGAGGCAGTGTCATTCCTTGTGCGCACTGCGATCAGATCTAAGCAGTGGGAAAGCTAGGGTCGGTGGGTGATGGGGCAGAGGGAGGACTTGGCGGGGCTGACCGGCGCGGAGGTAGTGGCCATGCTGGGGTTGGAGCCATTGTCGGAGGAAGGAGGCGTGTGGCGGGAGATTTGGCGGGATGACAAGAGCACGGCCATCTATTTCCTGCTTCAGCCTGGGGACTTCTCGGCTATGCACCGGCTGGCTGGGCCGGAGTTGTGGCATCACTATGCGGGGGCAGCGGTGGAGATGCTGCTGCTGGGGGCGGATGGGAAGGTAGATCGGCCGGTTTTGGGCGACGACTTGGGTGGGGGAGAGAGGCCTTGCGTGGTGGTTCCGGGCCACACATGGATGGGGGCCTCGACCCGGGGTGAGTGGTCTCTGGTGGGGACCACGATGGCGCCGCCTTACCATCACGATGGCTTCGAACTAGGTGTGGGAGACCATCTCACCGAGCAGTATCCAGCGGCCTCAGCCGAGATAGCGAAACTGGTACGCATGTGACTGCCTCTCCTGCGGAGCAGATCGACCTAACCGGGCGGGTGGTGGTGGTCACCGGCGCGGGCGGCGGTATTGGGGCGGGGATCATCCGGCGCATGGCAGCGGCCGGGGCCTCGGTGGTGGCCCATACCCGGTCGTCAGCTGTCGACCAGAGCGGGGGAGAGGTGGTGGAGGTGCGGGCCGACCTCACCGACAATGAAGGCCCAGCGGCGGTAGTGAGCGCGGCCCGAGAGCACTTCGGCCGCATCGACGCGCTGGTCAACAACGCCGGGATCCAGCCGGTGGCTCCGTTCACCGAGCTCGACGACCAGCAGTGGGGCGAGATGATCGACACCAACCTCACCGCGGTGCATCGGCTGACCCAGGCGGCGGCCTCAGTTATGCGGGACCAGGGCACCGGCGGATCCATCGTCCACGTTGCCTCCATCGAGGCCCAGCACCCCACCCCGGTTCACGGCCACTACGCCACTTCCAAAGCAGGTCTCGTCATGCACGCCAAAGCCGCAGCTCTGGCTTGGGGCCCCCATGGCATCAGGGTCAATTCGGTGTCGCCGGGGCTGATCGACCGCCCCGGCTTGGCCGAAGACTGGTCTGAGGGCGTGGAGCGCTGGATGGCCGTCGTGCCCCTGGGGAGGATGGGCACCCCCGAAGACGTAGGGGACGCCTGCGTGTTCTTGTGCTCCGATCTGGCCCGGTGGATCACCGGGGCTGATCTGGTGGTGGACGGCGGCATTCTCACCAACCCCACTTGGTGACCGGTGCCTCAATGCAGCTATTGGTTGAGTCGGCCGAATCGGTTGAGAACGGCATCGAGCACGAACTCTTCGTGGATGATGAGGCGGTGGTGATCAAACGCCGGTTGGAGCTTTGGATCCCATGGGGTTGGGCCGCATTCCTTGGAATCTGACATGAGCTGCACATCTGACTCCTTCGCTTGCCCGATTGCGTCGGCGTAATCGCGGGCATCCATCATCCACGGGGAGCAGCCGAATTCGTGCATTCGGCGGCAGATGGCTATGCCCGGCGAGTCGAAGTCGCCGTGATACCAGAGGGATGCCTCGGCTTGCTGGAGTTGGCGCAGCAGGGTGGTGACCGCGGTGGAGGGGTTGCCGTTGGAAGAGATCACGCAGGCTGGAAGGCTGCACTCGGCCGCGGCCTCGACCAGTCTCGGGTTCTCAACGACGAGCACAGGGGTGCCGGCATCTACAGAGATGGGGTGCTTTCGCAGGGCAAACAAGCTGATGTGAAGGGGCAGCCCAGCATGGAGGGCAAATCGGACGTGCATGTCCAACGGCGAAGCGCCGTCGGTCGGGAGCGACCAGACAAGCGCGGGGGCCGAGACCCGATCAGGCAGGATGCCGGCTGCCTCCCAGAGTTCTCGCTCACCGAGAGGGCCGTTCCGATGGCGTAAAGCGTGGGTCGCCGCGCTGGCCCGCCTTGTGCCCGAGTCGAGTGCGTGCGCCGACCCGTAGAGGGTGGCGGCAATCTCTGTGCGGCTGGAGGCGGAGAATTGGGGGTGCTCGATATGGTCGAGCAGGCGGCGAACATCGGTGGCGAGACGGGCGGCGCTTTCACCGTCGAAATCCCGTAGCAGTCCGGCCCCCACAACCGCATCGGCCCAGGCCGCGGCCCACGGCTCGTCCCAGACTGCGACGGCGCAGTGCAATGACTCTCGGGCTTCCTGAGCGCGGGCGCGGTCAGATCGCCGTTGGGCGGCTTCAGCCGATGGAGGATGGCCAAGGCAGGTGAGCGCATCACAGAGATCGCGGCCGATGGCCCGGGCCACCAGTGCCGCCTCCAACTCTTGGAGATCCAGCCGCTTGGCCGGTTTTCGTCCCAGCAGCGATTCCATGGCCAGGGTGCTCGCCGGGTCGAGCCCCGGGCTGGCGATGGAGCCTCGCCGTTGGGGTCCGTAGCGGTCGAGTCGGTGGCGTGCGGCGGACCAGACCTCGCCCAGGCCAGGGGAGAGCAGCGACTCTGGGACGGGGCGGGAGCTCAAAGCAGCGACTCTTGCTGGTATTGGACGTCTAACGAGTAACGCCAGGCAGGCGGCAGCAGCCAGACCACATCGCCGTCCACTTCCACTAGGCGGTGGTCGCAGAGCAGATCAAGGACATCGACGGTGAGGCGTTCAGGGTTGTCGGCATCTTGTGACCAGTAGCGGGGGCGGTGCTCAGCGGCCAGGCTGGCCACCACGTCGATGACATCGGTACGGGAGAACGGGACGCGGCCGGCGTTGACCGAGTTGAGATCGTCGTCAGTGCCGCTGCCGGGCGGCACATCGGCTGGAGTTCGATCTAGGTGGACAAGCCGGTCTATGAGCAGCAGGGCGGCGTGGCCGAGGGTTCCGCTGCGCGGGAAGCGGCTGTCGGTCAGCTCGTTCTCGGGGTCGATAACCATGATGCCCTCGGCGCGGGATTCGAGGTGCAGACCGAACATGTCGTCGAAAACAGCGGCTTCTTCCCCCAGCCGCTGCCGAAGCTCAGACCACTCGCTGTCGGTGAGGTCGGAGCGAAACAGCACCGGCTCTTCCAGCAAGACAGAGCGCATCCACGCTCGTGACGACAGTCGCTGATCGGACCGGTCGAGTACCTGCTCGGGAGTCTCTGATCGGGCCAGCGCCGGGAGCGGCAGCAGCGCGACGCGGTCGGGGCGAACGCTAAGCACGGCATCGGCGGTTTCGTCGGCGGCATAGCGGTCGACTTGATTGTGCATCTCGCTCGCTATGCCGTTCTGGATCATCCATTTCAAGGCGGTGACCAGGGCTCGGCGGTCGGTTGGCTCCTCGGTGAGGGTGATGTCGGCATCAGCGGCAGCGGAGCGGACCTCATGAATAAGATCGCGCAAGCTGATCACGCTCGGTCCGGCGGCGACCGCGGCCAGGGATAGGGCGAGCATTGTGTACTCACGCTGGGAAAACGGTCGTCCTTGGCTGGTTGCGGTCAGCAGCGGACGCCGGTGGGCGACCACCGACGATTTGAACAGACGGGCGGTGTCGGCGGTCACTTGAAGGCGGTATCCGAACCGCCGGGTGAATAAACTATCGAGGGCCTGTTCGTGACGGCGGATCAGCAGGAGCATCTCCGGATCGTTCTCGGCCAACACGAGGGGATATCGGACGAGATGACGGGCCGCGGTGCGGATGTCCAGCTTCTGTTGAGGGTCAGCCGAATTTGTTGGAGCAGACGCGGGGTTCATGGGGATGCCGAGGTGGCAGCGCTGTTCTCTGTTGCCGGGGTGATGATGACGATGAGTCCGTGCATCGAGAGCTTGCCCTCGGGACAGTGGACGACGGTGCGGGCATCCTCGTTCCGCTGCACCTCGCAACGGATTCCAACCTCGGTTGCAAACCGGCGGTCGGAGTCGATGCCGATCCGCAATCCCGAACGGCTGATGAGGTCGCGCAGCATTGAGAACGAGGCAGCCGACAACCGGGCACCGTCGATCTGCCCGTCGTCGCTCGCGCAGGCCAACAGGTCGGCTGCTGCGGTCTCGCGGGCGACGCGGTTGAGCTCTCGGTGGCGGCGCAATAGTTCTCGCTCATGCCTTCGGTCATTGATCGGAGTCGTCAGGCCGCGCGGGGCGGTCTCGCCGCGCTCCCGCATCGCCACCGGGACGATGGCGCGGGGCGCATCCTTCCATGGCGTGATTGTTGGAGCAGGGTCGTCCGAGTCGGCGGACTGCTCCCCCAATCGGCGGCACGAACCTAGCCCAAACGCAGCAGCCGCTATCTGATGGGCTTCGTTGGAGGAAGCGGCCTGGTCGAAGAAGCCCGCCAGTCGCACAAAGTCAGATCGTCTTGATGCCGCGCCGAGCCCGACCCGCGACAGCCGGGTGACATTGGCGGTAAGAGTGCGCACCGCGGCTACCGCCTGTCGGGTCAGCTCGTCGAGCCTTGACGCCTGACCCGGCTGTGCGGAGAACCATGCCTCAAGGTGCTTCCAGTCGGCAACCTCCGTGCCCGCTAGCCGCCGCACAGCCACGTTCTGGGCCAGTCCAGCCTCCTCCACTCGCACGGCCAAGCCGGATCGCAGCGCAGGAAGCAGGGCCGCAACCTGCGGGAGGATCTCCTCTAGTGTCCGGGCAATCGGCCGGGTCATGCGCTCGATCTCGGTGAGCTGTTCGTGGACGTAATCCACCAGCACGCCGGCGAAGAACTGGACTTCGTCGGCATTTAGGTCATAGCGGCTCTGCCACTGGTTGAGCTCGGTGAAGAACTGCGTCAGCTCGTTGGTGAAGGCTTTGTGGAGATCGAACACCTTCCTAACCACGTCGGCCAGGTCTTGGCTGTCGACGCGGTCGAAGCCGACCTTGCTCTGCTCATTCAGCGTCTGGAGGGCGAGATGAAGGTCACGCAGCCGACCGGCCTGCACATCGCCGACCTCATCTACATTGGCTAGAACCTGCTCGACTAGATCGAACACCTCCTGCCCGGCGCGGGAGATGAGGTAGCGGTTGCGCTTGCGGTAGTAGTCGTCGAGATTCGATGGGTTGCCCACCGATGATGACACGGTGAGGTTGCCCCAGCGGCGGAGGCTCTCCATCCGGTCGGCAACCACGGATGGATCGATGCCGGCGGGGGAAACCGCGGATTCCACCTCCTGAGGAGTGAACTCAGCGAAGAACGTGCTGGCGAACACCCTGAGGATTGCCCGGTACTCGAGCCACTCGTCACCGCCCAGGTAGCGGAACAAGTACCGGGCCTGAGCCGGATCGCTGTTGGGGCCGCTGAAACGGGCGACGTCGGTCATGCCGTGTCCCGGAGCTCTAGGGTGGCGCCGTCCCATCGGTAGTGCTCGAGGAGGATTGTGTTGAGGCTCGCATCCCGCACGACCTCGGTGATCGCCAGTTCGGGGAGGCTGCGGTGCGTGCCCCACAGCCGCTCACTGGTGGCGATCAGATCGAGATCCAAAGCGACGAGCAGCCCGAACAGCGCATCATGGTTGTCTTCGGACACCTTGGAGAACGCGTCGTCAAGCAGGATGAAGCGGGCGATACCCGGTGGCATGTCGCTCGATGAGCTGTCCCGCTCAGCCAGTGCGTCGTAGGACGCGGCCACGGCAGCGAACAGCGGCAGGTAGGTGACCAGCTTCTTCTCGCCCTCTGACAGTGGGGTGTTGCGCCCGAGCTTGACGTCGCTGCTGCCCGGTCGGCTCAGCATCACCGACAGATCGTGCCATTTCTTGTAGTCGAGCGTGTCGGCGATGAGCTGTCGATAGGGCACGTCGGGTTGCAGCGCCCGAGCCTCGTTCAGCCGGTCGGACAGCGTCCGGCGCAGCTCCTGCTCGTCGTCTTCGGTTCGCAAGTCGGGGAGGGTCGCGAGCAGATCGACCATGCGGGCGGTTGCCTGGTCGAGTTCGGGAGAGCGCCGCCACCGCAGCCGCACGCCAACACGGTGAGCCGTCGTTACCGTGCCCAACCGCTGATTCATCAGCTCGACTAGCCGCTGTGCCCCGCGGACCTTCTTCGCCACCTCGCGGGCGACCAGTCCCTGCAACAGCTCGCGAAGGGCGGTGTCTTGCTTATGGCTGAGCAGGCCCGCGAGTCGTTGGTGCTGCTCAGCCACCGTCTGTGCTGCCTCGGCTAGCGGTGATTTGCCCAGTGGGCCGGTCACCTCTATGGAGAGCGGCTGTTTGGGATCGGGCTGGCGGGTATCTGCATCCCAGCCGGCGCCTAGTGCGTCTCGGCGCTGCCTTAGCGACTGCCGGACCCCGTCGGCTGTGACCACGGCAATGTCGGCCTTGTCGGCAGACGCGGGGTCTTGTGACTGTGGCGAAGGGGTTGAGGATGCTGCTGCGGCATCGCCGGCCGGATCGAAGGCCAACAGGTTTTCGACCGTCTCGATCTGCTCGTGCAGACCCTCGGCACCAGTCGCAGTCGAGGCAACCGGCCTGGCAGCCGGATGGTGGGGTCCGGCTACGGCAGCACGAAGTCCTGGCACCGACAACGTCGTGGCCAGCGATTGACGCATTTCCTCACACGCCTGCTCGGCCGCGACTCGTCGGTCGGCGGCGGTGCTGGCTGCGGCTCGCGCGTCAGCTTGTCGTCCGACGGCTTCGTCGCGCTCATTTCGGATGATTGGCAAGCGGGCTTCTGCTTCTTCCAACTTGCTTCGGCAGAGATCGCGGGCTTCCAAGATATCGGCGTAGTCGGCGCCGATGCTGCTCTCAATGGTGGCCAGGCGGGTGTGCTCTCGGTGGTATTTGGCCTGGATGGCGCGCTCCGCGGCTTTCTCGGCATCGAGGTCGTCGACTTCTGTCCGCCAACGGGCGACCGCATAGCGCCAGCCTTCGACTGAACGCCCTAGAGCGTCGAGCAGGGCACCGCACCGGTCCAAGGACGCCTGAAGATCACCTAGCTCGGTGGAGAGATGAGCCAGGCCGCCGCGGTCTGCGGGCAGTGCCAACGTTGTCGCCGTTTGTTGCAGGACGTTTGAGGCACGGATCGAGCGGTCTTCGGCCTCGGCAGCCCGCTTGGCGGCCGCGGCCCGTTCGCTCTCGGCCTCGTCAGACGCGGCGGTGGCGGCATCGACCTGAGCGGATGCGGCAACGATCTCGCTTGTGGGCGGGACACTTGACAGGTGCCGCCGAGCTTGGTCGAGTGATGCCTGGCACTCGGCCTTCTCAGCCTCGCTGGCGGAGACCACAGCCTGGGCTTGAGCCAAGTAATCGCCGCCTTCCCGGCGGGCGCGGTCCAGAGCAGCGCGGCGGGCAGTCCCTCCGACGAACTCGGCTTGCCCTTTGGTATGGTGACCGCGGAGCGACCCCACCCAGAAGGTGCCGTTGAGCGAAACGGCGGTAGAGGCGTTGCTCGACAGATCGCATGAGATGGATTCGAGCAGCTTGGCGACCAAGCCCTCATCCACCTCACCGATCAGCCGGTCGGGCACGGTCACCGTGAGATGCTCGCTGAGCGGGTGGGAAACGCCCCCGGCGACGAGGGCAACCAACTCGCCGTTGGCCAGCTCCACCGCGGAGTCGTCGCCCAGACTGGCTGAGAGTAGCCCGGAGGCGTAGAGAGCGGCTTCGAGAGATGCTTGCTCGCGTTCGTCGAGATGGGGCGCGAAATCGATCAGGTCGGCGAGGCAGTGATCGGCGCCAGTTTGCCACTCCAGCCGGGGTGGCTCGGGCTCGGATCGAGCGGCAAGCTCGTCGAACTGCGCCTGTGCCTCCTCGAGAGCCGCCCATTCGACGAGGAGCCGCTGATCGACCGCCGCCACTGCATCGCGCCAGTGGCCGACGAGAGCCTCGGCTTCGGACAGCAGAACGGTTTGCTCGGCTTCTCGGCTGCCTGCTGCCGGGCCGGTGCTTGTTGTCCCCAACGGATCGGTTTGGCGGTCAACGACAGTCGATTCGCGGTCGTCGGCACCGGACGAGGCAAACGCGGCGATAGTTGGAGCGTTGATGCTGGCCTTGTCCAAAAGCGGCTGAATCGCGACCGCCCATTGCCGGGTCTGGACAGTCCACTCCCGCCGGGCATCGCCAAGGCGCTGGTGCTGTTCCGCCAAGCGCCGGGACGCAGCCTCGGACGCATGGGCCGCCATTTGCATGGCCGATTCCGCCAGGCTCAACTGCTGCTCTGCGGATTCGAGGCTGGCCAGGGCGGTGTCAACCTTTTCGACATCGGCCCGCCGGTTGAGCACCGACCCGTTGGCGGTGGCAATTTGGCGACCGATCGCCTCGGAATCGAAGTTCTCGGTCGGACAAGACAAGTTGGCGCCGTCCAGATCGGTTTCATCCAGTGCCACCGGGCCGGGTGGCTGCCGGTCGATCCGGCAGCGCTGTCCCAACTCGGTCGCGGCGGCCAATTCGGCATTGAGCTTGTTGGCGTCGTCTTGGCTCTGCTGTCGGGCTTGGGTCAGCTCGCGGGCGGAGCGCTCGACTCGCTTGGTGTGGTCAGCGACCCGTGTTGCCGCGCTCACTTGCTGGCTCTCGAGGTTGGCCACTAGTTGGCGCAAGGCGTCGAGCTCTTGGCCGTCGCGGTAAATCTGCGACTCCTCCAAGGCCGCTACCTCACTGGTCAGTTGCCGGGAGTCGTCCTCCAGTTTGGAGATTTCATCATCGAGCCGGCCTACTTCTACCTGGGCGGCTGCCGCCTCCTGTTGCGCTCGGGCCTCTTCTTGCGAGCGGTTCTGCTTGATATCGAGTCGGTTGTTGCCGTCGGCCACCCGTTGGCGGAGCTCGGTCACGCAGTAGGCCTGGTACACGTCGAGTAGGCCGCGGACTGACTTTAGCGTTTGGTCCAACTCGGCGACGTTGCCGCGGTGCTCCTCTAGGTCGTCGAGTGGTTGAGCAGCTTCGGCCAACGCCTGCTCCGACAACTGCGGTAGCGCGTCGATCAGGTGTTGGGGAAGTTCCACGTCGATGCGGTCACCGACCCGGGGGTTGCGGACCACGTTGATCAGCCCGATGTGCTGATCAATGGATGCCCCGTTGAACAGGCGGCGCTCGACCTCGGCTCGGTAGTCGCGGCGCTGGCGGTGGTTGAACACCAAGTCCCCGTCTAGGGCGGCTCGCAGTCCCTCGGTGGGGAGGGGGATGTTCTGCTCGACCAGCCGGAAGTCGATGCCCGGCCGCTTGGAAGTGATGAACCACCAGGTGGTTACCGTGTCCGAGGATCGGCTCGCCTTGATGCCGCAGCCGCACACGAGGAAATCGCCTCGCCTTTTGAACTCGATCCACAGGTAGCCGACCGGCTGGGCATCGTCACGGCCGTTCAGCATCCAAGACTTGAGTATTCCGCTCTGCTCCCCGGCTGCGTCGATGCGGCCCTGCCGGGCAGTGAGAAGGAACGGCAGAAGCATGTTCATTGCAGTTGACTTTCCCGAGCCGTTCACCCCCCGCAAAAGCAGCCGGCCGCCTCTGAAATGCAGCACTTCATCCTGGTACTGGTACACGTTGACGATGCCGGCGCGGTTCAGCCGCCATCGCTGGCGGGTTACGTCAATACCCGCAGAGGATTCGCCCACTACTCGCGTCCCTGCATCGGCCACACCGGGCAAGTTAGTGGAAGGGGGTGACAATTTGGCCAGGGCAAAGATCACTCCCTCGCATTCTATTGACGCAGTGAGTTGTCATAATTAGTCTAGTCATCGGACTAAGTCATATTCACAAGTGCAAACTACCAGGCAGGAGGATCAATCATGACCGAGATGGTCAATGTTCACGAGGCAAAAACCCATTTGTCGAAGCTTTTGGAACGAGCCCATGGAGGCGAAGAGATCATCTTGGCCAAAGCGGGCAAGCCATATGCTCGGCTGATGCCGCTGCCGCCACGCGAAAAGAGGCGATCCGGGCAGCTTGCTGGACTTGAGTTGGGCCCGGAGTTTTTTGAGCCGCTGCCAGAAGAGGAGCTTGCAGCGTGGGAGGGCGCGTACTCAGGTGAGTGACCTGCTGCTCGACACTCATGCGCTGCTGTGGTGGTGGTCGGAGAATCCGGCGTTGTCGCCGAGTGCGGAAGAAGCGCTGAGGGATTCGGGAAACGACGTCTTCGTTAGCGCGGCGAGCGCGTGGGAAGTGGCCACCAAGTTTCGGCTCGGCCGGCTGCCTGAATATAAAGGCGCTGTGTTGCGATTCAACGAGTTCGTGATAGACGCATCGATGCGGCATTTGCCGGTCACCTACCAGCACGGACTGCGCGCTGGCAGCTATAAGTCCCATCACCGGGACCCGTTCGACCGGATGCTGGCAGCCCAAGCGGAGTTGGAATCGCTTGTGTTAGTGACCAGAGATGCCGCGTTCCGAGAGTTCCCCGTCCAGGTTCTTTGGTGAACGCATGTCTCCGGCGATGACGACGAAGACCATTGGGTTGGTGGGAACGGGGGTCATTGGCTCAGGGTGGGCGGTGCGAGTGCTGGCCCGGGGGTACGACGTGGTGGCCTGGGATCCAGCCGACGGGGCCGAGGACCGACTGCGAGAGGCCATCGAACGGGCCTGGCCGTCGGTCACCGAACTGGGGCTGTTCCCGGGGGCCGATCCCAGCCGGGTGCGGTGGGCCGAATCCCCCGAGGATGTCGCCGCAGCTGCCGACTGGATACAAGAGAGCGCCCCAGAGGACGAAGCGCTCAAGT
Organism: marine group bacterium Sva0996 bin134; assembly: GCA_002239105.1. Taxonomy (GTDB): domain Bacteria; phylum Actinomycetota; class Acidimicrobiia; order Acidimicrobiales; family Bin134; genus Poriferisocius. The sequence goes on along the minus strand of MPNQ01000006.1, from coordinate 98,326 downwards.
GCTCCTTGCTGCACCGGCTGGACGACGCCGCCTCGCCTGACACGGTGATCGCCAGCAGTTCCTCAGGGCTTTTGCCCACCCGCTTGTCCGAGGGCTGCGCCCACCCGGAGCGGCTGCTGATCGGCCATCCGTTCAATCCGGTGTATCTGCTGCCTCTGGTGGAGGTGGTGGCCGGCGAGGCTACCAGTCCCGATGCGGTGGCAGCGGCGGTCGAGCACTACGACGACCTGGTAATGCATCCGCTAGTGGTGCGAAACGAGATCGAGGGGTACCTGTCCGACCGGCTCCAAGAGGCCCTGTGGCGCGAAGTGCTGCACTTGGTGAACGACGGGGTGGCCACCACTGCCGAGCTGGACGACGCAGTGGTGTACGGCCCCGGACTGCGCTGGGCAGCCATGGGCACCAATCTCACGTTCCACCTGGCCGGGGGCGACGGCGGGATGCGCCACATGCTGAGCCAGTTCGGCCCAGCGCTGAAGCTGCCCTGGACCCATCTTGAGGCGCCCGAGCTCACCGATGAGCTGATCGAGGCCATGGCCTCGGGCACCGAAGCCCAAGCGGCCGGGCGCACGGTGGCTGAGTTGGAGCGCCAGCGAGACCAAAGTCTGCTGGGGGTGATGCGGGCGCTGAGCGAAACCGGGATCGGTGCCGGCCGATTGATCACCGAAAGAGATGCCCGCATCCGGGCGGCTGGCGAGGCCGCTGATCAGACCGATTAGCGGCTAGTTGCCAACAGCCGCCTTCTCCCGCAGGCGGTACTCGGGCACCAGCGTGGCCAGAAGAACGGCCAGTGCCGTCAACGGGATGGCCCACCAATAGACATCCGCGATGGCACTGGCGAACGACTCGATTATGCCGTCGCGCACCGAGGCGGACTCGATGGCACCGATTTGGGTCGGCACGGCGATGAGAGCCTCGATATCGAGCTGATCACCACCCGGCACCAGCCGGGGGAGGTAGTGGTCAAGCCGGGCAGTGAACAGGACCCCCATTACCGCAGACCCGAAAGTCTGACCTAGGGAGCGGAAGAAGTTGGACGCTGACGTGGCCGCCCCCAAGTCGTCATGAGGAACGATGTTCTGCACCGCCACCAAGAGCACCTGCATGATGGCCCCCACCCCGCAGCCCATCGTGAACAGAAAGGCCATGGCCGTCAACGTCGACGTCTCGCTGCTCAAGGTCGACATCAGCCACACACCCAGGGTGAGCACGGCAGCGCCAAAGATCGGCACCGGCTTGTAGCGCCCGGTGCGGGTGAGCACCTGCCCGGCGCTCACCGAGGTGAGCAGCATCCCCAACATCATGGGCACCAGCAGCAGCCCCGACCGGGTGGCGTTCACATCGGTGACCACTTGGAGGAACAGCGGTCCGAAGATGCCCGCGCTGAGCATGGCCGCGCCCGCGATGAACTGGATCACGCACGAGATGTTGAACAGCCGCAGCCGAAACAGCCGGGGCGGCAGGATTGCCTCGGTTGTCCGTCGCTGCTGGGCGATGAACAGGGCCGCGCCGCCGACTCCCACCCCCAGCAGTCCGATCGAGGGGGCCGACGCCCAGTCCCAGGAGTCGCCGCCCAACTCCATGGCCAGGATGATGGCTATCACCCACACCAAGAGCAGGCCCGCTCCGGTGTAGTCCACCCGGGCCTCGCGGCGGGTAAAGGCCAACTCGAGATGGGTGACCGACATCACCAGCGAGAATCCTCCGAGCGGCAGAACCATGAAGAAGACCCATCGCCAGTGGGCGTAGTCCACCAGCAGGCCCCCGGCCAACGGACCCAAGATGGTGGCCAGAGCGAATATCCCGCCCATGTATCCCTGGTACCGGCCCCGCTCCCGGGGCGAGAGCACGTCGGCCAAGATGGCCATAGACAGAGTGAAAAGCCCTCCGGCGCCCAGACCCTGGACCGCTCGAAGCACGATCAGCATGGTCATGTTCGACGAGATGCCGGCCAAAGCCGACCCGATCATGAAGATCACGATGGCGGTTTGGTAGAGGCCCTTGCGCCCCCACAGGTCGGACAGCTTCCCCCACAGGGGAGTGGACGCAGTTGATGCGATGAAATAGGACGTGAAAACCCAGGTGTACAGATCCCGCCGGCCTAGGTCTCCGATGATCGTGGGGAGCGCGGTGGACACCACTGTGCCCTCAATCGCCGCCATCATCTGGGCCAGCATTAGCGTTAGTATGATGACTAGAACTTGGCGTTTCGGCAGGTTGTCGCCCTCCGAAGATGCACTATCACTTTTCGAGATAGATTTATCAAAACTATTCATATAGGATATCGTGACGGGCGCTATTCGAGCGTCTAACTTTTTGTATTGAAAGCAAGCGGATATCTAAGCAATTGCTTGGTGTTTCGGTTGTGGAAGCAATAGCCAAACGGAGAATGCCCCCGGACTCGAACGGGAGGCAATGGGTGGAGATGGCAATGGAGCCTCGTCCTTGGTGGATGGAAAATGCGAACTGCAAGGGGAAGAGCGAACTGTTCTTCCCCCCGGCTGGCGAACGCCCGTCAGCTCGTGAGCGGCGGGAGAACGCAGCCCGTCGCATCTGCGGTGACTGCGGAGTGATTCGGGCGTGCCGGAACTGGGCCCGCGACCAGCGCGAGCTCGGCTTCTGGGGCGGCGAGTCGGAGATCGAACGGGCAGAGGCGGGCTTCGCCCCCTCAACCCCGGTCATCGGTCTGCGGCGGCACCGCACCGAGCGGGAATCGGCCTGAGCCGACTGCACTGAGCAGCCGCCGGCCTCAGCCGGCGATTTCAACGACCTACGCGCCGAACAAAGGCCGCAATGGCCTCTGTTCCCTCGACCGCTTCAGGGTAGTTGGGGTACATGATCTGAAAGTCATGGATCATTCCCGGCCAGATGCGGAGATCCACATCAACGCCTGCTGCCTCCAGCGCGGCGGCGAACCCGGTGGCGTCGTCCAGCAGCACCTCGTGGTCGCCGGCGTGGACCAGCATGGGGGGCATTCCCTCCCAGTCGCCGAAGAGCGGGGAGGCCAACGGATCTCGGGGATCATGCCCGTCCAGATACCAACTGGCTGCGGTCACCGCATCGTCATGGCCGAACATCACATCCAGTTCATCGCGCTCGGTGTGGCTTGCCGAGGAGTTGGTCAGATCGACCCAGGGCGACAGGCAAATCCCCGCACCGGGCAGCGGCCACCCCTGGTTGCGGGCCCCAAGCATGATGGCTCCGACTAGCCCGCCTCCGGCAGAGTCACCGATGAACATGATGCGGGCCGGGTCGATCCCGCTGTCCAGCATCCAACGGTAAGCCGCCAGGCAGTCATCGACTGCGGCGGGGAATGGATCCTCGGGGGCCAGGCGGTAGTCGACCAAAAGGATCCGGGCCGGGATCAAAGAGGCTAGATGGGAGGCGAAGCCCTGGTGCGAGATGATTGATCCCACCCGGTATCCGCCGCCGTGGAAGAACAGCAGCGCCGGAAGTCCTTCCGGGTCGGCAGCTTGGGGATGCAGCCAGGCGGCGCCGGGCACACCGGGGATCTCGACGTCTTGTTTGACCACATTGTCGGCCAGCGGCGTGGCGGCGGCGTTGGCGTCCAACCGGGCACGGCGCTCCGCGGCGGTCTCTGAGGGGTCGGGCTTGGGCGCGGCCGCCAGCATGGACCGCACAGCTTCGAATTCTGGGCTTGGCATCCACGGAGGATAACCCTTGCCCAGGTGGCTCAATGGTCTTGGAACCGGCAGAAAGGCATCTCGGGACGGGTTCCTAGCCCAGCTTGAGCGGGGTTAGCCTAGGCGGGCTATGTCCGTCGATCTTCGACTGCTCACCATTCACGCCCATCCCGACGATGAGTCGTCCAAGGGGTCGGCCACGGTGGCCATGTACACCGACCAAGGGGTGGCGGCCACTTTGGTGTGCTGCACCGGCGGCGAGGAGGGCGACATCTTGAATCCGGAGATGGATCGCCCAGAAGTGCGGGACAATCTGGACCAGGTCCGCCGTGACGAACTGGTTGAGGCGGCCAACGTGCTGGGCTACAGCAGCGTTCATTGGCTGGGCTATCGCGATTCCGGGATGCCCGATAGCGAGGCCAACGCCGATTCCCGCAGCTTTGCCCAAGCCCCCTTGGAAGAGGCCGTGGGCCGCTTGGTGGCCATCATCCGCACCGAGCGCCCCCATGTGGTGGTGACCTACGGGGAAGATCAGCAGGGCTATCGGCATCCCGACCACCTGAGGGTGGCCGAGATCAGCGAACCCGCCTTTGAAGCCGCCGCCGACCCCGATGCCTTTCCCGAAGCAGGCGAGCCGTGGCAACCGCAGAAGATGTACTACGTAACCTGGTCCCGGAATCGGATCACGGCCCTGCACGAGAAGTTCGCAGAGCTGGATCTGGAGTCGCCCTATGACGAGCGCTGGTTCAGCCGGCCGTCAAACGATGACGCCATAACCACCCGAATCCAGTGCGCCGGGTATTTCGACCGCCGTTCCAAGGCGCTACTCGCCCACCGTACGCAGGTCGACCCCGACTCCAAGTTCTGGTTCGGCCTGCCCGATCACCACATGGCCGATGCCTACCCGTGGGAGGACTACGTGCTGGGCCGCAGCCTGGTGGAATCCGAGTTGCCCGAGACCGACCTGTTCGCCGGGATCGAATAGGGCCCGTGGAAAGGGCCCCATTCCTAAGCGATGAGTGGTTCGGGTTGAACCTTGAAGCCGCGTCCGGCTGGCCGGAGCGGCCGGGGGTGGACTGCTCAGCCAACTTCGAGGTGACTGGGGCACCCGGTGGAAAGATCCGCTATCACGCGGTTATCTGCGACGGCCGTCTGGTGGAGATGGCCTCGGGCAAGCTGGCCGAGGTCGACGTGAGCATCGTCTACAAGTACGCCGATGCCCGGGCCGAAGTGGCCAGTGGGGAGCACCCTGATCTGGCCTACATGTCGGGCCGGATGAAGCTGGAAGGGGACTATGCCCGCTGGGTTTACGGCCTGCGCCCGGTGCTGGACTCAGCCGAGTACGACGTCTTCCGGTCGGCTTTGGCCGAGCACACGGACTTTTAGGGCATGTCTCGTTCTTCTCAGTTCCCCCGCTGGGCGTCTCGGAGGTCGGCGTAGGTCAGCATTCGGGCACCGGAGCGTTCGATGGCGGTGCGCAGCGACGGGTCGTGGGCGACCAGCAGGTATTGCTCTACCCGGCTGAGCCAGCCCGGATCCAACTCCCGCAGCTCGGGGGTGTCGATGGCTGGCGATACCACCAACTCGGTCACACCGGGGGCCAGGTTCTCAACCGCTTCTTCGAGTGTCCGCCGAGCAGGGCGGCCGCGGACCTGTACCAGGTGGTCGGGTGCCAGCACCCCGGCGTCGGCGGCCAGGCGGCGGAACGGAAAGCCGGCCCGGCGCTCCTGGTCGCTTCCACCCAGGCGTATGGGCAGCGCCATCTCTACGGCAAGCTCCAAGTACACGTCGAAAAATTCAGGACGCATCAAAAGAGTGTCGAGGTGGGGGCTGAGGTGGGTCAGGTCGCTGCCCCACTGGCTGGCCCGCTCGACTTGGGCCCGGCACTCCCGGTGGGCCTCGTCGAGGTCGCCGTGCTCCCAGGAGTCGGCCGGAGTGCGGGGGAAGCCACCGTCGCCGTCTAGCAGCGACGGCGCCTGGGTGATCGGACCCCATCGATAGTTGTCGAATTCGGCGTTGAGGGTGAGGTCAACCCCCACCGGGGTGTGGGCGAAACGCCCGGCTGCGTCCCGGGCCCACGGACACGGCACCATGAGGCTGGCGGCGGTGGCCACTCCGATGTCCAAGCACTCGGCTATGGCCGCGTTGGCTGCATGGGACTGGCCCAGGTTGTCGCAGGTGATAATGAGGGCTCGACCTTGGGGGGCGCCGCCCAAGCGTTCCAGTAGTTCGCTCACAGGTACAGCCAAACTACCGTCCTTTGGCGGCAAAGGCGGTCACTCAAGGACCACATCGGCGCTGCCGCAAGCCCCCCACAGCCCCAGTCCCTGGTCGCGGGCTGTGGCCGCAGCTGCATAGAAGGCATCGGCGTGGGTGGTATTGGGTTTGATGATCAGTGCCTCGGCATACCCGTTGGCGGCAATCTCGAGGTTGACGAACAGGCCGTCGCCGGCTCGATGCAGATAGGCGAGCAGACGGTCGTAGCGGTCGCGGGCCTCAGCGTCGCGGGTAAGGCGCACTTCGGTGCCTGGTGGCAGCAGCGATCTGGTGAAGACGCTGGCTTCATCGCCGTAGCACTCGACCGGCAAGAAGCCGCCAGTGGCCTCGGGAGTGTCGATGCCAACTAGACGCACCCGCTCGTCCCGGTCGGCCATCTCCACCACTACCGTGTCCCCGTCGATCACTTCCACCACGGTCGCGGGCGCCCCAGTCAGCGCCGTGATTGGTTCACTCGGCGTGACGGCTTGGTTGGTGAAGCCGCCGGAGCCTGACGAACAGCTGACAACGGCCAGCAGGCCGAAGGCCAGCAGCGCGCCCACCGCTTTTCCGGACGTCCGCACCTGGGTATTGGCGGATGCCGAAGGCTTCACGCAGCACGGGGAACGTCGTCGGAGGGGGTGGATGTGGGTGGGGTCGCGGGGGAGTGGCCCTGCAAGGCCGCTCGGGCCTGAGCCAGGCCTCGACGCCCGATTTCCTTGGTTCGCTCATCGATCCGCCAGTCTGGCGGCGCCTCCAAGAGCATGAGCTGTTGTTTCATGCTTCCAGTATCCCGGCGGGAGTGACAGTTTGGGCCGGGTAGGGGAGAAATTCTCCGGAAATCTGCTCTGAAGTGGGATAAGAGGGTGATCTATGGGTTTTGTCCGCCGCTGGTCATGCTGCGGTACACCTCCAGCAGGGCCGCCTTCTGCTCATCGGAAAGGTTGGCATCAGAGCGGATGGTGGCTTCAGTATCAGAGACTCCGTCGGGGTTCTCGCCGTTGGCGGCATCGATGCCGGCTGCCTGGGCCAACAGGGTTTCCGCCGACAAGTTCAATGCTGTGGCCAGCGACTTGATCACCCTCACCGACGGCTGGTGAAGGCCTCGCTCCAGTTGGCTGAGGTATGGGTTGGAAACCTCGGCCAGATCGGAAAGCTCCCGCAGGGTGAGCTGGGCCAGCTTGCGCTGGCTGCGCAGATAGTTCCCAAATGCTTCGACTGCGGATTGATCCATAGTTCGGCCTCAGCTGTCGTACTCGTAGAATCCCTTGCCGGACTTGCGCCCCAGATGCCCGGCGGCCACCATCCGCCGCAGCAGCGGCGGCGGAGCGTTGTGGGAGCCCTTGAACTCCTCGTAAAGCACCTCGGCCACCGCCTCGATGGTGTCCAGTCCGATTAGGTCGCAAAGCGTCAGCGGGCCCATGGGGTGGCCGCAGCCGTACATCATCCCGCTGTCGATGTCGGCGGCGCTCACCTTGCCCTCGTCGTACATCCGGATGGAATCGAGCAGGTAGGGGACCAGTAGCCGGTTCACCACGAACCCGGCTCGGTCGCGACAGCGGATGACCCGCTTGCCCAGAACTTCCACTGCAAAGCGGTCGACCCGGTCGATGGTGTCCAAGGAGGTACCCAGCGAGCGCACCAGCTCCACTAAGGGTTGTATCGGAGCTGGGTTGAAGAAGTGCATGCCGAGCACCATGTCCGACCGACTGGTGATGGAACCCAGGGTGATGATGGGAATGGAAGAGGTGTTGGTGGCCAGGATGGCGTTTGGGGCCATCACTTTGTCCATGGCCCGAAACACCGACAGCTTCTCTTCCAGCGATTCAATGACCGCCTCGATTGCCAAATCCCGGTCGGCCAGGTCTCCCATATCAGTGCTGAACCTGAGCGAGTCCAAGGCCAGGTCCCGAGTTGCCGCCGGTACCTTGTCGCGGGAGACCGCCTTGTTCAAGGAATTCTCGATCGAATTCCGGGCGATGCTGACTGCGGTGTCGTCCACCTCGATCACCAGGGTGTCCAAGCCGGCCCGGGCGCACACCTCAGCGATGCCCGATCCCATTATCCCGCCGCCGATCACTCCAACCTTGTTGATCGGCTCTCCTGGCGATTCGAAATCTTGTGGCGGCAGTGCGCCAGCTTCCGTGCTCATTATTCCCTCCCACCGCCGGAAACCGGCGGCCCCTACTTGCTTGTTCAATATAGTACGCAAGAGTTAGAAAAATAAAACGGGGCCGGTCAGCGACCGGCCCCGTTTTGCAGGAAAGAGCTGAGGGGGGATTCAGCTCTTCTTGGCTACTGGCTTGGCCGAGGCCGCGTCATTGGCGGACGCTGCGGCCAGCAAGTTCTGGGCGAACTCCTTCTGGGTGTTGAGCAGTTCCTGGGCGAACCCGAAGCTGACGTTCATCAGGTCCTTGGGATCGGGCAGGGAGTCAAGGCCGGGCACGGAATCGATCTTCAGGCTCTCAGGGGTGATGCTGCCGACCGTATCGGTGAAGGTGCGGACACCTTCGACGATGGCGGTCTGGCCCATCTTGAGGGCGGTCAGAACCTGTTCTTGCACGGCTTCAGTTATTTCTTTGACGTCGGTCATGTTGCTTACTTTACTTAGCAAAGGCTTGATCAGCAATTCAAAGAAGGGTTTTCCGGAAAATTTTCTAGAGAAATCTGATCAGGCCGAGTCAGTGTCGCCGGGGCGCATCTTCACGTAGATGCCCGGGGCGTCCTCCATCGGCGCGTAGGCCTTGGTGCCGAGTTGCTTGGGAGCCTTGACCTTCTTGCCGGCCCGCTCGCCGATCCATCTGGCCCAGTCTTCCCACCACGTCTGCTGATGCTGTTCGGCGCCCACCAGCCAGTCCTCAGGCGATTCCGCGATCTGGTCGTTTGTCCAGTGGCGGGCTTTCGGGCTAGGCGGGTTGACGATGCCGGCGATGTGCCCTGAGGTGCTGAGCACGAAGCGGTTGTGTCCGCCCAACAGGGTGGCCGTGCGGTAAGCCGCCGTCCACGGGACGATGTGGTCGTCGATGGCCGACAGCACGTAGCTGTCCTGCTTCACGTCGGCGGGGTGCAGCATGGTGCTGTCCATCTCAAAGGCGTCGTTGGCGAATTGGTTCTGGAGATAGCACCGGCGCAGGTAGCTGCTGTGCATGCGGGCCGGCATCCTGGTGCTGTCGTTGTTCCAGGCCAGCAGGTCGAACGCCGGTGGATCCTCGCCCAACAGCCAGTTGTTCACCACGTACTGGAAGATCAAGTCGTTGGCCCTAATGGCGTCGAAGGTGCGGGCCATTTCGCTGGCCTCCAGGTACCCCTGGTCGGCCATCTTGCGCTCCAAGCCGGCCACGGTGGGCTCATCGGTGAATGCTCCCAGCACCCCGGGATCGGAGAAGTCGGTCAGGGTGTTCAAGAACGTGGCGCTGCCGATGGGCTGGTCGCCGGTGGCCGCGCCGTAGGCCATGGCGATGGCAGTGAGGGTGCCCCCCAGGCACACGTTGACGGTGTTTACCTTCTCCTTCCCGGTGATCTCCTGCACCACTCGCAGGGCCTCGAGGGGTCCTTGGCGGAGGTAGTCCTCGAAGCTGGTGTCGCGCATCGACCCGTCGGGGTTGCGATAGCTGATGGTGAAGCAGGTGTGGCCGTGCTGCACCGCCCACTCGATCAGGCTCTTCCCCGGAGCCAAGTCCATGATGTAGTACTTGTTGATCCACGGAGGGCAGAAAAGCAGCGGGGTCTCAAAGGTCTGCTCGGTCTGGGGCTCGTACTGGATTAGCTCGATCAAGTCGCTGCGGTACACCACCTTGCCGGGGGTCATGGCCATGTTCAGCCCCGGCTCGAACCCCGAGTCGTCCACCTTCGACGGCCACCCGTCGTTGTGGCGCAGATCATGGAGCATGTTGGTTGCGCCTTTCACCACGCTGGCCCCGCCGGTGGCCGCTGCCTTGGCCAGGGCGTCGGGGTTGGTGAGCAGCATGTTGGTGGGGGCCAGCGCGTCGAAAGCGAAGGAAGCGGCGAACTTGGCCTTGCGGTGATCGGCCTCGTTCAGGTTGGCAGCATCGATGAGGTCGTCGGCCAGGTTCTTAGTTAGCAAGTAGGTCTGCTGGAGGCCGAAGAAGTAGGGATTGTCCTCCCACGCCTCCGAGCTCCAGCGGTGGTCCTTGGGCTGGGGCTGAACGGGAGCGGGAACATCGGGGTCGGCTGTCTTGGTTGCCTTGGCCATGGTGGCTGCTCCCACCTTCATCGCTCCGGCGGCTGCCTTCAACAATGCGGTGCCCACCCCTACCGGGTTGGCCGCGGCTTTCATGCCCGCGTTGACCAAGGTCCGGGCGAAATAAACCGGATCGAGCGAGTCGAGCACCTGGTCTCCGACCCAGTTCGGGTCCAAAACATCGGACTCGCCTGCTGTGGCTCCGATTGATCCTGCTTCGACGTCTTCACTCACGGTTGGGAACTTTATCAAGCAGCCTTTCCCGAACCATCACCGCACGTCTATGCCAGCAACAGACCCCTAGAGTGGCGGGATGGTTTCACGACGAGACGGGATGACGGTTCCCCTGTTCGGTCCGCTGGATCAGCAGGCCGAACAGATGGCTGAGCTGGTTGAGCTGGGATACACCGATGTGTGGTCGTCGGAGTCCAACTCCCACGATGCCTTCACCCCTTTGGTGCTGGCCTCTCAGTGGGCGCCGTCGCTGCGACTGGGCACCGCCATCGTTCCGGCCTACACCCGGGGACCGGCGCTGTTGGCCCAATCGGCGGCCACTTTGGCCTCGCTGGCTCCGGGCCGGTTCCTCCTCGGGGTGGGCAGCTCCTCGGACGTGATCGTGGAGCGGTGGAACTCGATCCCGTTCGAGGAGCCCTACCGGCGGGTGCGCGATCTGGTGCGATTCCTCAAGCCGGCATTGGCCGGAGAGAAGGTGAGTGGCGACTACGAGACCTTCTCCGTGCAGGGGTTCCGATTGGGAATGGTCCCCCCCGAGCCGCCCTCCATCCTGGTGGCTGCGCTGCGATCCCAGATGCTGACTCTGGCGGGAAAGGAGGCCGACGGGGCCATCATCAACTGGCTGTCGGCCGAAGACACCGCGCGGGTGAGCGAGATCGTCCATGCCCAAGGGCCCAACAAAGAAGTTGTGGCCCGCATATTTGTATGCCCCAACCCCGACCGGGAGACGGTGATGGCCCAGGGACGGCGGGCCGTGGCCGGCTACCTGAACGTGCCGGTGTACCGGGCCTTTCACGAGTGGCTGGGCCGGGGAGAGCTGCTGGCCGAGCACTGGGAGCGATGGGCGGCCGGAGATAGGGCCGGGTCGCTGGAGGTCATTCCCGAGCAGGTGGTCGACGACCTGCTTGTGCACGGCACCCCCGAGGAGTGCCGCAAGCACATCGATCGCTATTTCGACAACGGTGTTACCACCTCAACGCTCATGGTGATGCCTTTAGGGGGCATCGATCCCTGGGAGGCGGTCAGGTCTCTAGCGCCGCAGCCTTTTGGAAGTGACTGACGTAGTCGGCGAGCTGATAGCCGGCGGCGGCCCCGCTGGTGGAGGGCATGACGTACACCGGACGACCGGCCAGATCTTGGGATTGCGGTCCGGCCTGGGCCTTTCGGTCCACGGCGGCTCGCCAGCCGGCTAGGCCCACAAAGCACACTGCGGCGGGCTTGAGCCACCTCACCAGCCACACCAGCCGGTCGAGGCCCCGGCGGTATTCGTCGGCGGTGAGTGCGTCGGCCCGGGGGGTGGCCCGCTTGACCAGGTCGGTCATTCCCACGCCGTGGTCGATAAGCGCCCGCCGGGGATCGCGGTCGGCGCTCACCAGGCCGGCGGCCAGCGCCGCGGGCCAGAACCGGTTTCCGGGCCGTGCGAACCCCGCGCCGGCGTCGGCGGCGTACACGCTGGGGTTCAAGCCGCAGATCAGCAGGCGCATCTCCGGTCCCACGGTGTCGGGCAGGGTTCGGGCTCTGCGTCCTTTGACGATGAGCGTGGCGGCTTTGGGGGGCCGACCCATCCGCTCCATGCTGTCCAGGGCGAACCCGGCACCTTCCACAAGGGGCGCTATCCAGTCTTGGGGCCACTGGGAGAAGCGGCGCCCGGGGAAGTCATCGTCGGAAAACGGCTCGAAATCGGCATCTCCCTCGAAAATATGGAGCTCTACTGGGGAGCCGGGGGCCAGCGCCCGATGCAGGTCGGCCAGCGCCAGGGGAACATGGCGGCGATCTAGGTGGACATAGCTTCGCGACGCCCACGCTCCGGCCAGCGACCCTGTGGCCAGGGGCAAGGCCGCCAAGTCAGCCCGGCATCGCAGGGCGTTTGGGGCGTGTTCGGCCACCATTTCCAGCATTGATCGGGCGGCATCAACGGCCAGTGCAGGGCTGGGCAGCGCCGCGGTGTGCCAGCCGGGACCGCAGCCCAGATCGGCGGTGATCCCTTCGGGCCGGTCGAGGGCGGCAAACGCCTCCGCGGCCGAGGTGGATTTGGGCTCTCGTTCGGCTCGCCATTCAGCAGCCCGATCCTCATAGACGCTGACGGTGGCTCGATCGGCCATGGCTCAGCGCAGCGGCCAGATCTTCTTGAACAGCCGGGCGATCACTGCGCCCACCACGGCGCCGACCACCACATCGGAGGCGTGGTGGATGCGGACGTGGACTCTGCTGGCCGCCACCACCGAGGCGGCAGCCCACAATGGCCAGCGGCGGCGTCGGGGCTCGGACAAGAGCACGGCGGCCACCACGGCCGCGCTGGCGTGACCGCTGGGAAAGCTGCTGGTGAGGGGCTGGCGCAGTCGATGGGGGTGTTCGTGCTCTGCCAGGGGGCGCGAGCGGTTGAAGGCCGATTTGATCGGTCCGTTGACCAGCGCCGACTCCGCCGCCAGGGTAACCGACACCCTCAGAGCATTGCGACGGCCCCGTTTGGAGGTGGCCCCTGCCCAGGCCAAGGCATGCCACAAGATGCTGAAGTTCCCCAGCTCAGAGGCGGTGTAGAACACCCGGTCGGCCACGGGATTTCCTCGCAGCCGGTCGAAAACCTGTTCAACGGCCTCATCGAAGGCTTCGATGGCCTCTTCGGGGGTCATTCGCTGGCAGCTTGAATCGTCTTATAGGCCACGCCCACCTCATGGTTGGCGTCGCCCAGCACTTTGTAGCCGGTCTCGTCTCGGATCTCGTCGAAGTTCTCGGCCACGTCTTCCACCGTGAGGTTGGGGTTGTAGTAGCCGGGGGTCCGCCCCACAAAGAATCGGGCCACTGTGCCTCCGGCCGCGGAGTACACCTCGCCGGAGACAGGGCAGTCCTCGTGGGCCAGAAAACACACCACGGGGGTGACCAATGCCGGATTCATGGCCCCTTTGATCTCTTCGCCGAAGATGGCCTCGGTCATGCGGGTAGTGGCCACCGGCGCAATGCAGTTGGCCTTGATGTTGTACTTGGCGCCCTCCAGGGCCAGCGTGTTGGTGAGCCCCACCAGCCCCATCTTGGCCGCGCTGTAGTTGGACTGGCCGAAGTTGCCCAGCACCCCAGCGTTCGACGTGGCGCACACGATGCGGCCGTAGCCCTGCTCCCGCATCTGCGTGAAGGCCGGTCGGGTCACGTTGAACGCTCCCCGCAAATGGACGGCGAGCACCGGATGGAGCTGCTGGTCCTCCAATTTGTGGAAGGTCTTGTCCCGCAGGATGCCGGCATTGTTGATGACGACATCCACCCGCCCGAAGGCCTCCATGGCGGTAGCGGTAATGGCCGCCCCGCCCTCGGTGGTCGCCACCGAGTGGGTGTCGGCCACCGCTTCGCCGCCCCCGCCGTTGATCTCATTGGCCACCAACTGGGCTGGGCCCTCACTAGAGCCGGTGCCGTCGGCCGATCCTCCCAAGTCGTTCACCACGAGCCGTGCGCCCCGCCGAGCCAACTCCAGCGCGTACAACCGGCCCAGCCCGCCCCCAGCCCCGGTGACGATCGCAACTCGGTTGTCAAAGCTCAATGTCATGAACGGAAGATTACGACGATCAGTGTTGTGAACGGTAAGCGCCGGGCGTGGTGAGGGGTTTGCGGAGCCAGCGGCGAGGGGTGGCGATGATTGACCTCGGGTAGTCCTCGAAGAGCCAACGGGCGAAGTTTCGCCGGGTCCAGGGGGTGAGGCCGGCGATGCGGACCGCGCCCCTCGCTCCGGGGCGGGTGGCCAATACCCGCCCGAGACGGCGGGCCATGCGATGGTCGGCAAACAGTTCCCGGCGCACGAAGTGGCGGTAGTCGGCCATCACCTGTTCGGCATCTGATCCGCCGGCCAGCACCGCGTTGGCCGCGCCCATGCCGGTGAGAAGGGCCTGGGCGATTCCCTCGCCGCTCATGGGGTCGGTGGCGGCGGCGGCATCGCCCACGAACATGGTTCGACGAGAGGTAAGCGGGACCTTGTCGATGCGGGCGGGAATGGGCCAGGCCCGGTGGGCCGTCTCGGGGGCGGCGTCTTCGCCCAGCACAGCCCGGATGTGGTCCCGCTTCTGTAGTTCTCGCCAGAGCTTGCCCATGTCGCCCACCGCCACCGGGCCGCCGCGGCGCACGCCGAAGCCCACATTGGCCCGGCCGTCGGGCAGCGGGAACGACCAGACGTATCCGGGCAGGATCTCCTCTTCGAACCAAACCCACAGGGCCTGGCTAGCTGCGGGGGCCACCCCCGACCAGTACTGGCGGAACGCGTGCCAGTCCCCCCGGTATCCGTCGGGAGCCAATCCCAGGAATTTGCGGGTTGGCGACCACATCCCGTCAGCGGCGATGGCAAACTGCGCCTTCACCGTGCCGTGATCGCTCACCTCTAGCGCCACATGGCCGTTGTCTTCGACAATTCCCTGGCATGCGGCACCCTCGACCAGCATCGCTCCCTCGGCCTTGGCCTGCTCCACCAGCGCGTTGTCCAGCTCCGCCCGGGGAACCACCGCCGCGAACTGGCCCCCTCCCCGGGGCAGGGGGAACTCGACGGTGCGGCCCGACGGCGACCTGATGCAAACGTCTTCCACCGGCATCCACGTCGAGATGGGCGTCGGATCCAGCCCCAAGCCCTCCAAGAGCCGCAGCGCCCCAGCGGTGAGGCCGTCACCGCACGCCTTGGGACGGGGAAAGCGAGCCCGATCAACCACTACCACCCGCTGTCCGCCCCGGGCCAGGGTTATGGCCGCCGCACAGCCGGCTGGGCCGGCTCCCACGATGGCGGTGTCCCATTCAACGGTCATTGAATTGAATTGTTCATGCGCTCTGCTCACCCGACTGCTCCGGGTCCAACGCCTGGGCCTGCCCCGGTGGCGCCTCAGGTTCTTGGGTCGGGGTTTCCTCCGGCAGGGGCTCTTGCGGTTCGCCCTCTTCGGGCTCCCCCTCTTCCCCGGGCGGCGGGATGGAGCAGAGATCGGGTCTGTTGTCTTCGTCGACATCCACCGGACCGTGAGTTCCGATGCAGTCTTCGGGGCTGACGCACTCCTGGTGCAGTCCCTCGTCGTCGAACTCCGCCTCTCCGTCGCCGTCGGCGTCTAGCGGCAACACTGAGGAGGTGCACACCCCGTCGCAGTTGATGCCCTCACGGGGTTGGTAGAGAGCGATCACCGAGTCTCGCAGCACGGTGCCGTCGGCGTAGGTCCGAGTGCGCTCGGTGGTCCGCTTGGTGCAGAACTTCCTCGGAGTGTCATAGCGGTCGGTCCACTCCACCTCGGCATAGGCAGTGGAGTAGAAGCTGACGGTGACGCTGCCGTCGGTCACCGTGGGCCACAACAGCACCGCATACGGATTGGGGTTGCGGAACTTGAAGTCGGGCTTCGGCCAGGAGATGGTGGCGTCTACTCCCTCTCGGTAGCGGGAGATATCGATGCTGTGGGCTTGGTACTCGGGGAACTCCATTCCCGCGTTGAATGCCGCAGTGAACAGCGTGGTGATGAACTGGGAGATGCCTCCGCCGACATCTGAGGTGTACACGCCGTCGTAGATCACGCCAGCGTCCACGAACCCCAACTCCTCGGTGCGCTCGCCCACGTAGCCGTTGACCGAGAATGTCTCGCCCGGGTAGACCACCGCCCCCTGAATCAGCTCGGCGATGCGATGGATGTTTGAGACCCGGTCTTGGCCCGGCGTGTAGTAGGTGGTGAACCGGCCGGTCAGCTCTACGATGCCCCGTTCGACCAGCCAGCTCTGGTCGTTGATCTTGCTCGACTCCCGTAACTCCAATTCCACTGCGGGCAGCTCGGTATCCAGGGCCAACACCACCTGGCGGTAGGCGGATTCCTCGCAGCAAATGAGGGCGGGTACCTCGTTCACCAGCACGGGCACATCGTCGATCACCGTGAGCACTGGCTCGGAGGCCACGGTGGCCACTTCGACAAATAGCTCGGCCAGGTCATCTTCCATTCGCTGCGGTTCGATGTCGTAGGTCCACTCGTCATCGTTGTTCTCGAGTATCAGCCACGATCGGAGTTGGGCCGGCTGCACCCGCTTGGTGACTTCTTCAACCGTTACCAGCAGGCCTTGAGATGTGCGCTGGTTGATCCAGTCGGCGGTAGTGGCCATGACAGTTTCTGAGATCTCGGGCGGGATGAGGCGAACATCTGCTTCGGTGCTCAGCGGGCTTTCTCCCCGCCTTGCCGCTTCCAACAATCGAAGGAGCGCTGGTTCCAGATCCACAATCTCGCCGGGAACCCCCGCGGCCACTTGGAAGGTTCCATTGTCGAAGACGATGGTGGGATTGACAGGCGATTGTCGCAGTTCTGCTTCTAGGTCGGCGATCTGGTTGGCGGAGGCCGACAAGGTAAGCAGCAGATCGGACTGCGAGCTCTCAAAGAACGAGGCCGTCCATCCGATTGGGTTGCTTGTGCTGCTGTCTATCTCCATGATCTCTGCAACAGTGGACTCCACGTCCACTGCCAGCCCTATCTCCGCCGCGGTGGTGGAGGCGACCTGGCTGGGAGTGGTGATCTCCACCGGGGTCTGGGCGAAGCGCTCGGCCAGCTCGACGACGACCTCGGTCACATCGTCCTCGTCCAAACCGCCGATGTCGATGCTGATATCGGGGATGGCGGGGCTTTCGATCTTCAGCCCTCTGGGGGTCTTGTCATCGTTGCTGGAGGAATCCACGAGCCAATACACCAGCCAGATGGACAGAAGCACGACCGGTGTGATCATGAGCGCCCAGACCCAGAGAGGACGGGGAGGACGGCGCAGGCGGAGTGGAGGTTGTGGATCCATGCCGGTTATCGGATGGTAGCGGGATCGAGTTGTCGATCGGGTTCAGGCCGGGGTGCGCTCACAGTGGGGCTCAGAACAGAGCGGCCTGGTCGGGCTCGATGCCCCTGAGCATGTCGTAGTCGACCTCCACGCACTCGATGCCCCGGTCGGCGCTCAATGCCCGGGCCTGGGGGCGGACGACCTGAGCGGCGAGCATGCCTCGCACCGGCACCAGCTCCGGATCTTGGTTCAAGAACTGGAGATAGCGGGTGAGCTGTTCCACACCGGCGATTTCTCCCCGCCGCTTCACCTCGACCGCTATGGCGACCCCATCGGCATCTCGACACAGCAAGTCCACCGGGCCGATGTCGGTGGGGTATTCCCGCCGCACCAGCCGGAACCCATCACCCAGAACCTCGGGCGACGCGGCCAACAGCTCCTGAAGATGGGCCTCCACTCCGTCTTTGTCCAAGCCGGGGTCGTGGCCCAGCTCGTGATCGGTGTCGGAAATGAGCTGGTGGATGGTGATGGTCAGCTTCTCGCCCACAGGGTTGACCACCGTCCAGACGCCATCTTCCTCTGACAGCCGGTTGGGGGCGTTCATCCAGTTCAGAGGCTTATAGGCGCCGCCGTCGGCGTGGATGGCCACACAGCCGTCGGCTTTGATCATGATGAGCCGGACGGCCTCGGGCAGGTGTGCCGCCAACCGGCCGTCGTAGTCCACCGAGCATCTGGCGATCACCAATCTCACAGCGGCTCCCAATCTACGGTTCTGCGCAAATGAGTACAGCGCACGTTTGCAAGACGTTGAAATGGCAGCGTTCTTGGAAGTTCCAGCTCAACTGTCCAAGGACAATCTACGGGGAGATGGCGGGGAGTGTCACCGGGTAATGACGGCTGAGGCGAAATCGGGGTGGCAGATCACGAAGTCGGAGATGTAGGTGTCGGACTGGTTGAACCGCAGTTCGGCGCCGTTGAGGTGGGAAACGTGCAGCCCGGCGGCCGCGGCCACCGCCGCGGGAGCGCACAGGTCCCATTCGTGCAGCCCCGATGCATGGGCGTACACCTCGGCTTCACCCAATACCACCGCGGCGGCTTTGGCACCGGCCGAGCCCATCTGGATGATGCTGGCTCCGATGGATTCGGCGATGTGGCGGGACAATCGACCGGGCCGGCTCCTGCTGGTGATGACTCGGGGCGGGGAGGCGGCTTCTGGAGTGGCCCTGGCTGGCTCAGTGGCCAAGGTGATGCTCTGGGCGGGCAGGGCCACCGCCGCGGCGGTGGGTTGACCGTCGGTGACTAGGGCCACGTGAACCGCCCAATCGGTTCGGCCCGGGATGGAGAATTCCCGGGTGCCGTCCAGCGGGTCCACGATCCACACCCGGTTGTGTTCGAGCCGACGGCGGTTATCCATCGACTCCTCGGAGAGCACCATGTCGTCGGGTCGATGTTGGTGTAGGGCGGCGGCGATGAAGTCGTGGGCGGCGGCGTCGCCTCTGGCCCCCACAGCGAACGGGGCCAGCCTTTGTCCACTCAGCTCGGCCCGCAGCTCAACCAGCAGCTTGCCTGCCTCCGTAGCCAGATGTGCAGCCAGTTGATGGTCATTCACAGGATGTCAAGTAGGTCCATGACCTGGTCGCACAGGCCAGGGGCGACCGCTATGAAACCGTCCATCAGCGGGTCGGCACGGTTGAACACCACATCGGTGCCATTTGTGCCGAAGACCTTCCCGCCGCCCGCTCTGACCAGCGCGGCTCCTCCGGCCACATCCCACTCGTTCTTGGGCACCAGCGTCCAGGTGGCATCGGCCAGCCCGGCGCCTACCAGGCTCAGCTTGTAGGCCACTGAGCCCATGTTGCGCACCGCGATCGGCGTGGAAAAAAAGCGTTCCCACTCGCCCCGCTTCACCTCGCTGCGGGAGGCCAGCACCAGCGCGCCCCGGAGGTCGGAGGTGTCCGTCGTCTGGGCCGGGGCGCCGTTACACGACACCCCGGTCTCGTCCGAACCGATGATGAGGTGTCCGTTGGGCGGGCTCAGCACGCCGCCGGCCACGGGTACGCCGTCCTCCACTAGACCTACCGACACGCACCATTCGGGAATTCCGTCGATGAACTCACGGGTGCCGTCGATGGGATCCACCACCCACACCCTCCGCCGGTCCAACCGTTCGCCGGCGTCGGTGGTCTCCTCCGAAAGCCAGCCTTCGTCACTGCCTCGCAAAGACTCGGCCAGCACGTCGTTCACTGCGGTGTCGGCCGCGGTCAGCGGATCGCCCCCGTCCTTCAGCTCTGCCTCAACCTCGCCGGGCGTGAACCGCTCCAGCACATCGGCGGCCGCGGCCAGGGCATCGGTAATCCGGATTAGGTCGTCAGTACGGGACATTGCCGCCGGCTATCCAATCAGATTGTCGGAGCGCAGCATCTCAGTCGCCGGGTTATACGAGATATCCCTCGGCCACCAAGTGGTCGATGATGGTCTGAGCGGCCTCGTCGGGGGTCTGATCAACGGTGGGCAGGACGACGTCGGCGTCAATGGGCTCCTCGTAGGGGTCGGAGATGCCGGTGAACTCCTTGATGATCCCGGCCCGGGCCTTGGCGTACAGGCCTTTGCGGTCCCGCTCCTCGCACACTTCCAGCGGGGTTGACACGTGTACCAGCACGTAGCCTCCGTTGGCTGAGATGGCCTCCCGATTTCGGCGCCGGGGCTCGGCGTAGGGGGCGATAGGCGCGCAGATGGCGATGCCGCCATGCTTGGTTATTTCGGAGGCCACGTAGCCGATGCGGGTGATGTTGATGTCGCGGTGCTCTTTGGAGAACCCGAGCTCCGACGACAGGTTGGTGCGCACCACGTCGCCATCGAGCAGGGTGACCGGGCGGCCGCCCCTCTCCAGCAGCTTGGACATGAGCGCGTTGGCGATGGTGGACTTGCCCGAGCCGCTGAGCCCGGTGAAGAACACGGTGAAGCCCTGCTTGGACTTCTGGGGATGGGTTCGGCGCAGCTCGGCCACAACCTCGGGATAGCTGAACCACTCGGGGATGTCGTCGCCCGATGCCAGGCGGTCGCGCAGCTCGGTGCCGCTGATGCTGAGGGTGGCCGTTCCCTCATCCACCTCGTCGATCGGGTGGTAGCTGTCGCTGTCGGGGACGTACACCATCATCTTGAACGGCACCATGGTCACGCCCAGCTCGTCGGTGTAGTCCTGCAACATGTCTTGGGCGTCGTAGGGGCCGTAGAAGGGGTTGCCCGAGGCGTCGGAGCCCGGCCCGGCGTGGTCACGGCCCACAATGAAGTGGGAGACGCCATGATTCTTGCGGATGATGGCGTGCCATACGGCCTCCCTGGGGCCGCCCATGCGCATGGCCAGCGGCAGCATAGCCAGCATGGCCGAGTTCTCGGGGTAGCGCTGAATGATGTGCTGGTACACCCGGCCTCGGGTGTAATGGTCCACGTCGCCGGGCTTGGTCATGCCCACAACGGGGTGGATCAGCAGGTTGGCGTCGGCCTCCACAGCTGCCCTTCTGGTGAGCTCCACGTGGGCCCGGTGCATCGGGTTGCGGGTTTGAAAGGCCACCACTCGGCTCCAGCCCTGCGCGTCGAAGGAGGCTCGCACCTGCGCCGGGGTGCGGCGCAGCTCGGTGAAGTCATAGTGGACGGGAAGTTGCAGGCCCTGGACCGTCCCGCCCAGATAAATCGGCGCGGTGCTGCGCATGAGGTGGCCGACGCCGGGATGATCGGGATCGGAGCTGGCGAACACCGCCTCGGCCTCGGCTGCCGTGTCGGGCCGCCACGCGTCGCTCACGGTGAGCAGGGCGAGCATGACCCCCTCTACGTCGCGCAGCGCCAGCTGCCCGGCGGCCTGGGCCGCCTCGGCCGTCTTGGCATCCACATCCAGGGTGATGGGCATCGGCCACAGCGTTCCGTCGGCCAGTCGCATTTCTGCGCACACCCGCTCGTAGTCGGCCTGGCCCATGAAGCCCCGCAGGGGGGAGAAGCCGCCGTTCAGCAGCAGTTCCAAATCGCACAGGTGGCGGGGCTGGAGGGTGAACGACGGGAGATCGCGTGATGCTGCTTTTAGTTCCTCAGCGGTGGCGTCATCGACCATCAGATCGACTAGCTCGCCGCCGTGGGGTTGGATCAAATTGGAAGCCACGAGGGTATTTCATATCGCAGGATGGCGGCCTTTAAGCCATCGAGCCGCCAATCCACCCCGTCAATTCACAGACAGACCCCTAGCATCAGTTTGGATGGATGGCGACGCGGTGCTCACCACCGCGGTATTGGCGGTTATGGGTGCCGGGCTGATCAGCAACCGGCTTTCGCCCGCCGCGGGGGTGCTGGGTGCTGCCGGTGGGCTGTTTCTACTCGGGGTGATCGACGCCGAGGAGGCCTTCAGCGGGTTCGGCAACCCCGCGCCCATAACCATCGGGGCGCTCTACGTGGTGGCGGGCGCGGTGACCAAGACCAACGCCTTGCAGCCGATCGTGGCCCGGGTGCTGGATCGGGGCTCAGGGAGTCGGGTTGCGCTGATCCGGCTGCTAGCGCCGGCCAGCGCGGCCTCGGCTTTTCTGGCCAACACCCCCATCGTGGCCATGCTGGTACCCGCGGTGCGGGGCTGGGCCGAGCGCTACGGCCGAGCCGCCTCCCGGTTCTTGATCCCGCTGTCTTACGCCACCATCTTGGGCGGGGCCATCACTGCCATCGGCACCAGCACCAATCTGGTGCTGGGCGGCCTGTTGCAATCGGTGGGCCAAGATGAGCTGGAGATGTTCGAGCTGGCCCGGTTCGGCCTGCCGCTGGCCGGTGCCGGGTTGGTGCTGATCGTGTTGGCCGCTCCCTGGCTGCTGCCCGACCGACGGGAATCCGAGTCCGCCGGCATCGGACGCTCTTACCTGGTGTCCATGTATGTGGTGGAGCAGGGGGCCTTCGACGGGCAGTCGGTGGAGGCCGGGGGACTGCGACATCTCGAAGGGGTGTTTCTGGTTGAGGTGGAGCGGCAGGGCACGGTCATCGCCCCCGTGGCCCCCACCTTCGTTCTTCGGGGAGGCGACCGCCTCACATTTGCTGGGCGGGTCGACCTGGTTGTCGACCTCCAAGCCATGTCCGGGCTGATCTCTGCCGAGGATCCCCACCTGGAAGCGGTGGATTCCGACGACCACACCTTCTTCGAAGCGGTGGTGGGAGCGGCCTCACCCCTCAGCGGCCGCTCACTGGCCGAGGCCGGGTTCCGCGGCCGCTATCAGGCCGCCGTAGTAGGCATCCACCGTTCCGGGGACCCGGTAGAGGCCAAGTTCGGCCAGGTGCGGCTGCGCACCGGCGACACCTTGCTGGTGCTGGCCGCCGATGGATTCGATGAGCGGTGGAGCAACCACAACGACTTCCTGTTGGTGTCCCGACTGGGCGGGTCGCCACCTCGGGCCACCCGCCGGGCGCCGGTGGCGTTGTTGGCGATAGTGGCCCTGGTGGTACTGCCGGCGACAGGGGTGCTGAGCGTTTTGGAGGCGTCGCTGATCGCTGCAGGCGCGGTGGTTCTGGGCGGGGTGCTGACGCCTCGAGAAGCCCGAGAGTCGGTGGACTTCAGCGTGCTCATCACCATCGGAGCAGCGTTTGGGCTAGGGGCGGCACTGGACAAAGCTGGCTTGGCCACCGACCTGGCTGACGGCATCGTCACCGGATTCGACTTTTTGGGCGACGCCGGGGTGG
Organism: marine group bacterium Sva0996 bin134; assembly: GCA_002239105.1. Lineage (GTDB taxonomy): Bacteria > Actinomycetota > Acidimicrobiia > Acidimicrobiales > Bin134 > Poriferisocius. The sequence goes on along the minus strand of MPNQ01000006.1, from coordinate 75,550 downwards.
TGCTGGGCATTGTGATCGCCACCATGCTCCTCACCGAGTTGATCACCAACGTGGCCGCGGTGGCCTTGATCTTCCCGGTGGCGCTGGAGGCGGCTGCACAGTCCGGTTTGGATCCCCGCACCTTGGCGCTCGGGGTGGCCGTTGCCGCCTCAGCGTCTTTCCTCACCCCCATCGGCTACCAGACCAACACCATGGTCTACGGCCCCGGCCGCTATCGCTTCACCGATTATCTGCGGTTGGGGGTGCCCATGTCGGTGCTGACCCTGGTGTTGCTGACCACCCTGGTGGCCTCCGCCGCTTAGAGCACTCCGATGGCCATGTCGGCGGCGTGGGCCAGCATGGTGTCTACCCGGCGGGCGATGTCGTGGACGTCGCCGGTGGTTCCCATCCCTCCGGTCATCCCCTGGAGTCGTCGGGCGTAGGCCCCCTCGACGATGCAGGCCTGCTTCCACCAGCTGAACACGGAGTAGTAGGCGAGATCGGACAGGTCGAATCCCGATTGGGCCGCATACCGCTCGGCCACCTCGTCGCGGCGGACAAAACAGTCCAGCACGGTCGGGGGGTCGCTCAGAAAGCTCATCTCGTCGCCGGGATCGGCCCAGTATTGGAGCGACCAGGCGAAATCGGCGATGGGGTTTCCAGTGGTGCACAGCTCCCAATCGAGCACCGCGGCGATCTTCCACTGGTCATCCAGCACGGTGTTGTCGAAGCGGTAGTCGCCGTGGGCCAGCGCGGCGGGGGCCTTCTCGGCGGGCTTGGCCGCGCTCAGCCGCTCGTGCAACTCGATGAGCAGGGGCACCTCACGCACCCCGGCGGCCTCCACCTGGCGGCGCCATCGCTTCAGCTGGCGGCCGACGTAGTCCTCCCGGCGGCCCAGATCGCCCAGCCCCACCTCATCCAAGTCGAGAGTGTGGAAGGCGACCTGCACGTCGAGCAGGCTCTGGGTGGCGATCTCGGCCTGGGCGGAGGTCATGTCGACTGCTGAGTCTGTGTCCCTCAAGATGCGGCCCTCCACGAACCCCATCACGTAGAAATCGGCCCCGTTCACAGAGTGGTCGTCGCAGAAGGCCACCATCTCCGGCACCGGAACATCGCTGGCCTCGCCCAATGCGGCCATGATGCGCCACTCCCGGCCCATGTCGTGGGCAGTGGCCAGCGCCGACCCCACGGGTGGACGGCGAAGCGCCCATTGTCGCCCGCCGGAGTCAGACAGCCGGAAGGTGAGGTTAGACCCGCCCGCGGCGATCAAGTCGAAGGTGAACGGGGGCTCGCAGTCGGCGACGTTGTCAACTAGCCACGCGGTCACCGGTTCTACGTCGATACCTGGGATTTCAAAGCTCGAAAACTCTTGCGTACTCATGAGATCTGGCCTTTTCTGCTCAAAGACTCCACCGCCTCAGTCTGGCGTTCCGCTACGGTCGGTGCCATGTCTCCAACTGCCCTGCTGACCCGTACAGATTCCCCCCTACTCGAGGCCGATGACTTGGGCGTGGCCCTGGGGTCGATGGACACGCCCATAGGGCAGTTGAACGTGGCCGCCTCGTCGCAGGGGCTGGTGAGGGTCGGTTTCGGCTACATGGAAAAGATACAAGACATGATGTCTGAGCTGGCTGAACTGCCCCATTCGATGGGCCAGGGCGACCCCGCTTGGCTGGAAGAGCCCATCGCCCAGCTCCACGAGTATTTCGAGGGTCGCCGCCAACGGTTCGATCTGACGTTGGATTGGCGGCTCAGCCACGGGTTCTACCGCCGGGTGCTGGACGCTCTGACGGGAGTGGACTACGGCACCACGGTGTCCTACGGAGAGTTGGCCCGTATGGCCGGTTCCTCCAGGGCAGCTCGAGCTGTGGGAACGGCCATGTCCACCAACCCCATCCCGCTGATCGTGCCCTGTCACCGGGTGGTGCGAAGCGACGGCTCGGTCGGGGAATACGGAGGCCGTCCCGAGGTCAAGACCTGGTTGATTGAGCACGAGCGCTCCCACCGCGGTTGATGGCGCGACTCAGCAAGCTAAACCGGTCGGTGGCCGGGCGGGTGGCAGTAGTCACCGGCGCGGCTTCGGGTATGGGACGGGCCACTGCATGGCTGCTGGCCGATGAAGGGGCCAAGGTGGCCGCGCTGGATGTCGACCGCGACGGGTTGAATGAGACAGTTGAGGCCATTGTTGATGCCGGGGGCACTGCGCTAGGACTGGCGTGCGACATGGCCGATCCCGAGGCCATCGAGCAGGCAGTGGCTCAGTTGCGGGCCGAGCTGGGTCCGGTGGACATTGTGATCAACAACGCCGGCGTGTCTGCGGGCAGCCCGGTAGAGGCTGCCGACTACGAGGATGTGTGGGCGTTCACGATGGAGGTAAACCTCACGGCGCAGATACGGTTGGTGCGGGCCTGTTTGGACGACCTGAAGCGCAACGGAGACGGCCGCATCGTCAACGTTGCCTCCACCGAGGGAATCATGGCCACGCCCAACACCTCGCCCTACACGGTGAGCAAGCACGGGGTGGTGGGGCTAACCCGGGCGCTGGCCGTGGAGTTGGGCCGGTGGGGGGTGACCGCCAACGCGATATGCCCCGGACCGATCCGCACCGGAATGACCGCCTTCATCCCCGATGACGCCAAAGAGACCTACGCCCGTCGGCGTGTACCAGCCCGCCGCTACGGCGATCCCGAAGAGGTAGCCCAAATCACCCTGTCGCTGGTGCTCCCCGCCGCCTCATTCATCAACGGCGCCGTGGTACTGGTAGACGGCGGCCTCCACGCTAAGTCCAATTGATCCTGTCGCCGCAGCTAGGCAGAATCAGGCGGTTCTGCGCTTCCTCTCGTTCCAGAACACGGCGTGGAGCTCGAACTCGTCATAGCCGTCAAGGGCGTTGCCTTCCTCGGTGTCCCAGAAGGTGTGGCTCTCTACGAAGGCGGTGTACTCGGATAGCTGCCTGGGCTCGGGGAGGTCGGGAACGTTGCGGAAGCGGCCGAACAGGTCTAGACCCACCCCGGACGCGCGCAGAAGATAGACGCCGAGCAGATGCACGACGAGATAAGCCCCTACTGCAATCCCGATAGTCACGCTGGAACCTCGACTATAGATATGAACTCCACTGTCCACAACTGGTTCACAGGGAAATCCACAAGTCGGCCCCGCCCCTTCCGTATACTTTCCGCCCCCGTCGCCCTTGGCCCGCATTTGAAAATACCCTGACCAGGGGTTTCAGGTTGAAACGTGATATTGCCCCGCGACGGCGGGTGCTCGCAACTCGGGCAGCATCGCGGCAGCGACATAGCCTGAGGCCCGTGAAATCGCCACCTACTGTTTCGGTCGAAAACTCCGAGCCGGGCATCGCCGTGATCACTATGTCGCGCCCCGAGCGGCTCAATGCCCTCAGCCCCGAGCTCATCTCCGATCTGCACGCTGCCCTCGATGAGGTGGAGCGGGACCGCTCCCAGCGGGCAGTGGTTCTCACCGGCGACGGGCGGGGCTTCTGCGCAGGCGCCGATCTCAAAGCCGGGGGCGAACAGGAGTTTTCTGAGCTTCCCGACCAGAGTCGGGTGGGGGCGATCTACGACATGCAGTTGGACCTGGCCAACCTCATGCTCAAGATCTACGAGCTGCGGGTGCCGGTGATTGCCGCGGTGAACGGCCCGGCCGTCGGCGGGGGCTTTGCCATCGCCCTGCACTGTGATGTGCGAGTGGCCGCAGAGTCGGCCCGTTTCGGCTCGGTGTTCATCAAGGTGGGGTTGTCGTCGCTAGACGTGGGCAACAGCTACCTGCTGCCCCGGCTGATCGGCGCTAGCCGGGCTCGAGAGCTGATGCTCACCGGGAGGATTTTCGATGCCGCGGAGGCCGATCGCATCGGGTTGGTGTCGGCAGTGGTGCCCGACGGCCAAGTGGTGGAGGCGGCTCTTGAAGTGGCCCAACAGATCGCGGCCAACAACGAGTACGGGGTGTGGATGACCAAGCTGGGGGCTAACGCCACCCTGGACGCACCCAGCCTGCGCCACGCCATGGAACTGGAGAACCGCACCCAGGTGCTGGGCACGTTCACCGGGAACATGGCCGAGGCCTCCGAGGCATTCCGGGAGGGCCGTGAGCCCCGCTGGAACCCGTTGTAGGCTGCCGATTCGATGTTGGAGATTGACAACCACGGCCGGGTACGGGTGCTGACACTGAACCGGCCCGATGCCCTCAACGCCTTCAGCGAGGCCCTCTACGACGCCACCGCCCAGGCGCTGATCGACGCCGCCGCCGACCCCGATATGGCGGTGGTGGTGCTCACCGGGAACGGGCGGGCGTTCTGTGCCGGCACCGACCTGGTGGAGATGGGCGCTCGCAACCCGGGCGGAGGCGGCATCGAGCCCGGCGTGCACGGATTCGCCGGAATGCTCGACCAGATGGATTCGTTTCCCAAGCCGTTCATCTGCGCGGTGAACGGTCTAGCCATCGGGGTGGGAACCACCATGTTGGGGTTCGCCGATCTGGCCTTCATCTCTTCTGAAGCCCGGCTGCGGTGCCCGTTCTCCAGTTTGGGGGTGGCCCCCGAAGCGGCCAGCAGCTACACCTTCCCGCTGCTGCTGGGCCGCCAGCAGGCCATGTGGACTCTGCTGAGCGCGGAGTGGATCAGCGCCGAGGAGGCCAAGGAGATGGGCCTGGTGTGGAAGGTCTGTCCGCCTGGGGAGCTGATGGAGACGACCATGGCCCACGCCCAGAAGTTGGCTGCGCTGCCGGTGTCGTCGCTGGTGGAATCGAAGGCGCTCATTACCCACGGCTGGCATGACGGGGTGGCCGCGGCCCGCGAGCGGGAGAACGCCGCATTCAGCCGTTTGATGGGGGCGCCAGCCAATGTAGAGGCCATCACTGCTTTCATGGAGAAGCGCCCGCCGGACTTCACCGGCCTATAGCCACAGTTTCGGCCTTCCATCGGCCTGCGCCTACCATCCTCCAAGCACTCACGCCGACTGGAGGACGCATGGCTGAGACCGATGTGTTGGGGTTCTGGAAGATCGCCGAGGCCGACCCGGAGCGCCTGGCTGTAGTCGATCCCGACTACAACGAGATCACCTACGGGGAGCTTGCCGAGCTGACCAACCGCATCGTCCACGGACTGCGGGCCGCGGGTCTCTCCACCGGCGACCAGGTGACCACCGTGCTGCCCAACGGGATCGAGCAGGTGGCGGTGTCCATGGCCGCCTACCAGGGGGGTTTCTACCTCACCACCGTGAACTGGCATCTGGCCGGCCCCGAGATCGCCTACATCGTCAACGACAGCGAGACCAAGGCGTTTGTTGTTCACGAGGACTTTGCCGATCAGGCCCTCAGAGTGTTGGAGGACAGCGACGTACCGGCCGCCAACCGGTTCTCAGTGGGCAGCATCGACGGCTTCCGCCCCCTGTCTGAGTTGGTCGACGCCCAACCTGCCGCCCGGCCCGACGACCTCACCACCGGCTCGTTCATGTTCTACACCTCGGGCACCACCGGGAGGCCCAAGGGCGTGCGGCGGGCGCTCCCCGGCGTTCACCCTGATGAGTCAGCCGCTGGCTCCGGCGGTCTGTTCATGCTGCTGGGCATAATGCCCCACCAGGACAATGTCCATATCACTCAGGCTCCGCTGTACCACACCGCGGTAAACATCTGGTGCACAACCTCGCTGCACATGGGGCATCCCGCGGTGGTGATGGGGCGCTGGAACGCAGAAGGAGCATTGGAGCGCATCGACCGCTACAAGGTCACCCAGAGCCACATGGTTCCCACCATGTTCCACCGCCTGCTCCAACTGCCCGATGAGGTGAAGGAGCGCTACGACGTGTCTTCGTTGCGGCGTATGATCCACGCCGCCGCCCCCTGTCCGATCGAGACCAAGCAAAAGATGCTCGACTGGTGGGGCGACTGCATCTGGGAGTACTACGCGGCCACCGAGGGGGGCGGCACCTACATCCCGCCCGAGGAGTGGCGTCAATATCCCGGCACGGTGGGCCGCCCCTGGCCGGGGTCAGAGGTCATCGTGGTGGACGAAGACGGCAACCGCCTTCCGCCCGGCGCCAGCGGGACCATCTACATGAAGATGCCCACCGGTCAGACCTTCGAGTACTACAAGGACAAGGAGAAGACCGACAAGGCCCGTTTGGGGGAGGAGTTCTTCACCGTGGGCGACGTGGGCTACTTCAACGACGACGGCTACCTATTTCTCAATGACCGCGCCAACGACATGATCATCGTGGGGGGAATGAACATTTATCCCGCGGAGATCGAGGGGGCGCTGCTCCAGAGTCCGCTGGTGGGCGACGCCGCCGTGTTCGGGATCCCCAACGAGGACACCGGCGAGGAGATCAAGGCGGTGATTGAGCCCGCCGCCGGGGTAGCCGCCGACGACGACACCAGGGGAGCCATCATGGAGCTCCTCCGCGACCAGATCGCCAAGCAGAAGTGGCCCCGCTCCATCGACTTCACTGACGAAATGCCCCGCGACCCCAACGGCAAGCTGTACAAGCGCCGGCTGCGGGACCCCTATTGGGAAGGAAAGACCCGAGCCATCTAGGAGGTGGACGGTTTGAACGCGGGGGCTGGCTGAAATGATGGCCCGAATGTTCAATCCCGAATTGGTGGAACCGGAGGACCTCGCCCCCCGCCAGGTCCACATCATCATGATCGCCTTGATGACCGGGATGTTCCTGGCTGCGCTGGATAACTCGGTGCTGGCCACCGCGGTGCCCACCATCGCCGGCGAGTTGGGCGGCCAAGATCAGGTGGCCTGGGTCATCACCTCCTATCTGCTCACCGGCACCATCTCCACCCCGCTCATCGGCAAGCTCAGCGACATCTACGGCCGCAAGCTGGTCTTCCAGATCACCATCGGCTTCTTCATCATCACCTCGGCGCTGGCCGGCCTGTCACAGACCATGTTGCAGCTCGTGTTGTTCCGGGCTTTGCAGGGGGTGGCCGGCGGTGGCCTTCTGGCCCTGCCCATGGCCATCGTGGGCGACGTGGTGGCCCCCAACGAGCGGGGCCGCTACCAGGGCTACATCGCGGGCACGTTCGGCACAGCCAGCGTGGCCGGGCCGCTAATCGGCGGGTTCTTCGTCGATCATCTGAGCTGGCGCTGGGTGTTCTACGTGAACGTCCCCGTGGGCCTGATCTCAATGGCGGCTATTGCCGTGCTGTTCAACGTGCGCCTCGACGTGGTGTCCCGCCCGATCGATTGGCTGGGCGCCGGGCTGCTCATCGCCGGATTCACCCCGCTGCTGATCGCCCTCAGCCTCGGTGGCAACCAGTTGGCCTGGTCGTCGATAGGGATGGTCTTAATCCTCTTGGCATCGGCCGTCTTGCTGCCCGCGTTCTTCTGGTGGGAGACCCGAGCTGAGGATCCAATCCTCCCGTCCCGGCTGTACTCCAACGACGTCGTGCGTTGGTCCATGGTGGTGATGCTGCTCATCGGGCTGGTCATGTTCGGGGCCACCCTGTTCATCCCGGTGTTCTTACAGGTGGTGACGGGGGTGAGTGCTACTGGCTCGGGGCTGAACATGATGCCCATGTTCATCGGCATCATCTTCACGTCGGTCGTATCGGGACGGCTGCTCACCAAATTCGGACGCTACAAAGAGTTCTTGGTGCTGGGCACCGCATTGATGACCGTCGGAATGGCGCTGCTGGCGCTGTTCTTAGACCAAGGCATTACGCAGGTTCAGGTGGGCCTCATGGTGTTCGTCATCGGCCTGGGACTGGGGATGACCATGCCGGTGCTGGTGTTGGTGGTGCAGAACGCCAGCCCCCATCGCGACATCGGCATGGTGAGCGCCGCGACCAACTTTGTGCGGTCGCTGGGCGGCACCATCGGGGCGGCAGTCATGGGTGCCATTTACGCTGCTGGGCTCAACTCCTCGCTGGAGTCAAAGGTGACCCCTGACCAGTTGGCGACGCTGCCCGATCCCGAGAAGCTGTTGGGCAGCCCCCAGCAGATCCGAGCCATCCAGGATCCCTCCATTGTCGATGTTGTGCTGGAGTCGTTCTCGGTAGGGGTTCAGCGCTGCTTCATTGTGGGCGCGCCGGTTATCGCTCTGGGCATTCTGGCCGCGTTATTCATCCGCCAGATCCCGCTGCGCCAGGAAATCCGCTCCGAAGAGGAGCGCGCCGAGGCGGCCGCCAATCGGGAAGCGCCTCCCGCAGAGGTCTGAGCGCCTGGCTACTTGATGGCCACCGGGTTGACCGGTGAGCCCAGGCCGCCGACGAACGGCTGGGGCGAGGCTTCCAGGAAGAAGTCGTACTGGCCGTCGGCCGCGCAGTCGGCGGCCAGCTCCTCCAGATCCCAGTTCTGGCCTTGGGTGAGGCCCATATCCACCAGGTTGAGGCAGTGAATGGCGATGATCGCCCCTTCGAAGTCCGGGTCAAAGGGCAGTACTTCGAACACGATGTTGTCGGTGGCCACCGCGGCGATGTTGTTGTCGTAGAACCACTCGCAGGCCGTCACCCCGATGCCGGCGGAGCGGACGATCCCCATCTCGGGGATGGGTTCGCCGTAGTAACTGTCCAGGTCACCGGCCTTGGCGTAGGCGAATAGGCCGGTGCGCACCAAGATGATGTCGCCGGTACGGATCTCCACCCCTTGGGCCTCGGCCGCGTTGGTCAGGTCGTCGTAGCCGACGGCGTGGCCCGGTTCCAGCACGTCCACGCCGTGGAGCTTGGCAATGTCCAACAGCACACCTCGCCCGGTGAGGCTCTTGACCTGCTCGATGCCGCACACCGATGCCCCCCATTCGGTGATGGTGGAGGCGTCGTGGCCGTTGTAGAGCTTGCCCCCGTACATCGCATGGCACAGCCCATCCCAGTGGGTAGCGCATTGCAGGCCCATTGTGACCACATCATCGCTGGTGTGGAACATGTCGGGGTCGCCCAGCATGCCGTGGTTGAGGGACACCATCGTCTTCAGCGGGTTGACCCGGCCAGGGATGACACCGGTCTGGAGGCCGTCTTTGTGCAGGGGATAAGCCAGCGAGATGCGCTTGCCGGTGCGGATGCATAGGGCGGCCTCCTTCACCACCTCGTCAGTGAGGAAGTTGAGCGTGCCGATCTGGTCGTCTTCTCCCCATCGCCCCCAGTTGTTGATGCGGGCGGCTATGTCAAGGACTGATTGCGGGTATGGCATGGCTGAGAACACTACTCCCAGCCGCAGTGAGCTGATCGGCTAGAACATCCCTCATGGGATGTCTTGACGGACGAGTAGCGATAGTTACCGGAGCGGCCCGGGGCCAGGGCGAGGCCGAGGCCCGGAAATTCGTAGCCGAGGGTGCATTCGTGGTGATGGGCGACGTGCTCGACGAGCAGGGGGAGGCGGTGGCCGCTGATCTGGGGGACCAGGCTCTATACCTGCGCCACGATGTGTCCTCGCCCGACGACTGGACTCGGGTGGTGGCCGCCGCGGTGGAGCGGGGACCGCTGCGGGCACTGGTGAACAACGCCGCTGTCCACTGGACCGCCTCCATTGCCGACGAGACCCCCGAGAGCCTGCACCGGATCTGGCAAGTGAACTACCTGGGCACGTTTCTGGGCATCCAGACCGTGGCCGATCCCATGGCCGAGGCCGGCGGCGGGGGCATTGTCAACATCTCGTCGATTGCGGGAATGGAGGGGATCCCCCTCCACGCGGCCTACGGTGGCACCAAGTGGGCGGTGCGGGGGCTAACCAAGGTGGCGGCCATTGAGCTGGGGCCCAAGGGGATCAGGGTGAACTCCATCCACCCCGGCCCGATCGAGACCGCCATGTTGTCGGCTGATCGCCACGGCCGTCCGGAGCTATTCGGCCATGTGCCTCTCCAACGGGCGGGGGTGGCCTCCGAGGTGGCCGATCTGGCCTGCTATCTGGTGTCGGAAGCGGCGTCGTACCAGACAGGCCACGAGTACATCATCGACGGGGGCTCCACCGCGGGTATCCCCTTGCGAACGGAGACATCATGAGCGTTGAGGGATTCGACCATCTGGCCATCACTGTGGCCGACGTGGAAACCACCGTGGCCTTCTACGGCGAGGTACTGGGGGCGGAACCCATGTACCTGGAGGAGTTCCGGGCCGGCAAGATGCCGATCGTGATGATGCAGGTGGGGGCCAACCGCATCAATGTGCATCCCGGCGCCGCCCCGGCCTCCCCCCACGCCCGCCTCCCCACCCCGGGCTCGGTAGACCTGTGCTTCCGCTGGGGCGCAACCATTGCTGAAGCCCAGGCCCACCTTGCCGAACACGGCATCGAAGTCATCGAAGGCCCCGCCCCTCGCCCCGCCAGCAACGGCGAACGCGGCCAGTCCGTCTACTTCCGCGACCCCGACGGCAACCTCCTAGAGCTCCTCACCATCAAGGGCTGATCGGTCTGATCGACATCCCTTATTCGCGGTGGGGATTGTTGGTCATGGGTGTGGTAGTCAACGTCCCATGTCTGTGGGGCCGTTGCGGTTTTTTCATGTCAATGTGAATTGCTCTGATTTGGAGCGGTCGCTGGGCTTTTACCGGGACTTGGTTGGGTTGAAGACGACGGTTCGCACTCGGCCGGAGCGGCCTCAGCCGGGTGGGGCGTTCGGGTTGGACGAGGTGCAGTGGGACGCTTGGATCATGGCTGGAGACGACGCTCCCGGCGGGGTAGTGCTGGACTTGTTGGAGTGGCAGGTGCCACGGCCGTCGGGGTCGCCCCCAGCGTCGGTCACCGAGTTGGGCTTTGCCCGGCTGTGCATCCTCACTGACGACTTGGCCGGGCTGCACCACCGTCTCACCGAGGCGGGACACGACGTGTGGTCGCCCCCAGTGCGGGTCAACTTGGGGGCTGAGGGAATGGCCGCCCCTGAGCTGTTCGTGTGCTCAGATCCCGACGGCACTGCGGTGCAATTCGTGCAGGCCGACAGCACTCGCCTGGCCCATGTCAACGTGAACTGCTCCGATCTGGAGCGGTCCCGCCACTTCTACTACGACGTGCTCGGGCTGGACGCCCGCATCCGCTCCTGTCCAACTGAGTTCCAGCCTGGTGCTGGGTTCCGAGTGGACGGGGACGTTGCCTGGGATGCCTGGTTCATCGGCGCCCCCGGAGCCAAGCCATCTGGCTTCATTCTCGACTTGGTGGAATGGAAGCAGCCTCAGCCCACCGGCAGCGCCCGTCGGAAGGCAAACGAGTTGGGCATTTTCCGCATGGCGCTGCTCACCGACGACATCGGCCGGGACTATGCCGCGCTGGTGGATGCCGGGGTCACCTGCTACTCCCCGCCGGTGGCGCTGGAGATGGGCCCTGGGCTGCCGTCCGACCTCCGGGCTCTGTTCTTCGAGGACCCCGACGGCACCTGCGTGGAGCTGATCGAGAGCCCGCCGGTCGATTAGCGGTTTCCCGTCAGTCCGACGGGCAAACCCCGATGACCTCGCCGTTTATCCAGGCCCAGAATCCGTCGGGCTGGGCGGCCCACTGGCGGAAGGCGTCGGAGATCTCTTGCAGTTCGGCCCGGGTAGCGAACCCGTTGCTCACTGCATGGTTGGCAAAGTCGCTGTCGATCACCCGGACCGCCCACATCTCCCCCCACACAGTCCGACCCTCTTGGTCGGTATGGGCGGTGGTGCTGGCGGTGGTCTCAATATCGGTGAAGCCAGCCTCTGTCACCCACGACAGCAGATAGCGCCCCGCATCGGCTTCGCCGCCGTTGGCGGAGGCCACTTGGTGGTATAGATCCCGCCAGCGCTCGATGGCCGGGAACACGGGGGCGTGGACCATGGTTTCGTAGTCGGAGTCCCGCACCGCCACGAGTCCGCCCGGCCGCAGTACTCGCCCGGCCTCCTTCAAGGCTCGGACCGGATCGGAGAGGTGCTGGACTACCTGATGGGCGTACACCACGTCGAAGCTGTTGTCGTCCCACGGCAGGTCGTAAACCGAACCCACCTCGAACGATGCGTTGGACAAGCCACAGTCGTCAGCGTGGGCCCGGGCTGCGTCCACGACCTCAGCCGACATGTCCAAACCCACCACGCGGCTAGCGCGGCGGGCCAGGCCAGTGGTGATGGTGCCCGAGCCGCAACCGATGTCGAGCACCTCGGCATCAGGCCGCAGTCGAGGCAGCAAGAAGGCGGCGCATGCCTCGGCAGTGCGCCGTGAGTGCCACCCCACGATCACTTGGTGGTAGCCGTGGGTGTAGCGCTCTCCGCCGGAACAGGCAGTGTCTGTGTCTGAGATTGGCTGGCTGTCCGTCATGCCTGCGTCCACGGGTTCAAGACCTGAAGGCTGTCGAAGCGCTCGAAGTCGCTGGAGTTGCGAGTGACGATGGCCATTCCGTTGCCCATGGCCGTTGCCGCAATCAGCGCATCGTTGACGGGAGCAGGGTTGGGGACATGAAGTGCCGCGGCCAGACGGGCGACCGTCGCGTCGATTGGCAGGATCCGCTGCTCGAATGCGCCGTATACGTCGTTGTCGAGCCAGTTTCTCAGCGTTAACCCTGCGGCTGGGTCACGGCGCTCAGCCAAAAGCACACCGTGCTCCAATTCTTGAATGGTGATAGCCGAGATGTATGTGAGACCGGTTGCTACCCGGCGGGCCCAAGCCGCAACCCCTGGATCGGCTTTTCCGGTTCTGATCTTGCGAATTTCGGAGACGAAGTTCGTGTCGAGCACGTACATCAGTCGAAGACGGCGGGCTTGCCCGAATCGTCAAGCTTGGGAATCTCCAATTCGATGTCGCCTACTCCGGGGGTGAGGCTCAACAAGTCGACGAGGCTTGGCTGATCGTCGAGAAGCTGCTGGTAGTGGTCGTAGCTCATAAGCACGAAGGCAGGTCGGCCTCGGTCAGTAATGTAAACCGGTCCGCTGCATGCCGCTTTCTTGGCATTCCCCGTGCCCTGGTTGAACTCTCGACTGCTCATGCTGGTTGCAGCGGGGGGCATCAGCCGGACCTCCTTATTTGTAACAACGTTACTACATCATAGCCTGCTAAGTACCAGGCTGGTTGCCTTTGTTTAGCCAGCGGATTCCGGGGTCAAGAAGGCGTCGAGGCGGTCGGGTCCGTTGGCCCAGAACACCGGGGTCTTCTTGCGGACGCAGCCGGGAGCCAGCTCGGCGGTTGCCACCCGGTCCAAGAACACCTCCAGAGCCACGCGGCCCTCGAGGCGGGCCAGGCTGGCGCCGGGGCAGATGTGGGGGCCGCCACCGAAGGCGATGTGATCTTTGGGGCGGTCCCGGTCGAGCCGGAATGCGTTGGGGTCGTCAAAGTAATCCTCGTCCCGGTTGGCCGACGACACGCCGAACACGATCTTGTCGCCAGCCTGCATTGGGGTACCGAACACGTCGGTGTCGGCAGTGCAATCCCGGATGAGCATGTGGGCAGGGGAGTCGATCCGCAGCGATTCCTCCACTGCCCGCTCGCACAGGCTGCGGTCGGCCTTGAGGGTGCCAAAGAGAGTGGGGTCGCCGATGATGCGCCACAGCAGGTTGCCGATCAGATGCCGGGTGGTCTCGTTGCCCGACATGATGAGGAAGGCCAGCTGGGTGCGGATCTCCACATCGGTGAGGCGGTGGCCCTCGATCTCGGTGGTGATGAGGCGGGTAACCAGATCGTCGGGGGCTTTGTCGCTGGCCCTCCGGTCGGCGATCAGGGCATCGATGTAGGCGCAGAACTCGGGGTGGGCGCCGGCCAGGCCCTCTCCCCGCTCGTTGCGGTTGGTGCGGGGGTAGTCGCCTAGCACCACCTCGTCGGTCCAAGCGTGGAACTGCTCCCAGTCCTCGGCAGGCACGCCGATGAGGTGGGAGATCACGTTGATGGGCACCGGGGTGATGAACTCGGCTACCAGTTCGCCGTGGCCCCGCTCCAGGATCGGGTCGAGGTACTGGTGGCACAGATCCCGCACGAAAGGCTCGGCCCGCATCGACTTGTGATGGGCCACGGTGGCGTTGATGATCCGCCGCACCTTGCCGTGGCGCGGTTCGGGGATCTCGCTGATTAGCTTCTCCTCCTCGGGCACCACCACGCCGGGATCGCGGAAGCTGGACACAAAAGTCTCCACGTCTTTGGTGGCGTCCAGCACGTGGTCAAACTTGGTCAGGTACCAGCCGGTGGGGGTGCGGGCCACCGGGCACTCGGACCGAAGCTCGGTCAGGGTGTCGTGGGGGACTTCCTCGGGGTAGGCGAAGGGATCGAACGCGTTGTCTTCTTCGGTGCCCGGGAGCGGATCGGACGTCAAGCTCATGTCTCCATGGTGCCACGTTGCCGTTAGCCAGGCTGAAGATTCCGGCGGCTTCGCTCACCCGGCGGCGAATGCGGCGATTCGGGTCCACTGGTTGGGGTCGTCCTCGTCGACGTCGCCGTAGATCGGCCGCAACTTGAATTCAAGGTCCGCGATATGGCCGTCAGACCGCCGCTTGTCCAGCCATTGGTCGAAGCCGAACTCCTTGAAGTGTGCAGAGTTGATCCCCAGAGCGAAACGGGCACCGGGGCTGGCCGCCCGCAGCAGTTCCGAAATCGTCTCCGGTCCGAGGATTCCATGGGTGAACGCTCCTGAGCTCACGACGCCGGCGTAGGCGCCATCGGCCAGCTCGGTCCGACCGGTGAGGTCGGCTTCGATGAGCTTCCGGTACACCGGGCGGCCGTTGTGAGTCTTGGCCGCGGCTTCGGCCAGCATTTCCGGCGAGATGTCGATGCCGTCGATGACTGACAGGCCCATCTTGGCCAGCTCGCCGCCGATCACTCCGGTTCCGCACCCCACATCCAGCACCGGTCCGCTGAGCTCAGAAAAGCTGTCGCAGAAGACCTTGACCACCTCCTGGTGGTACACGTAACCGCTGTCGACGATGAAGCCCGACTCGTAGGTCGGGGCCCACGACGCGTACAGCTCCCGGTTGGCCTCTGGACCCTTGGTGGCGTAGGCCTTTTCGAGCGCAAGATCTCTTTTCCGAGCATCCGACTGTGCTGGCGTCTGTTTCGTCATTCTTCATCGAAGGTAGTGGTCGCAGTGAGTACAGGCCTGATCGGTGCTTGTCGCCCGGTAGTGTGCCCGGCGATGGAGTTGGTGATCGGCTCGGTGTTCGACAATGCGGCCGCGGCGGTGCCGTCTCGTCCTGCGGCGGTGCTGGGTGGGCAGACGATCTCCTATGGGGAGCTCGGCCGGCGGGCCAACCAGATGGCTCATGTGTTGACCGGGCTTGGGGTGAGCCGGGGCGACCGGGTGGTGACATGGAGCGACAACAACCTGGAATCGGTGGCGCTGTTCGTGGCGCTGGCCCGCATGGGAGCAGTGTTCGCTCCGGCCAACGCCCGGCTCTCGTCAGATGAGGCGGCTGAGATGGTGGGGCTGGCCCGTCCCAAGCTCCTGGTGACCGATTCTGGTCACGCCGAGGCCGGCCAGGGTGTAGCAGAGGCGGTGGAGGTGCCGCTGGTCCGGTTGGGGGGGACCGGGCCTGGGCTCGACTTGGTGGCCGAGGCCGAATCGGCTTCCCCTGCGGCGGAGCCCCCGTCGAGCGTGGGGGAGACCGACCCCCACGTGGTGTTTTTCACCAGCGGCAGCACGGGGAAGTCGAAGGGCGTGGTGCTGTCGCACCGGTGCAACTGGCTGCGCACCCGCACTCCCGCGCTGCTCGAGCCCCGAGGCGCCACGGTGTGCATGTACCCGATGTTCCACATGGGAGCCTGGACCATCGCCCTACAGGCCTGGCAGGCACGGGGGGTGGTGGTGTTCACCGACCGGGCCGAAGCCGATGTGTTGATTGACGCCGTGCAGGCCCATCAGGCCGCATACATGAACTGCATCCCCGCGGTGTGGCGCCGAGTGCTAGAAGCTGGCCGGCACCAAGACATGGCGTCGCTGCGGTTCGCCACCTCGGGTACCTCGGCCACCCCGCCAGAGTTGCTGGCCGACTTGAAAGCCGCGTTCCCCAACGCCCATCGGCGAGTGTTCTACGGCTCCACCGAAGCCGGATCTGTGACCATGTTGGACGACGCCGACATGGAATACCGACCGGGAAGCTGCGGCCAAGCCCATACGGGTGCCGAAGTACGGCTCGACCGGGGCGAGTTGCAAACCCGTTCCCCGTTCATGTTCGACGGTTACTTCGACAATCCCGAGGCCACCGAGGAGGCATTCAGCGACGACGGCTGGTTCCGCACCGGAGACTTGGCTGAGGTGGACGGCGACGGCTTCTACTCCATTACCGGCCGAGTCAAAGACGTGATCCGCACTGGCGGCGAGACGGTGTCGCCTGCTGAAGTTGAAAGCCATCTGGCCGACTTTCCCGGCGCAGCTGAAGTGGCCGTGGTGGGCGTATCCGACGACCGCTGGGGCGAGGTGGTGTGTGCCGTCTTCGTGCTGTCCCCGGGAGCGACCCTGCCCACTCCCGACGATGTGCGGAACCACCTGAGCGATCGACTTGCCCGGTACAAGCACCCCCGTCGCATCGAGGCTTTGGACGCCATCCCCCGAACCCCGGCCACCCTCCAAGTCCGCCGCCGCGACGTGGTAGCGGCCATCTTGGCGACTGGCGGCTAGTGGCTAGTACTCCTCGTCGGGGTTGACGATCCCATAGAGGGGCTGTCCGGAGAGGCGGCGCTGAATGTTGTCAGCGAAGGGGGCCATGAGCAGGTCCCAGGAGTCGGGCATGCACCACGACACGTGGGCGCTCACCCGCGCCTGGGGGTGGCTGTAGAGCCAGTGGCCCTCGGGCAGGGGTTCGGGCTCCACTGTGTCAAGCGATGCTCGGGCGATATGGCCGCTGTCGAGCGCGGCCCGCAAGGCGTCTTGGTCGATGAGGTCGCCCCGAGCGATGTTGACGATGTGGGCTCCCGGCTTGGCCGCGGCCAAGGCGTCGGCATCCAGCAGATGGCGGGTGGCCGAAGTAGCCGGAGCGGCCACCACGATGTGGTCGGAGCGGCCCAGCAGCTCGGTCAGTGAGCCGACAATCTCCACCCCCTCCATCGGGGAGGGCGCGGCGGTGCGGCGAATGGCCAGCACCGACATGTCGAAGGCCAGCGCCCGGCGGGCCACTGCGGTGCCGATACCGCCCAGACCTATCAAGCCCAGCGTCTTGCCGTAGAGGGCGCCTAGGTCAGCGGTAAACCACCGCTCAGGGGGATTGTTCAGCCACACCCCGGGCAGGTCTTTCTCGAAGGCCAGCATCATGGTCAGGCACCATTCCGAGATGGCGATGGCCCCGGCTCCCCGTGAGCAGGTCATCACCCGGTCGCCCAACAGCTCGAGCGGGAACCCGTCAATCCCGGTGCTGGTCACGTGAACCCACTCCACTCCCCGGTCCAGGAGCTCGGCCAGGTTGGGATAGTCCCGGGGGATGGTCAGAAGCACGTCGCCGGACGCATCCTCGGGTAAGTCGCCCTGGCGGGGGACATACACGAAATCCACGTCTTTGAATTGGGCGATGACCGGGTCGAGCCGTCCGTCTTCCATGTGGTGTAGCACTCGCACGGGCTGAAGCCTAGAGACTGTCGGCCTTTCCCGACTCGGTCGCCGCGGAATCAGACCGCGTAAGGTCTGGCCGTGAAATCTGAGGCTTTGTCGCATATCCGCATCTGCGATTTCACCGGTCAACTGGCCGGAGCGGGGGCCACCCGGTGGATGGCCGCCTTCGGCGCTGAGATCATCCGTATCGAGGATCCGGTGCGCCTGGGCAAATGGGATGTGCTCCGGGGAACGTCGCCGTTTGTGGACGAGCGCCGGGGCCACGAGTTTGGCGGGTGCTTCAACAACCACAACGTGGAGAAGCTGGGGGTCACGCTCAACCTCCGCACCGACCGGGGCAAGGAGCTCCTCACCGAGATCATTGCGGTAAGCGACGCCGTCACCGAGAATTTCGCTGCTGGGGTTCTGGAGCGACTCGGCTTCGGCTACCAACGCCTCAAGGAGATCAAGCCCGACATCTTGTACGTGTCCAACTGCGGATTCGGCCACGTCGGCCCCTACCGCAAGTACAAGACCTGGGGTCCGATCGTTCAGGCCTGCTGCGGCCTCACCTTCACCTCCGGGCTTCCCGACATGCCCTCGGCCGGGTGGGGCTACTCCTACATGGACCACCACGGCGGGAACTTCATGGCCATGGCCATCATGGCCGGGCTCATCCACCGCAGCCGCACCGGCGAGGGTCAGTGGATCGACATGTCGTGTACCGACGCCGGGGCCACCATGCTCGGCCCGGTAGCGCTCGACCACACCGTGAACGGGCGTCCGCTGCGGCGCGACGGAATGCCGTACTCCAATCGCAGCCAGTTTCCGGCCATGGCCCCCCACGGCATCTACGAGGCCGACGGCCACGACGCCTGGTTGGCCCTTGCCGCCCGAGACGACCACGACTGGCAGGCCATCGCCGAGCTCATGGACATCGACGACAGCCGGTTCGACGACTTGGCCGGTCGGCTGGCCCACGAGGACGAGCTGGACGACTCAGTTCGGGCGTGGACATCGGGCCGGGATCGGTTCAAGGCGGCGGCCGAGCTGCAAGCGCTGGGAGTGGCCGCTGCCGGGGTGGCCAAGCCGGTGGACCGGATCGACAACGACCCCAATACCGAGGCCTGGGGCTTGTGGCCCACCGTCACCCACGGGGAGATGGGCCGGGTGAGGGTTGACGGAATCCCTGTCCATTTCTCGGAAACCGACTGGGTTCTGGAACGAGGGGGCCCCCTGCTGGGCCAGCACAATCGGCAAATACTCGGCGGACTGCTCGGTTATTCCGACGCTGAATTGACCGACCTGGCCTCAGAGGGGGTGATCTGATGGTTGGCAACGACCTTCCCGGTGCCCTGTCTGGCATTCGAGTGGTGGAGCTGGCCGGGGAGGCCTCGGCCTTCGCCGGGCAGATGCTGGCTGGCATGGGGGCCGAGGTCATCGTGGTGGAGCCCCCTGGCGGTCATCACACCCGAAGTTTCGAGCCGTTCTTGGGTGACGAGCCCGGCCCGGGGCGCAGCCTGTGGTGGTGGCACTACAACTCTTCCAAGCTGGGGGTAACCCTGGATTTGGAGGACGAAGCCGACCAAAGCCGGTTCCGCTCCCTGGCAGACACCGCCGATGTGGTGCTGGAGTCGGAACGGCCCGGCCGGCTGGCCGACCTGGGCATAGACCACGACGTTCTGCGGGCCGAGCACACCGAGCTGATCTGGGTCTCCCTCACCCCGTTCGGCCGCACCGGGCCGCGTTCTCAAGAGGAGAGCATTGACCTGACCGTTCTAGCCGCGGGAGGCCCGGCGTGGAGCTGCGGCTATGACGACCACGCCATACCGCCCCAGCGGGGTGGCGGCAATCAGGGGTACCACACTGGATCGGTGTTCGCGGTGCTCTCGGTGCAGACCGCGCTGTTGGTGCGGGAGCAAACTGGCCAAGGCCAATTCGTGGATGTGAACATGCACGCCGCCGTCAATGTGACCACCGAGTTCGCCTCTGCAGAGTGGCTGGTGGCTGGCCAAGAGGTGCAGCGCCAGACCGGTCGCCATGCTGCGGTCCACCCCACCACGTTTGTGCGGGCGCTGGCAACCGACGGCATCGACGTCCACACCGGGTTCCCTCCCACCAAGTCCAAGGACTTCGCCGTGGTGCTCGACTGGCTGACCGACCTCGGTTTGCGCGACCAGTTCGAGGAGGCGTTCTTCTTGGAGATAGGAGCGGAGCGGGAGGAACCCCTGCACCTCTCGATGGTCGGCCAAGATGCAGAGGCCACCGCTATCTTCGGCGCAGGCCGCGACGCGGTGCGGTTCATCGCCGAAAACGTGACCGCCTACGACTTCTTCATCGGCGCCCAGGATCGGGGGCTAGCGGTAGGCATCATCTACTCGCCTGAGGAGGTGCTGGCCGACCCCCACTTCAAGGAGCGAGGCTTCCCTGTGGAGGTGGAGCACGAGGACCTGGGCCGCAGCTTCACCTATCTGGGGGCGCCCTATATCGCCCCCAAGTCTCCCTTCCGCATCCGCCACCGGGCCCCCCACGTGGGCGAGCACAACCAGATCCTCGAGACACTGACCTGATGCCTTCCCGAAACCCAGTCATCTGCGGTATTGGCCTCAGCGATTATCCGGTGGTGCCGCATTTGAACTCGGTGCAGCACCATGCGCTGGCTGCCCGGCGGGCTATTGCCGACTGTGGCATCGCCAAATCGGCCATCGACGGATACGTCAGCACCAGCGGCGGGGGGCCGGGAGCCGGCGATGATGCCGTCTCAATGGCCGAATACCTGGGGGTGAACCACCGCTACATCGACGGGACCATGGTGGGGGGATCGTCGTTCGAGTTCCATGTACAGCACGCTGCCGCGGCCATCCGACAGGGGCTGTGCGACACCGTGCTGATCACCTACGGCTCCGACCAACTCACTCGCATGGGCCGAGTGCTGGGCACCGGCGGCTTTCAGCGCGATGCCCAGCCGGTAGCCGGGGCCATGCAGATGGCCACGCCCTACGGCCTGCCCCTGGTGGGCGCCTATGCTCTGGCCGCCCGCCGCCACATGCACGAGTTCGGCATCACGTCAGAGCAGCTGGCTGAGATAGCGGTAGGGGTCAGGGAGTTCGCTGGGCTCAACCCCGATGCCCGCTACCGCGACCCCATAACCGTGGACGACGTGGTGAACAGCCGCACGATCGCCGACCCGCTGCACAAGCTGGACTGTTGCGTGATCACCGACGGTGGCGGGGCGCTGGTGATGACCACCGAGGAGATCGCCCGCGACCTGCGACAGCCCCCTGCCTATGTGCTGGGGGCGGCGGGTACCCAGACCCACTGGAACATCCACCAGATGCCCGACTTCACCGAGATGGGGGCCGCGGTCTGCGGTCCGGAGGCGATGGGCCAGGCAGGGATTGCACCGGCCGACATCGACACCGCCCAGCTCTACGACAGCTTCACCATCACCGTGCTGCTGATGCTGGAAGGCCTGGGTTTCTGCGGCCGAGGCGAAGGTGGCGCCTACGTCGAGGAGGGCCACCTGCGACGGGGCGGGTCGATGCCCACGAATACCGATGGCGGGGGACTGTCGTCCAACCATCCGGGGATGCGGGGCATCTTCTTGCTGATCGAGGCGGTACGCCAGCTCCGGGGCGACGCTGGTGAGGCCCAGGTGCCTGATGCCGAGGTTGCTCTGGCCTGCGGCTCCGGCGGCTGGCTCTCGGCCATCGGCACCGTCATCTTGGGTAAGGACCGGCCGTCATGAGGGTTGTCCGCGACCTCCAGTGGCAGGGGCCGGTCCCCGCCGGCGAAGGGGAGTACGGCGAGTTCTTTGCCGCTGCCGCCGAAGGCCGTCTGCTCATCCAGCAGTGCCCCGAATGCGGCCACCGCCAGCATTACCCCCGAGCGCTGTGCACCGCCTGCGCCGCTGTGCCCGAGTGGATGGAGGCCGCCGGCACCGGCAACGTCTACACCTACACCGTGGTGCGCCAATATGGGGTACCGGCCTTCGCCGAGTTGCCCTACGTTCTGGCCATGATCGACCTCCCCGAGGGAGTGAGGATGTTCGGCGGCCTCACCGGCGTCGACCCCGAAACCGTCGAGATCGGCATGCCCGTCTCCGCCTACGCCCGCACCTACGACGACACCCACGCCATGGTCTTCTGGGAACCCGCCTGACAATGGACAATCCGTCTATTCCGCCTTCGGCGTCCCCGCCACTCCGAGTAATCCTGTTGATTTCAGGTTCGGTCGTGTTGTCCGTCCTCTACGCCTCGTTCAACTATTTCAGCTTCGTGGTCGAATATCTCCAAGATGATCGGATCGAAGTATTTCGATGGAGCAGCACCGCTTATTTTGTAACGTCAGGAGCTCTTTTGATGCCTGCTGGCCGATTAGCTGATTGTTATGGGCGAAAACAGGTGTTCATGGCTGGAATCGCTCTCATTACAAGTGGGGTTTCTCTTGAGGTGATGGCACCTAATGGAGCGATTTATATTCTGGGCAGAGCGTTGCACGGAACTGGTAACGCGGCAGTTCTCCCTGCGGGTATAGCAATATTGCTAGCGGTGGTACCTTCCCGTCGAAGATCAACCGCATTGGGGGGATACTATTGCATGGTCGGAGTGATTGTTCTTATTGTTGAACTACTCAAGTTTCCACTTGATCCGTTTGAATGGAGTTTGGGCTCCTCCTCGGACTGGGCTTGGGCGCTTACCGTGTATCTCGTCATTGGAATAGCAACACTGTTCGTAGTGGGCACAAAGTTGGTGGAGTTCCGTGACGAGTGCTCTAAAAGGCATCTGGATGTTACCGGCATGATCTTGGCAGCAGGTGCGGTAGGTTCATTCTTGTTTGTAGTTACACGGACACAAGTATGGGGTTGGGTTGATTGGAGAGTTGTAGCTTTCTTAGCCATGGGTCCGCTACTAACTCTCCTACTAGTTTATCATTCTGTCCGTGGAAATTTTTCGATGTTGACAGTCAAAGAGGCCATGAATCGAAATGTATTGTTTGCGAACTGTGCTGCCGTTGCTTTCACTCTAGGAACTGCTCTACTGTCGTATGGGTTGTCTAGTTTTATTGTTGATGTCGGCAGTATAATGGTTCAAGCTGAGCATATTTCCAGTCTTATGGTCGGTGCTATTGCTGGGTTGTTACTACTGCCACTTTGGGTTGGACGGTTAGCGGACAGGCGAGGCCCTAAACAGTATATTATTGTCGCAGGTGCGTGCCTTCTGGCTTCGTCTTTATGGCTTGGTCAAATTGGGAGCGAGTGGTCGACATCAGGTTGGATCGAAGATTATGTTGCTTTGAACCCCTTAGCATGGTTCGGCGCCTTGATCGTATTTGCTGTAGGAGCAACGATCGGCGAGGTCTCGGTGGCAGGGGCCGTTGTTCGGTCGTTCGCACCGCAAAACCTCGGACTGGGGTTAGCATATCACCAGACTTTCGTTGTATTGGGTAGCGCTTTTGTCTCGATTGCGACCTTGATGTTGTGGGAAAGAACAGGTCTTCGATTAGCAAACCAACAGCCCTGGCTGTTCGGAGTTGCTGCGGTCGCGGGTGCCATCGTAATGGTGCTTGCTTTGGGCATCGATACTCGTCCTAGAAACAGCGAGCTAGGGTCGAATTCGGTGGGAGTGGAGGCCTCAAAGGCTGGCTGAAATCAGCATTGGATTGGCCCGGTGGGGCTTGGGGGCTGTGCAGTTGCCATGATGGGGCTATGCATGACGACATCTTGGCGGCGTTTGATATTTCCGACCGGGTGGCAGTGGTCACCGGGGCGGCCTCGGGTATTGGCCGGGGGACGGCGGTGACGCTGGCCAAGGCCGGAGCCTCGGTGGTGTTGGGCGACGTGGACGCCGACGGGATGGGCGAGACCGGCGGCGAGCTGGATGCGCTGGGGGCCTCCTGGTCGGCGGTTCCCACTGATGTGAGCGACAAGGCGGCGGTGGACGCGCTGGTGGCCGATGCGGCGAACCGGCACGGTCGACTCGACATCATGGTGAACAACGCCGGGATCATCACCGACAGCCTCATCGTGGACACCACGCCAGAACAGCTTGAGCGGGTGATGAACGTGAACATCAAAGGCGTCTATTGGGGCACCGCAGCGGCCGGGCGAGCCATGGCCGACCAGAAGTCGGGGTCCATCGTCAACCTGTCGTCAGCCGGTGCCGACATGCCCGCACCCATGATCTCGGTGTATGCCCTAACGAAGGCCGCGGTGAAGATGATTACCCGCACCGCCGCAGTGGAGATGGCCCCCATCCGGGTGAATGCGGTGGCTCCTGGTTCTATCGAGACGCCCATCTATGACCGCCATTTTCTCAACGACGACGGCAAAGTCGACCCCGAGCGTCAGAGGAACCACTTCGACACCATCGCCCAGATGAACCCGCTGGGCTATGTGGGGAACCCCAACGACATCGCCTACGCCATCTTGTACCTGTGCTCTGAGGCCGGGCGGTTCGTTACCGGCCAGACCATGCGGCCCAACGGCGGCGTGGTGATGCCGCTCTAGCCAGCCCGTAGCCTGTGGTTATGAATTCAAAGCGCCCCGTTCGCCGATTTGTAGCGCTGACTGCCACTGTCCTGCTGTTGGCAGCTGCCTGTGGAGGCGACGACGATACGGCCCCGGATCCGACCTCGGTCGCTTCGCCCCCAGCCACTGAGCAGCCCGCGCCATCGGAGACCCCTGCGGCCACTGAGCAGCCCACACCTGCCGAAACACCCACAGCTACCCAGGTTCCCACCGTGGTCGAGGTTGCCCCGGTGCAGGTCGTCGGACAACCGCTTGGACCGATTGGGGCTTCACCTGATGCCGATCCAGCATTCGGCCAACCGGTGCCCGCCCTCAATGGCACTGCCATAGATGGCTCGCCGTTGGAATGGACACCAGGAGAGCGGCCGGCCGCCATCGTGTTCCTGGCTCACTGGTGTCCGGCTTGCCAGGCTGAGGTTGTCGAGCTCACCAACTGGCTGGCCGAGGGCAACAGCTTGCCTGAAGGGGTTGACCTTCTAAGCGTGGTCACCTTGGTGGACTCCGGTAGGGACAATTATCCGCCCAGCCAATGGTTGGCCGACGAGGGTTGGCCATTCCCTGTTCTGGTGGACAGCGCCGACAATGAGGTGGCCGTGGCCTTTGGTCAGGCGGGCACCCCGTTCTGGGCTTTCGTGTTCGGGGACGGGACGTTGGCTCTCAGAGGAAGTGGCCGAATCCCCCCCGAGGGATTGGCCCAGCTCTTCGACCAACTACTGGCTCCAAGCGACGGGTAGGGTTTTCGCCCGTGACTGGATATTTGGAAGGCAAGAACATCGTCGTCACCGGCGCGGGCAACGGCATCGGTCGAGCCATCGCCATGGGCTGCGCCGCCGCCGGTGCCAACGTGGTGGTGGCCGACTACGGCGTGTCGCTGGCGGGCGCCGATCCGTCGTCGGAGGTGGCTGACGCGGTGGTGGCCGAGATCGAGGCGGCCGGTGGCACTGCTCTGGCCCTAGCCTCCGATATAAGCACTATGGAGGGCGGCTCGGCCGCCGTGCAGGCCGCGGTGGACACCTGGGGCTCGATCGACGGCGCGGTGTGCGTGGCCGGCATCCTGCGGGAGCGGATGATCTTCAATATGACCGAAGAAGAATTCGACGATGTGGTCAGGGTTCATCTAAAGGGCCACTTCACCGTGTACAAGCACGCCTCGGCCATCATGCGCAAGCAGGAATCCGGGGGGTCGCTGGTTGGCATCACCTCGGGGGCGTTCACCGGATCGACCTCCCAGTGCAACTACTCGGCGGCCAAGGGGGGAATCATCTCGCTCACCAAGAGCGCCGCGCTGGCCCTGAAACGCTACGGCATCAATGCCAACTGCATCGCCCCCAGCGCCAAGACCCGCATGTCGGAGAACGTTCCGTTCGAGATCGAGGCCGGCGAGCCCGAGGACGTGGCGCCTTTGGCCGCGTACCTGCTCAGTGACCAGGCTCGGGATATCACCGCTCAGGTGTACACCGTGGTTGGTCCCCGAATTTCAGTGTGGGCTCAGTTCGGCGAGCTTCGCTCCATGTACGCCCCCGGCAGCAGTTGGACACCGGAGGGCATCGAAGAGGCGCTGCCCCGCACCGTCGGCACCGAGGAACACCCCACCATGGCCATGCTGGAAGCGCAGGCAGCTCAGCGCCAGGCGGCTCAGGGCAGCTGATGCCCAGCGGCGCCCTCGAGGGGCGGATTGCCGTCATCACCGGCGCCGGCCGGGGGATTGGCCGCCACTACGCCCTGCTGTTTGCCGCCGAAGGAGCCAAGGTGGTGGTCAACGACTTGGGCTGCGAAGCCGACGGCACTGGTGCCGACCCGGCTGTGGCCCAGGCGGTGGTAGACGAGATCGCCGCTGCCGGCGGAACCGCTGTGGCCAACAGTGACGACGTGGCCGAGATGGCCGGAGCCGAGTCGCTGCTGGCCCAGTCGCTGGATGCATTCGGGGGAGTGGATGTGCTGGTAAACAATGCCGGCATCCTGCGAGACAAGATGTTCGCCTCCATGAGCGAGGACGATTGGGACTCGGTGATCCGCGGCCACCTCAAGACCACGTTCTGCATGACCCGGGTGTGCGCGGGCTGGTGGCGCGACCAGTCCAAGGCTGGAGAGGCAGTCAATGCCTCGGTGATCAATATCAGCTCCACCTCAGGGCTGATCGGCCAGGTGGGGCAGTCCAACTACGGGGCGGCCAAGTCGGCCATTGCCGGGATGACGGTGATCATCGCCCAAGAACTAGGGCGCTACGGCGTGCGGGTGAACTGCGTCACTCCCGCCGGCCGCACCCGCATGACCGAGGGGGCGCCCGGAGTGGCCGAGATGGTGGCCAAGCCCGCCGAGGGCTTTGACGTATTCCATCCCTTCCATCCCGCTCCGGTGGTGGGCTGGCTGGCCACGGCCGACTGCGACGTGACCAGGCGAGTGTTCATGGCCAAAGGGGGCGACGTCCGCTGGTACACCCCGTGGCTGCGCCAGGACTTCCTCGACGATGAGCGGGAGTGGACCATTGCCGATCTGGCCGAGGCCATGAAGGACTTGCCGCCGGTTCCGGTATCGCCGTGAGCCGGGATGTGCCCCCCGAGCCGCCGGGCCGGGGGCTGCTGGAGGGCAAGACCGTGGTGGTGACCGCCGCGGCGGGCACTGGACTCGGCTTCGCTGCCGCTCGCCGGTGCATTGCCGAGGGCGCCCAGGTTCTGATCAGCGATATTCACGGGCACCGGCTGGACGAGGCCGCCAACCGCTTGGCCGAGGAGTTCGGTTCTCGCCCCGCCACGCAATTGTGCAATGTCACGGTCGAGGAAGAGGTCCAGGCCCTGATCGATGCCGCGGTAGCCGAGCTGGGCCACGTTGACGTGATGATCAACAACGCCGGTTTGGGTGGCACTGCCAACCTGGTGGACATGACCGACGACCAGTGGAATGTTGTGGTCGACGTCACCCTCAACGGCACCATGCGAACTACCCGGGCCGCGTTGCGCCACATGATGCCGCGGGGTTCGGGGGTCATCGTCAACAACGCCTCGGTCATGGGATGGCGGGCCCAGGCGGGCCAGAGCCATTACGCCGCGGCCAAAGCGGGGGTGATGGCCCTGACCCGCTGCGCGGCCATGGAGGCGGCCGAGACCGGTGTGCGGGTCAACTGCGTGGCCCCCAGCCTGGCCATGCACCCGTTTTTGGCCAAGGTTTCCAGCCAAGAATTCCTCGACGACCTGATCTCGTTGGAGGCCTTCGACCGGGCCGCAGAACCGTGGGAAGTGGCCAACGTGATGGTGTTTCTGGCCAGCGACTACTCCACCTACATGACCGGCGAGATCGTCTCAGTCAGCTCCCAGCATCCCTAGTCGAGGGCGGCGGCCAGAGCGGAGCGGTCGGTGTCGTGGTAGACGTGGGCCAGATCGAGGTCCACAATCTGCTGGGGCATCTCGGGATCGAACCAGCCGTCGATCAACCCCCAATGGTGGGGGCTCATCATGTAGTCCACTTTGAGCCCGTCGAGGGTGTAGTACTCCTGCTCCCAGCAGTGGGTCCACCGAGTGGTGGCCGGGCCGATGACCCGGCTGAGAGCCCAGTTCACGATGGCCGGGATGTGGTCGGGCATGGCCATGAGGTCTCGCTCGAAGGCGGCCACTGAGTCGGCGTGTGCATCGGTCTGGACCTGAAGCAGGAGGGTGCGCTTGATCTTCCCGGTGAATCCGGGGTCGCCCAGAGAGCCGTCGATGAGCTCCAGTTCCACCAGGTCGAAATGGGCCACGTCCTCGAAACCGGGAGGCACCGGATCGTCGATCCCGTCCCAGGTGTAGTGGCCGCCTCCCACCGTGCCCGGCAGATGTCGGCCCAGCACTACCGACTCTTCCAACTCAGTCACCTGGTCGGGGTCCGCCCCATCAACCAGGGTTACCAGCGCCAGCTCCCGGCTCATCGCCCCTCCTCAACAAGCGGATCGGTCACGAGGAATCGCCTCTTCCGATGCACGCATAGGGCATCCATCTCGGTCCAGAATTCGCTGACACTGGGATCCCTTCCGGCAGCACCCCGCATGGCCCACCAGGCAGCGGCATCGGGCACCGACCACAGGTACACCAGCGTGTTGGGCTGGTCGAACAGCTCCACCGGCGGGGTCAGCCACGTCTGCTCCAGCGTCATCCCCCGATCAGAAGCACCGGCCATGTAGCCCTGCGCCATGAGCTGCCGCACTTGGTCTAGCAGTCCCGGTTCTACTGTCAACTCGTCCAGCACATGGATCTTCCCGACCACGATCCCACGCTAGTGGTGTTCTAGATTGCAGGGCCGGAGAGAAGACGGGAACAGAGGCAATGAACCATCAGCGACGCATTCCGCTGGACGGGTGCGTGAACTTCCGGGACTTGGGCGGTTATGCCAGCACATTGGGCGGCACTACCAAATGGGGCGTGCTGTTTAGGGCTGACTCGATGCACCGTCTCAGCCCGGCTGATGGCGCAGTTGTCACTGGTCGATTGGGCATCCGCACCGCCGTGGACTTGCGGGCGAATGACGAGCGAGAGCGGGTTGGAGTGCTTGATCCATCACTGGGCATTGTCGAGCACCACATCGGCACGACAGATCGGACCATGCACACTTATGAGCGCCCCGATCCCGATCTGCTGAGCCGCTCCTTCGGACAGCTCTACGAGAACATGATCAGCAGCGGGGGAGAGCGGTTTGCCGCCGCCATCGAGCTGGTGGCCGATCCCGATCGGTGGCCGACCGCCTTTTTCTGCATGGCCGGAAAGGACCGCACTGGCTGTCTGGCCGCGCTGACTTTGGGATTGGTCGGAGTAGACCGCCAGGACATCGTGGGGGACTATGCGGCCACTGCTCCTGCGGCTCCCCTTATCCGGGAACGGGGGCTTGCCGAGCTGCCCGACATGGCCAAAGTTTGGGAAAAGCTGCCCGACGACATCACCACGGCCCCCATTAGCGCCATGTCCGAGCTGTTGGACATCGTTGATGTTCGTTGGGGCGGCCCCGAGGGCTACGCCCTAGAATATGGCGTCAAACCTCAAACCATCGAGCGCCTACGAGAGACGTTCTTGGTCTGATCTGAACTAGGGCTCGACGACGACCTTTAGCGTGGGGGTGTCGCTGGCGGCCAACGCGAATGCCTCTCCGGCGCCGTCGAGGGGGAAGCGCTGGGTGATCATGGCATCGGCTATCTCGGGGCGGTGGGCCAGCAGCGCCGCCGCGGAGTCGAATGCCCGACCGGCACCGTGGTGGCCGTAGAACGTTCCCCAAACCGCGGTCAGCTCCTTAAGCACCCAGGGCAGCACCTCGAACAGCTTGTTCTGGTAGTAGCCGGCCACCAGCAGCACCGTCCCGCCGGGACGAGCCACCTCGGCCGAGCGGGTGATGGAGCGCTCTGAGCCGTCGCCCTCGATTACCACGTCATAGGTGCCTGACAGGCCTACGCCAAGGCCCATCTGCTCGGCCGCCGCCGCGTGAAGATCATGGTCGGGCTCGACGTCCACCACACAGCCCCGCCAGCGGGCCGCGGCCCCGCCCAGCAAGCCGAATCCGGTGATGCCGGGGCCCACGACGGCCACCCGGTGGCGGCTCTCCAACCGCCCCAGCATCAGGCTGTGGATGTTCACCGCCAGCGGCTCGCACAAGCAGGCGTTGGCCACATCCAGGCCGTGAGGAAGACGCACCAGGCATCGCTCCGGCAGCAGGATCTCATCGGCCATGCCACCGTCGAAGGCCACTCCAGCGATCATCTCGTGCGATTTCTCGCACCAGTGGTAGTCGCCCATTGCGCAGAACTCGCACACCTCGCAGGGCACCATCGGCTCAATCGCCACCGGGGTTCCGTCGTCCAGCACACCGGCGAACTCGTGGCCGAAGGTCATCTCCCTCGGTCCGAAGCCCACCATGTTCAGGTCGGTCTGGCAGATGCCAACCGAGCGGGGCCGTATCCGCACCCCTTCGGAGTTTCCCACCGCCACCGTGGTAGGAATCGGCACCTCTACCGGTCGGATGCCCTCGGGGGTGTGGCGCACCGCCCTCACGCCGACAGGCCTCGCTTTTTGAACTCGCTTTGGGCGTACACGATGCCGCCGAGGTGGTCGTCGGCGTCAGGCGACGTGGCCAGCCAGGCCACCACCGCACCGATGGTGGCCGGCTCGCCGCCGGGATAGGGGAAAGTCCCGGCGGTGTTTCGAGCCCGGGCGGCCTCGGTGATCACATAGCCGGGGTCGATGCTGAAGCAGCGGATGCCCTCTGGCCCGTGCTCCACATGGATGTGGGGGGTCATGCGGGTGAACGCCCCTTTGCTCATGGCGTAGGCCATGCCCCAGCCTCCCTTTCCGATGGGGCCGGGCGGGTCGGTGTAGGCCGAGGCCGAGATCATGTTCACGATGGTGCCCGAGCCCTGCTCAACCATGGCGGTCAGCACCCGCTCGGTGATCGCCATTTGCGCGAATACGTTTCCCTCAAAAAGCCGATGCACGTCGGGCTCTTCTAGCTCCAGGATCGGGGTCATGCTCACTTTGCCCTGGTAGATGGCGTTGTTCACCAGTACATCTAGGTGGCCGAAGTGAT
Source organism: marine group bacterium Sva0996 bin134 (assembly GCA_002239105.1). Lineage (GTDB taxonomy): Bacteria > Actinomycetota > Acidimicrobiia > Acidimicrobiales > Bin134 > Poriferisocius. Next base: position 45,115 of record MPNQ01000006.1, on the reverse strand, counting down.
CCAGTGCGCCGTCGATGCACGCCGTCACGCTTTCTCGGTCCAACAAGTCCATGGTGAATGCCACCCCCCGCTGGCCCGCGGCTTCGATGGCGGCCACGGTGGTGTCGAGTCCGCCGGGAATGGCGAGATCGGGGTTGTACATGTCGCGGCCTGCTCCGTCCACCAGGGTGCGGGCCGACACGGCTACGTCGAACCCGGCTTGGGCCAGGGCGATGGCGCTGGCCTTTCCGATGCCCCGGCTGGCTCCGGTGACCAGGGCTGTCTTCCGTTCGTTGGCGCTCATCGGTGTCGCTCCGCCTTTCGGTTGCATTGGGTGGCAGGCATACCGTAGGGCCATGGGTCCGCTGAAGGGAATGCGCATCGTGGAGTTGGCCGGGATCGGGCCGACCCCGTTCGCCGGGATGATGCTGTCGGACATGGGCGCCGAGGTCATCCGGGTAGATCGGGTGGGCGGCTCAGGCAACCCGGTGGCCTCGCAATCGGGTCCCATGGAGCGGGGCAAGCGGACCGTTGCCTTCAACCTCAAGCAGTCTGAAGGCGTGGAGGCGGTGCTCCGGCTAATTCAGGCGTCCGACGGCATGTTCGAGGGCTTCCGGGCCGGGGTGGCCGAGCGCCTCGGCGTCGGGCCTGACGCTTGTCTGGCCCACAATCCCAAGCTGGTCTACGGGCGCATGACCGGCTGGGGCCAGTCCGGTCCGCTGGCCGACCGGGCCGGCCACGACATCAACTACATCTCGTTGGCCGGCCCGCTGGCCCACATCGGCCGGACGGGACAGCCGCCCACGGTGCCCCTCAATCTCATCGGCGACTTCGGGGGCGGCTCGATGTTCCTGGTGCTGGGCATGGTGGCCGCCCTGTTGGAGGTGGCCCGGGGCGGCGAAGGCCAGGTGGTGGACGCCGCCATGGTGGACGGTGCGGCCTACCTTCTGTCGCCGCTGTATGCCGCCCATGCCAGCGGGTTCTGGACCGACGACTACGGGGCCAATTTCTTGGACTCTGGGGCGTATTTCTACGAGGTATACGGCACTTCCGACGGCAAGTGGCTGGCAGTGGGCGCTATCGAGCCCCAGTTCCACGCCGAGTTCATGGCCGGCATCGGCCTGGCCGGAGCCGAAGATTTGCCCGACCAGATGGACCGGGGTCGGTGGCCGGAGATGAAGCAGCGGGTAGCCGAGATCATCGCCCAGCGCACTCTGGATGAGTGGGTGGCGGTGTTCGACGGCACCGACGCCTGCGTCAGCCCGGTTCTCACCATGGGGCAAACCCCGTCGCATCCTCACGCCCAGGCCCGTGATTCATTTTTCGAATTCAGCGGGGTCACCCAGCCGCGGCCCGCTCCCCGTTTCGAGGGGACGCCATCAGAGCCCGCGGTGACGTCGCAGTCTCCCGGAGCCGATACCGACTCGGTGCTCACAGAGCTGGGCTACTCCGCCGAGCAGGTGGAAGCGCTCCGCTCATCGGGCGCAGTGGCCTGAGGTGGCTACCGCCAATTGCGCCGCTTTTGGAGGAACCGTGGGTACCGTTGGAGCGTCGTAGGTGGTGATTGGAAGGATGGGTGCCCTGATGCGCATATTGAAAATGGTCTTGCCTTTAGCCCTGGTCTGCTTGGTTGCCGCAGCTTGCTCTAGCGACAACGACGACAGCACACCGCCTGCGGCAGCGACCACGGCGGTGCCCCAGCCCACTGAGGCTACCGAGGTCGCGGCAACCCCTGCCCCTGATCCGACCGACGCCACTGTCGTGCTCACAGATGGTCAACGCGATTTGGCGGACGCGCTGTTCACGGCGATTCACGAAGACGACACGATGCAGGACGAATACCGTCCATTCACCATTCCCGAAGACCAGGTTCGCTGCTTGGCCGACGGCTTGGCCGGAGTTCTTTCTGACGACCGGCTCGTGGAACTGGGTATAAGCGGCTCGTCGGTAGCTGCGTTTTACCGAGAAAGAGGGATTCTTGCCCTTGGCGATACCTATGCAATCACCGAAGATGAGATTTCAGAGATGGTGGACAGGGCAGTGGAGTGTGTTGATTGGCGATGGGTACTCACTAAGGGATTCGAGGCTGAGGGTGTCCCAGGCGAGCAGGCCCGCTGCATCGCGTCGGAGATTTCAGATGATGGAATTCGGGCCATGGCGATGAGCGTGGTGATTGCCGAGTCGGAGAATGACTTAGGCATAGGGCCAGAGGAGGTCCAAGCAGCGTCGCAGGCTTGCTTCGACGTTCGGGAGATGCTCTATCAGACATTTGTCCAAGACGGGCTATCTGAGGAGAGTGCTAGGTGCGTGGCCGACGGGCTGTCCGATGAGTTTGTCGCCATGATGCTCGGGGCCCAGGAGCCTGAGAGCGATGAGGAAATCGCAGAGATGTTCGGCGAGCTCTCGGCCCTCCAGAACCGGTGCCTAACCCCCGAAGAGCTTGAGGCAATGGGCGGATTCGATTCTGGCTCTGGCGGCCCCGCTGCGGTGCAGAGTTTCGGTTCGGGTCCATGTCCGCCTGCCGATGGATCGGGACCCACAGTGTTGGATTTCGATGGCCTCCAGCCCCTGTGCTTGGATCCGGCCAAGCAGTACACCGCAGTGTTCGACACCACTGCGGGGGAGATGCGGATAAGCCTCGACATGTTCAACACGCCAATCACGGCCAACAATTTCGCAGTGCTGGCCCGGTATCACTACTACGACGGCACGCTGTTGTTCCGCACCGACCCCAGCATCGGCATCATCCAGGGTGGGGCGCCCCACACCAATTCGCCGAGCGACCCAGGACCGGGCTACACCATTCCCGATGAGGGCTTCGGATTCACCTACGAACCGGGACAGATCGTGATGGCCCGCACCGGGGCGCCCAACAGCGCCAGCGCCCAGTTCTTCTTTGCCGTCAACGAGAACACCGCCCTGCTCAACAGCCAGGGCACTTACGTGGTATTCGGACAGATGGACGCCGACAGCCTGGCGGTGGCCGAGGCCATTTTGGCCAGCCACGTCGACCAGCCCGACAACCCACTGGGCGGAGGCCCCGAACCCCCGGTAACCGTCAACTCGGTCACCATTGAAGAAATCGGCTAACGCTGGGGTTGACCTATGTGCCGCGGCTGGTTCATTCCGATATTCGCATTGACCCTGGTGGCAGCGGCCTGCTCGAGCGACAGCGAGGGCAGCGCACCGTCTGTCCCCGCTACCCAGGCTCCCGCTGTCCAGTCCACTGAGACGGTCGAAGCCCCCAGTTCGTCGCCTACCGACGCCGCTGTCCCCGACAATGGCGACCAGGCTGGTAATGGCGATCCACCCGGGCCCAACAGGCAAGAGTTGACCGACACCTTTTCAGAGCTGGTTATGGGAGACGAACTGGTCACCACGTTTATGTCGCGACAGGAGATCATTTGCCTGGCCGAGGAGGCATTTGCCGTGTTCACCGACGAACGCTTGGGCGAACTGGGGCTCAACCCGGAGTCGTTTGCTGAGGCATATCGGCAGCCGGGATTGTTTGTGTTTGGGGACTGGTTCGACATTTCCGATCGAGAGGCGTTTGATCTTGAGAATCTTGCCTTGGGTTGCGTTGACTGGCGGAACTTCGTGGTCCAGGTCTTGGTCTCAGAGGGTGAACCCATTGATCGAGCCGAGTGCATCGCCTCCCAAATTTCGGTTGATGGGCTGCGGGCCGTAGTCAGAGACGCCATGGTGGTCGACACCGGAGAGGGCTTCGGGGAGGCTCAGGACGAGGTGGCGTCAGCCCTCACCTCCTGCTACTTGAACGCGTCTCCGGCAACGGTCTCCTAGTCGAACAGCAGGGCGAGGTGGTCGCAGCCCGCTCCGCCTGCTATTCCCGGAAGTACACCGCCTTTGCGGACGCGTCTCCGTCGGTATCCACCCGTCCGTCGCCAACCATGGCGATGAGGTGGGCCAGCACTGAGCGGGCGGCGGGCTCATGCAGTTCTGTGGCCACGTCGGCGTACATCACCTCCACCATCTCGGCGATGGTCTGCGGCCCGGTGGCCAGGCACTCCAGGATCTGGCGCTCTCGATCTAGACGGTGGGCGTACAGGGCTTCCACCAACGCATGGGGCTCGGTGACCGGCGGACCGTGAGTGGGCCAGTACACGCGGTCGCCGGGGGAATCGGCCAATAGCCGAAGGCTGGACAGGTAGTCGGTCATGTTGCCGTCGGGCGGAGGGATGACGGTGGTGGACCACCCCATGATGTGGTCACCGGTAAAAACCCCGTCCGCTTCCCGCCAGCGGTAGGCGACGTGGTTGGAGATGTGGCCGGGGGTGTAAAGGCACTCGAAGCTCCACCCCGGCCCTTCGACCACATCGCCGTGCACCACGGCCATATCGGGGGCGAAGTCAGTGTCGCCCCGCTCCTCGCTCTTGCCGTCGTCTGTGTCAGACGCCGGGTGGGGGCCAAAGCCGTAGGCCGGAGCTCCGGTGGCCTCGGCCACTGCCCGGGACGCGGGGGAATGGTCCCGGTGGGTGTGGGTGATGAGCAGGGCCTCTACCTGCTCACCGTCGACTGCGGCCAGCACCGCGGCGACATGGTCGGCGTCGTCGGGGCCGGGGTCAACGATGGCCACCCGGCCCTGTCCGACGATGTAGGTCCCGGTCCCCCGGTAGGTGAACTTGCTGGGATTGTTGGCCATCACCCGGCGCAGACCGGGGGCCATCTCCACCACCGCGCCGTAGTCCACCTCGGGCTCGGTCACGAACGGAATGCTCACCGCCATCGTGGAGCGATTACCCGTCCTCGGCGGCCACCTCGCCGGTGGAGACGCCCAGATAGGCCGGCTTCTCCCCGCCGCCGTGGACCTTGATGTTGGCCCCCGACATCCACCGGGCCATGGGTGACGCCAAGAACAAGCACACGTCGGCCACGTCGTCGGGTTGGCCCATGCGGCCCAGGGCGATGGTCTCTCCCACCGCGGCGATGCCGGCATCGTCTCCGTAATACAAATAGGCGTCCTCGGTCACGATCAGCCCGACCGTCACGGTAAGCACCCGTATCTTCGGTCCCCACTCCACCGCCAGGGTCTCGCTCAGGTTCAACAGCCCGGCCTTGGCCGCCCCGTAGGCGATGCCCATCGGGTTGGGCCTAATGCCCGAAACCGAGGAGATGTTGAGGATCACCCCGCCGCTGTCCTGGTTCTGCATCACCGGGTACACCGCCTGGCTGAACGCCATTGGGGCCATCAGGTTCAGGGCCACGATCTTCTCGTTGAACCGGGGCGACACCGTGGCCGAGTCGGCTGGAGGCGCCCCGCCCGCGTTGTTGATGAGGGTGTCCACCCGCCCGGTGCGTTCCACCGCGGCGGTCACCACTCCGGCGACCTGCTCGGGGTCCCGCACATCGGCGGCCACAAACACGGCCTCCCGACCGTTAGCGATCACCGGGTCGTCCGGCGGGCGGCGGGCGCAGATCACCACGTCGGCGCCCGCCGACAGGAAACGGGTGGCCATGCCCCGGCCCAGCCCTTTGGTGCCACCGGTGATGATGGCGGTCTTGCCGGTGAAATCGAGGTCGTCCATTGCTGCCAGTGTGCCCTATGGGGAGTGTGGCGGGCACCCCACTGGCTCTCGGAGACCATTGCTGCCAGTGTGGGCCGTGTCCTAGGCGCGGGCTATCGTCGCCGCCATGGTCGACAAGCGGATGACCGAAGACGAGGTCGTTGCCGAATTGAAAGACGGCATGACCATAGGGATCGGCGGATGGGGATCCCGTCGCAAACCCATGTCACTGGTGCGGGCCATTCTGCGCTCTGATCTCAAGGATCTGACCGTGGTGGCCTACGGCGGTCCCGACATCGGGCTGCTGTGCGCCGCTGGCAAGCTTCGCCGGGCGGTATACGGGTTCGTCTCCCTCGACTCCATCCCGTTGGAGCCCCACTTCCGCCAAGCCCGCCAGAGTGGGGCCATTGAGTTCACCGAACTGGACGAGGGGGCCTTCTACCTGGGACTTTTGGCCGCCGCTCACCGGGTGCCGTTCTATCCCACCCGGGCCGGGTTGGGTTCCGACATGCTGACCATGAACCCCGACCTGCGCACAGTGACCTCTCCCTATGATGACGGGGAGGAGTTGGTGGCCATCCCCGCCTTCAGGCTCGATGCCGCGCTGATTCACATGAACAGGGCCGACGCCGCCGGCAATGGCCAGTTTCTGGGTCCCGATCTCTATTTTGACGATCTGTTCGCCATGGCCGCCGACAAGACCTATCTGAGCACCGAGAAGATCGTGCCCACCGAGAACCTGCTCGACGAGGGGTCGGTGCACACGCTGCGAATCCAGCGCATCTTCACCGACGGCGTGGTGGAGGCGCCCCAGGGAGCGCACTTCACTGAGTGCCCGCCCGATTACGGACGCGACGAATCCTTCCAACGGGAATATGCGGCCACGGCCCGCGATCCCGAGGCCTGGGAGGCGTTTCGCTCCACTTATCTCGACGCTCCCTCCCATGCCGAGTACCTCAAAGCGCTGGAGGCCCGATCATGAGCACCACCGTCGAAGCCACCATCGACGAGATCTGCGTGGTGGCCTGCGCCGAAGCCTTCCGGGGCGACGGCGAGATCTTGTGCAATCCCATCGGTACCGTGCCCATCGTGGGTGGCCGGCTGGCTCGGGCCGTCTTCGAGCCCGACCTGGTGTACACAGACACCGTGTCGGTGCTGCCCGCCAACGACTTCCTGGTGGGCGATCCCGATGCTCCAAAGATGGTGGAGTCATGGGTGCCGTACCGCACCGTGTTTGACATCGTGTGGTCGGGCAAGCGTCACGTGATGATGGGGGCCAGCCAGATCGACCAGTGGGGCAACCAGAACATCGCCGCTATCGGCGATTTCCGCCAGCCCAAGGCCCAACTCCTCGGCCTGCGGGGCGCTCCTGGCAACCTGATTAACCACCCCACCAGCTATTGGGTGCCCAACCACTCCACCCGCTCGTTCGTGGCCTCAGTAGACGTGGTGTCGGGGCCGGGATACGACCGGATGCGGGAACTGGGCGCGCCGGGCAACCGATTCCACGAGGTGCGACGGGTGGTGTCCAACCTGGGGGTTTTCGACTTCCAGACCGACGACAATCGCATGAGGATCGCCTCTGTCCACCCCGGTGTAACGGTGGAGCAGGTAGCGGAGGCCACTGCCTTCGAGTTGGCTGGCACCGAAGACGTGGCTGAAACCCGGCTGCCCACTGCGGAAGAGTTGCGCCTCATCCGCGAGGTGATCGACCCTGGTGGCGCCCGCAAGGCCGAGTTCCGCTGAGCTCCAGATGAGCGCTGGCCCCCGTATTCGATTCAAGGGGTTTCTACGGTGACAGCTGACCCCCGCCTGCGGACTCGGGCGTGCGAGTTGTTCGGGGTGGAGCACCCCATCGTGCAAACCGGCATGGGCTGGGTATCCGGGGCTCGGCTAACCGCAGCCACATCCAATGCCGGCGGTCTGGGCATCATTGCGGCCGCGCCCTTGACATTCAGTCAGATGGTGGAGACCATCAGCGCAGTGGCTGCCGCCACCGACCGGCCTTTTGGGGTGAATCTCCGCACAGATGCCGCCGACATCGACCAACGGGTTGACCACATCATCGCCGCGGGGATTCCGGTGGCCAGCTTCGCTCAGGCCCCCGGCGAAGCCATCGTCAAGAAGCTGAAGGACGCCGGGGTGGTGGTGGTTCCCACTATCGGCGCTCCCCGCCATGCCGAGAAGGTGGCCGAGTGGGGGGTCGACGCGGTGATCGCCCAAGGCGCCGAGGGCGGAGGCCACACCGGCCCCATCGCCACTTCCCTGCTTTTGCCCGCGGTCGTCGACACGGTGGATATCCCGGTCATTGCCGCCGGGGGCATGGTGAACGGACGCTCGCTGGCCGCCGCCCTGGCCTTCGGCGCCGACGGGGTTGCCATGGGCACCCGATTCCTCTTGTCGTCAGACAGCGACGTCCCCGACCATGTCAAGGCCGTGTATCTGGACACCAAGCTCACCGGCACGGTGGTTACCACCGCAGTCGATGGCGTGCCCCAACGGGTGATCAACACCGATGTGGTCTCCCGGCTGGAGCGCTCGGGACCGCTGTCGTTCATCCGGGCCGCCCGCAACGCGCTCAAGTTCCGAGCCCTCACCGGAGTGGGCTACCGCCAACTTCTGTCCGAGGGATTGGCTATGCGTCGCAGCTTGGACCTCACCTGGGCTCAAATGGCCATGGCAGCCAACGCTCCCATGATGACCAAGGCCGCCATGGTCGACGGCCACCCCGAAGTCGGGATCTTGCCCACCGGCCAGGTCGTGGGCAATATCGACGCCCTTCCCAGCTGCCAGGAGATCATCGACTCGATCATCGCCGAGGCCATGGAAGTCTTGGATCGCCTGGCCACCCATTAGCCCTGAACAGAACGGCTGATCCCTAAGCCGGTGCCATCGCCAACTGAATCTTGTGTACAGAGCACTCGCTGCAAGTTGTACACTTCTGAACATGGATGTAGCAGTTGCTGAGCTTCGGGCCAATCTGAGGCACTGGCTGAGTCGGGCTCGAGATGGCGACGAGGTTGTCGTGACTGAGCGGGGGATACCGGTGGTCAAGATCGTCGGGTTGGAGACCGCCTCTGCAATTGAATCTCTCGTCCAGCAGGGGGTCATTGCCCGGCCGTCAGCCCAAAGTCGGCCTGTGGCCACCGGCCGCCAGCGACCTCGGTCCCATAGTCCGGTCTCCGATCTGGTTGCTGAACAGCGCGATTGATCTGTGGCTGTCGTCTATTTTGATGCCAGCGCCCTGGTGAAACTTGTGGTCGAGGAGTCGGGGAGTGACATCGCGGCCGCGCTATGGGATGGATGTGATGCGGCCGTGTCGAGTCGCCTTGCCTATCCGGAGGTACGGGCGGCATTGGCCGCGGCGGGGCGCAACCACCTCTTAGACGAAGCCAGCCTGGCACGGTGTGAGAATGACTGGGAAGGGTTCTGGGCCGCAATGCGCCCGGTTGAGCTCACTCGCAACGTGCAGATGGCCGCCGGCCAGCTGGCTAAGAGGCACAGCCTGCGCGGTGCCGATGCCGTCCACCTGGCCAGCGCCCTGGAGCTGGGCGTTTCTGATCTCGTGATGGGCGTGTGGGACCGCCGCCTTCATGACGGTGCGGTGGCTGAGAATCTGGCCGTTGCCCCATCCAGCCTATGAGGGGGCAACCAGGCATCGTCTCAACCGGCCTTTTGGCCCTAGAGTTCTGCGCTGATGGATTTGTCGTTCACTCTGGCGGAAGGGGAATTCCGGGAAGAGGCCCGCACCTGGCTGGCCGAGAATGTGCCCGCGGAGCCGCTGGCGTCGATGGACACTCCCGGTGGTTTTGAGGAGCACCGGGCGTGGGAGCACATCTTGTTCGACGCCGGGTGGGCGGTGGTGTCGTGGCCCGAGCGCTTCGGCGGCCGGGAGGCCTCTCTGGTGGAGTGGCTGATCTTCGAGGAGGAGTACTGGGCGTCAGGGGCGCCGGGTCGGGTGTCGTCCAACGGGGTGAGCCTGTTGGCTCCCACCATCTTCGACTTCGGCACCCCCGAGCAGCAGGACCGCTTCCTGCGCCCCATGGCCCGGGGCGACGAGGTCTGGGCCCAGGGTTGGTCGGAGCCCGATGCCGGGTCAGACCTAGCGGGGATCAAGACCAAAGCCCCGCGCGACGGCGAATACTTCGTGATCGACGGCCAGAAGACCTGGTGCTCGCGGGGGGCGTTCGCCGACTGGTTCTTTTGCTTGGTGCGCTCCGACCCGGAATCTGAGCGCCACGCTGGCCTGAGCTACCTGCTGGTCCCCGCTGACACTGAGGGATTGGAGGCCCGGGCCATCGGCCGCTTGGACGGCGAGCCCGGCTTTGCCGAACTGTTCTTCGAAGGCGCTCGGGTGCATGAGCGCTACCTGCTGGGTGGCGAAGGTGAGGGCTGGGCGGTGGCCATGGCCACCACTGGCAGCGAGCGAGGGCTGAATCTGCGGGCACCCGGCCGGTTCATGGCCGCCGCCGACCGGCTGGTGGGCCTGTACCAGGAGCTTACCGAGAGCCGGGGACCCGATCTGGACCAGCGAGACCAGGTGGTGAGCGCCTGGATGGGGGCGCAGGCCTACCGTTGGCAGACCTACGCCACCGAGGCTCGCCTGCGGGGCGGCGCTCCCATCGGCTCAGAGGCCAGCTTCATGAAGGTGCTCTGGTCGGAACTCGACGTGGAACTGCACGCCACTGCCCTGCGGCTTCTGGGCCGCGATGGGGAGCGAGCCGACAGCTCATGGATGGACGGCTACGTGTTCGCCCTGTCAGGCCCGATATATGCCGGCACCAACGAGATCCAGAGAAACATCATCTCCGAGCGAGTTCTAGGACTTCCGAGGCGGTAGGCGTGGATTTCTCGTTCAGCGACGACCAGGTGATGTTCCAAGAGGCGGTGCGGGACATCTTGGTAAACGAATGCCCCCCTGAAGTGGTGAGAGCCGCTTGGGAGAACGACAACGGCCGAACCGACGGACTGTGGACTGCCCTTGCCGAGATGGGCGTTGTGGGGATGACCGCCCCCGAGTCGGCGGGCGGGCTGGGCATGAACGAAACCGATCTGGTGCTTCTCCTGGAGGAAGCCGGTCGGGCTGCCCTGCCCGAGCCCCTGCTGGAGCACACCGCGGTGGGGATCCCCACACTGGCCGAAGCCGGAGGACCCGTATCCGATGCATGGCTTGAGCGGGCCGCATCCGGGGAGGTAACGCTGTGCGCCGGCCCCGCTGGCGGTTACGCGGTGGGTGCAGCGTCTTGCGATCTGATACTGCTCATCGGCGAACGGGTTCGGGCCGTGCCAGTGGACGGGGCGTCGCTCGTCGAACACCGATCGGTGGACGGGTCCCGGCGTTTGTTCGAGGTGGAGGGAGACGCGGTGACCCTCGACGCCGACCCTGCGCTGGCCTTCGACCGTTCCGCCGCCGCGGCGGCCGCCCAGTGCGTTGGCGTGGCCCAGCACCTTCTGGACGCCACCGTGGAGTACGTGGCCCAGCGCTACCAGTTCGGCAAGCCGGTGGGCAGCTACCAAGCGGTCAAGCACCACCTAGCTAACGCCGCCCTCAAGATCGAATTCGCCCGCCCCACCGCCCGACACGCCGCTTGGTGCATCGCTACCAGCGATCCCGACCGCAGTCGGGACGTGTCCATGGCCAAGGCGCTGGCCTCCGAAGCGGTGGATCTGGCTTCCCGCACCGCCCTCCAGTGCCACGGCGCCATCGGCTACACCTTCGAATACGACCTGCACCTGTGGATGAAGCGAGGCTGGGCCCTGTCCGCCGCCTGGGGCGATGCCGCCTGGCACCGAAACCGCATCGCCACCGCTCTGGGCTTGTAGAACAGCCACCAAACGGGTCAGCTGATTGCTGGTCCGGTTACGCTGCGGCGGCAAGGACAACTCGGAGGGCCTTATGCGCTTTTGGCACAGCATCGCGTTTGCGGAGACGGAGCAGTTGGTTGACATCTCCATCGCCGCCGAAGAGCTGGGATTTACTGGCCTGACTACCGCCGATCACCTGGTCACGCCCCAGACCATCGAGGCTCCCTACCCCTATTCCGAAGATGGGAGCATTTGGTGGGATCCCAACACCGACTTCCCTGATGTGTGGATGGCCGCAGCGGTGCTGGCCCAGCACACCGCCACACTTCGGTTCATGCCCATGGTGTACATACCCCCGCTTCGGGAGGTGTTCTCGGTGGCCAAGCTGATCTCCACTGCCGCGGTGTTCAGCGACAACCGAGTGGAGCTGGGCGCGGGCGTGGGCTGGATGAAGGACGAGTTCTTGCTCACGGGCCAAGACTTCCACCGCCGGGGTCGCCACACCGACGAGATGCTGGAGGTGCTGAGAAAGTTCCTGGGTGGAGGCATGGTGAGCCACTCCGGCAAGTTCTACGACTTCCCTCCGGTGCAGATGGAACCGGTGCCCACAGAGCCGGTGCCGGTGCTCATCGGCGGGGTGTCCAAGCCGGCACTCCGCCGCGCAGCCCGCTGGGACGGTTGGTTGGGCATCAACTTCGAGATCGACGAACTTGAGGAGAAGGTGGGCCAGCTCAGCGCGGCCCGCCAGGAGGCCGGCACCGCCGACCGTGATGACTTCCGCATCATGATTGCCCTCGGCCACACGCCGACACTGGGCGAAATCGAGCGCCTCATCGAGCTGGGGGTCACCGACTACAACGTGGTTCCCTGGCTGTTCAGCCACGGCCTGCCCACGTCCTCCATTGACTTCAAGCGCGACACCATGGCTGCCTTCGCCGACTCGGTGATCTCCCGCTTGTGACCTAGTAGCGTGGCCGAGATGAGCACAGAGGGTGCCACTGCGGTGGCGGAGCGTCCCGCCGAATCGGATCAGCCCCTTCTGGCAGTTGAGGGGGTCACGGTGCGCTTCGGCGGCGTGCTGGCGGTGGACAACGTGACCATGTCGGTGCCGTCCGGCCAGGTTCGGGGCCTCATCGGGCCCAACGGTGCCGGCAAGACGACTCTGTTCGACAGCATCACCGGGGTGAACACCCCTGCGGCCGGTTCCATCTGGCTGGAGGGTGAGGAAATCACCGACCGACCGGCCACATCTCGGGCCCGCCTGGGCATCCGCCGAACGTTCCAGCGCCAGCAGCCTTTCGGCTGGTTGTCGGTGGCTGACAACGTGCTGGCGGCATTGGAGTGGGAAGGCGGCGGGGGCGGCATCGCCGCCGACTTGGTGGCGTGGCCCGCCCGACGCCGTATCGAAGCTCAGAGGCGCCAACGGGTGGACGAGGTGCTGGAGCTGTGTGGCCTCACCGACATTCGGGACACTCCCGCGGGGGAACTGCCCATCGCCCGGGCCCGTATGGTGGAACTGGGCCGGGCCATCGTGTCACGTCCCAAAGTCCTGCTGCTGGACGAGCCCACCTCGGGCATCGAACACGATGAGGCCGACCAACTTGGTGAGATCATCCAGACCATCCGGTCTGAAGACCAGTGCTCGGTGCTGCTGGTGGAGCACGACGTGGCCTTTGTCATGGCCCAGTGCGACCTGATCACCGTGCTGAATTTGGGCCGGGTAATCGGCGAGGGCTCGCCCGAGGAGGTCCGCAACAACACGGCGGTCCGCGACGCCTACCTGGGCTAGAACTCATCACTCATGCACACCGTTTCTTCATCCACACCGATTGCCGCCCCCCAAGAAGTGGCTTGGGAGGTAATGACCGACCATGAGCTGTATGCCCGCTGGGTACCCCGCTCCATGGTCGATCTGGAGGTCGAGGGCTCTCCCGAACGCAACGGTGTGGGCGCCATTCGGGTGTTCCACATCGGCCCTATGCGCACCCGGGAGGAGATCACCACCTTCGACCCCCCCAACCGCATGGCTTACCGAGTGCTGAGCCTGCCGATGCCGGTGCGCAACTGCCGCTCCGATTTGCTGTTGGTGTCCGACGAGGACGGCAGCGGTTGCACGCTTCACTGGGACTCCTGGTTCGAGACCGTCATTCCGCTAACCGGTGGGATCATGCGCCAGGTCATGTCCTCGGCGACAGGCAAGATGGCTGTCGGCATCGCCGAGGAGGCCCAGCGCCGAGCCCAATCGGCGTGAGCGAATCGAAGCAGCTCCGAGCCCCATCGGCGTGAGCGAATCGAAGCAGCTCCGAGCCCCCGTTCTGCTGCCACCCGCACTGGATGTGAGCTACAACGTCGACGAGTTGGGACGTCCCACCGTGACCGCGGTAGTGAGCTTGGGCGAGGACTACCAAGGTCCTGAAGGCAGTGTCCATGGCGGCTACCTGGCCGCCATGTTCGACAGTTTGCTGGGGGTGCTGCCCTACAAGATGACTGGGCGCAGGGGGGCGTTCACTGGCCGACTGACTGTCCGATACCGGGCACTCACCCCTCTCGATACCGAGCTGGTGCTAACTGGGTGGTTGACCGACGCCCGCAGCCGGCGGGTCACTGCTGCTGGCCAGTGCCATGCCGGGGGTTTGCTTACCGCCGAGGCCGAGGCTCTGTTCGTCCGACCTGCCGCCGAGCGGTTATGACTGAATCTGGCAGCAACCCAGTAGTGGTGATGCTGTGTACCGGCAACGCCGCCCGCTCCGTGATGGCCACCGTCATTGGCCGGGACCGCACCGACGAAGTGCGTTTCGTCGGCGCGGGCACCCACAGCATCGAGGGCCTGCCTATGAGCGGTCGAACCCGGCGGGCTCTGGAATCTCTGGGATTGGCCGACGGCACCCATCGCAGCCACCAGCTCACAGCGGCCGACGCTCAAGGGGCCGACCTCATTGTGGCCTTCGCTCCCGAGCATGTGGACTACGTGCGCCGTGTCCATCCCGAGGCGGCGGCCCGCACCGCCACCATCAAGCGTTTGGTGGTCGAGTTGAAACCAGGATCCGAACCGCTGGCCCAGCGGGTGGCTGCCCTCAACCTGGACGATGCCAAGGTGCCCCGCGATGAGGAGGTGGTCGATCCCGGGGGAGGAGAGGACTACGAGTTCGTGGCCTGCGTCCGCGAGATCGACGCTCTGATGGATCAACTCTTGCCCTTGCTCTAAGGCTAGGTACCATCGCTGCCGATGGACATTCGATTCACCGCGGAAGAGGCCACATTCCGCGACGAGCTACGCGCCTGGCTCACCGATGTGCTGCCTACGCTGGGAGACCCGCCAGACAGCAACGATTGGCCCGCTCGCCGGGAGTGGGACATGGGCTGGCAGCGCAAGCTCTACGACGCCGGGTACGCGGGCATCAATTGGCCCTCGGAGTTTGGCGGCCGGGGGTCCACCCCCACCGAGCACCTGATTTTCTTGGAGGAGACCACCCGGATGGGTGCCCCCTATGTGGGGATGAACTTCGTGGCCCAGCTCCACGCCGGTCCCACCCTCATCCTCGAGGCCACTTCCGAACAGCAGGCCCGCCACTTGCCCGCCATGTTGAAGGGCGAGGAGGTGTGGTGCCAGGGGTTCTCCGAGCCCAACGCGGGATCCGACCTGGCCTCGCTGTCTACCCGGGCCATTCGCGACGGCGACCACTACGTGGTTACCGGCCAGAAGATCTGGACATCGTTCGGACACGTGGCCGATTACTGCGAGCTGCTGGTGCGCACCGACCCCGACGCCCCCAAGCACCGCGGCATCACCTGGCTGATCTGTCCCATGGACCTACCCGGCATCGAGGTCCGCCCTATCACCACCGTTGCCGGATCCAGCGAGTTCTGCGAGGTCTTTTTCGACGAGGTCCGCATCCCGGTGGAGAACCGGGTGGGCGACGAGAACGACGGTTGGCGGGTGGCCATGGTCACCTTCAGCTTCGAGCGGGGCACCGCCTTCATAAGCGAACTGCTCGGCACATTGAACCAACTGGCCGACATGGCCGACATCGCCCGCAACACTTCCTGCAACGGATCTCTTGCCTGGGACGACGACGAAATTCGCCGGGAGATCGGTCGCCTTCAGGCCGAATACGACGCCCTGTGGGCGCTGACCAAGCGGGTGGTGTCGCAAGCCCAGCGCACCGGGATGCCCGGACCGGGTGGCTCGGTGTTCAAGCTCTACTACGCCGACGTGAAAAAGCGCATGGCCGACTTGGCCCACCGCATGCTGGAGCGGGAGGCCCTGGTGTTTGGCAGCGAAGCCGGCGATGAGCAGACCGGCGGCGACATGGTGGCCAGCCGTCTGTACGTCCTCAGTCTGTCGATAGCGGCGGGCACCTCCGAGATTCAACGAAACATCATCGGCGAGCGCATCTTGGGCTTGCCCAAGGAGCGGTAGATGGACTTCGAGCTGACCGACGACCAAGTCGCGCTGAGCGACGGCATCCGGGACCTGTGCCAGGGCCGCTTCGACATCGACACCGTGCGGGGCCTGGCCGACTGCGGCGGAGTGGACCGCCGTCTGTGGGCAGAGCTGGCCGACACGGGCGTGTTCTCGCTGGTGGTGCCCGAAGAAGACGGCGGGGTCGGCTTGGGCTGGGCCGAGGCTGGCCTGGTATTCGAGCAGTTGGGCCGGTCCCTGGTGCCCGGACCGCTGGTGGGCACGCTGTTGGCTTCTGGGTGGACTGACGACGCCGTGGTCGGCCTCATCGAGCGTCCCATCGGGCCCGCATTGGTGGAGTATCCCGACGTGATTGACGCCCTGCTGGTGGTGGACAAAGACGGCGTGTGGCGAGTGGACGCCGCTGACCTGTCGTTTGAAGCCGCCCATTCGGTGGACCCGCTGACGCCGGTGGGGCGGGTGGCTGTTCTGCCCCAGGGCGAGGCAGTGGTCGACTACTGCTACGGCTGGGCCAATCAGGCGGTGTTCCTTTACTCAGCCCTCCAAGTTGGCCTGGCCACCGGCGCCCGGGAGCTGGCCGTGGCCTATGCCCAGGAGCGCCAGCAGTTCGGCAAGCCCATCGGCCAGTTCCAGGCCATCAAGCACAAGTGCGCCGACATGTACAGCCGGGAAGAGGTGGCCCGAGCCGCCCTGTATTACGCCGGTTGTGTAATGGATGCCACCCACGGCCCCGGCCTGCCCGCGGGCCCCGGCGACTATCTGTACTTCGAGGGCTGCACGATTGATCCTGGCGACGCGCGAGGCGATCGCGAGCACCAGGTGATGGTGCGGGCGATATCGGGGGCCCGCATCTTGGCCGCCGAGGCCGCCGACCACAACGGCAAAGACTGCGTGCAGGTCCACGGCGGCATGGGCTTCACCTGGGAGATCGACGCCCACCTCTACCTCAAGCGGGCCTGGGCTCTCACCCCCTGTTTCGGATCACTCGACGAGCACGCTGAGCGCATCGCTGCGATGGTTTGAGCGGCGCCTGATCTCCCAACCGGGCTGCTATTCGTGGGTATCGGTTGAGGTGGGCGACTGCGGGGAGAACCGGTAGACCACATTGTCCCAGGATGCGTCGGGATTGCTGGGATCGAGGTGCTGGATGATGGAGATCCTTCCTGAACCGCAATCTCCGAACGCGTCACAGGTGATATCGCCGATGATGCCCTGGTAGTTCGCAACTTGGTCGAGATATTGGCGGATACCCTCCCGGTCGATTACCAGCTTGCCGCGCTCGACGCGGGAGGCGGCCGTGACGGCGTCCAGCAGCAGCGTGGTGGCGTCATACGCGTGGGCCCAGAAGGCCCGCACCGGCGGCGCTCCCGTATTGTGGGTGAACCGCTCGGTCGCCTGCTCGGCGTCCATGCCGGTGGCTTGATTGGAGTTGTCGCCGAAGTCCAGGTCGGGGCCGGAGATATACACCCCACCGGAGTGGTCCAATTCCATGAACGAATAGTGGAGGACGCCGTCGGCGGAGACCAGCACTGTGTCCTCGAAGCCTCCATGCTGCCTCACGGTTGCCATGAAGTCGGCCCCGGTGTCCTGGTAGAGCGGGAAGAAGAGGGCATCGGGCTCGCCGGCTGCGATCCGGGTCAACACTTCGGCGACATCGGTGGTGCCTGACTCGATCTTGATGTACTGGATGATGGTGCCGCCATGGCGCTCGAATGCGCTGCGGAACGCCTGGGCCAGCCCCTCGGTGTAGGCGTCGCCCTCATGGACTACCGCCACCTTCTGGGGTCCGAGCGTGTCGTGCAGGAAGTCGGCTACCGCCTCGCCCTGATAGAGGTCGTTGTGAGCAGTGCGGTAGTACCCCGTCAGGTAGTGCTGGCTGGGGGTACCGGCCAGGTCGGAAGTGAGCAGCGGCGAGGTATTCGACATGGAGATCATCACCAGCCCCGCGGCGGTGATCAGCGGCGCGGCAGTGGTGGCGGTCACCGAGCAGGATGAGCCGATCACTCCCACGGTGCTCGCATCGGCCAGCACGGCCTGGGCTGCTTGCGGGCCGTCTTCGGCCGTACACTCGTCGTTGATGGGGTCGCCGAGTTCGACGGCGAACGCGCCGTGGATCGGCCCGTAGTCCTCGATGGCGAGTTCGACGGCATTGATGTAGTCCCGTGGGCCGGCACCGGGGATGTCGAATGAGCTGAGCGACCGGATCTGGACGGCCTCGCCCGGGCGTATGGTGATGACCCCGAGCGATCTGTCGCCCAGGGCCGGGCCATCGGCGTCGCTGCACGCCGACGCCATCAGGCAGACGGCCAGCAGGATCGAGGTTGTGGCCGCGAAGCGGTGGCGCTTGGAGTCCCGGGTCTTCATGAACTGTTTCTAGCCGATGGACGGGGAGTTGGTACCGTCGTCCGATGGGCATCAGGCGAGTTGGCTATCCTGCTTACGGTACTCAGGGCATGAGCAGCAGGTACGAGGGTGCAGGCGTTGTCGCGCTGGGCTGAGCGCCTCCCGCCCCACCTCGACCCCGAGTTGGTGGAGGGTGGCGACAGCCGCAACGTGGTGGACTGCTACCGCTTCTGGTGCCACGAGGCCATCGTGGCCGACCTCGACGCCCGCCGCCACGGGTTCCACGTTGCGGTGGAGAACTGGCAGCACGATCTCAACATCGGCACCATGGTTCGCAACGCCAACGCCTTCGGGGCGGCCGCGGTGCACATCGTGGGCCGCCGCCGCTGGAACCGGCGGGGGGCCATGGTCACCGACCGCTACCTGCACGTTTTGCACCACCCCGAACTGGAAGACCTAATGGCTTGGGCCGGCAAGGCCGAGCTGACGATCCTGGGCATCGACAACGGCCCCGGCTCTGTGCCCATCGAGGGCTACTCGCTGCCCGAGCGCTGCGTGCTGCTGTTCGGCCAAGAAGGCCCCGGCCTGTCCCCCGAGGCGGTGGCCGCCTGTGAGGCTGTGCTGGCCATCACCCAGTTCGGCTCTACCCGCTCCATCAATGCCGGCGTGGCCTCGGGTATCGCCATGCATCGCTGGGTGTGCCAGCACGCCCTCTGAGCGCTGGGGCGGCGCGGCCAGTCGTCAGGGCCGGGGAAGGAAGTTTGGAATGGCCGGTCGAGCGGCTGTTCCTCAGGGCCGGGGCAGAAGGTTGCGGGGAAACAGGTGGTCGAGTTCGTCGAGGGTCCAGGGGTCGACCTGGGAGTGGTCACCCCGGTAGATGGCCCGTTCCTCCCGCAGCTCGTTGAACACCGCCACCTGCCCGCCGGCGGCGTGGACCACGTGGCCGCTGACGTAGTCGGCCGCGTCGGTGCACAGCCACACCACCGCAGGTGCCACGTACTCGGGCGGGGGAGTGGTGAGGTAGCTGTTCCACATCTCGTCGTCGATGATCCCCTGCTCGTGCCAGGCCTTGAATTCGTCATGCGACTTGGCGTGCAGCCGGGTGGCTGCCCCCGGCGCCAGGCAGTTCACGGTCACCCCGGTGCCCGCCGTCTCGGTGGCCATCGCCTTAGTCATGGAGATCACCCCGCCCATGGCCGCGGCGAACGCCGGCTGGCCTAGATCGCCCAGCGCCCCGTGTGAGGTGGTATTCACCACCCGGCCCCAGCCCTGGGCCACCATCAGCGGCACCGCATGGCGGGCGATGTACCACTTCTGGGACATCTGCAACGCAATGGTCTTGTGATACAACTCCGGTGCCATCTCATATATCGACCCCCCGATGGCCGCCCCCGCGCAGTTCACCGCGATGTCAATGCGCCCATAGGCGTCCACCACCTGCTGCACCACATCCCCGGCCCCCTCGAAAGTGGCCACGTCGCTGTGGTTGGCCACCGCCGTGCCCCCCGCCGCCTCGATGTCGGCCACCGTCCGGCCCGCATGGGAGGCATCAGCCCCGTCGCCCAACTCGTCGGTCCCCAGATCATTGACCACCACCTGCGCCCCATGCTCCGCCAACAGCAGCGCGATAGCCCGCCCAATCCCATTCCCCGCCCCCGTAACCATCGCCGCTTTGCCATCAAGCCTCTCGCTCATGGCCGCAGGCTAGCGTTGCCCGGATGACTGGCCTGAAGTTCGACTACCTCACAGCTGGAATACGGCTGTCGGGAGTGGTGGCCGACGGCGACGTGACAGTGGTGGCCCTGGAAGTCCACGGGGCTGGTTCGGCCACCCTGACCTACCGCTCGGCCAGCGGGAGCCTCGGCGAGCGCATCATCACGGTGGACGACCTGGCCGGGATCGGTGAGGTGTCCAAACAGCGGTGGAGTTTCGACGCCGACGGTGCCGCGTTCCGCCTGGCATCGGAAGCCCGTCGCATGAAGTCGGCTCACCTGTCCGACCCCTATGCCGCGGTGGACACCTCCAATATCGAGCCCTACCCCCACCAGATCGACGCCGTCTACAACCGCTTCTTGGAGCAGCGCCCGCTCAAGTTCTTGCTGGCCGACGACCCCGGTGCTGGCAAGACCATCATGTCGGGTTTGCTGATCCGAGAGCTCATGCTTCGGGGCGACGTGGCCCGCTGCCTAATCGTCGCCCCCGGCAGCCTGGTGGAGCAGTGGCAGGACGAGCTGTGGGACAAGTTCGGCCTCAGCTTCGAGCTGATGTCCCGCTCGGCGGTCGAGGCGTCGCGCACCGGCAACCCGTTTCTGGAGAAGAACCTGCTGGTGGCCCGCGTCGACCAGTTGTCGCGGGCCGAGGACCTCATCGAAAAGCTTAAGGTGGCCGACTGGGACTTGGTGATCGTCGACGAGGCCCACAAAATGTCGGCCCACCTCTACGGCGACGAACTACGCAAGACCAAGCGCTTCGAGTTGGGCGAAGTGCTGCGCGAGCGCACCCGTCACTTCCTGTTGCTGTCGGCCACTCCCCACAACGGCAAGAACGAAGACTTCTTGGCTTTCATGACCCTCATCGACCCCGAGCGGTTCGCTGGGCGGCTGCGCGACGACGAGATGCCCGAAACCGACGACGTGATGCGCCGACTGGTGAAGGAGAACTTGACCACCTTCGAGGGTAGGCGTCTGTTTCCTCAGCGGTTTGCCAAGAGCCTCAACTTCGAGCTGTCGGATCCCGAACAAGACCTCTACGAGGCGGTCACCGAATACGTGCGAAACGGCATGGACCGGGCAAGCCGTATGCAGGAAGAGGGGGACCGCCGGCGAGGGATCATTTTCGGGTTCGCCCTGGCCGCGCTCCAGCGCCGTCTGGCTTCGTCCCCCGCGGCCATCTACCACTCTCTGCGCCGTCGAAGAGACCGACTGGCAGACCAAGCAGCTGAGCTGCGCCGCCTGACCGCTGGCGGCAGACCAGTGCAGGTGACCGACCTGCCCAAAGGAGTGAGATTCGCCGACCTGGAGGATTTCGACTTCGACAACTTCGACGATGTAGAGCTGGAGGAGCTTGAGGACCACGTCATAGACGCTGCCACCGCTTCAGCCACTGCCGAGGAGATCGAGGCCGAGGTCGTTGAACTAGAAGGACTGGCCACGCTGGCCGAGGCAGTGCGCAACAGTGGTGTCGACGAGAAGTGGATCCAGCTTCGGGGGCTGCTGCGCTCGGAGCAGTTCCGAACCGGCAAGGGAGAGAACCCTGATGGCGACGACACGCCTTCCGGTCCTCGGAAGCTGATCATCTTTTCCGAGCATAAGGACACCCTCGACTACGTGGCCGAAAGGGTCACCGCCGAGCTGGGCCGGCCCGAGGCGGTGGCAGTGATCCACGGCGGCATCAAGCGTCACGACCGCCGGGCCATCCAAGACCGGTTCCGGGTCGACCCCACGGTGCGAGTACTGGTGGCCACTGATGCTGCTGGTGAGGGCGTCAACCTTCAAGTGGCCAACATGATGGTCAACTACGACCTGCCATGGAACCCGAACCGTATCGAACAGCGGTTCGGTCGCATCCACCGCATAGGTCAGCAGCGGCCCTGCCACCTGTGGAACTTGGTCGCACACGAGACCAGAGAAGGTGTTGTATTCACGCGATTGTTTGAGAAGATCGAGCAGCAGCGGGGCGTCTACGGCGACCAGGTGTATGACGTGCTAGGCGACTCTCATATCAACACTTCCCTCCAAGAATTGCTTCTCAAGGCCATCACCGCCGACGACGATCCTGCCCACCTCGAATACATGCAAGAAGTGATTGAGGGTGACATCGGCAATCAACTGGTGGATGTGTTGGAAAAACGGGCTCTGGTCGGCGGTCTTGCCGATCCGGCGGCCAACGACAAGATCCGAGAGGATATGGAGCGTGCCCGAGCCCGCAAGTTGCAGCCGTGGTTTGTGCATGCCTTCTTCTCCGAAGCCCTTCGCCAGTATGGCGGCCGCATAACCGGACGGGAACGAGGCCGCTACGAGATCACCCGAATCCCAGCGGCGATCCGCTCGCATGCTCATCTAGCGCTCGGCCCGGTGCACGACCGCTACGAGCGGGTGACCTTTGATAAAGCCTGCATCCAGGTCGACGGAGGCGACCGGGCCGAGCTGATCTCACCGGGCACGCCACTTCTCACCGCAGTCATCAACAAAGTGCTCGCCGACCACGAGCACACGCTGGTCCGGGGAGCGACTCTGGTTGACCCCGAGGATCGTTCTACCGATCCCCGCCTTCTGGTCTATCTAGATCATTCCGTCACCGACGGGCGACAAGTCCACGGCCATCGCCAGGTGGTATCTCGTCGGTTCCAGTATGTGGAGATCGACCAACAGGGCAACGCCAAGAGCGCTGGGAACGAGCCCTATATCGGCTATGCACCGCTAGTCGAGGAAGACCGCGCGCTTCTCAAAGGCCAACTCGACTTGGACTGGGCCGACCACACCGCTGAAGAGACGGCCAAGAGCTGGGCCATAGAACACCTCTCTCAGCCGCACTTCGAGGAGATCGTTCGTGTAACCGAAGCTCGAGTGGCGAAGGTCAAGGAGGCAGTACGGGAACGCCTCGAAGCCGAAATCCGCTACTGGGACCAGCGAGCCGAGGAACTAAAGAAACAGGAGCTCGCCGGCCAAAAGCCCCGCCTCAACTCGGGCCGTGCCCGCGCCAGGGCCGACGATCTAGCTGCCCGCCTGACTCGACGTCGCCTGGAACTGGACCGAGAAGACGACCTCCACAACAGCCCACCCACCATCGTCGGCGCTGCCATCGTCGTGCCTCAGGGGCTCATTGATCAGCTCCGCGGCACACCGCCCGACCCCGAAGAAACCGCCGACAAGATGGAGACCGACCGCCGAGCCGTCGCCGCCGTCCTAGAAGCTGAGCGAGCCCTCGGCCGCAATCCCGAAGCTCAGGCCCACAGCAACCCCGGCTACGACGTGCTCTCAATCGACCCCAAGACCGGCACCCACTACTTCATCGAGGTCAAGGGCCACCTTCCCCGAACCACCGAGATCCACATCAGTGCCCAGCAGATCAGCAAAGCCAAGTCCCTCCCCGACCACTGGCGCCTAGCCGTCGTCTCCGTCCCCGACAACCCCACCGAGCCACCCACAGTCCGCTACTTACTTGACCCCTTCCGAGACGTCACCCTCCACTTCGCCCAACCCGGCGTTCCTCTCACCGTCGCCGCCCTCCTCAAGGACGCCCAAGCCCCCTGCTGAGCAGCAGCTAGTGAGTATCTGGGGGTGCCCAGAATAGAAAGACCCGGCACACCCTAGGTGAGGTTTGACTCCCTAGGTGAGCACCGGGTGGGTACTGCCATCGTACCGGTGGCGACGCGGCGTTGCAAGCGACCGTTGCAATGGAGGTTAAATCTGTCGATATAGTCTCCTAGCTCTCGTAGCAGCGAGACAACGAGCGATCCGAATTCGCCTGCGCTCGCAAGGTCGCCGAGGAATACGCCCGGCGCAATCCTTGAAGGAGGACACCGTGGCCAACCACTCGCGATGGGACAGCATCAAGAAGCAGCGCGGCGAACCCTCAGAGGAGAGCCGTGCTGGCATCGAGCATGACTTGGCCCTGGGCCAGTTGATTTATGACATGCGCCGCGGGGTCAACCTCAGCCAGAGGGAACTGGCTCAGCGCATGGGCACCACTCAGTCGGTCATATCCCGACTCGAAGAGGGCGGTGGCGAGCGGAACTGAGTCGACACCCTTGCCCGGGTCGCGACGGCTTTGGGTGCGCCACCTGGTGTTGTCGTTTCCCACCGGGGTCCCTGACTCCCTCGAAGACGTAGTGCAAGTCGAATGAACGGCTAGTTGGGGTTC
Source organism: marine group bacterium Sva0996 bin134 (assembly GCA_002239105.1). Lineage (GTDB taxonomy): Bacteria > Actinomycetota > Acidimicrobiia > Acidimicrobiales > Bin134 > Poriferisocius. The sequence goes on along the minus strand of MPNQ01000006.1, from coordinate 21,181 downwards.
GACTCTACGTGTGACACCCGCAAGGGGGCCGGGAGGCAGTTCGAGCTATCGAAGGCCGTTACACCCCCTTTACGTCTCTTGCGGCCTGATTAACGCTGGGAAGCGTCAACCCGGGTCAGCGGCCTCTACAAGACCGTGTTTTTCTGCGTGCCTGACAAGGATCTAGCCACGGTCTCTCAGTATGTCGCTCCAAGACTGTTTGTCGGTCTCTGTCGGGCCCACATAGGACCGGGCAGTGGCATACAAGAGGACCACGTCGCTGTTGTCAAGGGCGTATGCTGCGCTGGCGGTAACCCATCGAGGGTTGGCGGGCTGGCCAAAATCCTGCTGTATGAGGTCTTTTGCAGCTAGGGCAGTCCAAAAGATCGTCAGCCCTGCTTCTGAAAGCCGCTCGACTGTTTCGTCGCGGTGCGCGAGCAGTGCGGCGGGTCCGCCGACGGTGACGGACGGATCTCTTGCGATGGTGACGCCCTGTTGGTTCTTCCACTCGAAGTCGCCGCAGCGGGTGAGGCGGAGCAGGTTGTGGAGCCGACCGCTTGGGACGTATCCGATGGTTTCTTGGGCGGCAGAATAATCTCTGTCGGTTCCGGTTCCGGCGTATTGGGCTGCGGCAGGGAACAGATCGCATGGCAGTTGCTCCGATTGACGCAGCCAGCGGTCGGGTTCGGTGGAGGCTTGTGCCCATGCCGGGTCGTCAGGGTGAGACGCTAGAAGTGCGTTGTAGACGTCAGGCGATTTGAGTATCTCGAATTCGCTCCAGTCTTTACCCTCGGCCCACTCGCGGATTTCGGTGAGCTTGTCCTCTGGGATCAGGTAGCCGCAGATTTGCAGGCGGACCCAGACTTCGGGCGGGCGGAGCGCCTTCTGCTCGGGAGCCAGTGGTTCTTTCCAGTCGGCGTATGTTTCGAGGACGAGCCACGATTCGCTGTTCTGGTCCGTCGCGGCAATCAAGTCGAGGGGGTCGGGAGTCCCTTCGATTTCGGTCGGCTCTTTCCCGGCCTCTTTCGGATCGAAGGCTGCCTGTGCCGGCGAGAACCACGGTGTTGGTGGGTCGGTCTCGGGCTTTCGGGTGAGGACAGTGGGGTCGATGTCGCGGTAGACCAACTGTTTGGCGTGGCTGTACGGCATCGCTGGGCTGTCGCCCCATTCTCGTATTGCGTAGTTATCGGCTAGGCGTCCCAGTAGTTCGTAGAACGCGATCCGCTGGTATTTCTTGCCGACACGCTCTACGGCGTGATCTCTTCCCGATGTCGAAGACAGCGATCTGTCAACCTTTTGGAATACCTCCGGGGTCCATCCGAGTTCGACAACCCGGTCGAACACCGTTCGCTCCGCCAAGTCGATCAGATCCCCTTGGCGGTCGAGATCGAAGTGGCCGAGGGCCGGTGCCAAAATGTATCTCCCGAAATCGCCATCATCTATGGAGCGCCATATTGACCCGTAGCGGTAGTTGGGTGGTCCGGCCATGGTTTCGATCTGGCTAGTGGTACGGGTGGGGACAGGAAGCTCTGCCCCGTAGGGCGGTCCGCCGTATGGATGCCCGTCTGGACTGCCTCCCCCAGGCGGATTCCAGCCCGTGCTCACTGCGAGCCGAAATATGCGGTGGCCGTAGTCGCGTGTGAGCAGGTGGGCGGGCCACCCGTCAGCGAACATGTCAGTGGTTCCGTTGGCGAGCTTGTGGTGGGCTGTGGAGTCGGACGAGCGCAGCGCGGCTCCACAGGCAGCTGCGGCGAGGCGCTCAAGCACATAGGGGTCGTCTACCCCACGAAATGACCGCAGCACTTCTGCGGCGGTGTCGGGTGCTGGCTCGAAGAGCGCGACTAGGGCCTTAGTCGCCTGGTCTCTGACGCGGTTGTCGGAGGTTGTCAGCATCCATCCGAGCATCACCCCCGCTAGCCGCCTGACCTCCGGTTTGGCACCGCCGCTGTTATCTCGTGCCCAGTTGATCAGGCGCCGCACCGGTGTCTGGTACTCCGTCTGGTCGACGAGGAAGAGGGACCATTGCGCGTCGCGCTCGGCCAGATCTTGTTCCATCAGCCATGCATGGAACAGATCGGCATTGAGAGCATGGCCCGGAACGCAGGACAGCCGCACAAGCTGGTCGAATAGCAGCTCCCGCAGGTCATCGTTGCCTAGCAATTGCCTTACAATCCCGACGGTGATTGTGCTGACTGCCCCCGCGGACCGCAGGACCAGGCTGTCCACGAACAGATCGAGTTGATCGCGGCTGACCTTTCCCTCGTCATCGGCGAGGGTTTGGATAAGCTCTACGCCTCTTGTCTCGGGGAGCATGACGGCCAGCGCTCCGAGAACTCCCCTGTGGCTCCACCTTCGGCGGCCGAGGCTCGTTGCCCATTGCCTGATTTCCGCGTCGGTTTTCTCGGAGTGCAGAGCGGCTCGGGCGAGGTCACCGAGTCGCTGGTAGCCGAAGCCGACCCCGGCTGGAGTCTTGATGAGGACTCCCTCATCGATCAGGCCCTTAAGAAGAGACTTGGACCATCCAGCAGAGGGGTGGATGTCTTGGAGCAGTTGTTCCGCTGCCTCCCACTCGATGGGCGGACTTTCAGTGGCTTCGGCCAGGACGCGAACCGCCTGCTGTACGAGGCGGCGCGCCGGGTCGTAGTCGCAGCGTTCGCGGTGGGAGAGACGGTCGTTGACTGCTTCGAGGAAAGCGTCGCAGACCGTGGTGAGTCCGGCAGAGTCCAGATGGAAACTGTCGCGGCCCAGCGTTGCCAGCGCTTCGCAAGCCAGCCTTAGGAACAGCGGATTGGAGAACTCGGAATTCAGCACCGGAAAGCTCACCGACCCAATGTCGTAGTGCTGGGCATACCGCACGACCGCTGCTTCAGTGGCCTCGCCGAAGCCTTCGTGCTCGATATTCGGCATGGTGGTATCACCCACCGCCTCAGACACGAACTCGGAGCGGCAGCTCACCGCCAAGGCAACCTGCTTGTGCCGGGCGACAATCCGCTGGAGCACTCGCAAATTGTCATTCCACCCCTCAGGGCGCTCACTTTCGTTCAAAGCATCGATCATCAGCAGCCCCACGACGCCCGACGCCTCAGCAGCCGCAGCCAGCGCCTCCACCTCCTCCTCGGCAGACCCATCGAATGACGTCAACTCGGGGATCTGGAGGTGAGGTGCCCGCTGATCGAAGTCCTGGCCCATGACCAAAACGGTGGGGCACCCGGTCTCAACCCGCACCTTGGCGATATCGCAGAACAGATGGGTCTTTCCTGTCCCCGCTTTGCCAGCAATCAGCGCCTTGCCTACCCGCGCCGCACCGGTCGACATCGAGCCAGCGAGTGCTGCCAGGTTGTCGAGCGCGCCTAACGCCCGAGTCGCATCACGGTGCAAGAAGGCCGCGTCGCCCACGTAGAAGCCGGTCTTCGACAGATGGTTGGCACGCAGCAACCCGAGTATGTTCCAAATCTCCTCTTGGGCAACTTGAATCTCGTTGTCCGGAGCGGGCAGATCTCCGTAGCCGCCGAGTGCCAAAATGATCGAGCTGATCGCGCTGTCGACCTCTTCAATAGCGGCTTTGCAGGCAGACAGCGCTTCAGCAAGCTCTCCCGTGTCGCCTTCGGGCGCTGTCCAGTGCCCCGGGCGACTCTCCCGGAGAACTGCCAAATATTCTCGCCACTCTGCTGTGAACCGATCAGTGCGGCCCAGCCCCTCCAAGACTTGTGCTGCCTCCACTCCGATATGGACATCGGGGGAGTAACGAGGACCCGCCTTCTCGATGGCCTCGTCGAGCCGGTACTGGAACCAGGGACCATCCATGAATGATTCGTCGAACCAGTAGCGCAGTCGCCCTGCCTGCCCGGGGCTTGTCAGCGCCTTAACAAGTTCATGCTTACCAATGAGCGCAAACTCAACCGACCTGCCTGATGCTAGTGCCGATTCCCGCCATTCCCCGACCTTGTTTTCCCAGCGATAACGGGCCGATGTGCGCCCTGGCGTGTCGCCTGCCGGCAGGTCGATTGGGAGCACCACCAGATACCGGCACAACATCGGCTCGTTTTGCAGCACCCGTTCGACCGACCGCTCGATTTGGCTGGTTGCCGACGCGTCGAAGAGGAACAGGTACTTGGCCTGCCAAGCACAGACCGTGCCGTCGGGCAGAGTCGCCCTGCCCTCGCGGCCCCCGTCGGGATCGCCAAAGCGGGCGAACTCGGTGCCTTCGGGCCATTCGCAGACCGCCTCCTCGATCAGGGTGCAGGCCAACTCCTCGAACCCACCATCCCGCGATGCGGGAGAACCGTAGGGTCGGATGCGCCTGAAGTCGATGTCGGGCAATCGGGGGCTCATTGGCATACCCGACGATTGAGTGCCACCAGCCAGTCGAAGTTCACGCAGCAGCTGGTGATCGCGTACCAGTCGCCGCTCCTTTTGGTGCCAGAGGGGAGTTCTCGCAGGGATTGGGGCATGGCGTTTACTGATGCCTATTGATTTCGGCCCTGTCTCGCTGGGCTCGGGCGGTTAGGCGCTTCTTGTCGATGGTGGCGCGATGGTCTCTGGCGGACGAGGATGCGTTGCGGCATGCCCGGTCGAGTTCAAGCCAGATGTCGGTTGGGATTGCTCCGGCTCCGAAGGTCTTGGCCACCGAGGAGATCTGTTCGGCTTCGAGTGGGGTGAGGGTTGGCACGCGGTTGACAGCGGCTATGAGATGTTGGGAGGCGGCCACGATTTCGGCTGTGGAGCCGCTAACGAGTTTGTGCTCGAGCACCTTTGCGGACTCGTTGATCCCATCTCCAGCGAGTCCCCAGGAGGCGTAGCGGCCCTTGGAGTCACGCGGCTGGCCTTCGTGGACGTTCTCGTGGTCCTTTGTCTGCGGCATATTTGTCCAATCAGTTCCTGGCGCTAGCTGATCCGCTGATGGGACCTCTCCTTCTATCATGCATGTAATTTGCCCGCAAGAGCGATTGGAAGTGTCCGGATGGAGGCCTCTCCTGAGGGCACCCGACATTTCGTGCTGCAGCATCGACGTCTTCCGATCCAAATGGCAAGGCCATTTGCCGGGGGGCTCGACAACCTCGCCACTTATGGGGTCCCCACCGTCCGTTACCTCATCGGCCTCTTCCGTGACTTCTACTTCCACTTTGCCCAAACCGGTCTGGTGCTCAACGTCGCTACCCTCTCCCAAGGTCCTTTCTGAGCAACAAACAGCATTCTGCACGGTGATTTCGTATAAATCTGACGAAATTAGAAACAAGATTGCTATCGTATGGCTGGGAGGGCTCTGCCATGCTGCTGCGATTCCAGGTTTCCAATCACCGCTCGATCCTCGATCCTGTGGAGTTGTCGATGATTGCCGTGGACGAAGACCGCGCCGCCACGCGCGGCTTTGACCGCTTATCAGAGCGCGTCCTGACGACCGCCGGCATCTACGGCCCTAATGCCTCAGGCAAGTCCAACGTTCTGGATGCTCTCCATTGGATGTCGTATGCCGTGGCTACCTCCCTACGAGGAGGAGGGGACTCCATTGCTCGAGATCTTCACCGCTTTGGCAAGGGGCCGGATCAGCCCTCGACGTTCGACATGGATTTCATTGTCGACGGCGTTCGCCATGGTTACCAGCTTGAAGTCGATGACTCTGCCGTGCTGTACGAAAGTTTGTGCAGCTACCCCGAGCGGAGACGACGGATGCTCTTCGAGAGGGAAGGCGAGGCGGTCCACTTCCGCCGCGGACTGAGCGGCACTAGGGGGACCAAGGAGCTTCTTACCCCAACGACGCTGGTCCTCTCCGCAGGCAAACGTGTAGGCGATCCTGCAATCGAGGCCGCGAGCCGCAAGCTCTCTCGGATTGCCGAAATCAATGCCCACGGATTCAATCGGAGACGGGGTCGACTGCCTATCTGGATTTCCTTCCTTGCTCCGGACACTTACTCACAATTTGAAGACGCGGGCATACGCGAACAACAGGTCTTCGGTTCCGTTACCCGTGGTGAGGCGGCTATGGAGTTGCTGCGTCTTGCTGATCCGGGGATCACAGACTTCGACATCATCGAATTGGAAGATCGAACCACCGGTGACACCCATGAACAGCTGGTCTTTGTGCATCACGATGGAGAAAAGCCCATCAAGTTCTGGCCGAACGAGGAATCGGCAGGCACTCAAATGCTGTTCAGCCTCTTGGGGCCAGCGCTTGAAGCACTGAAGCAGGGACAGGTTCTCTTGTTCGATGAGGCCGATGCGAGCCTGCACCCTCGATTGTCGGCCCGTCTCGTCGAACTGTTCCAAGACCCGCAGACCAACCCCCACGGCGCCCAGCTCATCTTGGCCACCCACGACACGTCCCTGCTCAGCACGCTCAATCGCGATGAGGTCTGGCTCACCGAGAAGGGTTCCGACGGCGCAACTCGCCTCATAGCCCTTGCAGAATTCGGCGGCGACAAGGTGAGGCAGTCGCTGAATCTTGAGCGGGCCTACTTGCAGGGACGGTTTGGTGCAGTTCCCGAAATCGATCACATCGACGTGCGTCGAGCTCTCGGCCTTTCCGAGCAATCGACCTGATGGCTCGATCAACACGAGGTAGGAAAGGCAAGGACAAGTCGCTACGCCGCAAGACTGCCACCCGCTCTCCCAGGCGCACTGTCCTTGCGTTTTGTGAAGGCAAGAGGACGGAGGTCGACTACCTCAAAGCACTGAAGCGACAGCCCGAGGTGCGCGACATTGCCTCGGTCGCCATCGAGATAGACGAGACCGCCGCTGGGTTTGACCCCTTGGCGCTGGTGAGAAAGGCCGCCGTTGCCCATAGGGACGCCAAGGACCAGAGGAGCGAGATCGACGAGGTCTGGTGCATCTTCGATGTCGAGCAGCCGAAAAGACACCCCAGGCTGAACGAGGCCATGGATCTTGCCAACAACCTAGGCATCCCAGTCGCGGTTTCGAATCCTTGCTTCGAACTGTGGCAATTGTTGCATTTCCAAGACCAGGCAGCTGCACTCTCCACGAACGCAGCGAAACGTCAGCTAGCAAAACACGATGGCACCAAGGGCAAGGGACTCGAAGGCGCCATGTACATGCACATCCGCCATGAAGCGGCACGACGTGCTCGCTTCCTGGCCGAGAGGCATGAGGGCAATGACACCAAATTCCCGAACAACAACCCCTCGTCCGGCATGTATCGATTCCTGGAAGCAGTTGAAAGTCCTACGGAGGATGCCAACTAGGCATTGACTTCCACAGAGTTAGCCGATTGCATCACACCTTCGGTTGTGGGGGGCATTGAGAATCTCTGGCTTCCAGAAGGGTCGTGATGCGGCCTAGATGATGTGGGTAGGGCTTGTGGCAGGGCCGTCAAGCAGGAGAAATCCGTTGCAACAAACTGCTCTGGCGCTTTGAAGTTTTTGCAGGTATAGTGAGCGTCCCAAAGTACGCAAGCGTAATTACAAGCAGGCCCAGCCGATGAACCACCTGAACCGAGTCTTGGAGAACAAGAACGATTCCTCAAGGGGTGTTTGCAAGCCGTTGGAAGGCCTCCTGCAACTCGGTGGGGATCAGGAGGCCACAATCGCTCAGGACCAGGCTCGTGGTTGACCACATCTCATCCGACGCTTTCGCGCGTACGTTCGGCCAGAGGACCGGTCAGCTTGCCTGGCTGATTGGTCCGACTCGGTGCGAGTCGCCATCGTAGGCCCAGATTCGGGCAGCGAGGGACGCAGAAAGGTCCTCGGCAACCTGAGGCAGACACAACGGCCCTCGGATCGCCGCGACTACGTCCTCGAGTATCCTGGGTTTGAGCCGCTCTTTGGCGTACCCCTTGTTCCAGCCCCCGAATGCACACGGCTGGACTGGCCATCTCAGCTAGATGAACTCGGGGATGGACCTCCCCATGAGTTAGTCCGCCGAGCAATATCACAGAATCTCCGGCGACTGGCAGATGTTAGGGACCAGTTCGATGTTGCAGTTGTCCACTTGCCCGATGGTTGGGAACCTGGACTCCATGGTGAGGGCTTCGACGCCCACGACGAGCTAAAGGCGATTGGCGCAGAGCTGTCAATGCCTACGCAGGTCATCAACGACCGCACATTTGATTTTCCATATGTGGCATCACTCTCGTGGCGGTTAGCCATCGCTCTCTATGTCAAAGCTGGCGGGACGCCGTGGCGACTAGCTCCGCTTCCAGGGGTTCCCTCGGAAAGCGCCTACATAGGGCTTGCCTATGCTCTCCGGGGCAACCCGAAGGAGGCCAGGTTCGTAACCTGTTGCTCCCAGTTGTTCGATGCGGACGGCGGCGGTATGCAGTTCGTGGCATACGACGCTCGAGACCCCCTCGACAATTCTGAGGACGCTCGGCGTAATCCATACCTCAGCCGATCGGACATGCGGGCTGTTCTGGCAAGGAGCCTGGATATGTACAGGCGCCGCAACGGTGGCCAGGTACCGAAGCGAGTGGCTGTACACAAGACTACGGACTTCAAGGAGGAAGAGCTTGCCGGCGTGTCCGATGCACTGGTCGCCGTGGAAGAAGTTGAGTGTGTGAAGGTGACCACGGACGTGAAGTGGCGGGGAGTCTGGCTTCAGGCACCGCAGAAACAAGGGAGCAAGAGCCAGCCCGATGGGTATCCCGTGCACCGTGGGACGATGGTCCCCCTCTCGGGAACTTCAGCACTGCTTTGGGTGGCTGGGAATGCTCCCTCGGTAGCACAACGAGGGAGCAGCTTCTTTCAGGGTGGGAAGAGTATCCCATCTCCCTTGGTCCTTACCAGGCAGATGGGTCGCGGGCCCCTTGAAGTCATCGCATCCGAACTCCTAGCTCTCACAAAGATGGACTGGAACAACGACGCGTTGTACGACCCAGTCCCAGTTACGATTCGCTATTCACAGCGCCTAGCCCGGATCATCGCAAATGTGCCGGATCTCCCGCGAAGCGCCTATCCCTATCGAATGTTCATGTGAGGCTCCTGTACGAGCAAACGCCCCCATTGCTGACTTGCCGAGGTTGGGTACCAACCGAGTGAGCTTCCCCGCTTTTTGTGGAGAGCCGGAAATTGAGGGCGGGGACTGTGGAGCGGAGTAGTTTCGTGGGAGTGTCGGGTGCCGCCGAGGAATCCATCTAGGTGCTTGCTGACTGTGCGGTGGAGCTATGTCGGTAGGCCTCGGCGGACGGTCTCGGCTTCGCGGTCGTGAAGACGGGCCTCGTGTTCGTAGCTGCGGGCGAGCTTGCTAAAGATGGCCGCTGTGCGGGGCCATTCCTGGAATCGGCGGCTCTGTTCCTTGTAGCTCTCGGTGAGATGCCGCTCTTGCTCACCGCCGGCCGTCAAGGAGCGGGACGTGACGCCGCGTTGGTTTCGAACGGCCATTAGGAATCCTCCCTCAAGGCTGTCGCATTGCAGTCGTTCCAGTAGGTTGCGGACAGCAAGGCCAGGCCACTCGCCGTCCGGGTCCTTGGGGGACGCGGCGAGGGCGGCACCGATCATCTCGTCGCCAATGGTAGATCGGTCACTTGCGGCCAAACGTGAACGAGCGCTGTCAATCCAAGCTTGGAGCGAAGCAGCGTCCAGCGCGCCGCCGTCGTCGAGTGCGGGTACGAACTGCGAGGCAGGCCAGCTACGCAATAGTTGGTAAGCGCTGAGCGCCATCTGTTGTTGGGCTTCGGTCAACGGAGGTCGCTCATCCGGCGTAGCGGTGGCTGGTTTGAAAGCCCACTCAACAAACTGGGCGAAGAGTTCGGGGTCAGAAGCCAGCTCCCGATACAGGTTTGGGGCACTGAAATCTGGGTCGTGGTGCAGGAGCGGGTGGTAGTGCCACTCAAGGATGGCGACTCGACTGGTGCCGAGGTGGTCCCGGTGCTTGTCCAGCACCTTGAATAGGGAGACCAATCGCCAGTAGGTCATGTCGTTATATTCGGTCTCGGTATCAGGTCGCTTGATCCGCTGCTCAAGCCACTCCGCAGCCTCGTCGGCGAAGTCCGAATGAGACTCATGGGTGGTCGAGCGGATCGAGAGCAGGTTCCCCGCCAATTCGAGGCGTCCCGCCTTCCGCAGTCGACGACACACCTCGAGCAGTTGGCTCAACTCCTGTGGAATCCCGAGGTCGTAGTAGCCCACCCGACTCCAGTACTCGGTCGCAACCTCTTCACCCCAAGCGTCTACCCGAGTCCAGGGCAACTCCACCGGCGGCGGTGCCCGCAGCACGTCAGCGGCGACCCTCGGCGACACATGGTTCTCTGAGATAAGCCCGTCCAGTCCTTCCCATCGCAGTTCGGCGAACCGGTGGTCGAAATAGCCCAAGGCGACTTCCGTGACCGCCCCGGATGCGGCTTCCATGGCCCTGAGAATGTTCTTGTCAAGGGCCGAGTTGTATCTGGCTAGGGCCGAGCCAACTCGGCGAGGCTCGTCCACCGAACCGGCGAATTCGAACACCGCCTCGAGACCGCCGCCGGCAAAGACTGCCCCTATTGCTTCCGCCTGCTTTGGCCGTAACGTCGCTTGGAACTCCTCGTACCCATTTGCCGCCTCGACACCATCGATTTGCAGCAGGCCCGATGAGAACAGTTGGCCATAGGAGACAGCAGGCGCAGCCGGACGAAGAAGGTCCTGTGCCTGTTCTAGCGATTCCAAATCGGTTTCCGATAGCGCCCAATTGGTTTCACTGTTGCGGCGGTGACGAGCCACTAGGTCCCGCAACAGCGGCCACATCCTCGACTTGAATGTCTCATCGGCGCCTGTTGCAGCAATTCTGCTGATTCCTGCGATTGCCTTGCGACGCGCCTCGCCTGGTAAATCGGCGATGTGTCTGACCAAAGCTGTCCAGCGCTCAGAATCCACACCGACGTCCTCAATGAGCATCTCTGCGACTGCAATGGTTGTTTCGGCGTACTCTCGCTGTGTCACCGCTGGCTGACCTGGCCTCCAGTCGCGGAATCGAGGCATTTCGCTCGGGTGCTGGACACCATGGCGTTCTGGCAGCATCGACAGCATCAACGCCCAGGCGACATTTGAATGGGATTGTCGCAACATCCGGACTGTTGCGAGACGAACTTCAAAGTCTGCCGATGTGTTGGGTAGCCACGGACACATGATTGAGGCGAGGCTCTCATCCGGTCGATTCGAGTACCGGCCTCCGGGGTCGATCTGGGCTAGCCGAGAGAGCACGTCCGCGGTGGCCAATAGATGCTCAGGCGACCACGCGAGGACTTCCAGAGCATTAAGGATGCGAAAATGGGGCGACGAAGCGGTATGGCCGAACCAGTCAGAGTCGCCATCGGTGAACATAGCTTGCGCGAAGGCGTGCGACTCGGCGAGGCAGGTACGCAGGGCTTCGAGCACGGCTTCGGGTGAGGCCTCCGCTAGAAGCGGCAATGTGTCGGAAACGGCAACCCAGGTTCTAGGGCTTTCGTCGTCCATTGCTGATCTGAGCAATCTTCGAGTGATGCCCTCAGCCATTCCCGAACTCGACGAAGTGGCCCCGCCCGACGCTGACGGTTTGCTGCCAGCCAGTGCAAGAGTAGTTGCGACTCCCTGTTTGAGCTGAGACGAGTACCTCGCCTGGATTCCCTCAATCTGGGCACGGAGTACTTCTTCCCTGTCTAGCTCCCACAGTGGATCGGCATCAGTCAGTACCTCGTGGGCGACCTCCGCGAATTCCGCCACGTCGCTGGCAGAAAGCTGATCGTGCAACAGCAGCCAAGTATCCGCCGGTGAAACGGTATGGACCAGTTCGCCGGTCGTAGTCATGGGGGCATCACCAGCGTCGAACTGTCGCAAAGCCTCGGCAACCGCATCGGATGGAAGGCCGGTGAACCCCTCTACGGTCTTGCGGTCGCCCTCATGGGATTCATTCCAGCCGCCGAGCAGCAGGCTCCGTCGCAGCATCTTGCTGGCCTGCCCCTTTGCCCATTCCGGCGTGTGCAAAGCGGGGTCGACGCTGAGGTGCCTTCTGAGTGCCATCAGGCTCATTCGAGCCATTCCTCCGAGCTTGTGTGCCGCATGAAGCTCCACTCGATTGTCTTGCAATCGTTGGGCCACTAGTCCTGAGTCGACGGCATCAAGGACAATCTCGGCCTGTGTAGAGCCTGGGACCGGCACGATCATTCGATGCGGGCTCCCTGCGGGTAGATGTTCAGCGAACTCTGCCGACGGTACGACCACCGTCAGCGCGGGGGTCAGACGGCTGCGCCCCTGGTTGCCCGAAAGTGCATCCACAGCGAACAGACGACGTGCGGTGTCGTGGGTAGTCACGTACAGCACGTCGCCGAACGATGCCTCCGAAGTGTCTCCTGCGACAAGCGCAGCCGCAACGAACGCCAAGATCTCGTCGCGCTGGATGCGGCCCCCAACGGTTACGACCCCCCGACCCTGTCGGCAGCGGTCACGCAAGTTCCCCGCGGCCTGTTCGCGTCCTGCCAGTACAAACCCCTCGTCAAGGGGTGTCCTGGTCGATTCCAACCACTTTGACCACCATGGCGAGAGCAAGCCGATTCCTGCCACCGGAGCCCCCATCTGCTCGCGCAGCCATACCGTGGTGGCGGGCGCGCACTCCAACCAATCCTCCAAGCTGTCGACGTTCAGGGCCTCCACCTGCCGGAAGTCGCCCTTCGCCGTGCGGTACTGCTTGAATTCTCGGGCTTTGGTCCACGGGGCTGACACAACGGCCACATAAGCCAAATCGGTTCGTTCTTCACGTGGTGATGTGGTGACCCGCTTCGCGTAGTCGCGGCCAGCCTTCTCATGCGAGCCGTTCTGTTTGGTTGACAACTCCCAGACCGACTGACCGGCTGGCACGTAGCGATTGCCTCGTGAGCATCGCACGATGCCGTCCCAACCGGACGATGTGACCGCGGTGCCCGCAGGCATATCGAGCCACTCAGCGGACGGCTCAGTCTCGGCAATGAGGCTGCGAACCAGGCGGGGCAGCACTTGGTCCGAGCCGCCCGCTTTCGCCCACACCAGCAGTTCGTCCCGAGTCACCCGCAGGGATTCAGGAACCGAGGGGATAAGTGGAACCGGAGGGGTCAGTGCATTCGCGAGGTCGCGGGCCATACCGTGGTCTTCGGCAGGCCCAAGGGCCAGCAGTCCGCTGCTGCTCAGCCCTTCAGCAATCCTTCCGAGGTCACGGACTCGATCCGCAGCGAGGGGACATCGAATAGCGAATTCTTGTAAGTTCTCCCCGCCAGTTACCGCAGCCCGCAGATCGGCAATCTCTGGACGGGCGCGAGCAAAGGCCTCTCGGAGTTCTTTGGCGGCCACTGCCGCAAGCTCTCCACCCTGGACTGCGTCACCGCGCAACCGCACCTCTTCGACCACTTGGCGAAGCCAGCTCCGCCGCGCCACGTCGTCCGCCACCTCGTCAAACACATTGAGCCGCCTGCCAGCTTCTGCCAATAGCAGCACTCTCATGTCGCCGGCGCTTGAGGCGGACAGCCTGCGCAGTCCATCGATCCATGCCTGCTCGAATGCGTAGTAGTCCGTCGCCTCTTCGATGCGCAGCAGCGCGGAGTTAACTATCTCTTGTGTCGGTTCGACGGGCGGGTTCGGCGTTGTAGTAGCAGTCATGGTGCCTCAAAATCGTAGCGGTGAACAGCACCCGAACGTATACGGATTCCAGCGGCTTCGAACGCCTGTTGGGCAACTTCGAGGCTTTCTGCGGCTGGCTGGTAGTGGCCGCTCATGTTGTTGAGCGCCGACACAACGAGCACCCCATCTTCACCCACGATTTCAAACTCGCCTGCGGCTTGTACGGGGCCGTCATGGGCGAGCACCGCATGGGAGACGTGCTCAACGCCCACTTGTCGCTTGGACGCCAACAGTTGGCCGCCCGCTACGACGTAGATCATCCTCTCACCTTCGGCCGCCAAGGCATCGAATGCTGTGCTGGGAATCTCGACAGGCGTGAGGCCGATTCGGCGAGCTGTCTCCAACTCCAACTGAAACTGCGCCGGCAAGCTGTTGTAGTACGGGGGTGACAAGGTGCTGCTTCTGTCCTCATGGCTACTCGATCCACTCGTATTCTACAGTACAGCAAATATATTGAAATAGCACTAAAGTTATCGATCAGGTGCTGCGGTTCCGGCCAGCGCCATAATCTTGCCGCCCCAGTTGGCTACCGTGGCCGTTCGTGGCAGGCGAGGCGTATCGGCCGAAGCTGATTGAGGTGGCGTTGCCGTTGGCGGTGATCAATGCGGAGGCGGCGAGGGAGAAGTCGATTCGGCATGGGCATCCGTCGACATTGCACTTGTGGTGGGCTCGGCGGCCGTTGGCGGCGGCTCGGGCGGTGATTTGGGCGTCTCTGGTGGATGATCCATCGGGGGATACATCGTTGACGCCTGATGAGCAGGAGGCTGAACGGCAGCGGCTGTTTCGCATCTTGGAGCGGCTGGTGAAGTGGGAAAACTCCGATAACCCTGAGGTGCTTGCTGAGGCACGTGTGGAGATTGACCGGTGCTTTCCGGATGGGCCCCCGCCGATTCTTGACCCCTTTGCCGGAGGTGGGGCGATTCCTCTGGAAGCTCAACGACTTGGGTTGAAGGCCCTGGCAGGTGACCTGAATCCGGTAGCGGTGCTGATCAACAAGGCGATGATCGAGATCCCGCCACGCTTTGCTGGCGTACCACCAGTTCATCCAGACATTGACAAGACGCTCACCACATGGGAGCGGGCTCAGGGGTTGGCAGCCGATGTGGAGGCGTACGGCCATTGGATGAGAGATGAGGCTGAGCGGCGCATTGGGCACCTCTATCCAAGTGCCACCGGACCCAGCGGTGAAAAGCTGACACCAATTGCGTGGATCTGGGCCCGAACCGTGGAGTCGCCCGATCCGAGTTGGTCGGGCCATGTGCCTCTGGTGGCGTCTTGGACGCTGGCCAACCGTCCGGGCAAGCCGAAGGTATGGATTGAGCCGGTCATCGACAGGGAAACCCAGACCATCAGCTACGTGATTCGGGATGGCGGCGAACCGGCATACGAAAGGACTGTGAACCGGGGCAATGGCACCTGCATCGCCACTGGAGCGGCGATTTCCGGCGAATACATCAAGACTGAAAGCCGCGCCGGACGTATGAGCCAGCAATTGATGGCTGTGGTGGCCGAAGGAGTTGGCGGCCGTAGCTACCTCCCTGTCATGCCTGAAGAACGGGAAGCCGCAAAGTGTGGAGAACCTGAATGGAAGCCGGATGGCAAGAACCCAGAGAAGCTGACTGGAGGCACCGTCTACGTATATGGATTCGACGAGTGGTGGAAGCTGTTTACACCTCGTCAGCTCACAGCGTTGACCACATTCTCTGATCTGCTTGGAGAGGTGGCTGAGCGGGTGGCCTCGGATGCACTTGCCGTGGGCATGGCCAGCGACGGCGTGCGGTTTCACGAAGGCGGTCGCAGAGCAACAGCCTACGCGGACGCTGTGGTCACCTATCTGGCATTCGCTGTGGACAAGTGCGCAAACCTTTGGTCAAGCATTGTGACCTGGATGAATGACCGGGGAGCTCTTCGGGAGTCCTTTGCAAGGCAGGCGATTCCTATGACCTGGGATTTCGCAGAGGCCAATCCGTTTTCTAATTCTGGGGGTAGTTGGTCACTTTGCCTGTCAAAAGTGTGCAAATCACTTGCCGCTTTTCTTGCCCAGGGCGAGGCGGAGGCGGTGCAGCGAGACGCTCGAGCCCGCGTGCGCGAGTGTGCAGGTTCGATCATTTCTACCGATCCGCCCTATTACGACAACATCTCCTACGCTGATCTATCAGATTTCTTCTACGTCTGGTTGCGCAAGAACCTCTTCAGGGTGTGGCCCGACGAGTGCTCCACTCTGCTGACGCCGAAGGCCGAGGAATTGATCGCCAACCGATATCGGGCCGGTTCAAGGCAAGAGGCTGAGGAGCATTTTGAGTCGGGTATGGCCGATTTCATGGCCCAAGTAGTCCAATACCAGAATGCCGATGTGCCAACTACGATCTACTATGCCTACAAGGCAACTGAGACCCGCGACGGCGAAGTACGCGCCACCGGTTGGGACACATTCCTCCAAGCAGTGCTTGACGCTGGACTGCAGGTCAACGCTACTTGGCCGATCAGGACAGAATCTCCGGGGCGAATCCTCGCCCGGGGAACTAACGCTTTGGCATCCTCCATTGTGCTGGCTTGTCGCCCTCGGTCTGCTCAAGCATCGCTCGCCACGCGCGGCGAGTTCATCGCGGCGTTGCGCGAGGAGCTTCCCGACGCGGTGCGCATCCTCCAATCCGGCAACATCGCCCCGGTAGACATGGCGCAGTCCACTATTGGGCCGGGGATCAAGGTGTTCTCGCGGTATGCCAAGGTGGTGGAGGCGGATGGGTCGGCGATGCCGGTGTCGGCGGCGTTGGCCATCATCAACGATGTGTTGGGCGAGGTGCTCGATGGGGAGGATGCGGAACTGGATGCTGACACCCGGTTCGCGCTCACCTGGTTCTCTGAGCATGGGTACACCCCTGGGCCGTCGGGGGATGCCGACAGCGTGGCCCGGGCGAAGAACACGTCGCTGGCGGGGGTCGAGGAATCGGGTATCGGCGAGGCCCGCGCAGGCAAGTTCCGGCTCTATGAGCGCTCGGAGCTTCCACCGGGCTATTCACCCGTTGATGATCTTCGGCGTACGGTTTGGGAGTCGGTGCAGCATTTGATTGCCGCTTTGGAGAGGTCGGAGTCGGAAGCGTCTGAACTGCTGCACACTCTGGGCGGCTACGGCGAGCGAGCTCGCCAGCTCGCCTATCTCCTGTATCAGAAGGCCAACGACAAGGGGTGGGCGGCCGAAGCCGGGGCCTACAACGGGCTCATCACCGCCTGGCCCAACCTACGCTCCGGCGCCGACGCCACCGAAGCCGCGGCCACGGGCCCCGTCCAAGAATCGATGCTCTGACGGCACTTGCGCCAATAGCCGAAAGTGGGCACCTTGTACCGCGCGACGAGACCGAAGAGCAGGTGTCCAGCCGGAGATTGGCTGCTACATGCTGAAGACGCTGACGTCTTGTGCGTAGGCCGCCAGTGCTTTGAGATCTCTGAGGTCACCGGTTAGTACGGCCCCTCCAGGCTCGGCCATGGCAACCACCACAGCATCTACGGCTGAGCCGCGCCCAGCCTGCGCCCTCAAAGAACCCGCGCGCCGTGCAAGGGTTTCGTGGGGGCCGTCAACTACCTGGCATCTCTTCAAGAAGCGATTGACCATCGCGTCCGCGCGCTGTCGACCCGACAGGCATTCGACGAGAACGAGGGAAGGCACGACTGCCGACCACGTGTCCGGACTTTCGTCCAGTCGGAGATTGGCGGGCGATCGCTGATACTGGCGCGCGAGGCCGGTTACTGCCCCGGAGTCCAGTATGAGGGCCCTCACTGGTGGATGTCTTTTGTGAGGTGTTCCTTGATGGGGCGCCACCAGGCCTCGGCGCGGGCCATTTCCTCGGCCGTTGGCTCTCCTACTTCCTCGATGAGTTCGGCAAGGTACCGCTCATTTTCCTCGCGGAGCTCCTTCTTGCGGGCTTCCGAGATGATGATGGGGTCAGGCACGTAGTCGGCCCACTCTTCTCGGATCTCGTTCTTTTCCTCTTCGGTAAGCGCCGGGATGGCGCTCATCGGGTCTTTGCGATCCAACATTGCCTTAGATATACCGAATAGTCATGAGAATAGCAATAGGAGTCAGAGTTTTCTTCAGACTTCTGCCCTGTCGTCCGTTCATGCTAGCCCCCTGTGTTCGGACTCCAGCGCCCAATACCACGCAGACTCTAAGCGCTTTGGAGCTCTTGTCGTATGCTCGCCCCGTGCGTGAGCAGCAAGGTAGGTGCCGCCGATGGTGATGGCCAATACCGAGCGCATCTCAAGGGCGCTCGATCTGCTGCGCGATGGGCTGCGGCCGAAGTGCGAGGACACGTGGCGAGGGTTCTATGGCGACGGGTGGCTCGAGGCGGTCAATGGGCGGCTGCACACTCCCGAGCGCAGCCCGTCGACTGAGGATGCGGCGTTTCTGTTCAAGGGGATGAAGGCCACTTGGCAGGAAGTGTTCGGCCACGGCTTTCCGCCGGCGGTGCGGGCGCTGGTGTTCGAGGTGGCCGACGCCCGCAACAGCTGGGCGCACCAGCAGGCGCTGTCCACCGACGACACGGCCCGGGCGCTCGACTCCATGGAGCGGCTGCTGGAGGCCTTTGGCAACCTGGATGAGCGTCAGAAGATCCGGGATTTGCGGCGCGACTTGATGCGCCAGATGGTGGATGAGGAGTCACGGGCCCAGCGGCGCAAGACGGCGGCCAAACCCACCGAGGGGCACCCGACGGCGGGGTTGACCGCCTGGCGCGACATCATCATGCCGCATTCAGATGTGGCCCAGGGCAACTTTGAACAAGCGGAGTTCGCTGCTGACTTGTTCGAGGTGCTCAAAGGCAATGCCGAGCCGGAGTATCAGGATCCGAGAGAGTTCTTCGCCCGCACCTATATCACCCAAGGGCTGCGTGATCTTTTGGTGGGTGCTGTGAGCCGGCTGTCGGGAAGCGGCGGCGACCCGGTTATCGAGCTTCAGACCAACTTCGGCGGCGGCAAGACCCACAGCTTGATCGCCCTCTACCACTTGGCGTCGGGTATGGCGGCCAAGGACTTGCCCGGTGTTGGTGAGATGCTCGCCGAGGAAGGGCTGCTGTTGCCCGATGAGGTGTCTCGGGCCGTGCTGGTCGGCCAGATGGTTTCTGTTTCAACGCCGGAGCCAGTTGAGGACGGCATCTCGCTGCACACGCTGTGGGGCCGGATGGCCTATCAGCTCGGCGGTCGGGAGGCCTATGAGCTGGTTCGAGCCGACGACGAGGCGGGGACCAATCCGGGCGCGGCATTGCGGACGCTATTTGATCAGTGCGGTCCGGCGGTGATTCTCATTGACGAGTGGGTGGCATACGCCCGCCAGTTACGCGGAAACGACGATGAAGGGGGCCGTACTGTCGGGGGAGACTTCGACACCCAGTTCACCTTCGCCCAGGCGCTCACCGAGGCCGCTGCTGCTGTCCCGAACGTGGTGGTGCTGGTGTCAATTCCCGCATCTGACATCGAGGTAGGCGGCGAGCGGGGCCGCACGGCGCTGGAGAAGCTCAAGAACGTGGTCACCCGCAAGGCCGCCCAGTGGCAGCCGGCGTCGCCCGATGAGTCGTTTGAAATTGTTCGCCGGCGCCTGTTCGACCCGGTGCCAGCTGACAAGGCAAGGGTGCGCGACGGGGTCATCCGGGCCTTCAGCGACATGTACCGCGACCAGGGCAAGGAGTTCCCCTCGGGCGTGGGTGAGGCCGACTATCGAAAGCGCATGGAACTGTCGTACCCGATCCATCCCGAGCTTTTCGACCGGTTGTTTGACGACTGGTCGGCTCTCGATAAGTTCCAACGCACGCGAGGCGTGCTGCGGCTGATGGCGTTGGCCATATCTCAGCTCTGGCAGCGAGGCGACCAGTCGCTTCTGATAATGCCGGGCAACCTGCCGATGGACTCGGGTGCTTTGGTCAGCGAGATGAAGAAGTATCTGGAGGAAGCCTGGGATCCCGTGATCAAGTCGGACGTGGATGGTGCCAACGCTCTGCCCCTTCGTATCGACAATGAGTATCCGCACTTTGGGCGGCTTTCGGCCACGAGGCGAGCGGCTCGAACCGTCTACATGGGTTCGGCTCCCCGGCCTGACGGCAAGCGGGGAGTAGATCTGAAGTCTGTGGTGTTGGGTTGTGTGCAACCCGGCGAGCCGGTTGGACAGTTTGCCGATGCGCTTCGGCGGTTGTCGGGTGAGGCCACTCACCTATATGTGGACGGGGCCCAGTACTGGTACTCGCTCCAACCCAATGTCACTCGAATGGCTGCTGACCGCGCGGCGTCGAACTACACCGACGACCACGCCGATGATGAAGTTAAGGCCCGGCTTGCCGGCCAGCGCGATCGAGGTGACTTTGCCGCGGTACAGGTATTCGCCGAAGGACCGGGTGATGTGCCCGACGACGATGACGGTGTACGGCTCGTTGTGCTGGCCCCCGATGCGACCCATTCGGCCAACGATGAGCACTCACCAGCAGTGGCGCTGGCTCAGAGCATCTTGGACCAGCGCCACGGCGGTCCCCGGCTGAACCGCAATCTGCTGGTGTTTGTAGCAGCGGCGGCCAACCGTTTGAGCGAACTACGTGCCGCAGCCCGTTTGTACTTGGCCTGGCGGTCGATTGTCGACGAGCACGAGGCTCTCGACCTAACGCCCCACCAGAAGGGGCAAGCCGAGAGCAAGGTCAAGGAAATCTCCCAACAAGTGGACAGTCTCATTTCTGAGACCTTCACTCAGGTGCTGACTCCCAAGCAGGAGGCAGGCACCTCCGAGATCGAGTGGCAGACCACCAGGGCGACCGCAAATGGCGACATCGGTGCCCGAGTGTCAAAGAAGTTGGCCACCGAGGAGAAGATGATCGCGAACTACAGCGGAGTGCGGGTGCGCATGGACATCGACCGACGCGACTTGTGGACAGAGCAGGGCGACGTGGCGGTCGGAAAGCTGTGCGAGGTCTACGCCCGCTATCCCCACATGCCCAGACTGTCGTCACATCACGTACTCGACGCCGCCATCAGCTCCGGGACCGCCAGCACAGACTGGGCCCAAGAGACCTTCGCCTACGCCGACGCCCACGATGGATCAACCTGGGTCGGAGTCCAAACCGGCCAACACGTCAACCCAACCCCAAGCGGGCTACTTATTCGCCCTGACCGACTGCCCGAGCCCACGGAACCCGAGCCAACACTTGAGAAACCCGAGGCTGGCACCGGAGTTCCACCACCAAGTGGCGAGAGGGATGACCCCGAGCTAACAGCTACCCAGGACTCAACCCAGTTCTACGCCCAGTTCGCCCTCGACCCCGTTCGCTGCATCAAGCAGCTAGGCGAAATCGCCGATCACGTCAGCTCCCACCTCGGCCCCGACGTCGAACTGGTCCTAGAAGTCCGAGCCACCAACCTCGACGGCTTCAAAGAGTCCACCCAACGCACAGTCTCCGAAAACGCCACCAACCTCGGCGCTTCTGCTTCCGAGTTTGAGTAAACTATAGCCCTATCTGGAGTTGGGTATGCGACTAACCCTGATCGTTCATGAGTATTCCTGGGGTCTGTCAGGAATTTTGTGTATCGGGCGTGATCTGAGGGTCCGCGGCCGGGTGCTGCGGGCCGGGAAGGATCATGTCTGTGACTGATCAGGATATGCCGGCGGTGCCGGCGGACGAGGCTGCCGG
>MPNQ01000030.1 GCA_002239105.1 marine group bacterium Sva0996 bin134 | reverse complement strand
TACGGCTAGGGGGGCGTTGACCACTATGCGCTCGGCCAGGGCCTTGGCTTCGGGCAATGCCTGGCCGGGCTCGCACACCACGTTGACCAAGCCCAGGGCGTGGGCCCGGTGGACATCGATGGTGTCGCCGGTGAGGGCCAGTTCCATGGCGACGTTGGTGGGGATGCGGCGGGGCAGCCGGGTGACGCCCCCCTCGGAGGCCACCAGCGAACGCTTCACCTCGGGCAGTCCGAAGACCGCCTCGGTGGACGCCACCACCATGTCGCAGCCCAGCACCAGCTCGAACCCACCGGCCAATGCCGGGCGGTCTACCGCGGCGATGACCGGCTTGGCCCGCTTTCGGCGGGCGAACCGGCCGAAGCCCTCGTCGGCGGTGATGATCCCGGCCGCTCGGCCCTCAGAGAGTGCCTTGAGGTCGGCCCCGGCGCAGAAAATGCGGCCGTTGCCGGCCAGGATGGCCACCCACGCGTCGTCGTCGGCTTCGAATCGGTCGATCGCCTCGCCCAGGGCGGCGGAGAGCTCGGGGCTCATGGCGTTGCGGGCCTCGGGGCGGTTCAGGGTGATTACCGCCACCCGTCCCTCGGCTTCGTAGATGACCAGGCTCATCGCTCTCTCAACCTCTTCTTATTCCGGATCTCTGACCTTGAGGAGCTGTTTGCCGTGGTTGGCCCCGTTGAACAGTCGCAAGAACGTGGTGGGGATGTTCTCGAAGCCCTCCTGGATGTCGGTCTGGAAGGCGATCTCTCCCTCGGCCACCCACTGGCCCAGGTCGGCGGAGGCGGCGGGCACTCGGTCCATGTGGTCGAACATCACGAAGCCCTGAAGGGTTAGCCGCTTCTCAATGATCTCGAACATGTTGGACGGGCCCGGCCGGCGCATGCCTTGGTTGTAGGTGGAGATTGCTCCGCACACCGCGACGCGGCCCCCCATGTTCATGTGACCCATGACGGTTTCCAGCATGTCGCCGCCAACGTTGTCGAAGTACACGTCTATGCCGTCGGGGCAGAGCTCAGCGAGACGGGCATCGACGTCTTCGTTCTTGTAGTCGATGGCGGCGTCGAGGCGGGCCTCTTCTAGGAGCCAGCGGCACTTGTCGGCCCCTCCTGCGATGCCCACCGAGCGGCAGCCCTTGATGCGGGCGATCTGGGCGGCCACCGAACCGGTGGCTCCGGCGGCTCCCGACGTGAGCACCGTCTCGCCGGGTTGGGCGCGGCCGATGTCGAGCAAGCCGATGTAGGCGGTGAGCCCGGTGCCCCCCAGTGGCCCCAGCATCACCGGGATCGGGGTGCCGGGGGGTACCACCCGGGTCTGCTCACCCACCACCTCGTAGTCCTGCCAACTCATCATGCCGCTGACCAGATCGCCTTCGTTCAGCGCTGGGGTGTTGGAGGCCACCACCTGGAAGACCCCCGGCCCCACCATGGGCTGGCCCAGCGGCGCGGGGGGCATGTAGGTGATGAAGTCTTCCAGCCAGGTGCGCATGGCGGGCTCGAAGCTGAGGTAGCACAGTCGGGCCAGCGCTTGGCCGTCGCCCGGCTCGGGGACCTCGGTTTCCCGGTACTCGAAGTTGTCCACGCTCACCGGGCCGTCGGGCCGCACGGCGTAGATCCACTGGCGGTTCATTCTGCCAAACTACTCCGTCTGATGGGCGTGGCCCCTCAGCGGGCGGGGCGGACTCGCAGCAGGCGGCGTGGCCCCTCAGCGGGCGGGGCGGACTCGCAGCATCATCGTGGCCATCAGGCGGTCGCCTTTGCCCAGATCCCTGATCTCGGCCACCACCCAGCCCGTCGACGGATCGCCCATCCAGCGGCAGGTGCTGTACACCGGGCCGATCTTTCCGCCCAGCAGGTAGCGGATGTCCATGTCGGCCACCACATGGGGCGACCCGAATTCATGTTCGGCCAGGGTCTCGGCCCCGACCTCGCCCACCAGGGTGACCATCGCGCCCTGCATGATGCCCGCCGGGTTGAGCAACTGCGGGGTGAGCTCCACTTCCACGTGGCCGACGGAGGCATCAAGCACCTCGATTCCAGCGAGTTCGGCCAGCGGCTGGTCGATGTCGGGAAGCCCCATGAGGTCGGGCCGGGGAGGGTCGTGGATGGGCTTGGCCGGGTCGCCGGGTCGCTGGTGGTGGCGCCCGAAGCCGATCTGGGCGTAGCCCACCTCGGTGCCGTCTGGAGTATTGAAGCGGCACTCGCAGGTGAGCGTGTTGGCTCCGGCCCGCAGGACCTCGGCGTACACGTCGAGGTGGTCGGGCAGGGGGACGGCTGCGGTGCGGAGCTGGAAGTCGGTGGTGAAGTGCCAGCACTCCGGGTCTTCCTTCTCGCCGATCATGCCGCCGGTGATGTCGGCGATCAGCATGAGCACCGATTGCCTCACTTGGCCTCCGTGGCACTGCTCATCGAACACCCGCAACTGGCCGTAGCCGGGCTGGGAGTTGGGGTCGCAGTAGACGCCGAGCTGGGCTAGCAGCATGAACTTTGCAGGGGCTTGTGCAGGGACGGTCATTGCGCCCTAGTTCTAGACGGTGGCGCCCTCTAGCACCGTGTTCTTGAAGAAGTCGGGGCGGGCCTCGGTGAAGAACCGGTGGGCGTTGCCGAAGGTGAAGGCCCGGAATTGGTCTTCGTTGAGCCAGCCGTGTTCCACCTGCTCCCACACCTCGGGCATGACCTCGGCCATGTCGGGAACATCCCAGTGGCCCACGTCGGAGGAGAAGATGGCGTTGAGGGTGGCACCTTCGGGCAGGGCGCCGTCGAAGGCCAGCCGCACCAGGGGGTCGTCGGCTTCGCATCCAAACCAGTAGGAGCGGTCGATCTGGTCGAGGATGTCTTGGGGGGCGGTGATGCCCGCGGCCTCGAAGTCGTGGACGACGGAATCGCCGCTGATGCCCTTCTGCATCATTTTGCCGAAGCCGGCGGTCAGGTCGATGGGGTCGTTGGCTTCGGCCAGGAGACTGTCGAAATAATCGGACTCGAACTTGTCTGGGTCGTAGGCCTTGAGGCCCTCGGGGCCGCGCTTTTCCCAGTGGCTGAGAAGGTCGCACACCATCTGGGCGCCCCAGGTGACGCCGCCTTCGAGGAAGCCGAGGCGCAGGTCGGGGAAGCGGTGGGTGACGCCGCCGAAGAAGATCGACTTGGCGGTGGCCTCGCTGGCCGAGCCGAAGTTGCCCATGTGGTTGTAGGTGAAGTTGGAGATGGACCGTCGTCCGTCCCAGCCCATCGACCCGGAGTGGAGGCTGGCCGGGGTTTGCAGATCCACTAGGCGCTGCCAGAGGGGGTCGTAGTCGTAGGCCGAGTCGAGGCCCAGCGAGTCGATCCAGGTGGCCATCTCGCCGCCGGCGGGCACTTGCCGGGGCACGAAGCCGCCGATCATCACGGCCTTGAAGCCCAGCTCGGTGACGGCGTAGTCGAGCTGTTCGATGGCCTCGCTGGGGGTGTGGGTGGGGATGGCGGCCACCGGGGTCAGGCGGTCTTGCAGCCCCTGGTAGCTGTCGGCCAGATAGCGGTTGAGGGCCCGGCAGAGCTTGTTGCGCACCTCGTCGTCTTTGTAGGCGGGGAAGTTGAGGCCGATGCTGGGGTAGCAGACGGCGAAGTCCATGCCCAGCTCCTCGAGGCGGTCGTGGAACAGGGCGGGGGACACCGCGGTGGCGAAGTCCTTGGTGTTGGCCAGGGGCAGTGCCCACCACGGCCCGCGGAAGCTGCGCCGGGCCAGCCGCTCATCGGGCGACAGGCCACTCCAGGTGGGCTCCCCGTTGAACGAACAGTTGGCCATCTGGGCATAGAGCCCGCCGTCGAGTCCTTCGTCGAGGCAGTACTGGTGCAGGGCCGGATAGTGCTCGAACACGTGCCCGTCGGCGTCGATTACCGGGTGGCCGAGGTCGGCTCGAATTTCGGCGGCGGTTTTCTGGCTGCTCATGGCCGAGACGTTACCTACTAGTTTTGGGGCTGTCTCAGTGACGCTTTATTGAGAGGGTTTTAGCTATGAGCACTGTCACCCCCGTTCGTCCCTGCATCTCGGCTGACTCGCATGTGACCGAGCCCGACAACACCTACATCGACTACATCGACCCGAAGTTCCGGGATCGGGCGCCCCGGGTGGACTGGGCCGACGACATGGGCGTGTTCATGTCGATCGACAACGGCCGCAACCGGATGCCGTTCGGAATGATCGCCGCCGCGGGCAAGAGCTGGCACGAGATCAGCATCAACAGCGGCACCCGCTGGGAGGATCTGCACCCGGGCGGCTACGACCCGGTGGCCCGTCTGGGCGAGCAGGACCGGGACGGGGTGGTGGCCGAGGTGATCTACCCGTCGGTGGGCATGACCATCTGCAACCATCCCGACGCCGACTACAAGAAGGCCTGCTTCGACGCCTACAACCGCTGGATCGCCGAGTTCAACTCGCACGCCCCCGAGCGGCTCATCGGGTTGGGCCAGACCGCGGTGCGGTCGGTGGACGAGGCCATCGCTGACCTGGAGGCCATGGCTGACCTCGGGCTCAAAGGGGTCATGCTGCCTGGCTACCCCGCTTCGGGGGTCGACTACGACAGCCCCGATTACGACGCCTTCTGGGAGGCGTCGGTGGCGATGGGGATGCCGCTGTCGTTCCACATCCTCACCTCGGGCAACGACCACCCCATGGCTGCTCAGTTCCGGGGGCCGAAGATCAACTCGTTTTTGGGGATCATCCGGGGGAACCAGGACATCATCGGCACGCTGATCTTCGGCGGGGTGTTCGAGCGCCATCCCGACCTGCGGGTGGTGTGCGTGGAGGCCGACGCCGGTTGGGCGCCCCACTGGATGTACCGGGCCGACCACGCCTACAACCGGCACCGCAACTGGCTCGAGAGCGCTGAGTTGTCCAAGAAGCCCAGCGAGTACTTCGCAGAGAACGTGTACCTCACCTTCCAAGACGACTGGGTGGCGTTCAAGCTGCTCGACCTGATGAACACCGACCGAGTGATGTGGGCCAACGACCACCCCCACTCCGACGCCACCTGGCCCTGGTCACAAGAAATGCTCACCGAGCAAACCACTCACATGACCGACCACCAACTCGACCGAGTCCTCCGCGACAACTGCGCCGAACTGTACGGGTTGACGGTCTAGTTTTTTCGGTTTCTTAGGCATATTTCAGAGGGGAATGTGTCACTGGGGTTGGTATAATTTCATGTATGGAATTTACGCATAATCCCAGTACAGGAGGTGCCAGCGCCGGTGTTGGTGCCGGTGTTGGTGCCGGTGTTGGTGCCGGCGTTGCTGCGGGTTTTGGATTCCCGGATTTTTCCGAGGCGGGTGCTTCGGAGCTGCTGGGCTTGATGGGCGAGGCTGATCTGTTGCGTCGTCGGGCGGAGGGTTATCTGGTCGGGCTGGTCGCCCGCTATGGCGAGTTGGAGGGCCCGGGCGCGGCGGCGACGGTGTGCCATCAATTCGGCATCAGCGCCTACCGGGCCCGCCGGCTGGCGAAGACGGCCGCGGGCGTGGCAGCCATGCCCGAGGTTCTGGGCGCGGTCCAAGATGGGCTTATCTCGACGGATCAGGCGGGGTTGGTGGCCGAGTCGCACAAGCGGGCGCCGATGAGTGAACAAGACCGCCAGGAGCTGTTGGCGTTGGGCGGCTGGCAGGGCCACGACGATTTCAAGAAGACCGTCGCCGCCCGCGAGGACCAGCGCCGTGCCGACGACGGGATGGGACGCGCCGAGCGCCAGCGGGCCCGCCGCAGCGCCAAGGTGTTCGACGGGTCCGGCGACATGGTGGTGTTGCACGCCGAGTTCGACCAGGTGTCCGGTGAGCGGGTCAAGACCGCCCTAGGTGCCATGAGCTCCAAGATGCTGTGCGACGACATCGCCTTCGACCCCATCCGCACCTTCGAGCAGCGCAACGCCGACGCGCTGGTCGCACTCATTACCCAACAGCCCGCAGCCACAACTCCAGACGCAATTGCAGGCGGCGCAGCGGGGAACGCGGCGGGGGGCGCGGTGGGCGGCGCGGCGGAGGGCGTGGCGGGCGCGTTCGACTGCGAGATCCGCCCGCAGAAAACAGTGTTGGTGGTGTCCGCCGAATACGACGCCATTGAGGGCCGGCTCAAGAGTGCCGGGCTGATCAACGGGACCCCCATCGAGCTCGAGGAACTCCGCCGCTTGGCCTGCGACGCAGAGATCTTTCCGATGATTTTCGCCGCCGACGGGCAGCCCCTCTATCTGGGCCGAGCCCAAAGAGCGGTCACCAAAGCCCAAAAGCTGGCCCTGTACCGCAGAGACGGGGGATGCGTGGGCTGCGGCCTCAGACCCCAGGTGTGCGACGCCCACCACATCCAACCATGGGAACACAACGGGCCCACCGACGTATCCAACCTGGTGCTGTTGTGCCCCCGCTGCCACACAAAAGTCCACAAACACGGCCACACCGTCGAACACGGCACCGAAGCCGACCGATACCACCTCAAACCCCCACCCCGCCCCAGCCCCACCACCCACACGCCGCCCCCACAGCCTCCACCCCGCCAACACCAGTTTGCCGCCTGAGCAGCCGCGGGTCTGGCAGGAGTAGGCGCGGTCAGTTGGAGGTCATGTCTGGCCGGCTTTGAGGGCGTGCCAGACCCGTTCGGGGGTGCAGGGCATGTCGATGTGGGTGACTCCTAGGGGGGAGAGGGCATCGATGATGGCGTTCTGGACGGCGGGGGGTGCGGCGATGGCGCCGCTTTCGGCCACTCCTTTGGCGCCTAGGGGGTTGCGGTCGGTGGGGGTTTCTATGAAGTGGGTCTCTACCTCGGGAACATCGCTGGCTGCGGGGACTAGGTAATCGGCCAGGCTGGTGGTTAGGGGGTTGGCGTCGGCGTCGTAGCGCATCTCTTCGAACAGGGCGACTCCGATGCCTTGCACGGCGCCGCCTTGTACTTGGCCCGAGGCTTGGACCTCGTTGAGCAGCCGGCCGCAGTCGGTGACGGCGACGTGACGGATCAGGTCTACTGCGCCGGTCTCGATGTCCACTTCGACTACCGCGACGTGGGTGCCGCCGGGGAAGGTGGGTTGGCCCTGGTCGAAGGCGGCATCGACTTTGGTTCCGGCCAGGTCGGCCAGCGGTATTCCCTGTGTGGGAGTGCCGCGAACGCCCAGGGTGGCGTCGGGGCGGAGCTCGATATCGGCGGCGGCTGCTTCGAGCCGCTCCGCGGCTAGTTCAGTCAACCTTTTGCGCAGACTGGTGGTTACCTCCACGGCTGAACTGCCGGCCAGCGAGGCCGATCGGGAGCCGAAGCTGCCCAGCGATGATCGGAAGCGGCCGGTGTCGGGGGTGGGTGCGGTGATCAGAGCAGGGTCGAGGCCCAGAGTGTCGGCTGCTAGACGGGTGATAACGGATTGCATCCCCTGGCCTATCGGAGCCACTCCGGCGTCAATCTCGATGCGGCCGTCGTCGGTCACTCGGGCCGAGGCCGGTTGGCAGGGTTCGTGGCGACCGGTGAAGTCGGCCCAGCAACTGATGCCGATGCCGAGCAGGCGGGTGTTTCCCGAAATCCGGAGGGCGGCTTGATCGTCTCTTAGTTGCTGGTACTCGACTAGATCGAGGGCTTGTTCCAGGGCACCGAGATGGTCGGACTCGTCCATCACCAGTTCGCCGGGGGTTTGGCGGGGGAAGTCTTGGGGGCGCAGCAGATTGCGGCGGCGAACCTCGGCGGGGTCCAGTTGCAGAGCGCGGGCCAGTTTGTCCATGGCTCGCTCCAGCAGGCCGATGGCCTCGGCCCGGCCCGGCCCTCGGTAGGGGCCGGTGGGAACGGTGTTGGTCATCACCGCCGAAGCGGTGACCGCAGCGTGGTCGATTCGGTAGGGGCCGGGGATGAGCCGCTGGGTTTGCAGGGGCTCGAAGGCGCCCATCCCCGCGTAGCCGCCCACGTCGGCAGCCACCTCGGCCTCCAGCGCGGTGACGGTGCCGTGTTGATCGGCGGCAAGGGTAAGGCGCTGATCTTGGTCACGGGCTTGCATCGACAGCAGGTTCTCGGGGCGGGTTTGGACGAAGCGCAGTGGACGGTTCAGCCGCAGGGCCAACTGCGCGGCCACGGCAAACAGGCCGTTCTCACCCCAGCACTTGCCACCGAAACCGCCGCCGATGGGGGGAACCACCACGCTGATCTGGTGGTCTGGAAGGGCCAGGGTATTGGCCAGCTCATCGTGGGTGAGGGAGGGCATCTGGGAGTTGATGTGGATCGCCACTCGGTCTCCGTCGGGGACGACCAGGCCGGCAATCCCCTCAATGGGGGAGCACGCCACCCGGGGGTAGTGCTGGGAAACGGTGACGGTCACGTTGGCGTGGTCGAGTGCTGCTCGGACGGCGGCCGGATCCCCAGACGGGACGGTGAGCACGGTGTTGGATCCGTGCTGGGCATGCACGAGTAGGGCGTTTTCGCCGGTCGCAGAGGCCAGATTGGGGACTGGGGGCAGTGGCCGGTAGGCCACCTCCACTAGCTCGCAAGCGTCGGCCGCGACCGCCTCGCTTACCGCAACCACCGCGGCGGCCGCCTCACCGACATAGGCAACCGTCCCCTTGGCCAGCGGAGGTCGGCTGATTTCGACAGGGGTGACCCCCTCCACGCTCGGCTGGGTGATCAGATCGAAATCATCGGCGGTGAACACTCCGACCACGCCGTCGAAGGCTTCGGCAGCCGACTTGTCGATGCCGGCAATGGTTGCCCGGGCCACCGGTGACCGCACGAACCCCACCCACAGCGCGCCTCCTGCCCTGAGGTCGGCACCGAAGCGGGCTTGGCCGGTCAGCAGGTCGAAGTCCTCGACCCGCCCCGTCCACAAATCCACTACAGGGCTTCTTCGATAACGGTGCCCTTGAAGAAGTCGGAGTTGGTGCCGGCCCATAGCGACATCGGATGCTCGAAGGTGAACGCCCGGAAGTCGGCCTCGTCGAGGATGCCGTCGTCCACCAGTTCGTAGGCCTCGGGTAGCACCTCGCGCACATCGGGCACGTCCCAGTGGCCGACGTCGGAGGCGAATACGCCCTTGACCACTTTGCCGCCAGGAGTCACCGACCGGTTGAAACCGATGGCGGTCATCGGGTCGTCGGCCTCACAGCCGAAATAGAAGCGGTCCCAGATGGTGAAGATGTCTTCGAGGGTGTCCACCCCGCTGAGGGCGAACTCATCAATGGTGGACGGATCTTCGTCGGGCTCGCTCAGCATGTGCAGCGCCTCTTTGAGCTGATCCCTGTGGCTGTTGGCCGCCGGGGTGCCGTAGGCGTCGAACAGGCGGCCCAACTCATCCATGTCCACCGCCGAGGGGTCGTAGTGGCCGATGGCGTCTCGGTTGCGCTTCTCCCAGTGGCCGATCACGTCCGACAGCAGGTTCACCCCCCAGGCCACGCCCCCTTCCAGAAAGGCCCAGCGCAGGTCGGGGAACCGATGGGCCACTCCGCCCATGAACACCGCCCGGCATAGGGCCTCGCCCGCGGCGGCGAAGTTGCCCAGGTGGTTGTACACGTAGTTGGTCTCGGAGGTGCGGCTGCCCCAGCCCATCCCCGAGGAGTGGAAGGTGGGCGACACACCCAGTTCGGTGCAGCGCTGCCAAAGCGGGTCGTAGTCATAGGTGGAGTCCATGCCCAGGGTGTCTTTGCGGCGGGCATGGCGGTGGCTGGTGTTTTCCGGGTCTACGGGACGGGGCACCAGGCCGGTCAGCATCACCGGGCGCATGCCCAGCTCGCCCACCGCGAAATCGAGTTCGGCGATGGCCTCTTCAGGGGTGAAAACCGGGATGACGGCCACCGGCATGAGGCGGTCGCTATAGGGCTCATAGGCCTGGTGGGAGTAGAGATTGAACGCCCTGGCCGCTCCCCGGCGAAGATCCTCGTCTTCTAGGCCCATGCAGGTCAGCCCGTAGGTGGGATAGAGCACGGCCAGGTCGATGCCGATCTCGTCCAGCCGCTCGTACAGCAGCTTGGGCAAAAGCGCGGTGGCCCGGTCGAGGGTGTTGCGGGCGGGCAATCCCCACCATGCCGAGCGCATCATCCCCGCGGCTCGGCGCTGCTCCAAGCTCAGCTCAATGGACTTCCGGGCGCCGTATTCGACCACCTTGAATTTGTCCACCAACCCGGGACCGCCGACGGTGGCCATGATGTCGTGAACCTCGGGCAGGAACTCGATGATGTGGCCGTCGGAGTCGATGATGGGGTGGTCGATGGCGTCGCGTATGCGCCGCACCTCGGCGCTGGGCTCAAAGCTCATGGGGGACAGACTACGACCCCGGTTGTGGCCGAAGTCAGGCGTACACTTCGGAATCATGCGGGGAATCATCAGCTTTGGGGGCTACGTGCCGTATCGGCGCTTGGACCGCTCGGCCATCGCCGCGGTGATGGGCCGAGGCGGCGGGCGGGGCACCCGATCGGTGGCCTCCTACGACGAGGACACCACCACCATGGGGGTGGAAGCGGCCCGGTTGGCCCTGCGGTCGAGCGGGGTCGAACCTCGGGCGCTGTGGTTCGCCACCGCCGATCCCGCCTATCTGGAGAAGACCAACGCCACCGCCATCCATGCCGCGCTACGGTTGGACTCTTCGACGGGTGCGCTGGACTTCGGGGGCGCGGTGCGTTCGGGAGTCGGGGCATTGCGGACTGCGCTGGCATCGGGCGGGCCAACGCTGGTGGTGGCTGCCGACATCCGGGGTGGGCTGCCCACCGGTGCCGATGAGGCCAACGGGGGCGACGGTGCGGCTGCGTTCTTGGTGGGCGGCGAGGGCGACGGGCCGGTGGTGGCCGAGTTGCTGGGGGCGGCGTCGGCCACCGAGGAGTTCGTGGACCGCTGGCGCCAGCCCGGCTCTGCCAGCACCGGCCAGTGGGAGGAGCGCTTCGGCGAGACCCGCTACGGCCCCCTGGCTGCCCAGGCCTGGAAAGAGGCGCTGGGCTCCGCTGGCATCGGAGCCGAAGATGTAGACGTGGCGGTGCTGACCGGGGCTCATGGTCGAGCGGTCAAGCGGGTTTCTGGGCAGCTTGGCGTGGCTCGGGTGGCCGACGACTTGGCTGGAGCGGTGGGCAATACCGGCACCGCCCATCCCGGCCTATTGCTGGCCAATGAACTGGAGCAGGCCGAGCCGGGCCAGATCATCGCGGTGGTGGTGTTGGCCGACGGGGTGGAGGTGCTGATCCTGCGGACCACCGAGGCGCTGGCCGCCTATGAGCCGGCCCTCCCGGTAGCCGATCAGGTCGCCAACGGAGCCGAGGTGAGCTACGCCACATTCTTGCAGTGGCGGGAGATGATCCGGGTGCAGCCCCCCAATCGGCCCGAGCCCACCCGGCCGTCGTCGTCGGCCGCGGCCAGGGCCCAGGATTGGAAGTACGGCTTTGTGGGCAGCCGGGGCACCGAGAGCGGGACTCTGCACTTGCCGCCGGCCCGGGTGTCCATCCGGCCCGAGGACGAACTGGACGAAATGGCTCCGGCGCCGATGGCCGATGTCGGGGCCACGGTGGTGACCTTCACCATCGATCGGCTGGTGTACTCGGTGAGCCCGCCAGTGGTGTTCGCGGTGGTGGACTTCGACGGGGGCGGCCGGCTGCCGGTGGAGCTGACCGACGTGGACCCCGATTCGGTACGCATAGGCCAGCGGGTGGAGATGACCTTCCGCCGGCTGTATGAGGCCGAGGGGATCATCAACTATTTCTGGAAGGCCCGCCCGGCGAGGTCTTCATCAGGGCAATAGGAGGCGACTGATGGCCAGTCACGGCATCAAAGACCAGGTGGCGATCATCGGAATGGGGTGTACCCAGTTCCGGGAGCACTGGGACAAGGGAACCGACGACCTGCTGATCGACGCCTCGTCGGACGCGTTCGCCTCCGCGGGAGTGGCCAAAGAAGACGTGGACGCCTTCTGGCTGGGCACGGCCTCCAGTGGGATGAGCGGGCTGACGCTGAGCCAGCCGCTGAAGCTGGAGGGCAAGCCGGTCACCCGGGTGGAGAACTTCTGTGCCACCGGCTCGGAGGCGCTGCGCCAGGCTTCTTATGCGGTGGCCAGCGGGGCCTACGACATGGCCATGGCCATCGGCGTGGAGAAGATCAAAGACTCCGGCTACCAGGGGCTGAACGCCCCGCCCGCGCCCCACGACGGCACCAAGCGGAACCTGACCGCGGCAGCCATGTACAGCCTGGTGCTGCCCGCCTACGCCGCTCGCTACGGGGTGGACGAGGACGAGTTGCGCATGGTGGTGGCCAAGATCGCCGAGAAGAACCACCGCAACGGGGCACTCAACCCCCTGGCCCAGTTCCGCCGGGAGATGCCGGCCGAGAAGATCTGCGAGATGGCCTCGGTGGCCGGGCGGCTGTCGGTGTTCGACTGCTCTGGCGTGGCCGACGGCTCAGCCGCGGCCATCGTGGTGCGGGCCGAAGACGCCCACAAGTACTGCGACGACCCGCTGTATATCAAGGCCCTGTCGTTCGTGTCGGGCACCGGGGGCGGGCTGATCGACCCCGACTACGACTACACCACCTTCCCGGAGTGCGACATGGCCGGAGCCGACGCCTACCGCCAAGCCGGCATCGAAGACCCCCGCTCAGCGCTGGCCATGGCCGAGGTCCACGACTGCTTCACCCCCACCGAGATGGTGCTCATGGAAGACCTGGGCTTCTGCGAGCGGGGTACCGCCTGGAAAGAGGTACTGGCCGGAACCTTCGAGCGCAACGGTGACATGCCCATTAACACCGACGGTGGCCTCAAAGCCTTCGGCCACCCCGTGGGGGCCTCCGGCCTGCGGATGCACTACGAGTGCTGGCTCCAACTCCGAGGCAAAGCTGGCGACGACCGCCAAATCGACCTGTCCACCCGCAACCTCGGTCTAGTCCACAACCTCGGCGGCTACCCCGGCGAAATGGTCTCCTTCGTCTCCATCCTCGGCCCCGAGCTGGGCTAAAACCCTCTTTGCTGCCAACCGCCTACCGATGAACTAGGGGTAGTAGGCGAAGTTTTGGGTGATCCACACGGAGGATCCATGGATGGCGATGCCGATACCGAGGTGGTTGATGTCGGGGTTGATCATGTTGGCGTAGTGGCCGGGGCTGGTGACGAGGCCGGCGAAGGCGATCTGTATTGCTTCCTGAAGGGTTGTGCCCGAGACGGTGGCGATGTTCTCTCCGGCCCGCTGCCAGCCTGGTGGGTATTGCAGGGTGACGAAAGGGTTGTGGGCGAATTGGCCCGTTTCCCTCATGGTCTCCGACCAGTCACGGGCCACGTTTGCCAATTCGATGTTGTATGACAGAGGGGCCAGACCGAGGCTTTGGCGGAGCTCGTTCACCAACTGCGCCATCTCGGTCTCGGCGGCGATGATCTCGACCTGAGTCACCAGTTCGGGTGGCTCGAATTGGGTTGATAGGTCATCGCAGCCGTCAGCGACGATTTCGGTGTCGATGTCGAGTTGGCAGCGGTAGGCGTTGAGCAGCCATTCCAAGTCGGCGATGAGGCTGTCGCGTACCGCGATGTCTTGTGGGGTTGGAGTGCTCGTGAAAGTGCTGGGCTGAGTGCGGCCTAGCGTGGGTTGGCCATTGGTGCAACCGCCGAGCACCGCTTGGGTGTCGATGTTGAATTGGCATCGATAGATGTTGAGCAGCGATTCCTGGTCGGCGATGAGGTTGTCGCGTATCACGATGTCTTCCAGCGTGGGCTGGTACTCGGGTGGGGTTTGCGCATGAGCTCCCGTATGGGCAATGACCGGCACCAGCAGGAATGCAGCGGCAACCACTGCGGCCATTGTTCGGCGGCTATTGCGAAACACTGCCACCTCGAACACAGTTGCGGCTGGGCTCCGGCCTTAGCGGGGCCAGACTTGGGGGCAGCGGGGGTGGTTGACGGGGTCTCCCTCGGCCACCTCGTCGTGGTGGGGTTTTAGGGGGGTGCCGCGCTTGAATCGGTAGACGGTGCCGTCGCCGCAGTAGCGCACGGAGATTGCTCGGCGCCATTGGTCGGTGACGTTGGCGTGGGCGCCGTGGAGGGTCATGGCGTGGTGGACGGCCACATCGCCGGGAGCCATGTCGAAGCAGAGCAGGTGCTCGGAGTCGTCCCGGTCGTAGTGGGGGACGTCCTCGCCGTCGGTGTCGGGCATCGATAGCTGGCTGACGAACCAGTTGGGCCGGAAATTGCGCTCCCAGCGGTGCGAACCCTTCACGTAGACGGTGGCCCCGGTGGCCTTGGAGATGGGATCGAGCGGGCACCAAGTGGTGCATACCTTGTCGCCCTCTAGCTGGAAATAGGCCATGTCTTGGTGGATGGAGGTGGGCTCCTCGGTGTGGGGCTCCTTCACCAGCACGCTGTCTTCGTAGAACCACAGCTCCCGGCTCCGCATCAGCTCAGCAGCGAGCTGCGGCAGCGGCGACCGGGTGGCAAAGCGCTCGAAATCGGGGTCGTTCCACCAGTGGTCGGTGCCGCCATGGAATTGCCCGCGGGGGGCGCCAGATTTGGCCGCCGCGGGGTCGTTGAGCACGGCGCCGCCGCTGGGGGGTACCACCATGGCGCCCATTTCGGTCATGTTGTTCATTTCCTCGGAGCCCAGAGCACGGTCTACGGGCTGGGCCATGGAGGCCAGGGTTTCGTCGGACAGCACTCCTCGGACTACCACCACGCCGTCGCGCCAGAAGGCCTCTATCTCTTGTTCGGATACCAGGCTCATGGCACTAGATCCTTACATCTGCTCTAGCTCAGGGGGCATTCCCAGATGGACCAGGCTCTCGGCAGTGGAGCCTTGGGGCGTCCAGTCGGTGGTGTCCATGGCTTGGGCCATGCCCTGGGCAACCGACTCCATAGACAGGTCGATCTCCTGGGCGGGGGAGGCGGCGTACACGATGCGGGCAAACTGGCCGCCGCCGACGGTGAAGGCCTCGCCGTTCACCGTGCATTGATCGCTCACCAGATGGGCGACAACCGGGGCCACCTTCTCGGCGCCGAAATGGGTGCGCAGGTGCGACTTGAACGGCGACTCGGGCAGGCCCTCTGTGAGCCGGGAGATGGCCGCGGGCAACAACAGGTTGGCGGTGATGTTGTGGGCTTGGCCGAAGATGGCCTCGGTGCGGGTGAAGCCGAACAGGCCCGACTTGGTGGCCGCATAGGAGGCGGTGGGGTTGCCGAAGCAAGCGGGCGAGCCGGTGTTGATGATGCGCCCGTAGCCCCGCTCCACCATGTGGGGCCACACCGCCTTGGCGGTGTTGAGGCATCCCAGCAGGGTCACCCCCACATGGCGGTGCATGTCGGCGGCGTCGATGTCGGGGAAGAAAGACGCGCTGGCGAAACCGGCGTTGTTGATGAGGATGTCTATTCGGCCCCAAGCCTCGATGGCGGCCGACACCATCTCTTGGGCGGTGGCCTCTTCGGCAATGTCGCCGTTGTTGGCGATGGCCTCGCCGCCGGCGTCGCGGATGCGCTGGGCGGCCTGCTCGGCGATGTCGGGGTTGATGCCCTGCTCCACCAAGCCCAAAGTGCCGTTGCCGAAGTCGTTGATCACTACCTTGGCGCCACGTTCGGCCAGGTAGCTGGCGTGGGCGAACCCCAGGCCGATCTCGTCTCCCGCGCCGGTTACCAGGGCCACTCGGTCTTGGAACTCGTTAGGCATAGCTGATCACGCTCCGTTCAGGCGGGGGGCGAGGGATTCGAGCGTCTCCAGGCTGGGGCGGGTCTTGTCCACCGGGTCGAGCGGCTGGATGCACACATGGGTGGCTCCTGCCTCGTGGTGCTGGCGCACCCGCTCCACCAGCGCGTCTTCGTCGCCCCAGGCCACCACGGCGTCGACCACCTCGTCGCTGCCGCCGTCGTCGAGGGCGCTCTCCTCGAACCCGCAGCGCATGAGGTTGTTCCGATAGTTGGGCATGTGCAGCGGCCCGGCCATGGAGGCCCGGGCCCGTTCCCGGGCTCGCTGCGGGTCGGTTTCCAGCATCACCTTCTGCTCCGGGCAGATCCAGGCGTCGGGGCCCATGATCTGGCGGGACCGACGGGAGTTCTCCGGCGGGGCGAAATAGGGGTGGGCGCCCATGGTGCGCTCGGCGGCCAGCTTCAGCATGAGCGGGCCGAGGGCGGCCAGCACCATGGGCGGCTCGCCGTCGAGCTCCGGTCCCCACCACATGGCGCTTTCCATCTTGTCGAGGTACTCCCGCATCGACGGGATCGGCGCGGGGTAGGGCTTTTGCTGCATACGCTCCACCGGCGCCTGGTGGGACACCCCCAGACCGAGGAGAAAGCGGCCCCCCGACTGATCGTGCAGTTCCTTTTGAGCGCAAGAGGTGGCCTGGGCCTCGCGCAGATGGATGTTGACCACCCCGGTGGCCAGCACCAGCGTGGAAGTGTGGTTAAGCAACAGCGAGGCGTGGGCGAATGGGTCGCGCCCGAAGGCATCGGGGATCCACAGGGCGCCGTAGCCCAACTCCTCGACCCGCTGGGCGAACTCGATGGCCTCGCCGGTGGAGAAGCTGTCGGTGCGGGTCCAAACCCCGACGCGTCCAATGTCCATGCTCATGGGGAGCAAAGTAGCGGCCCGCCCGCCTCCTTGGGATGGTCAGACGATGATCTGGTTGTCGTGGAGACGGGCGATTTCGGTGCCCGAGAGGCCGAGGACATCGGCCAGTACCTCGTCGGTGTGCTGGCCGAGGCGGGGAGCAGGGCCCGGATCGGCAAGACTCTCAGCGGGGAACCGCAGCGGGGGGCCGGGGGTGATGTACTGGCCCGTGTCGGGGTGGTTCACCTCGGTGAACAGGGGATTCTCGGTGGAGCACCGGGGGTCGTTGGCCACCAACTCCAGCATCGATTGGTAGCGCCCCCAGCACACCCCCTGGGCATCCAGCGCGACCGAAGCCTCGGCCAGGGTGTGAGCCGCACACCACCGGGCGGCCAGCGGGTTGAGGCGGTCGAGCGCCCGGTAGCGATCGCCGTCGACCCGGGTGAAGTCCAGCCCGGTCTCGGCCTCCAGCGCGGCCACTTCGTCGGCGATTCCGCAGGCGGCCACGATCCCTTGCCACTGACGGGCGCTGACCGCCACCAGTTGGATGCGCTCGCCGTCGGCCAGCTCGAAATCCCGCCCGAAGGCACCGTAGATGTCGTTGCCGATCCGGGGCCGCTGGGTGCCCAGAAGCTGGGCCTCGGCCACATGGCCGAGCATGGACACCGCAGCCAGGGCCACATCGGACAGGGCCAGATTCACCAAGCTCCCCTGACCGGTGCGGGTCCGTTGGCGCTCCGCGACCAGCACTCCCAGAGCGGCGGTCTGTCCGCAGATGATGTCCCAGGCGGGCAGCACATGGTTGATGGTGCCGTCGTTGCCGGTGAGCCAGGGGTAGCCCACCGCGCAGTTCACCGTGTAGTCCACTGCGGTGGAGCCGTCGTGGTTGCCGGTGATGGCCACCATGATGAGGTCGTCGCGGTGCTGGCGGAGGCTCTCGTACGACAGCCATCCGACGGCGGGGAAGTTGGTGGTGAAGATGCCGGCGTCGGGGCCGGGGGCGGTGGCCAGGGCGGTGATCAGCTCCCGACCCTCGGGAGAGCGGAGATCTACCTGGATCGACCGCTTGCCCTTGTTCAAGCCCTGCCAGTACAGCGACTGGCCGTCGGGGGTGAGCGGCCACCGGTGGTAGTCGATGCCCCCGCCGATGGCGTCGAAGCGGATCACGTCGGCGCCGTGTTGGGCCAGGGTCATTCCCCCTGAAGGGCAGGCCACGAAGGCCGAACCTTCCACCACCCGCATTCCTGACAGCACGCCGCTCATGGTTCGCCGGGGCTCAGTCGGTGAGCAAGGGCACCACTTCGGTGCCGAAGCGGGCGACCTGATCCAGGTATTCGGGCAGGTCGCGGGCTCGCAAGAACAGAAACAGCACCGAGATGCCCAACCCGAGGGCGTAGCGCAGCGACTCGGCGATCTGGTCGGGAGAGCCGCTGAGATGCGGCCATCCCGGCAAGAACAGCCCTTCAGGGGGTTCGCCGACGTGGATGCTCTCGGCTATCCATCCGAAATCCACTTCGTTTAGGTCGCGGCCCACGGCATCGGCATGGTTCCGCATGTAGTCGAGTTGCTCGGCGATGGCCTCCCGAGGGGTGCCTTGGGGAATCCAGCCGTCTCCCCGCTCCACCACCCGGCGAAGAGCCGGACGGCTGCTGCCCCCGATCCAGATGGGGATGGCGCTTTGCGCGGCGGCGGGGCCGACCCCCACATCTTTGAAGTCGTAGAACTCCCCGCTGAACTGGCAGAACCCGCCCGCCGCACCGATGGCCACCCGCACCGCGTCGATGGCCTCGTTGGTCATACGGCCTCGGTCGGCAAAGCTCAATCCCAGGGCCTCAAACTCGGCTTCCACGTGGCCGGCGCCCACTCCCATCACCGCTCGCCCGCCGGTGAGGTGGTCGAGGGTGGCGAATGAATTCGCGGTGGTCAGCGGATGGCGGTACGGAAGGATGTACACCTCCGACAGCAGGCGGATGGTGCTGGTGGCCGCGCCCAAATAGCTGAGCGTGGCGATGGGGTCGTACCAAGTGGTGGACATGTGGGCGGCGTAGTCGTTGTCGGGGATGGCTATGTGATCGCACACCCCCACGAAGCCCAGCCCCGAGCCTTCGGCGGTTTGGGCGACGGCCACCAGATCGTCAACGGTGGCGTCGGCTTCCCACGGCTGCCGGATCCTCTCATTGAGCGTTTGGATCGGAAGCTGGATCCCGCAGAGCACCTCACCGGGGGCAGTTATGCGTGCCATGAGGTCATTCTTGTGGGCGGATGCCGAGGCTGTCGAAGAGGAAGGCCCGCTGGAGGAGCAGGAGGTTCTCGGCCACCTGTTCTTGGGGGGTCATGTGGGTGACGCCGGGCAGGGGCAGCACCTGGTGGGGGCGGCCGGCTTCGAACAGGGCTTGGGACAACTGGAGGGTGTGGGCGGCGAACACGTTGTCGTCGGCCAGGCCGCAGATCAACAGCAGGGGGCGGGAGAGCTGGTCGGCCAACTCCAGCAGGCTGGTGCGAGTGTAGGCCTCGGGGTGGTGGTCGGGGTGGCCCAGGTAGCGCTCGGTGTAGTGGGTGTCGTAGAGCCGCCAGTCGGTGACCGGCGCGCCGGCAATGGCGGCGTGGAACCGGTCGGGCCGGGCCAGCACGGCCAGCGCGGCCAGGTAGCCCCCAAACGACCAGCCCCTCACCGCCACTCGGCCCAAGTCGAGCCGGGGGTGCAGCTCGGCCAAGGCGTCGAGGGCGTCGATCTGGTCTTCCAGCACCGGGTGGGCCAGGTCGCCGGCCACCGC
This sequence comes from marine group bacterium Sva0996 bin134, assembly GCA_002239105.1. Taxonomy (GTDB): domain Bacteria; phylum Actinomycetota; class Acidimicrobiia; order Acidimicrobiales; family Bin134; genus Poriferisocius. The sequence continues at coordinate 20,246 of MPNQ01000030.1, read as the reverse complement.
CCGCTCCCAGGTCGGGCCGCGAGCCGGTGTGCCCCGGCCGTCGGTGATGACCACGGCAAATCCCTGGTCGGCGAACCACTGCGACACCAGAAACGGCGACCGGGCTCTGAGCACCCGCTGGGCGTGGGGACCGCCGTAGGGGTCCAGCAGCACCGGCAGCGAGTCGCCGCTGGTGTTGTCGTCGTCAGATGGGTATAGCACCGCGGTTCGCAGCTCTCGGGTGCCGACGACGGAGAACCGGGGCGACGGGGACAGGGCTGGGGTGTCGGCCCGTGAGGTGATGGGGAAGCGCTCTGTGGAGGTGACCACTTCCACTGCGGCTTCTCGGTTGGTGCCCGCGGGCCGCACAATCACTGTGGTGCCACCCCCGGCAGCCGAGCTGTGTAGGCCGGGATCAGCGGTGAGCGGTTGCAGTGCTCCGCCGGCGTCGAGCTGCCACACATGGACCTCGGTGGGGTCTTCGGACGCGGTGAACACCACCCGGTGCTCACTGGCGGCCACCACGCTGCGGACTTGCAGAGTGTCGGGTGTGGCCTCGACGCCGTCGATCACCAGACGTCGGGCCGAGCCCCGATCTTCTGCGGTCACCAGTCGCTCACCCATCCAGGTGGGGGTGCCGGGCACCAGCTCCACCCAGTGCGAGTCGGTTTGGCGGGCCAGTTCTGTTGTCGCCCCGGTGTGGGGGTCGACTTCCAGGATCAGCACCGTGCGCTGGTCCCGGCTCTGCAGGGCGATGACGGGATTCGTCCGGGGCGCCCAGCTAGCCCGGGCCAGGTATTCGTAAGCGTCCCGGTCCCACGCGACGTCGATCCGGCTGTCGTCCAGCCCGATGATGGCCAGGGAGACGTCGGCATTGACCGTGCCTGCCGCGGGGTAGGCCATGGGCACCGGGGCGGCGGCCGGATCAGCGGGGGAGGCAATATGCCAGATGGGCACCGGGGCGGTATCCACGCGGGCCACCAGGAGGCGCTGGCTGTCGGGTGACCACCAGTACCCCCGGCTGCGGCCCATCTCCTCAGCGGCGATGAACTCAGCCGATCCCCAGCTCACGGTGTCGCCTGTCTCATCTATGACCAGTTGGTCGAGGCCATCGGCCGCGGCACCTACCACCCGCAGGCTGGCGCCGGAGACATACGCCACCCGCTGCCCGTCCGGGGAGGGTCGGGAGTCGAAGGCGCCCTGCTCGGCGGGGAGCGAATCGGCGGTGCCGTTGGCGATGTCGGCCAAGAACACCCGCCCATCCAGCGTGAAGGCGATCTTGGTCAGCTCGGGGTTGCCGGCGTAGGCCACGATCCCCCCGCCGCTCTCCCGAGCCCGCTCCCGGCGAGCCCGCTCAGCCGGGGGGAGGTTCTCCTCGCCGGGGTCGGCCAGAAGCTGGGCGGGGTCGGCCACCAACCGCTCGGTGCCGGTAGCAGCGTTTAGCATCCAGAGCCGGTTGACGGGATCGTCCCCCGATTCGCTGCGCAAATAGGCCACCCGGCGGCCATCGTGAGACACCGTGAAGCTGCGGGGTGCGCCCAGGGTGAAGCCCCGGGTGCGGGCGTGCTGGCGGGGAAACGACTCGGTCATAGGGCGTCGAATGAATCTAGGTCGGCAGCCGCAGTGGCGGTGCGCTCAACCAGGGCGATGGCGGTGGACTTGGGCATCATCACGCCCACTGCGGCGGTGACCAGCATGGCTTCGACCGCATAGACCGTCTGGCGGCGATAAGCCAACCAGGCATCGTCGAGTGTCGGGGCGTCAGGGCCGAGTCGATCCAGGTAATCCGCTATTAGATTGCGTTCGGTGCTCCGGCGGGTCTCCGGATCCAGCGACGTGGCCAGCAGGTAGGCCACGTCTCGAGCCCACGGACCGGCCCGGCAGAGCTGCCAGTCGAACAATCCAGAACGGCCGTCGGCTGCGGTGAATTGATTGCTGGGATGGCAGTCGTTGTGGATCAGCGTGGTTGGTCCCGCCGACATGACGGCATGGGCGGCCCGGCGGTTGCGGGCATAGCGGAAGATGGGCTTGTGCAGTGCGGGGGGCACGGCCTGTTGGGCTCGGCGTAGCCCCAGACGGCACAGAGACGGGCTGAGCAGCGCTCCCAACACGAGCTCCCGACGGGGGTTTCGAGCCAGCCACGGGTGCGACTCAGTGCGCCCCCACCACTGGCGGTGCATGTCGGCCAGCGCGGCCAACAGGGCAGCGGCCTCATCGGCGCTGATGGGGTTGATGGACGAACCCAGGCGAGCGCCGGCCGCGGCCAAGTCCTCTAGCACCAAAATGAAGCTTCCGGGTGTGTGCTGGGCCGCGTAGCACTGGGGGGTGGCCACCGGCACTTGATCTTGCAGATCGGTGTAGAACCCCACCTCGGCCCGGCTCAGCCGGGGAACGGCCACGAAGGCCCGGGCTACCAAGGAGCGAGACGGTCGTTTGACGAACACCGAGAGGCTGTCGCCATCAGCCATGTGCAGCCGAGCCCGGGTTCGCCGGGTGGTGCCGGATTGGTCGTCCAGGATTTCGATCCCGGCGATCGGGCGACCGAGCAGCCTGGCGATGCGCTTCCTCAGGTCTTCCTCCAGATGGTGCCGCCGGGGGTGTCCTCAATCACGATCCCCTCGTCGGCGAGATGGTCGCGGATGCGGTCGGCGGTGGCGAAGTCTTTGGCCGCCCGGGCCTCGTCCCGCTCTGCCAGCAACTGCTCCACCCTTTCGGTTAGGGCATCGTCGCCGTCTTGGCCGTCCCCGGCCAGGATCAGGCCCAAAGCACCCGCCAAGTCGCACACTGTGACGTGAGCAGCCGCGGCCCGATCCGGATCGCTGGCGTCCAACGCGGCATTGCCCTCCCGGACCAAATCGAACACCACCGCCAGCGCGGCAGGGGTGCCGAAGTCGTCGTCCATCGCCGCGGTGAACCTGGCCACCGCATCGGCATCAGCGCTTGCTGTTTGGTCCAGGTCCGCGGCCACCGCTCGGCGATGCCAGGCCCGGAGCCGGTCCAGCGCTCCGGAGGCGCCGGACAGGGCGTCGTCGCTCAACTCCATGACCGTGCGGTAGTGGGTTTGCAGCATGAGCAGCCGCAGCACTTGGGGCTCGTACGCGTCGAGCAAGTCGGAAAGGGTGGTGAAGTTGCCCAGCGACTTGGCCATCTTCTCGCCATTCACATTGAGCATGGCCCCGTGGATCCAATGGCGGGCGAAGCCCAACTCGGCCCCCTCGGCCTCGGCCACCTCGTTCTGGTGATGGGGAAAGGCCAGGTCGTCGCCCCCGCCGTGAATGTCGAAGATCTCGCCCAGCAAGTCGGTGGCCATGGCCACGCACTCGATGTGCCACCCCGGTCGGCCCGGCCCCCACGGGGAGTCCCAATCGGGCTCGCCCGGTTTGGCTGCCTTCCACAGGGCGAAGTCCAAAGGGTCGGCCTTGTCGACGTCTACCTCCACCCGGGCACCGGCCCCTTCCCGCAACTCCTCTGGGGTGCGCCCGATGAGATCGCCGTAGCGGGCGTGGGCGGCCACCGAGAAGTACACCCCCTTGCCCTCGATGGCGTAGGCCGCCCCCCGGTCCACGAGGTCGCCGATGAAATCGAGCATCTCCTCGACGTATTCGGTGGCGTGGGGCCGATGATCGGGATGGGCGATGCCGAACCGGTCCATCTGGTCGATGTAAACCTGCTCGTAGCGGGCCGCCAGTTCAGGCTCGGTGGTGCCGGTCTGCGCCGCTCGGTTGATGATGTTGTCGTCGATGTCGGTGATGTTCGACACAAACGTGACCTCGTAGCCCCGCCACTGGAGGTAGCGGCGGATCATGTCGAAGGTGAGCGCGGTGCGGGCGTGGCCGACGTGGGGATCGTCGTACACCGTGGGGCCGCACACATACATCGATACCCGGCCCTGTTCGAGGGGTTCAAAGGGCACGACTGCTCGCTGACGGGTGTCATAGAACGAGACCACGACCGAAGGTTACTGAGCGCCCTGCCCGGCGCTGCCATCCGATAAGCGGGAGGCGGGGGGTTACAGTCATCCGGTGATGCAACAACCAGCCATCGATCCGGCGGTGATGCGCCGGGCCTGGCTGGTGTTGATTGTGGTCAGCTTGGCCAGCTTCCAGACGGCCATGTCTCTGTCGATCATCTTCGTGGTCTATGCCGACCTGAAGGAGTCATTTCCCGACGCCAGCGAGGCCGAGCTGTCGTGGGTCATCAACTCGTTCACCATCGTGGGTGCGGCAACCCTGGTGATCGGCGGGGTGCTGGGGGAGCGGTGGGGGCGGCGGTTCACATTGATGGCCGGCATCACGGTATTCACGCTGGCCTCGGCGGCGGCGGCACTGGCCCCCAGTATCGGGCTGCTCATCGGCGCCCGGGCCCTCCAGGGGATCGGAACGTCGCTGAGCCTCCCCATGGGGGCGGCCATCGTGATCGACGCCTTTCCGCTCTCCCGCCGGGGAACCGGCGTCGGAGCGTGGTCGGCCAACGGCGCGGTGGCGGCGGCTATGGGCCCCTCGGTGGGGGCACTTTTGGTGCATGTGGGCGATTGGCGATGGGCGTTCTGGCTGAACGTGCCGTTTGGGGTGATCGCTTTGATATTCATCGGCAAGGTCATCGAGGAGCGCCGCAGCGAGCAGACCCCGGAGATGCCCGACCGGCTGGGCGCGTTGATGGTGTTGGCCGGAGTGGGGGCGATGGTGTTCGCTCTGGTGCAGAGTAGGGAGTGGTCGTGGGCTGATCCGGTGGTGCTGGCCGCTCTGGTCGGGGGGCCGCTGGTGCTGGCGCTGCTGGGGTGGCGGTCGAAGCGCCACCGGTTGCCGGTGATCGACCCCGCTTTGTTCCGCTTCAGGAGCTTTCGCCTGGGGAACTACGGGATGCTGGTGTTCTCGATCGCCTTCTTTGGGCACCAGTTGGTGGGGATCAACTACCTCACCAATGTGTGGGAGCTGTCGATCATCAAAGCTGGATTGCTGCTGACCCCGGTATTCGTGTTCACCGGCCTGTTGTCGGCGCTGTCGGGCCGGTGGGCCGACCGGTGGGGGCCGGCCAGGTTCGTGGTCGCCGGGAGTCTGATGTGGACGGGGGGCATGGTGTGGCAGTGGGCCACGCTGAGCGGGCGGGAGGACATCGATGCGTGGGTGCTCAGCGTGACGCTGGCGGGAATTGGATCGGGCTTGGTTTGGGGGTCGCTGTTCGCGGTGATGGTGGCCGACCTGCCCAGTGAATTCCTGGCCTCGGGCTCCAGCGTGGCCCAGACCATGATGCGGGTGGGCAACGCCTTCGGTGTGGCCATCGCCGTGACCATTGTGGGCGCCACCCTGGCGGTGGGCCAAGTTGGAAATCTGGGCACCAGCTACATCATGTTGGCTGCCGGGGGAGCGGTGACCACCGCACTGGGGTTGCGCTGCGCCCGCCAGGGGGGCGTGCCGCCGGGCACGGTGCAATAAAGTCACGGGGATGAGCACTGCTGTCAAGGGACTGGTCGCCTACTCGCATGTGAATATCTGTGTGACCGATGTAGAGGCCGCCGATGCCTTCTACATCGAAAAGCTGGGGCTGGAGAAGCTCCCCCGCCCCGACTTCGGTGGGTTCCAAGGGTCCTGGCTGCGCATGGGGCCGTCGCAGCTCCACTTGAGCAAGGTGGACAAGATGCCGGATGCCGCGGGATCGATGTCCCACTTCGCCCTTTACATCCCCTCCGAGCAGTTCGACTCCACCATGGCCGAGTTGGCTGAGCGGGGGGTGGAGTTTGCCGGCGAGCCGTCGAACCGGGAGGACTTCGGCGTTCCGGTGCGGTCGGCCTTTGCCCGCGACCCCGACGGAAATCTCATCGAGTTCACCGACGTGGCCTTGTTCGATTGATGGGGGTCGGTGCCCGGAGGTACTGCTTCTAACCACTCCAATTCTGATGTCCTCGATCCTTGGTCACCCGGTGCTTCGTCGGGAAGATCCCCGCTTCCTCACCGGTCAGGGAGAGTTCGTGGCCAATCTGGTCCCACCCGGGGCCGCCCATGTCGTCTACGTGACCTCAACGGAGCCCCACGCCCGGCTCCTGGCGGTGGATGTGGCCGACGCTGTGGCCGCTCCCGGCGTGCTCGGGGTGTTCACCGCCGCCGATGTCGACCCGGAGGTGCTGGTCTACCCTCCGCCGTTTCCGGGCATGAACGATCAGATGGCTCGCACCATGCTGGCCCAAGAGGTGGTCCGCTATGTGGGTGAGCCGGTGGTGGCCGTGGTGGCCGACGACCCCGTTCGAGCCGCCGACGCCGCCGAGGTGGTGGTGGTGGACTACGACCCGCGGCCCCCGCTGGTCGACCTGGAAGCCTCGCTGCGCCAAGACGTGGTGTTGTTCGATGACATTGAGGACCAGACGGTGTACCGCTGCGCCGCCGGTGAATCGCCCGAGTTCGATGACTGCGAGGTGGTGGTGCGGGCCCGGTTCCACAACCAGCGCATGTCGGCTGCGCCTATCGAGGCCCGGACAGGATTCTCATACTGGGAAGGTGGCCGGCTGGTCCATCACACCGCTACTCAGGGCAGCCACAACGTCAAGGCATCGCTGATGGGCATCTACGGGTTGGACCCCGAACAAGTGCTGGTGGTGACCCCTGATGTGGGCGGCAGTTTCGGGGCCAAGTTCCGCTGCTACCCCGAAGAGGCCTTCTTGGGCTGGCTGGCCCGCCGCCTGGGACGCCCGTGTGCCTGGGCTGAGACCCGTACCCAGTCGATGACCGGGCTGGGGAGTGGCCGGGGCCAAATCCAAGACGTCGTGGTGGGCGGGACCCGTGACGGGCGGATCGCCGCCTACCAGCTCGGCGTAATCCAAGACAGCGGGGCCTATCCGCTCATTGCCGGGTTCCTGCCCCGAATGACCATGGCCATGTTCACCGGCGTCTACGACATCGCTTCCGCCGGGTACGAGGCGGTGTCGGTGCCCACTTCCACGACCCCCAACGGGGCCTTTCGAGGAGCTGGTCGGCCCGAGGCGTCCACGGCCATCGAACGGGCGGTAGACCTGTTCGCCGCGGAGGTCGAGATGGATCCCGCCGAGGTGCGCCGCCGTAATTTCCTCGACCCGGAGGGCTTCCCCCACACCACGGTGTCAGGGGTGAGCTACGACTCTGGCGACTACGCCAAGGCGCTAGCCGTCGCGCTGGAGGCGGCCAACTACGACGACCTGCGGGCCGAACAGGCCGCCCGTCGGGCCAATGGGTCGGCGGCGCTGTTGGGCATCGGCCTGTCCACCTACGTGGAGGTCACCGCTACCACCGGAGCGGGTGACTTCGCCTCGGTGGAGCTGGGCATCGACGGGACGGTGAGAGCGGTGACCAGCTCCACCCCCCACGGCCAGGGCCATGAGACGGTGTGGCCGATGATCGTGGCCGATGTGCTGGGCATAGACATGGATCGGGTGGTTGCGGTGGGCGGTGACACCGACTGCACGCCCCGGGGGCAAGTGACCGGGGGATCCCGGTCAGCTCAGATCGTGGGGTCGATGCTGTTCGATGCCTCCCAGCGGCTGGTGGCGCAGGTGCTGCCCACGGCGGCCGATCTGTTGGAGGCCTCAGTCGCCGACGTGGTCCATGATTCTGTGGGCGGTTGCTTCCACGTGGCCGGGACTCCGGCAGTGTCGGTGCGATGGGCCGAGGTGGCTGCCGCTCTGGACGGCCCGATGAACGCGGAGTCAGACTTTGAAACCGGGGGTCAGACCTTCCCGTTCGGCGCCCATGTGGCCGTGGTGGAGGTGGACGCCGAGACCGGCCGGGTGGAACTGGTGCGGCTGGTTGCGGTGGACGACGCCGGAACGGTGTTGAATCCGCTGATCTTTGAAGGCCAGATCCATGGGGGAATCGCCGGAGGCGTCGCTCAGGCCCTATTGGAGGAAGTGGCCTATGACGCCGACGCCAACCCGCTCACCACCAACTTCGCCGACTACGCAGTGATCACCGCGGCCGAGCTGCCCAGCTTCGAGTTGATCCGCTCTGAGACTCCCACCGACCGGAACCTGCTGGGGGCCAAGGGAGTCGGCGAGTCGGGCACGGTTGGGGCTACCGCCGCGGTGCAGAATGCGGTGGTAGACGCCCTGGCTCCCTTCGGCGTCCGCCACCTGGATATGCCGCTGACGCCTGAGCGAGTTTGGAAGGCCGTGCAGAGCCATGGCTGAGCGGAGCTTGGAAGAGCAGGTGTTCGCCATCTGGAAGACCTGGCGAGCCCGGGCGTTCTATCGGTTCGTGCGGCGGGTGATCCTGGTGGTAGGCCGCGGATATTTGCGGACCCAGGTGGTGGGTGTAGACCGCCTTAAGTCAAATGGAGCGTTCATCATCGCCCCTGTTCACCGGTCGAATTTGGACGGTCCTCTGGTGAACTCCCAGTGCCCTCGGATCGTTCGGTCGCTGGCCAAAAAGGAGATGTTCCCCGGTGGGATGGGAACATGGATCAGTGCCACGCTGGGATCATTCCCGGTACACCGGGGAGTAGGAGACCGCCGATCGTTGACCGCGGCCATAGACCTGCTGAAGCGGGGCGAGCCTCTGCTGGTATTCCCCGAAGGCACCCGCCAAACCGGCAACAAAGTTGGTGAGATCTTCGGCGGAGCCGCATTTCTAGCCGCCCGGACGGGGGTGCCAGTTCTCCCGGTAGGCATCGCCGGCACCGAAGAGGCCATGCCGCCTAAGGCTAAGTTCCTCCGACGTGTGCCGGTGTCCATCGTGATCGGCGACCCTCTGCTAATTCCCGGCGGCGGCAACGGGAGGTTGTCGGCCAGTGAGCGCAACGTGTTCACCGGCCAGTTGCGAGACGCCATGCAGGCCGCCATGGATCAAGCAGTCGAATTGGCCGCAGCCCGCCGCGGTCGAACACTGAGTGGGAAGATGAGAGGCCATGAGCGCGGTTGACGTAGTTTTGGCAGCAGAGAGGCCGATGGGTGATGCCTATCTGGCGCCGACGGTCGACGTATGCGGCGCATACGCGGCCCGGCAGGTCAGTCCCGACGGGGCCTCGCTGTGGCTGGTGGTGGCCGACCTGGCCGCGGGCACCGAGTTGCGGTGGGGTACCGAGCACGGCGACGAGGCCGTGTATGTGCGCTCGGGGAGCCTGATCGTCGACGGGCGAGTCTGCCCCGCTGATGGAGCGGTGATCGTGGAGGCCGGGGTGGCTGCGACCGCGACTGCGGAGTCCGACACCAGCATCGTCCACGTGGGACCGGCTGATTCCGCGCCACCAATCGACGGCTTGAGGGGACCGGCCGACACCGATGGCCGAGGCGTGCGAGTGGTCGGTCCCGATGGGCTGTGGGCCACGGTGGACGACACGCAGCGCACCCGCTTCTTTTCCGACGCATCGGCCCCTACCAACCGGCTGTGGCTGCTGGCCACCGACCGCCCCCAGTATTTTGAGTCTTCGGCCCACAGCCACTCCCAAGACGAGCTCATCCACGTGCTGCGGGGCGAGATCCGAGTAGGCCGCCGGGTGGTCGGCGTGGGCGACACCCTGTGGGTGGCCGCCGACCGCCGCTACAAGCTCTACACCGGAGACGACGGCGTCCACTTCATCAACTATCGCCGGGACGCTTCGGTCATGACGTCTCCCAACTACGACGCCCCCCTGCTCGAAGCCGGCGAAGCCACCAACATGACCAGGGTCGACGACATCCGCTGACTATTTCAGCGGGTGCCTGCCACTTCCATGTATGAGCGGGTAATTTGCAGCGTGTTTACTCGTGGAGCGGTGCCGGTGGCAGCGGTGCTGGCTATCGCTGTTTTAGTCGGGGCCGCGGGCTGTGATACCAGCTCAGAGGTGGTGCTGGATGTGAGCACTGTGGAGCTTGAGGCCGCGCCCACCGTGGCCCCGACTCCGGTGCCAACTGCGGTGCCCACGCAGCCGCCTCAGACGACGCCCCCCACTCCGAGCCCGACCGTCGAGGCGACGACTCCTGTTGCGACGCCGGAGCCGACTCCCACGCCTGATCGCTCTGCTGAGGAGTTCTTGGAATCGCTGGCTGGGGAGTTCCACTTCCTTTTGGCCGAAGAGTTCGAGTATTTGGCCGAGGTCGCCGAAGAATGGAACCCCGACGGGGAGATTTCGATTGCGGTGGTGCTTCCGGACGAAACCCTTCATGGGTACCTAGCCACTGAGTCTCGGATCTCGGCCAGCGCGGTCAAACCGCTGTGGGCTGCGGCTGCCCTTGATGCGGCCGGGTTGGAGGCGGTGAGACCGCAGGCCTACAACGCATTGATCTTGTCCGACAATTTTGCCGGTGGAAGGTTGATCGATGTGGCCGGGGGAGTGGACGCGGTGAACAACTGGACCAGGAATGTGGCCCGATTGCGCTACACCAGGCTGGAGGCATGGCGCTTTCAAGACCCCAATCGGGTGGCCAGTGACTTCCGGCCCGAAAATCCCCTGGGCAACCGCACCTCTATGGACGAACTGGCCCTTTTCTTCGTCCGTCTGTACAAGGGCGAGCTTCTGGGTCCCGACGAAAATGCAGCCCTTCAACAGTGGCTGCTGGACACCTCCCATACGCTGAATTCTCCGAGAGACCTCGACGGGGTCTTGCTCGATCGGCTGCCCCCGCAAGTGGCTGAATCGTCGCTGCACAAGGCGGGCTGGCTTCGACCGAACTGCTGCCCCGCGGAGTACCGGCAGATGATCGACGCCGGAGTCATCGTGCTTCCTGACGACAGCTGGTTTGCGCTGGCGATCATGAGCGCCCGCGGGGAGTTCTTCGACCTGACCAACCAATGGGTGGCGCTGGCTGCCTGCCGGGTCTACGCCTTTGTGGCCGAAGATCGCGAGCTTGTCTGCGAGCGGGAAGGTGACGGCGTCCACGACCCTGAGATCTGGCCTGAAGCGGGAACTGGCCCGTAGTTCCAGGCTTCTCCGCTCCGACATCTGCGGTTGAGCCATGCCAGCATGGGGTCATGCAGGACTTTGAAAACAAGGTGGCAGTCATTACCGGGGCGGCCAGCGGGATTGGGGCGGCGCTGGCCGCTGAATTCAGCGCTGAGGGGGCCAGGGTGGTGGCCGCAGACATCGACCTTGCGGGAGCCGCAGCCACCGCCGACGCCATCGGGCAAGACGCGGTGGCCGTTGAAGTGGATGTGGCTGATCGGGCATCGGTCGAGGCGCTGGCTGATGCCGCCTGGGAGGCCTTCGGGCAGGTCGACCTGTTGTTCAACAACGCCGGGGTGTTCCAGGCCGGGCTGATGTGGGAGCGCACCCAGGCCGACTGGGACTGGGTTCTCGGCGTGAACGTGTACGGCATCATCAACGGGATAGCCGCCTTCGTGCCCCGGATGATCGCCCAGGACACCGAGGGCCACATCGTGAACACCGCGTCGGTGGCGGCATTCGTGGCCGGCGGATTCTCCAGCCCTTACGTGGTGTCAAAGTGCGCCGCATTCTCCCTCACCGAGTGCTTGGCGCTGGATCTGGCCGCGGTGGGGTCCAAGGTCCAGGCCTCGGTGCTGACCCCCAGCGCCATCGACACTGCCATTGCCCACACCGCCCGGGTGCGCGGCGAGCGTTACGGCACCGACGAGAGCGAGGACAACGCCTTCGTGGTGGATTCGCTGTCAAAGATGACCGCGGACGGAATCTCGCCGTCCGACGTGGTCGGCCCGGTCATGGCGGGCATTAGGGCGGGAGATTTCCTCATTCCCACCAAGCCGAGCTACGCCAACCAACTCCAAGTCCGCTACGACGCCCTTTTGGAACGAAGGGTCCCCCCGACCGCCGAGGTCGACTAGTTAACTGGGGGCATGACCCGGTGTGCCGCCATTGCCCTCGCAGTGGTTGTGCTCCTCGCCGGGTGCGGCCAAGGCAGTCCTTCTCCGCCTGATTCTTCATCGCCCGCTCCCTCTGCACAGGCGCCATCAGAACCTGCTACGGCGACTCAGGCTCCCACTTCGTCACCGATTCCGACTTCGAGCCTGACTCCGGCCCCGACTCTGGCCCCGACCCCGTCGCCCACTCCCCTTCCCTCTCCGACTCCGAGCCTGCCTCCGCCCCCGACTCTGGCCCCGACCCCGTCGCCCACTCCGCTTCCGTCTCCGACTCCGAGCCTTCCTCCGACATCGACCCCGACCCCGTCGCCCACTCCGCTTCCATCACCTACTCCGACCCCGACACCTACTCTGGCCCCAACCCCGTCGCCCACTACCGCTCCCACTCCCGACGAGTCTGCTCCGGTCATGTACCTCACGTTCGACGACGGCCCCCATCCCGTCTATACCCCGCAGGTGCTCGATGTGCTGGCCCGTTATGGAGCTCGGGCCACGTTCTTCGTTGTGGGATCGCTGGCCGAGAGCTATCCCGGCACCACCCAGCGCATCATTGACGAAGGGCACACCATCGGCAATCACACCTGGAACCACGAGGCTCTTGGGGGTTTGACCCGCGAGGAGTTCGACGAGACGGTCGGCAGAACCCAGGCACTGCTTGGCCATCGGGGCACCGCCTGTTTGAGACCGCCCTATGCGTCTATGGATGAGTTCACCCGGGATTGGGCTGCGGCCCACGGACTGGCCGTGGTGACATGGGACACCAGCCCCCAAGATTGGCTCCAGATCTCGGCGCAGGATGTCGCCCAACACCTCGTGGACTACGCCCGAGACGGGGTGGTCATGCTGCTGCACGACGGAGGCGGCGACCGGTCGCATACGGTTCTCGGCCTAGACATGGCCCTCAGGGAATTGTCCGACCGGGGCTACCGCTTCGAGCCGCTCTGCTCCTGAGGCAGGTGCCGCAGGCGTAGCATAAATGCATGGCTGAAGAGGCAACAGAGGCGTGGATGGAGCAGACCTGGGAGCAGGTCAAGAACTGGGGGCGATGGGGTGATGACGACGAGCGGGGGGCTCTGAACCTCATAACCCCGGAGCGGCGGGCTGCGGCCGCAGCGCTCATCGATAGCGGGCAAGCGGTGAGCTGTGCCTTCGACCTGTCGTCGGAGCCGGGGCCCGACAATCCCTATCCCGCTCAACACCACATGCTGCTGGCCGGCGACGCCGCCCATCACAATCCGCTGCCGGGCTTCGAGCAGACCACCGACTGGTTGGGCATCGCCTGCCACGGTTTCGCGGTGTCGCACCTCGACGCGCTGTGCCATGTTTTCGTCCGGGGACAGATGTACAACGGCTTTCCCGCGTCCGCGGTAAAGAGCAGCGTGGGCGGGGAGCGCAACTCGGTCATGGCCGGGGCCGGGGGCATCAGCGGGAGAGGGGTTCTGCTGGACATCCCCCGGTTGCGGGGCGTGGACTGGATCGAGTCGTCCGAGCCGGTCACGCCCGCAGAGCTGGACGAGGCCGAGGCGGCTGCTGGGATGGCAGTCGGCCCCGGTGACATCTGCCTCATCGCCACTGGCCGGGCTCGCCGCCGGCTCATGGAGGGTCCCCAGCCGATGACAGCCGGTATTGCCGGCCTGCACGTCACCACCCTCCCGTGGATTCGGGAGCGGGATGTGGCCGTGCTGGGCAGCGACGGTGTGTCGGACAACTTCGGCCCCGGCTCGCCGATGATCGATGGGTGGCCCAGTCCCATCCACCAGCAGTGCCTGGCCGGCATGGGAGTCCATCTGCTGGACAACCTGGACTTGGTCGAGCTGGCCGATGTGTGCGCCGCTCACAACCGCTGGGAGTTCTTCTTGACCGTGGCCCCCTTGCGACTCCCCGGGGGAACGGGATGCGCGGTCAATCCGATTGCAGTGCTTTAGCGCTGGGTCTAACCAGTGGCGCGCTTTTGGGGCGCGCATAAGGTGAGGCGCATGGGAAAGAGAGCGGCGGCGATTGTGGGGCTCACGGAGTGGGCGCCGAAGCGGGTGTGGGACGAGCCCATGTTCACCATGGAGGCTTGTGCCCGGCTGGCGGCTGAGGTGTTGGCCGATGCCGAGGTGGACAAGAGCGAGGTGGACGGGCTGGTGATCAACGGCCTGCGGGAGTCGCCGTTGTTCGCCCCCTCGGCGCTGGCCGAGTTCTTGGGGGTACGCAGCAATTTCAACGAGGTGGTTGACCTGGGAGGGGCCACCCCGGCGGGCATGGTGTGGCGGGCGGCGGCCGCCATCGAGGTGGGGATTTGCGAGACGGTTCTGGTATTCACGCCGTCGGTTCCCGCCCCGCCCCAGCCGGGCGCCAACGGCGGCCCGATGAAGATGAAGATGGGGGCCTACATGGGGGGCGAAGTCTGGGGCTCGCCTCAGGGGCAGTTCGAGATCCCCGCCGGGCTGGTGGCGGCCACTCCCAGCTTCGCCATGGCCGCCAGTCGCTACATGGCCGAATACGGCGTCAGCGAGGAGACCCTGGCCAAGGTGGCGGTGGACTCCCGCTACAACGCCCAGGCCAACCCGATGGCGGTGTTCTACGGCAAGCCCATCACCATCGACGACGTGATGAGCTCCCGTTACGTGGCCGACCCGCTGAAGCTGCTGGAGATTGTCATGCCTTGCTACGGCGGCTCGGCGGTGCTGGTTACCACCGCGGAGCGGGCCGCCCGGTGCCCGCATCGCCCGGTGTATGTGAGCGGCTACGGCGAGCACCTCACCCACAAGAGCATCACCTATGCCCCCGACATCGTGGACACCCCTATCCGACTGGCCGCCGACCGAGCGTTCGCCATGGCCGGGGTGTCACGAGATGCGGTGGACATGGCCTCGATGTACGACTGCTACACCATCACCGTGCTGTTGACCATCGAGGACGCCGGGTTCTGCCCCAAGGGCCAGGGCGGGCAATTCATCGATGAGCACAGCCTGCGCTACGACGGCGACTGGCCCCTCAACACCCACGGCGGTCAGCTGGGCATGGGCCAAGCCGGACTGGGCGGAGGCATGAGCCACATCACCGAGGCCGTGCGCCAAGTGCAGGGCCGCGCCGGTGAGCGCCAGGTGCCCGACTGCGACATTGCCTACGCCAACGGCACCGGCGGGATGCTGGCCGAGCAGGTGGCACTCATCTTGGAGGGGGCCTGATGGTTCACTTCTCCAGCGACGGCCGGCCCCTGCCCACCCCCACACCGATTACTGCGCCGTTTTTTGACGGCCTGCGAGAGCGGCGGCTGGTGCTCCAGCGCTGCCCCCGCCACGGCTACTTCTTCTATCCCCGCGGCCGGTGTCCCCACTGCCTGGGCGACGACTGGGAGTGGGGGGAGCTGAGCGGCCGGGGCACGGTGTACTCCTTCACGGTGGACCGAGCCGGTCACGACCCCGCTCTTTCTAGCCGTATCCCGTTCGCTATCGCCCTCGTGGACCTCGACGAGGGCCCCCGCCTGGTGGGCAACATGGTGGACTGCGACGTCGGCGACATCGCGGTGGGCATGGCCGTGGAAGCCGCCTACGAGGACGTGGACGAGACCACTCTTCTGCGCTTTCGCCCTGCTACCTAACTGTCGTTGAAGGCCTGCCAGGTGGGGTCTTCGTAGGGGAGGGTGCCGAGGCCGTCGGGGTTCTCGGGCCAGTTGGCCGGCGGCAGGCCCAGCGGGTTCACCCCCACCTCGGCGCCGTAGAACAGCTTGTGGAGGCGGCGGACGATGTACCAGCGGCCGTCTCGGCGCTCGTAGGTGTCGTCGTAGCGGATGGCCTGGTGGATCCACCGGTCGCCTTCAGCGACTTCGCATTTGCAATAGACGTGGCCGGTGGCGTGGTCGTCGTCGATCAAGTCGATCTGGTGGGTGCCGATGTTCAAGATCGACGGCCCGATAGCCGACAGCTGCTCCTCGAAGTTGGCCCGCAGAGCGTCGCGGCCGTAGCTGTCCCGGCCCACCCGAACGTCGTCGATAAACAACTCGACTAGGGCGTTGATGTCCCGGCGGTCCACCGCTACGGCATAGCGGGCCGCCAACTGGCGGATCTCCTCATAGGCCAACAGGCGGGTCACATCGTCCATCGCTTGATCATGGCACTCAGCGGCTGCCTCACCCGTGGCGAGCCAATTTTCGGTAGGTGTCGCCAGACCCCAGTCGCGGTACCATGGGAATCGAGAAACAAGTGGCTCGGAGGCGTGAACATGGGTTTTGAGCGCCGTCAGGCTGACAATTGGCGCCGCGACGTTCCCGGGGCACGCTGGTTCAAGGCCGACCTGCACATCCACACCATCGACGATGCTCCAGGCGGGCGCGCCAAAGTGCCTGCCTGCATTGAAGGTCCAATCAGCGGCCCCGAGCAGCTCGCTGCCCATGTAAATGCGTACGTGCGTGACGCGAATGTTTGGACTGTGGACGGCGACAACGAGGCGTTCCGCCTCTGCTGGCTCTAGTACGGGTTCTGAGTGGAGGCATGGAGTGGACCGCAGTCCTGAACCGGATTGCCGCTGGGGAAGACGAGCACACCGAGTTCAAGCCGCACTTTCGAGATCACGACAAGGTCGGTAGGACGATTTGTGCGTTCGCCAACACTGATGGTGGGTTGGTTGTGCTGGGCATCAGCGATAGCCAGCAGATAATCGGCGTTGACGAAGATAGCGACCAGGTGCAGGATCGGCTGACGTCGTTCCTGCAATCCGGGTGCAGTTCGCCCGTCAGTGCTCGTTTGGGCCGGCACAAGGACCCGAAGGGTTGGGTGCATTGGGTTGAGGTGCCTGGTCAACGCGGCTTCGAGCCGATGCGCTACGACGGCCGCGTTTGGGTACGTCGCGGCCGCAGCAGCGTCGAGCCGTCGCCGACCGAATTGCAAGACCTCTATAACACTTTCGGTTACGTCTTGACGGAGGAGCGGACCATCAGTGCGGCGACCGCATCAGATCTCGATATACAGGTCTTCCGGTCTTACTTGGCCTCACTGGGCATCGACACTGCCAGCGACCCGCAGCCCAACGCCGACGACGACTTCCGCAACCGCGGCGCTATTGCCGAGATCGGTGGGGAACTGCAACCGACGCTATATGGTGTGCTCGCGTTCGGCAGGACTCCGCAGGACTATCCGCAGACTCAGAGCTTCTACATTGAGTGCGTTGCCTACGACGGCGACGGGCGGGCCGATGCGGTTTTGCAAACTTCCGAGGCCAAAGGCTGCCTCAGCGAGCAGGTTGAGCGCGCCGTGGGATGGTTTTCGGGTTTGGGGAAGTTCGAGGCCTACCGCGGGCTTCGGCGTCACGACCGGCGCTTGCTGCCATTGGAGGCTTTGCGGGAGGCTCTGGTCAACGCTGTGGTGCATCGCGATTACGCGATCACTGGCTCGAAGATCCTGTTTGAGGTCTTCGCCGGGCGCGTTGAGGTAACGAGTCCGGGCACGCTGCCGAATCACATGACCGCTGACAGCGTGCGTGCCGGGGGCCGCGCTCGGTCTCGCAACGAGTACATGGCGAACTGCATGCTTGCACTGGGCTTCATGGAAAGGCGCGGCCGAGGATGGCCGATCATGCACAAGGCGATGTCTGAGTTCAACGGCACGGCGCCTGAGATCGAGCAAGACCGAGATGGCGGTTTCGTGCGGGTGCGGTTCCTTCTCGATTGAATCCGCTTAGATATGGCTCCTCCATGTGGAGCATGTCTCCATGGAAGGGGGGCTGATGGCAGTGTGCAGGTTGCGGGTGTTTGGCAGGCTGTTGGGGTGATAGGGCCGGTTCGGCAACCTGGTTGATCCCGCGGGGCTGTCGGAGGACGACGTGGTTGAGGCACTCAGCGGCTGCCTCACGTCGCCACCGGACCCCGCACCTCCCTGGAATGTTGGTGCTGCGCGACGAGTACGGCGACTCTTCCGGCGGCGCCGGCCCGTTCTTCTTTGGCTGGTTTGGCCCGCAGCTTGGTATTGGTGTTGGTGTAGGCGGAATTGAACTTCTTTGTTGGCATGGTAGTTTATTTCAATGCCTGTCGCGCCCCCCCCCCCCCCCCCCCCCTTCGGTGTCTGTGTTTTAGCTAGTGCTTTCGGGGGGCCGGTGTGATGTCGGCCTTGTTGTTGCCCGGTTCTTCGGGTCGGGGCCGTGTTCGGTTTCGCCTGGTGCTTTCTGTTCTCGCGCTGGTGGGATCGCTGTTGGTGTTGGACGCGGCGCCTGTCTGGGCGACCCACAAGCTGGCGACGCCGACTAACGTGCAGGCAACCCCGGGCAACGGGCAGGTGTCATTGACTTGGGATGCTGTCGCTAACGCCAACAGGTATGTGGTTACGTTTGGTACGTCTCCCAGCGGCACCACGGTCAACAGGGTTGCCTTTACCAACTCTTATGTTGCGAGTAGTTTGACTAACGATCAGGCGTATCGGCTTCGGGTAACTGCACAGAGTCTGTCTGGCACTACGAATGTTCATCAAGCTAGCGACCCCTCGGATTGGGTGACGTTCACTCCTCGTGTGCCGTTGAACGCTCCGACGGGTCTTTCGGTGTCGGCTGGGAATGCGGCGTTGTCGTTGTCGTGGACGGCGTCGACTTCGTCTGGGGTGACGGGCTATGACGTGCATTACACCTCGGCGGCGAGCGGTTCGGTGGCTGATGGTGCGGCGGTGACTACGGGTTTGGCGTCGGCGGGCTGGGTGGCGGTGACGCGTTCTGGCACGGCGGCGTCGCAGGCGATCTCGAGTTTGTCGAACGGCACGCCGTATCGGGTGCGGGTGCGGGCCAAGAGCTCCGGCGGGCTGAGCGGCTGGGTGTTCGGTTCGGGGACGCCGCGTGCGGCTTCGGTGTCGTTGTCGGGGCCTGCGACGGTGGTTGAGGGCCAGGCGCTGGTGCTTACGGTCACGTTCTCGCCGGCTCTCACCACGGGGTCGGAGCTTGTTACGGTCGCGGCGACGAGTGTGTCGTCGGAGCCTGGCGATCACGATGACGACGCCTTTGTCACCACCGTCGCGGGAGCGACGAGCCTGACAGTCAATGTTCCGACTAACCATGACGCCGACCAGGACGACGAGTCGTTCACGGTGGCGATAACGTTCGGGCCGTCGGGGTATTCGATCGGGTCTCCGTCGTCGGTGTCGGTGACGATTGTCGATGACGACAAGCCGTCGGTGTCGTTGTCGGCGTCTCCGAACCCGGTGGGCGAGGGCGACCCGGTGACCGTGACGGCGGTGCTGTCGCATGCCACGGTGAACGCTCTGGCGATCCCGGTGGTGCTGACGGCGGGCACGTCGGAGTCGGGCGATCACGGCACTTTGAGCTCTATTCCGGTTGCGGCGGGCGCGTCGTCGGGGTCGGCGACGGTGGCCACGGTCAAAGACGCCGACGACGACGCGGAGACGTTCACGGTGGCGCTGGGCGCTTCGCTGCCCGCGACGGTGACGCGGGGCGGCCCGGCGTCTGTGACGGTGACGATCAGCGAGGCGATCGAGGTGTCTTTGGGGCCGGCGAGCGTGTTCGTGGCCGAGGGGCAGCGGGCGAGGCTGTTGCTGGTGTTGTCGCAGGCGCCGCCCGACGCGCAGTCCAAGGCGTTCCCGGTGATAACCAAACGGGTCACCTCCGAGCAACGCGACCACTCCGAGCGGCTGCTGGTGCACTATTACGATTCCGACGGGGGCGACCGCAGCACCCAGGTGTTCATCGACACAAACGTCGACGGCGACTCCGACGACGAGGTGTTCACAGTCGAGCTGGACGCCTCCAAGCTGCCCGAGGGCTATCTGGCCGCCGCCCAGTCCAAGGTGACGGTCACCATCGTGGAGCCCTTCGCCCTGTCGCTGTCGGTATCGGAGGAGCGCGTGCTGGCAGGCCACCCCGTCACGGTCACCGCCACCGCGTCGAGGCCGGTGCCCGCCGACACGCTGGTATGGGTGAGAGTCGAGCCCGGCACCGCGGACCAAAACGACTACCGCGCCTTCTACCGCATCGAGCCCAACCTCGCCTTCACCATCCCGGCCGGCCAGACCACCGGCACCGCCCAAATCCGCACCATAGGCGACAAAGACTGCTGCGACGAGACATTCACAGTGTCAATACACGAAGTGCCCTCATACACGCTCGGCAACACCCCCTCAATCACCATCACCATCACCGGCACCACCGGCACCCCACCCCCCCCCACACCACCCCCCCCCCCACCACCCCCCCCCACAACCCCGCCCCCCCCAACCCCCCCCCCCCCCACCAGCCCCCCCGCCATCAGCCCCCCCGCCATCATCGCCGCCCCCAACAGCACCACCGCCGCCATCGGCGCCGCCGCCGTCAGCACCCCCGCCGTCCGGCGCTGGTGCCGGGGACGGCGAAACCGGCGAAACCGGGCCCACCGCCGACGACATCCGAACCCGCGACCAGCTCATCGCCGAACAGGAAAACCTCCTCAACACCTACCGCTGCTTCTTCAACACCGACACCCAAACCGTCCCCGGAGGCTGCACCAACAGCCAACCCGCCCAACCCCCAATCCAACCCCCC
>MPNQ01000005.1 GCA_002239105.1 marine group bacterium Sva0996 bin134 | reverse complement strand
CGCGGCGCTGGCCGAGTTCTACGCCAATGAGCCGTTTATCGTCGTGTCTGAGCGTTCGCCGTCGACCAAGGCCACGCTGGGATCAAACGCCGCCCACCTCACGGTTCGCTACGACCCCCGAACGCAGGCCGTGATGGCGCTGTGCGCCATCGACAACCTGGTGAAGGGGGCAGCTGGCCAGGCCATTCAGTGCGCCAACCTCATCAGCGGGCTGGACGAGACCGCTGGCCTGACCGCGGTGGGGGTGTATCCATGAGCGTGACCGAAGTTCCAGGGTTCATCGCCGCGGGGGTGACCTGCGGCATCAAGCCCAGCGGCAACCCCGACCTCGCCCTGGTGGCCACCGCCGACGGCGCGCCGGTCAGCGCCGCCGGCGTGTTCACCTCCAACAAGATGACCGCGGCCCCGGTGCTGGTGTGCCAGGAGCACCTGGCCGCCACCGGGGGACAGGCTGCCGCGGTGGTCCTCAACAGCGGCAACGCCAACGCGGCCACCGGCGCCCAGGGCATGGCCGACGCCCGGCAGATGTGCGCTGAGACTGCTGCCGCGCTCGGGGTGGCACCTGAGGACGTACTGGTGTGCTCCACCGGGCTGATCGGCTACGCCCTGCCCATGGACGCCGTTTCGGCCGGCATCACCGCCGCCGCTCAGGCCCTAACCGCCACCGCCGGCCCCCAAGCAGCCGAAGCCATTATGACCACCGACACGGTGCCCAAGCAGGTGCTCATCGCCGGCGACGGGTTCACTGTGGGGGGCATGGCCAAGGGTGCAGCCATGTTGGAGCCCAACATGGCCACCATGCTGGCGGTGCTGGTCACCGACGCGGCCGCCGACCCGGACACCCTCCAAAAGGCCCTGCGGGAAGGGGTGTCTGGCACGTTCAACACCCTCACCGTGGACGGGGCTGAGTCCACCAACGATACCGTTTTGATCTTGGCCAACGGCCAGGCCGGTCCGGTCGATCCCGATGCCCTCACCGAAGCGGTGGCCGCAGCCTGTGAGAGCCTGGCCCTTCAGATGGCCGACGATGCCGAGGGCTCCACCAAGACGGTGTTCCTGCGGGTCACCGGTGCGGCCTCCGACGCCGAGGCGGCCAAAGCGGCCCGCGACACGGCCAACTGCCAGCTGGTGAAGTGCTCCTGGTACGGCGAGGACCCCTACTGGGGCCGCATCGCCTCCGAAATGGGCGCGGCCGGGGTGGTCTTCGACAACACCAAGCTGACCATCGCCTACGGACCCCATGTGGTGTACGACCACGGCGAGCCGGCCCACCCCCCCGAACTTGCCGACTACATGACCGGCCGGCATCTCGAGCTGCACGTCGATCTTGGCATGGGCGACGGACAGGCCCGAATCATCACCACCGACCTTACCCACGCCTATATCGACGAGAACATGGGGACGTCATGAGCCTCACCCCCGAAGCCACCGCGGCGGTGCTCACCCAAGCCCTGCCCTACATCCAGCGGTTCTCCGGAGCCACTGTGGTTGTGAAGTACGGCGGCAGCGCCATGGACCGCGATCACTTGGCTGGGTTCGCGGCCGACATCGTGCTGATGCACTCGGTGGGAATCCGGCCCGTGGTGGTTCATGGCGGCGGCCCCCAGATCGGCGAGATGATGGGACGGCTCGGGTTGGAGCCCCGCTTTGTGGACGGACTGCGGGTCACCGACGCCGAAACCCTCGACATCGCCCGCATGGTGCTGGTGGGCCGGGTCAACCGCGACATCGTCTCGGCCATCAACGTGCACGGCCCCATAGCGGTGGGCGTGTCCGGAGAGGATGCCGGGTTGATCCAGGCCCGGGCCGACAACCCCGAACTGGGCTACGTGGGCACGGTGGACTCGGTCAATACGACGATCATCGACCGGCTGCTCGATGAGAACCTGATCCCAGTGGTGTCCACCATCGGCGCCGACGCCACCGGTCAGGCGCTCAACATCAACGCTGACACCGTGGCCGGAATCCTGGCCGGAGCCCTCGGTGCGGCCAAGGCCGTGTTCCTCACCGACGTGGAGGGCCTGTACGCCAATCCCGACGACCCCTCCACTCTCATCAGCGCCACAACTACTTCTGAGCTCGAGGCGATGATCGCAACCGGAGCGCTGGTCGGTGGGATGATCCCCAAGGCCGAGGCCACCGTCCACGCCGTGCGCCACGGGGTGGCATCAGCCCACATGGTGAACGGCACCACTCCGCACGTGCTGCTGTTGGAGCTCTTCACCGATGCGGGGGTGGGCACCATGGTCTGCCCCGATTCCGATCAAGAACAGGAGACCTCTCCATGACCACCCACACCGATGCGGTGGGCACTGACAGCGGGCCCTGTCCGCTCATGCCCACCTACGGCCCGCCGCCAGTCATGTTCGTGCGGGGGGAGGGGTGCTGGCTGTGGGACCGCGACGGCACCCGCTATCTGGACTTCCTCAGCGGCATTGCCGTGTGCAGCCTGGGCCATGCCCATCCCCGGGTGGCCGAGGCGGTGGCCGAGCAAGCCCGCACCCTGTGCCACGTGTCCAACCTGTACGCCACCGAGCCCCAGATGCACGTGGCCCGCACCATCGACCGCTTCGTCGGCGGCCCCCTGGGTCAGGTGTTCTTCGCCAACAGCGGCGCCGAATCCAACGAATGCGCCATCAAGCTGGCCCGGAAATGGGCCGGTCATGGCCGCTACACGGTGGTCAGCGCCGGCCGGTCGTTCCATGGGCGGACACTGGCCACGCTGCACGCCACTGGTCAAGCCGAAAAACACGAGGCCTTCCAGCCCCTGCCTGAGGGCTTTCGCCACGTCCCCTGGGACGACATCGCCGAGTTGGAGAAGGCCATCGACGACACCACCGCGGCGGTGCTGTTGGAACCCATCCAAGGCGAGGGAGGCATTAACGTGCCCTCCGCCGGCTATCTCCAAGCGGTGCGCGAGCTGTGCGACGACCGGGGCCTGCTGTTCATGCTCGATGAAGTGCAGACGGGCCTTGCCCGCACCGGGCGCTGGTTTGCCCACCACCACGACGGCGTCGAGCCCGATGTGGTGACCATGGCCAAGGCGCTTGGCAACGGAATGCCCATCGGAGCCTGCTGGGCCCGGTCTGAAGTCGCCGCGGCCTTCCAACCCGGCGATCACGCCACCACGTTTGGCGGCCAGCCCCTGGCTGCGTCGGCGGCCAAGGCCACCCTTGAGGTGATGGAGGAGATCGACCTGCCGGCCATGGCTGCCGGTGCGGGAGAGAGGATGCGGGCGGCCGTGGAGGAGCTCGACGGAGTAGCCAGCGTGCGAGGCCGGGGCCTGTTGTTGGGCGTGGAGCTGGCCGAGGAGCGGCCCGCTGCCAAGGTTGTGAGCGCGGGGATGGCCGAAGGCTTGGTGTTGGGCACTGCCGGCACGACCTCTCTGCGCATCGCTCCGCCCCTGATCATCAGCGACGACGAGATCGCCCACGGCGTGGCCGTGCTCGACAAGGTATTGACATCATGAACCCGGTCCGCCACCTCCTTGAAGTCGATGATCTCACTGCGGCCGAGCTGGCCACGGTGCTGGACCTTTCCGCCGACCCCGCCCCTTCGCAGGCGTTGGAAGGCAAGGGCATGGCCTTGTTGTTCGAAAAGCCCTCGGCTCGTACCCGGAACTCCATGGAGATGGCCGTGGTGCAGCTCGGCGGTCACCCGGTATCCATAACCGGAGGGGAAGTGGGCATCGACCAGCGGGAGTCGGCCGAGGACATCACCCGCACCCTGGCCTGCTATCACGCGGCCATCGGCGCCCGGGTGTTCGACCACACCGTGGTGGAGCGGATGGCCTCGGTCAGCCCAGTGCCGGTGGTCAACATGCTGAGCGATCAGGCCCACCCCTTGCAGGCCTTGGCCGACATACTGACCGTGAAGCAAGTCTTCGGGGAGATGAGCGGCTGCCGCATCGCCTATGTGGGCGACCCCAATAACATGGCCCGGTCACTGGGCATTGCCGCTGGACTGGCCGGAGCGGAATTCGTCATCGCCAGTCCTGCTGGCTACCGATTCGACTCCGTCGATCTAAACCGCATCGCCAGCACTGGCCGGGAAGCCCAGGTGGTGGACGATCCCGTCCGGGCGGTGGACGGCGCCCACGTCGTGTACACCGACGTATGGGTCTCCATGGGCCAGGAGGCCGAGACCGACGAAAAGGTTGACGCCTTCGCCCCCTACACCGTGGATGAGCGGCTGATGAGCCGGGCCGCGCCCGATGCCATCTTCCTGCACTGCCTGCCGGCACGCCTCGGTCTCGAAGTGACCGAAGAGGTCCTCTACGGCCCCCAGAGCCGGATATGGCAGCAAGCCGAAAACCGGATGCACGCCGCCCGCGGCCTGCTCACGTTCCTGTTGGGGGCGCCATGAGACTGGGTAAGAACCAGCGCCAGCACCGGATCGCCCAGATCTTGAGGCGAGAGTCGGTGTCCAGCCAGGACCACCTGGTGCAGTTGCTGGACGCCGAGGGAGTGGCCGCCACCCAGGCCACTGTGTCGCGCGATCTCGACGACTTGGGTGCGGTCAAGGTCCCCACTGGCGGCGGGTCGGTCTACGCCATCCCCGAGCTGCCTACCGAGCAGATCGCCCCTGACGACCATCTCCGGAGGGTGCTGGGGGAGTGGGTGGTGGCGGTGGGATGCTCCCAGAATCTGATCGTGCTCAACACCCCACCGGGATCGGCCCACGTGGTTGGTTCAGCCATCGACCGTTCGGCAATTGGCGGGGTGCTGGGCACCGTCGCCGGCGACGACACCGTACTGGTGGTGGCCACCGAAGACCCCGGCGGACACTTTGTGGCCGAATTCTTCCGCTCACAAGCCGGACTGTCCGACGCCGGCGAGTCCGCCTGAATGGAGATGTGACCATGACTGTTCTCAACAGAGACCTGAACAAGATCGTGCTGGCCTACTCCGGCGGGCTGGACACCTCGGTGATCCTGCGCTGGTTGCAGGACACCTACAACTGCGAGGTGGTCACCTTCACCGCCGACCTGGGCCAAGGCGAGGAGTTGGAACCAGCCCGGGCCAAAGCCGAGGCCATGGGCGTGAAGGAGATCTACATCGAAGACCTGCGTGAGGAGTTCACCGCCGACTTCGTGTATCCCATGTTCCGGGCCAATGCCATCTACGAGGGGGAGTACCTGTTGGGCACTTCCATTGCCCGGCCGCTCATCGCCAAGCGGCTGGTGGAGATCGCCGCCGAGGTAGGCGCCGACGCGGTGTCCCACGGTGCCACCGGCAAGGGCAACGACCAGGTCCGCTTCGAACTGGGGGCCTACGCCCTCAACCCTGACATCTCGGTGGTGGCCCCATGGCGCATCTGGGACCTGGGCTCGCGGGAGAAGCTGGTGGCCTACGCCGCCGAGCACGGCATTCCCATCGAGGCCGAAAGGGAGGGCGGCTCCCCGTTCTCCATGGACGCCAACCTGCTCCACATCTCCTATGAAGGCGGCCCTCTGGAAGACCCGATGGTCGAGCCTCCCGAGGAGATGTGGCGCTGGTCGGTGTCACCCGAAGATGCCCCCGACACTCCGACCGAGATCGAGCTCACCTTCCAGGGCGGCGACATCGTGGCCATCGATGGCCAGCCCCTCAGCCCGGCTACCGTTTTGGCCGAGCTGAACCGCATCGGCGGGGCCAACGGCATCGGCCGGCTCGATCTGGTGGAGAACCGCTACGTGGGCATGAAATCCCGGGGGTGCTATGAGACTCCCGGCGGCACCATCATGCTCAAGGCTCACCGAGCCATGGAGAGCCTTACCCTTGACCGGGAGGTGGCCCACCTCAAAGACGAGCTGATGCCCCGCTATGCCCAGCTGATCTACAACGGCTACTGGTGGAGCCCCGAACGCCTAATGCTCCAGACTGCCATCGACCACTCCCAGGTGCGGGTGAACGGCACCGTGCGGCTCAAGCTGTACCGGGGCAATGTGACCGTCACCGGGAGGCGCTCCGACGACAGCCTGTTCGACGAGGCGGTGGTTACGTTCGAAGAGGACCAAGGCGCCTACCAGCAGGCCGACGCCGAGGGGTTCATCAAGCTCCACGCCCTGCGGTTGCGCACCCTGGCCCAGCGGGCAGGCCCGTCATGAGCACGCTGTGGCATGGGAGGTTCGAGGGTGATCCCGCCGATGAGCTGATGGCCTACACCGCCAGCATCGGTTTCGACGTGAGGCTGGCGCCAGATGACATCGCCGGTTCGCGGGCCCACGTCCGGATGTTGGGCCGCGTCGAGTTGCTCTCGGAGTCAGAGGTGGCCGAGGTGCTGGCCGCGCTCGACCAGGCCGAGGCCGAGCTGGCCTCCGGCGACTTCGCCTTCGCCCTCGGCGACGAGGACATCCACACCGCCATCGAGCGCCGGGTCACTCAGTTGGCTGGCGCCGCGGGAGCAAAACTCCACACCGGCCGCAGCCGCAACGACCAGGTGGCTACCGCCTTGCGCCTGTTCACCAAGCGGGAGCTGGCCGCCATCGCCGCCGATGTGATCGCCCTCCAGAACGTGCTTCTGGTCCGGGCCGTCGCCGCCGGCGATGCCTACCTGCCGGGCTACACCCACTTGCAGCGGGCCCAACCGGTGTTGCTGGCCCACCACCTTCTGGCCCACGGCTGGGCGCTGGCACGGGATGTAGACCGGTTGGCCGACGCCCGCGCCCGCCTGGACGTAAGCCCGCTGGGGGCGGGCGCGGTGGCCGGGTCGTCACTTCCGTTGGATCCCGACACCACCGCTGCCGAGCTTGGATTCGCCACTCGGTTCGAGAACTCCATGGACGCGGTATCCGACCGGGACTTCGTGGCCGAGAGCCTGTTCGCGTTGGCCATGATCGCCATCCACCTGTCCCGGCTCGGCGAGGAGATCGTGTTCTGGACCTCAGAGGAGGCTGGCTTCGCCGCTCTCGACGACGCCTACGCCACCGGCAGTTCCATGCTGCCCCAAAAGAAGAACCCCGATATCGCCGAGTTGGCCCGGGCCAAAGCCGGCCGTCTTATTGGCAACCTCACTGGCCTTCTGGCCGTTCTCAAAGGCCTGCCGCTGGCCTACAACCGCGACCTCCAAGAGGACAAGGAACCCCTGTTCGACGCGGTGGATCAGGTGCGCCTCGGCGTGAGGGCCATGACCGGGCTCATGTCCACCATCGAATTCAACACTGCTGCCATGTCCTCAGCCGCCGACGCCCCGGGGGCCGCGGCCACCGATCTGGCCGAGCATCTAGTGGCTGACGGCATGCCATTCCGCGACGCCCACGCCATCGTCGGCGACCTCGTGCGCCGCTCCCTGGACGGCGAGGGATCGCTAGCCGATCTGGTGCGGGCCGACCCCCGGCTGGGAGGAACCGCCGCCGAGCTGCTGGCCCCTGGCGTCCCCGTCACTCGTCGCACCACCCCCGGTGGCGCGGGCCCCAACCCAGTGGCCGCTCAGGTCGAGAGCTTCCGCGCCCAGCTCGACGCCGACGCCGTCCGCTTCGGCTGACGGCCACGGGCCAAGGCTGCCTTATCCTGACGGCGATGAGGTTGGAGCAGGGGTTTTACGCCCGAGACCCCCTGATGGTGGCCCCCGACCTGCTGAACAAGGTGCTGGTGGCCGGAAGTTGCCGGGGCCGGATCGTGGAGGTGGAGGCCTACGGTGGCGCCGACGACCCGGGCAGCCACGGGTATCGGGGCATGACCCCCCGCACCGAGGTCATGTTCGGTCCTCCAGGGAAGCTGTACGTGTACTTCACCTACGGGATGCACTGGTGCGCCAACGTGGTGTGCGGCGCCGACGGGGAATGCGCCGCGGTGCTGTTGCGGGGGCTGACCCCGATGGCTGGCCTCGACGAGATGCGGGGGCGGCGACCCAAGGCCCGCCGCGACCGGGACCTGTGCAGCGGGCCGGCCAAGCTCACCGCCGCGCTGGGGATCGACGGCACGGCCAACGGCACCGACCTGGTGACCGCTGGCTCAGGGATCGAGTTGCTCGACGACGGGATCCCGCCCCCGCCTGATCCAGGCCGTTCGGTTCGCATCGGTCTCAGCGCCGGCGCCGACTTGCCGTGGCGCTGGTACGTTCCCGGTTGTCCCGACCTTTCTCGGAGAGGTTGATGCAGCAAGAAATGGAAACGGAGCGCTCGTGGCTGGGCGACGGGCACGGCTCACTGACCTCCAGCGATGACTTGGCCATGGCCCGAGCGCTGCTCTCCTCGTTCGAAGATGATCTTGGTGACCGCTATCGGTATCTCATCGACAGCTATCCCGACGCCTGCCTGCGAACCTGCCGGCCCGGCCACCTCACCGGATCGGCGCTGGTGGTGGACGACGACGGGGCCAACACCTTGCTGCTGCTCCACGCCAAGCTGGGCCGCTGGCTTCAGCCGGGAGGTCACGCCGATGGCGACGCCAACCTGGCCGCGGTGGCGCTGCGGGAGGCGACCGAGGAAACCGGCATCGAGGGTTTGCGCATCTGGCCCCAGCCCTTGCATCTCGATATCCACGAGGTGGATCCCCCCGGCGAGGACGCCCATCTGCACTACGACGTCCGGTTTTTGGTGCGGTCCCCGGCCGGTGCCCAGCCCCAGGGCAACCACGAGTCTCGAGGTCTGCGCTGGGTGCCGTTAGACGGCCTGGCCGATTTCGGCTGCGACTCCGGCCTGGTGCTCCTGGCCCAGTTGGGTGCCGAGTTGCTGGGCGACCTGCCGCCGCACTAGCCGATGTCCAGCGGGTCGCCGCAGGAGGGCATCCGGTTGCGGTCGGCGAAGGCGTCCAATAGGGCGTCAACCCCTTCTCCCCGCTCCACACTCACCCGGAACTGGCGGTCTTCTCCAGCCCGCAGGGCCTCGGCATGAGCCAGTCGATCGCCGAGATAAGTCTCCCAGCTATTCAGCCACAACCCCACCAACTCGCCGTCATCGCCGGTTGGAGCCGACGCGGCCAAGTCGGCCGCCATGTCGGCTAGCACCGCGTTCGAGGCCTCGATCTGGCCTGCCCGGTCGGCCAAGTCCGTCGCGTCGCGGGCGGGGGGAAGCCGGTCGAGCTCGTCTCGGGCTTCGGCGCATCGAGCTTCCGCGTCGGCTACCCACTCCCGATCTTCGAGGCGGTCGGGGTTTCCATCGCCGAAAAACCAGATGGTGGCTCCGATCCAGAACGCGGCGAACAGCACGATCACCGCAATTCCCACCATTCCTGCGATTCGCCTGCCCGTCACCTACTCGTTCTCCCTCTGCCCTCGACTCCCGTAGCATGCGCTCGGTGCTTGTAGAACTCGAATCCCGCGGCCTGGTGCAGGACACCACCGACCGGGAACTGCTGGCCCGACGGCTCAACGACGGCTCCGTCGGGGTGTACCACGGCATCGACCCTACGGCCAGCTCCCTGCACTTGGGCAACCTCATCGGAGTATTGGTGCTGCGGCGGTTCCAAGAAGCCGGCCACCGGCCCATCGCACTGGTGGGCGGGGCCACAGGCATGGTTGGCGATCCCAGCGGGCGCTCCGACGAGCGCAATCTGCTGGACGACGACACGCTGGCCGCCAATCTGGCAGGCATCCGAGGCCAGCTGGAGAAGCTGCTGGACTTTGATGGAGACGCCGAACTGGTCAACAACTACGACTGGACCCGCGACCTCACCCTCATCGAGTTTCTGAGGGACACCGGCAAGCACGCCACCGTGAACCAGATGGCGGCCAAGCACTCTGTGCGCAGCCGCATGGAGAGCGAGAGCGGCATCTCCTACACCGAGTTCACCTACATGCTCTTGCAGGCCTACGACTTCTGGTGGCTGCATGCCCACCACGGGTGCGAGCTCCAGATCGGGGGGTCTGATCAGTGGGGCAATATCACCGCCGGGGTCGATCTCATCCGGCGCCGTTCCGGAGCTCAGGTCCACGGGCTCACCTGGCCGCTGCTGACCCGATCTGACGGGGCCAAGTTCGGCAAGACTGCCGAGGGGGCTGTGTGGCTCGACCCCGAGCGCACCAGCCCTTACCGCTTCCACCAGTACTTCGTGCAGGTGCCCGACGAGGATGTGGAGCGCAGCCTGCTTCAGTTCACCATGCTTCCGGTGGGAGAGATCGCGGAGGTGGTCGAGGTCCATCAGGGCGATCCCGGGCGCCGGGAGGCCCAGCGCAAACTGGCCAACGAGGTCACCTCGCTGGTCCACGGCCCGGCTGCGGCCGCGGCCGCCGAGGAGGCGGCCCGGATCTTGTTCGGCTCGCCGGTGGATGACATGGACGAGGCCGCCTTCGAAGCGGTCGCCGCCGAGGTGCCCACCTCGAACATCTCACTCACTCATGATGGCGGCTTCGACGCTGCCTCGAACAGCTTCGATGTGGTGGAGCTGCTGGCCTCAACTGGGCTGGCCAGCTCCAAGGGCGATGCCCGCCGAGGGCTGTCAGAGGGGTCGGTCTACGTGAACAATGAGCGGGTTTCCGGCGAAGCCCCGGCCGTGGACGCCAACCGCCTGCTGCACGGCCGCTACCTGCTACTTCGACGGGGAAAGCGCCGCCACCACCTTCTACGAGTGTCAGAAAACGAATCCCCTGGATGAGTTGACGTTGCTGGTCCGCGCCGGTAGCGTTACAACTCGCCTCTGAAACGGGTAGCTCTCGGGCTGCCCGCAGTGGCAGAGCACGGTTTGGCTTGTCTAGACCGATGCGGTTCTCCCGACAGGGTCACCGCCTCACGCTCCTTGAAAACGGAAGAGAGGACGGAAAAGCCAGTGCGGGCGACGTCTTAGCGCACCTCGTGTCTAAGTCGTCGACCTAACACAATTCCAAGGAAACCAAGTCAGGAAGGGTTTCGGCCCTTTTGACTTTCCGGAATCGCTTCGTCTCGCCGAGGCAAATTAGTGAGACGAGCAAATGATCAAAGGCAGCGATCCCCCTCGGGGAGGAACTGCCGGAGATATTGACGGAGAGTTTGATCCTGGCTCAGGACGAACGCTGGCGGCGTGCCTAACACATGCAAGTCGAACGAAGATTGCCTTCGGGTAATACTGAGTGGCGAACGGGTGCGTAACACGTGAGGAACCTGCCCCGAAGACTGGGACAACCACGGGAAACTGTGGCTAATACCAGATGCCCTCCGCTGGTCGCATGATCGGCAGAGGAAATGCTCCGGCGCTTCGGGAGGGTCTCGCGGCCTATCAGCTAGTTGGTGAGGTAACGGCTCACCAAGGCATCGACGGGTAGCTGGTCTGAGAGGACGATCAGCCACACTGGGACTGAGACACGGCCCAGACTCCTGCGGGAGGCAGCAGTGGGGAATCTTGCGCAATGGGCGAAAGCCTGACGCAGCAACGCCGCGTGGGGGATGAAGGCTCTCGGGTTGTAAACCCCTTTCAGCAGGGACGAAATTGACGGTACCTGCAGAAGAAGCCCCGGCCAACTACGTGCCAGCAGCCGCGGTGACACGTAGGGGGCGAGCGTTGTCCGGAATTATTGGGCGTAAAGAGCTCGTAGGCGGTTTAGTAAGTCAGATGTGAAAGGTTGGGGCTCAACCCTAAGACTGCATCCGATACTGCTATGACTAGAGTCCGGTAGAGGAGTGTGGAATTCCTGGTGTAGCGGTGAAATGCGCAGATATCAGGAGGAACACCGACGGCGAAGGCAGCACTCTGGGCCGGTACTGACGCTCAGGAGCGAAAGCGTGGGTAGCAAACAGGATTAGATACCCTGGTAGTCCACGCCGTAAACGTTGGGCACTAGGTGTGGGGCCTTATCAACGGGTTCCGTGCCGTAGCTAACGCATTAAGTGCCCCGCCTGGGGAGTACGGCCGCAAGGCTAAAACTCAAAGGAATTGACGGGGGCCCGCACAAGCGGCGGAGCATGTTGCTTAATTCGAGGCAACGCGAAGAACCTTACCTGGGTTTGACATGTACGGAAAAGCCATAGAGATATGGTGTCCTTCGGGGCCGTACACAGGTGGTGCATGGCTGTCGTCAGCTCGTGTCGTGAGATGTTGGGTTAAGTCCCGCAACGAGCGCAACCCTCGTCCTATGTTGCCAGCACGTTATGGTGGGGACTCGTAGGAGACCGCCGGGGTCAACTCGGAGGAAGGTGGGGACGACGTCAAGTCATCATGCCCCTTATATCCAGGGCTGCAAACATGCTACAATGGCCGGCACAACGGGCAGCGACACCGCGAGGTGAAGCGAATCCCTTAAAACCGGTCTCAGTTCGGATTGGAGTCTGCAACTCGACTCCATGAAGTCGGAGTCGCTAGTAATCCCGGATCAGCAACGCCGGGGTGAATACGTTCCCGGGCCTTGTACACACCGCCCGTCACACCACGAAAGTCGGCAACACCCGAAGTCAGTGGCCTAACTCTTTTGAGGGGGAGCTGCCGAAGGTGGGGTTGGCGATTGGGGTGAAGTCGTAACAAGGTAGCCGTACCGGAAGGTGCGGCTGGATCACCTCCTTTCTAAGGAGTTCCGTATCCACTTGATACCGCCAAATGGTGGAATCAAGTTCGGACACTCCCAGTTGATGCACTGGTTTCTTTTGTCCTCTCTTCCGTTTTGAGGGAGCGTGAATTTCACGCTCGAGGCTCTGACTGAATGGCTTTTTGCTTTTTCAGCATCCTCCTGTGCTCTTTGAGAACTGCATAGCGAGCACGAGCATCTGATCGAAATTAGAGTTCTTCGATGTATGAATCTTCCAAGCTACGAAGAGCCAACGGTGGATGCCTTGGTGCCTACGACCGATGAAGGACGTGAGAGGCTGCGATAAGCCTCGGGGAGCTGCCGACTGAGCTTCGATCCGAGGATGTCCGAATGGGGAAACCTGATACTCGTAAAGGGGTATCACTCCGGTGTGAACACATAGCACCGGTAGAGGGAACCAGGTGAACTGAAACATCTAAGTAACCTGTAGGAAAGGAAAGCAACCGCGACTCCCTTAGTAGCGGCGAGCGAAATGGGAAAAGCCTAAACCGTGCCGGTGGAATAGCCTGGTGGCGTTGCCGGTTCGGTGTTGTGGGGCCTCAGAGGAGGAGCACCAGATCCTCCACGAAGTTACAAACGTGCGTGGTAGTGGAATCGTTCTGGAAAGGCGAGCCGCAGCGGGTAAGAGCCCCGTACACGAAACTGCTGCACACTTCGCTGAGTGTCCCCGAGTAGCGCCGTTGCCGTGTAATTCGGCGTGAATCTGCGAGGACCACCTCGTAAGGCTAAGTATATGTAGGCAACCGATAGTGAACTAGTACCGTGAGGGAAAGGTGAAAAGTACCCCGGGAGGGGAGTGAAATAGTACCTGAAACCGTTGGTTTACAAGCAGTCAGAGCGTCGTCTCAACCCGATGATCTTCGGATCGTCTATCTGAGATCGCGATGGCGTGCCTTTTGAAGAATGAGCCAACGAGTTACGGTATGTGGCGAGATTAACCTGTGAAGGGAAGTCGGAGCGAAAGCGAGTCTTAAATGGGCGTACAGTCGCATGCCGTAGACCCGAAGCCGGGTGATCTATTCATGGGCAGTGTGAAGCGGGGGTAAGACTCCGTGGAGGCGCGAACCGACCTAGGTTGAAAACTGGGCGGATGACCTGTGAATAGGGGTGAAAGGCCAAACAAACCCGGAGATAGCTGGTTCTCCGCGAAATGCATTTAGGTGCAGCGTTGTGCGTTCAACCATGGAGGTAGAGCACTGGATGGGCTAGGGGGCCGACAAGCTTACTGACCTCAGCCAAACTCCGAATGCCATGGTTCCAGAGCACTGCAGTGAGACCCCGGGGGATGAGCTTCGGGGTCGAAAGGGAAACAGCCCAGACCGCCAACTAAGGTCCCTAATTTCTAGCTAAGTGGTAAACGATGTGGGATTGCACAGACAGCCAAGAGGTTGGCTTAGAAGCAGCCATCCTTGAAAGAGTGCGTAACAGCTCACTGGTCGAGTGATCCTGCGCGGACAATGTAACGGGGCTAAAGCTAGAAACCGAAGTTGCGGATTTCTGCCAATAGGCAGGAGTGGTAGCGGAGCGTCGGGCTTGGAGTGAAGCGGCAGCGTGAGCTGACGTGGACCGAGTCCGAGTGAGAATGTTGGTATGAGTAGCGAGAGAGGGGTGAGAAACCTTTCCGCCGAAAGCCCAAGGGTTCCTGGGGAAGGCTAATCCTCCCAGGGTGAGTCGGGAGCTAAGGCGAGGCCGACAGGCGTAGTCGATGCACAACCGGTTGATATTCCGGTACCGCTGTAAACGCGTCCAGGCTTAACTGGTGTTGCTAAGGGGATGCCTGTCCCGCAAAGGGACAGGAGAAACCGACCCACACCGGAGCGGCCAGCAACGCGGGGACGCAGAGAGGTAGGTGAACCCAGGCGATGGTTGTCCTGGGGTAAGCGTGTAGGGTGGGGCCCAGGTAAGTCCGGTCCCCATAAAGCCTGAGGCGTGATACCGAACCGCATGAGGTGAAGTCACTGATCCTGTACTGCCAAGAAAAGCCGCTAGCGAGCTTTTACAGCGCCCGTACCCCAAACCAACACAGGTGGGCAGGTAGAGAATACCAAGGCGATTGGGAGAACTATGGTTAAGGAACTCGGCAAATTACATCCGTAACTTTGGGATAAGGATGACCCCAGTAAAGTGATGGACCTCGCGTCCGGAGCTTGACCGGGTGGCACAAACCAGGGGAAAGCGACTGTTTACTAAAAACACAGCAGCGTGCGAAGTCGTAAGACGCTGTATACGCTGTGACGCCTGCCCGGTGCTGGAAGGTTACGGGGAGGGGTTAGCCGCAAGGCGAAGCTCTGAACCTAAGCCCCAGTAAACGGCGGCCGTAACTATAACGGTCCTAAGGTAGCGAAATTCCTTGTCGGGTAAGTTCCGACCTGCACGAATGGCGTAACGACTTTCCCACTGTCTCAACCATAGACCCAGCGAAATTGAAGTACGAGTAAAGATGCTCGTTAGCTACAGAAGGACGGAAAGACCCCGTGGACCTTTACTACAGCTTGATATTGGTGTTTGGTATGTGTTGTGCAGGATAGGTGGGAGACTTGGAAGCATGGACGCTAGTTTGTGTGGAGTCAACCTTGAAATACCACTCTGCATTTGCTGGGCATCTAACTTAGGCCCGTTATCCGGGTTGAGGACAGTGTCAGGTGGGTAGTTTGACTGGGGCGGTCGCCTCCCAAAGAGTAACGGAGGCGCCCAAAGGTTCCCTCAGCCTGGTTGGCAATCAGGCGTCGAGTGTAATGGCACAAGGGAGCTTGACTGCGAGACCGACGGGTCGAGCAGAAACGAAAGTTGGGCATAGTGATCCGGCGGTTGCGTGTGGAAGCGCCGTCGCTCAACGGATAAAAGGTACCCCGGGGATAACAGGCTCATCTTCCCCAAGAGTCCATATCGACGGGAAGGTTTGGCACCTCGATGTCGGCTCATCGCATCCTGGGGCTGAAGCAGGTCCCAAGGGTTGGGCTGTTCGCCCATTAAAGCGGTACGCGAGCTGGGTTTAGAACGTCGTGAGACAGTTCGGTCCCTATCCTCTGTAGCCGAAGGTGATTTGAGGAAGGCTGTCCCTAGTACGAGAGGACCGGGACGGACGCAGCTCTCGTGTGCCAGTTGTCCTGCCAAGGGCATGGCTGGTTAGCGACCTGCGGAAAGGATAACCGCTGAAAGCATCTAAGTGGGAAGCCTGTTCCAAGATGAGATCACCCACCGGGTAAACCGGGTAAGGCCCGTGGCAGAACACCACGTTGATAGGCCGGAAGTGTACGCATGGCGACATGCTCAGCTGACCGGTACTAATCGGCCGAGGGCTTGGTTCTACATCACTAACTCGATGTCGAATTCGATGTTCGTGCTCGCTCTGGAGTTCTTGAAGCACTACCTCATTGACAAGAACATAAAGGTTTCGGTGGCGATGGCGGTGGGGTCACACCCGTTCCCATTCCGAACACGGAAGTTAAGCCCACCAGCGCCGATGGTACTTGGGTGGAGACGCCCTGGGAGAGTAGGTCGCCGCCGGATTTCGCCTAAAGCGGGGAGCCATTTGGCTCCCCGCTTTCGTTTACCCGCAATTAACGGCAGCCGCCTCGGTAGACTCAGGCGGTGTCTTCTGGTGGAGGGTCTGCCCGCAAGCCTCCCAATCGCCGGAGGCCTCCTCAGCAACGGACCCATCAAAGTAAGGGCAAAGGCGGCCCCCCGAGAGGCCGAAAGACCGCCAATCGAGGACCCGATGGGCGGGGTAGATCTGATCGGCGGGATTCTGATGGGCGGGGAAGGTCTGATCGGCGGGATTCTGATGGGCGGGGAAGGTCTGATCGTCGAGGGCCTCCGGGCCGGGGTCGATCCGATCGTCGAGGACCTCAAAGCAGGGGAAGGGACGAGTCGCCTCCGCCCAAGGGACCGCGTGGGATGGGTTCTGTGGCCCGCAAGGGTGCGGCCAAAGTGTTGGAGCCGCCCCTGGAACCCGAAGAAGAAGCACAACTTGAGGTTGTCGAAGAAACGCCCGAGGAGGCTGAAGAGGCTCGTTTGCGGGCCGAGCGGCGAGAGGCTCGCCAAGCCCGAACTCAACAGCTCCGCGCCGAGGCCAAAGAAGCCGTTCAGCGGGGCAACCTGAGCGAAGAGCCCGATAGGCCGCCCAGCAAGAATCAACGGGGGCGAAGGCGGGCTGCCTTGCCTGAGGGCGGGCCGTCACCCAAGGCCCAGCAACTGGAAGAGGCAGTGGGGCGCAGAGATGGTCCTCGATACCGTCAACGGCTGGAGCGAGCCGAGGTGGCTTATGAGCAAGGCGATTACCACAAAGCGTGGAGGGCTTTGGACGGGATGGCCAAAGATGCCCCCAAGGTGCCCGAAGTAAGGGAGCTGACCGGTCTGGCCCTCTACCGCCTAGGGCGCTGGGAATTGGCCGCCCGGGAGTTGGAGGCCTTCCGAGAGCTCACCGGCCGCATCGACCTCCACCCGGTTCTGGCCGACTGCCACCGGGCCCAGCACCGATGGGCCGACGTCGACGAGCTGTGGGCTGAGCTAAGAGCCTCTGGAGCGAGCGCGGCGGTACTCGCCGAGGGGAGAATCGTGGCTGCCGGCGCCCTGGGCGATCGCGGCGACTACACCGAGGCGGTTCAGCTGCTGTCCGCTAATTTCCAGCGTCCTAGACTGCCGAAAGAGCACCACTTGCGCCAGGCCTACGCCTTGGCCGATCTGTACGAGCAGGCCGGAGAAATCCCAAGGGCGAGGGAGCTGTTCGGCTGGTTGAGAGACCAGGATGAGCTCTACGTGGACGTGGCCGAGCGGCTGGCCTCCCTTCGGTAGCGAATACTCCGGGTAATGCCCCCGAAGGTTTCGGCGCGCCGCTATCGTGAGGACGACCGGCATTTGGTTCGAAGGAGAGGCTGATCGTGGACTTTGAAGGACTGTTGGGCGACGAGGCCGAGTCGCTCTTATCGCACGAATCCAAGACCATTCCCCGAGAGGACTTGCACCTTCCCGGACCGGACTTCGTCGGCCGGGTCTTGGCCGCCACCGATCGCTCTCCCCAGGTGCTGCGCAATCTCCAATCCCTGTTCGACCACGGTCGGCTGGGGGGTACGGGCTACGTCTCCATCCTGCCGGTGGACCAGGGCATCGAGCACTCGGGAGCAGCCTCTTTCGCGCCCAATCCCCGCTATTTCGATCCCGCAGGCATAGTGGAACTGGCCGTGGAAGGGGGCTGCAACGCAGTGGCCTCCACCTTCGGTGTGCTGGGGGCCACGTCTCGCCAGTTCGCCCACCGCATCCCGTTCATCGTCAAGCTCAACCACAACGAGCTGCTCACCTATCCCAACAAGTTCGACCAGGTGATGTTCGGGTCGGTGGAGCAGGCCTACGACCTGGGCGCGGCCGGCGTCGGTGCCACCATCTACTTCGGCTCCGAAGAGTCCACCCGCCAGATCCAAGAGGTGGCCGAGGCATTCCACCGGGCCCATGAGTGCGGCATGTTCACCGTTTTGTGGTGCTACCTGCGGAACTCCGGCTTCAAGGTGGACGGCACCGACTACCACTCGGCGGCCGACCTGACCGCCCAGGCCAACCACCTAGGGGTGACCATCGAGGCCGACATCATCAAGCAGAAGCTCCCCGAGAACAACGGGGGTTACAACGCCCTCGGGTTCGGCAAGACCCACCCGCTGGTGTACGACGAGTTGACCACCGACCACCCCATCGATCTGACCCGCTGGCAGGTGGCCAACTGCTACATGGGCCGCATCGGGCTGATCAACTCCGGCGGGGCGTCGTCAGGCGCCAGCGACTTGGCCGAAGCGGTTCGCACCGCGGTCATCAACAAGCGAGCGGGCGGCCTCGGCCTCATCAGCGGCCGCAAAGCCTTCCAGCGCCCCGTCGCCGAGGGCGTAGAACTCCTCAACGCCATTCAAGACGTCTACCTCTCCGACTTGGTAACCGTCGCCTGAATTCCTCAATGGCCATCCCAACTGCCGAGGATGTGCCACTTGAGGTTCACCACTAGGTAACCTCGGATTCCGGCACCGCGTCAGCGAGTGGCCATCAAGGGATCAAGGAGGATTCCGTGACAGACACCGTGCCGCGTACCGTCGGGACTCGCGAGCTGAATCGCTTGGTGGTTCGCTTTGCGGGCGACTCCGGCGATGGGATGCAGCTCACGGGTGACCGCTTCACCAGCGCCAGCGCGCTCTTCGGCAACGACTTGGCCACGCTCCCTGAGTTCCCGGCTGAGATCCGGGCGCCGCAGGGGACCCTGGCCGGCGTGTCGGCCTTCCAAGTGCAGGTATCCGACCACAACATCACCACGCCGGGCGACGCTCCCAGCGTGCTGGTGGCCATGAACCCCGCAGCCCTCCGCAAGGAACTGGCCCACCTGGAGATGGGCGGGACCGTGATCGTCAACCAGGACGCCTTTGTGGAGCGCAACCTGACCAAGGCCGGCTACGACAGCGATCCGCTGGAAGACGGCAGCCTGGACAACTACACGCTGTTCAAGGTGCCGATGACCACCATCACCAAGGAGGTCTGCAAGGACCTGGGGGTGAAGCCCCGCGACGCCGAGAGGTCCAAGAACTTCTTCGCCCTGGGCCTATTGTCCTGGCTCTACAGCCGGCCGGCCCAGCCCACGCTGGATTGGATCTCGGCCAAGTTCAAGCGCCAGCAGCTGATCGCCGACGCCAACACCGCGGCGTTCAAGGCGGGTATGGCTTTCGGCGATACTGCCGAGCTGTTCGACTTCACCTATGAGGTGAAGCCGGCCGCGCTGGCCCCGGGGACTTACACCAACGTGAACGGCAACACTGCGCTGTCTTGGGGCCTGGTGGCCGCCAGCCAGCAGGCCAAGGTGCCCCTGTTCTTGGGTTCGTATCCCATTACTCCGGCCAGCGACATCCTCCACGAGCTGAGCCAGCGCAAGAACTTCGGGGTGCGAACCCTTCAGGCCGAAGACGAGATCGCCGCGGTGTGCGCCGCGCTGGGAGCGTCCTTCGGCGGGCATCTAGGAATCACCACCACCAGCGGACCGGGCATCGCCCTCAAAGGTGAGACCATCGGGCTCGCGGTCAGCCTCGAGCTGCCCCTTCTGGTGATCAACATCCAGCGAGGCGGGCCGTCCACCGGGCTGCCCACCAAGACCGAGAGCGCCGACCTGATGCAGGCCATGTACGGTCGCCACGGTGAGTCGCCTGTTCCCATCGTGGCCGCCTACTCCCCGTCGCAGTGCTTCTTCGCCGCAATCGAAGCGGCCCGCATTGCCCTCAAGTACCGCACGCCGGTGATCTTGCTGTCCGACGGCTATCTGGCCAACGGCAGCGAACCCTGGCTCCTGCCCGACGTGTCAACGCTGCCTGACTTGACGGTGGAATTCGCCACCGCGCCCAACCACACCGAAGACGACGGCACCGAGGTGTACTGGCCCTACTTGCGCGACCCCGAGACCATGGCCCGTCCGTGGGCGGTGCCGGGCACGCCCGGCCTCACCCACCGCATCGGCGGCATTGAGAAAGAAGACGGCACCGGCAACATCAACTACGAGGCCGACAACCACGGCTACATGGTGAAGCTGCGCGAGAGGCGCGTCGCCCACATTGCCAACGACATCCCGCTCACCATGCTGGACGGCGACGTGGACGACGCCGATCTGCTGGTGCTGGGATGGGGCTCCACCTGGGGCGCCATCACCAGCGCGGTCATGCGAGCCCGGGCCGAGGGCCGCAAGGTGGCCCATGCCCACGTCACCCACCTGAACCCGCTGCCTCGAGACTTGGGCGACATCGTGCGCCGCTATCCCAAGGTGCTGGTTCCGGAAATGAACCTGGGCCAGTTCTGCCGCATCATCCGAGCCGAGTTTCTGGTAGACGCCCAATCGGTCGCCAAGGTGGAGGGCGTTCCCTTCACCGCAGCCGAGCTTCACTCGCACATCAACGGAGTTCTTGATGACTGACGCTCCCGCCACAACCAAAGCCGACTGGACCAGCGACCAAGAGGTTCGCTGGTGCCCCGGCTGCGGGGACTACTCCATTTTGACCGCGGTTCAAATGCTCATGCCCGACCTCGGCGTGCGCCGCGAGGACACGGTGTTCGTCTCAGGCATCGGCTGCGCCGCTCGGTTCCCCTACTACATGAACACCTACGGGATGCACGGCATCCACGGTCGGGCCCCCGCCCTGGCCACCGGCTTGGCCATGGCCCGTCCAGAGTTGCATGTGTGGGTTGTGGGCGGGGACGGCGACATGCTGTCCATCGGCGGCAATCACCTGCTGCACGCCCTGCGCCGCAACGTGAACCTCAACATCCTGCTGTTCAACAACCAGATCTACGGATTGACCAAGGGCCAGTACTCGCCCACCAGCGAGATCGGCAAGGTCACCAAGTCCACCCCGGCGGGAAGCATCGACGAGCCGTTCAACCCGGTGTCAGTGGCCATCGGGGCCGAGGCCAGCTTTGTGGCCCGCACCCACGACATGGACCGCCAGCACATGATGGACATGTTCCGGCGGGCCCACGACTTTCCCGGCGCCTCT
Organism: marine group bacterium Sva0996 bin134; assembly: GCA_002239105.1. GTDB lineage: Bacteria > Actinomycetota > Acidimicrobiia > Acidimicrobiales > Bin134 > Poriferisocius. Next base: position 125,751 of record MPNQ01000005.1, on the reverse strand, counting down.
TTCGTGGAGGTTTTCCAGAATTGCAACGTTTTCAACGACGGGGCGTTCGGGGCCATCACCAAGAAGGACAAGCGGGCCTCCATGCTCATACCGCTTGAGCACGGCAAGCCCATCCGCTTTGGCGAGAACGACGAGAAGGGCGTGCGGATCAATCCCCAAGGGAGCGCCGAGGTGGTAAACGTGGCCGACGTCGGTGAGTCGGCCTTGTTGGTCCACGACGAGACCCGCCAGGACCCCAGTTTGGCTTTTGCCTTGTCCCGGCTAGCGGCCGGCCCCTTTGAGCCCACCCCAATCGGGGTTTACCGGGCGGTGGAGCGGTCGGAATACGCCGGCGAGGCCAGCAAGCAGCTCGCTATGGCCCAAGAGCAGTCTGGCCCCGGCGACCTTGAGGCCTTGCTCCATTCCCGGCCTACTTGGGAAGTCTCCTGAGCAATCCTCACTCATCGTCTGGGCATCTCGCCCCACGAGGTTGGGTGCTCGATCTGGACGGAGTGATCTGGGTTGGCGGAACCCCGGTGCCCGGTGCGGCTGGGGCCGTGGAGCGCCTGCAACGATCAAGCGCCCCCGTGGTGTTCGTCACCAACATGTCTGCACTGACGGTGGCTGACCAGGAGGCCAAGCTGGCCGACTGCGGGATCGACGCCACCGGATCGGTGATCACATCGGCCACCGCGGCGGGCCAGCTCATCCATGCCGGCGAGCGGGTGCTGGTGGTGGGGGGTCCAGGCATCGACGAGGCGGTGGAGTTGGCGGGCGCTAAGGTCTGCACTTCGGACCCTGCCGACGCGGTCGTTGTGGGCATGGATCCCAGCTTCAACTACGACACCCTCAGCCGGGCCATGCGGGCCGTGCGCGGCGGCGCCCGGCTGATCGGCACCAACCACGATCCCAGCTACCCCACCGAGCGCGGACTGGAACCGGGGGGCGGATCTCTCCTAGCCGCGGTGGCTACCGCCGCCGAGGCTGTGCCCACGATGGCGGGCAAGCCCAACCAGCCCATTGTGGATTGCGTGCGCAGCAGAATCGGCGAATCCGGCGTGGTGGTGGGGGACCGCCCCGACTCCGACGGCCTATTCGCCGAGGCCCTGGACTACGAATTCGCATTGGTGCTGAGCGGGGTGGTTGGCGAACACGACCTGCCGGTGTCTCCAGAGCCGAAGTATTGCGCCCCCGATTTGGCCGCCTTGGTTGATCAGATGGGGCTTGAATAGGTGGGATGAAGGGGTCACGCCGGAGGCTGGACGCAGAGCTGGTCCGCCGCGGCATAGTGGCGAGCCGGGATCGAGCCCGGGAGACAGTGGCCTCTGGTCAGGTCACCGTGAATGGAGCCGTGGCTCATAAAGCGGCTCGTCTGGTTCTTCCCGGCGATGCCCTTGAATTGGTCGGTCCGCCAGCCCGCTATGTGAGCCGAGGCGGAGAGAAGTTGGAAAGTGCACTGGCTGCTTTTGGCTTGGATGTCACCGGTTGGCGATGCTGCGACGTGGGTGCGTCCACCGGTGGATTCACCGACTGCCTGTTGCAAAGCGGCGCGGCTGGCGTGGTGACCATTGATGTGGGTCGGGCCCAGATGCACGAGCGCCTGGCTGCCGACCGCCGGGTGACCGTCTACGAGCGCACCGACGTCCGCGATGTCGACCCTGCCGCAATCGGGGCCCCGTTTGACCTGGTTACCGCCGATGTGTCCTTTATCTCCCTGACTTCGGTTATGTCCTGCTTGGCCGAGCTGGCCGTGCAAAGCGCACCAATAGTGGCACTGGTCAAGCCTCAATTCGAAGTGGGACGTCAAGAGGCCAGCCGAGGCCGGGGTGTCATCCGCGACCCCGAACTGTGGAGGGCCGCGCTCGATCGGGTACTGGAGACGGCAGCGGCGGCCAACCTTGGCCCACAGGCTGCCGTCCCGTCGGCGCTCAAGGGCGCCCAGGGAAACGTTGAGTTCTTTCTGCACCTAGAAAAGGGCGGCACCTCCGCATCGGTGGATTCTTCCCAAGTGGTGGCCCATGTTGTCACCGGTGGCGAATAGCCTGACTCCGTGGCTGCAATCGCCCTTTTCGTTCACGCTGACCGGCCTGAAGCACTCAGGCTGGCGGCTGATTTGATCGACCGGATGGATGTCGAGGGACATGAGATCCGCTTGCCGCCCGAACCCGCTGAGGCGGTAGATCGGGCCGACCTCGCCCATCTCGAAGACCGCATCGGCGAGAAGCTGGACTTGGCGGTGAGCTTGGGGGGAGACGGCTCCATGCTCCGGGCGGTTACCGCAACTGCAGATGAGGGTGTGCCCGTGCTGGGGGTCAACTACGGGTCACTGGGCTACCTCACCGGCGTTCAGCCGGGGGCTGCCCCACAAGCAATAGAGCAGTTCTTGGCCGGGGACTACATCATCGAAGAGCGCATTCGTCTGACCTGCCGATTGGGGGACGGCACGGAGGTGAGCGCTCTCAATGAGGCCATAGTGGAGAAGGTGGACAGCGGGCGAACTGTAAATCTGGCCGTCCACATCGATGGGGAGTTCTTCACCAGCTACGCCGCCGATGGCCTGATCGCGGCTACTCCTACCGGTTCTACGGCCTATTCCCTGTCGGCTGGTGGACCCATCTTGGCTCCGACTATGCATGCAGTGATCCTGACTCCCGTGGCCCCCCACACGCTGTTCGACCGCAGCTTGGTGCTGCTTCCGTCCAGCGAACTGGTAATCGAAGTGCTGGGCGACCGGCCGGCGGCAGTGGCGGTGGACGGCCGTTCGCTGGGGGAGCTAGGCGAAGGAGGCTCGCTGGCAGTGTCGGTCTCTGACCGGCCTGCTCGTCTCGTCACCCTGGGCCGAAGGGGCTTCCACCAAGCGCTCAAGTCGTCCTTCGGTCTGTCCGACCGCTAACCGGGATCCGAGACAGTGTTGACTGAGCTGGCGGTTGAGAACCTGGGGGTGATCGAGCGGCTCAATCTCGTACTGAGGTCAGGTATGACCGCGCTGACCGGTGAGACGGGCGCGGGGAAAACCCTGGTGGTAACGGCGGTTGACTTGCTGTTGGGCGGTCGAGCCGACCCGGCGTTGGTGCGATTCGGGGCCAGTGAGGCCACCGTTGAGGGCCGGTTTGACCACCAAGGGGAGGAGATCGTGCTTCGGCGGGTGGTGCCCGCCGACGGTCGGGCTCGGGCTTACGTAGATGGTCGGTTGGCGTCGGCTGCCACCTTGTCGGAGTTGGGATGGGAGATGGTGGATCTGCACGGCCAGCACGCCCACCAGTCTCTTTTGCGCCGCGTCCATCAACGGGCTGCATTGGATCGATTCGGCGACGTGGACTTGGCGCCCCTCATGGAGGCAAGGGCCGCGCTGGCCGATCTGAATCGGCGACGAGCTGAGCTAGGCGGCGATGAACGGTCGAGGGCTCGTGAGATCGAGCTGTGCCGATTCCAGCTAGCCGAGCTGGACGAGGCCGGCCTGGAAGACCCGGGCGAGGAAGAGGCGCTCAAGGCCGAGGAGGTCGCCCTGGCCGACGCCGCAGCCAGCCGGGATGCAGCCCGACAGGCTGCTGTGACCTTGGGAGCCGACGGGGCGGTGGGTGCCGGGCTCGCTCAGATAACTGCATCGCTGGAGAACCGCCCGCCGCTAGGGAGCCACTACGAGCGGTTGGCCGGATTGGCCGCCGAGGCTGCCGACTTGTCGACTGAGCTGCGTCGGGCGTCCGAGTCCATCGACGAGAATCCAGCCCGCCTGGCCGAGATCAGACATCGCCGAGAGCTGATCGTGGATCTCCGCCGCAAATACGGGGAAACCCTGGCCGAGGTCATGGAGTTCCACCGTGATCTCTCCTCCCGCCTCGCTGAGCTGGAGGACTTCGACCGCTTGGCCAAAGACCTGGACGGCGAGCACCATCGACGCGCTGCGGCCGTGGACGAAGCCGGTACCGCGGTGGGCGCGGCTCGACGAATAGCGGCCAAAGCACTGGGCATCGAGGTGACAGCCCACTTGAGGGAGCTGGCCATGGCCCGAGCCGAGGTGCAGGTGGCGGTGGGTGACGATCCCGGAGACGACGTGGACATATTGCTGGCGGCCAACAGCGGCGCACCCGGCCTGCCGCTCACATCGGCCGCATCGGGAGGGGAACTGGCCCGGGTCATGTTGGCCCTCCGCTTGGTGATCAGCGCGGGACCTCCGGTGCTGGTGTTCGATGAAGTGGATGCCGGCATCGGCGGCCAAGTGGCCCAGACCGTGGGCCGAGCACTGTCCCGCCTGACTGCCGATCACCAAGTGCTGGTCGTCACCCATCTGCCCCAAGTAGCGGCCTGCGCCGACCAGCAGGTGAGCATCGTCAAACACGACGACGGGGCTTCTACCACGGTGTTTGCCGAGCCCTTGGAAGGCGAGGACCGAATCGTCGAGCTGTCTCGCATGCTCTCCGGTTCCCCCGACAGCGACAGCGCCCGCCGCCACGCGTCCGAGCTCTTGGAGATGTCCAAGAGCGGCGGTTAAGGGCAATAGCCGGTTTACGGGTCCGCAAGTTGTCGCAGTCGGCCGCTAAGCTTGGCGGGCGTGACCAAGCACATCTTTGTAACCGGCGGTGTGGCGAGTTCGCTGGGCAAAGGGCTTACGGCCGCTTCACTAGGGCGTTTGCTCAAGCAGCGGGGTATGCGGGTGACCATGCAAAAGCTGGACCCGTACATCAATGTAGACCCTGGCACCATGAACCCCTTCGAGCACGGGGAAGTGTTCGTAACCGACGACGGTGGTGAAACCGATCTGGATCTCGGCCACTACGAACGGTTTATCGACGAGAACCTCACCAAGCTCTCCAACGCCACCACCGGCTCCATCTACTCCTCGGTGATAGCCATGGAGCGCCAAGGTGAGTATCTGGGCAAGACCGTGCAGGTGATTCCCCACGTCACCAATGAGATCAAGAACCGCATCTCCAGCCTCGTGTCCGACGACGTGGACGTGGTCATCACCGAAATCGGCGGGACCGTCGGCGATATCGAGATCCTCCCCTACCTAGAGGCCATCCGCCAGGTGCGCCTGGACGTGGGCCGGGGCAATGTCTGCTACATCCACGTCACCCTGGTGCCCTTTATCGGCCCGACGGGAGAGCAGAAGACCAAGCCCACCCAGCACTCGGTGACTGAGCTCCGCAGCCGTGGCGTTCAGCCCGACGCCATCGTGTGCCGCAGCGAGTCGCCTATCTCCGACGAGTTGAAGCGCAAGATCTCCAGCCTGTGCGACGTTGACGTATCCGCCGTGGTCAATGCGGCCGATGCCGACAGCATCTACGAGATCCCCCTGGTGCTCCATGACGAGGGCCTCGATGGCGTGGTGTGCGAGATCCTGCGTTTGAACGTCCCCGATCCCGATCTGACCGACTGGAAGTGGTTGAACCAGCGCATGGAAATGGCCCAGCGCAACGTGCGCATCGGACTCATAGGCAAGTACGTGACGCTCCAAGATGCCTATCTCTCGGTGGTCGAGGCGTTGAACCATGCTGGCATCCATCACGGTGCATCGGTGGAGATCGAGTGGATTCAGGCCGAGAGCGTCGAGGGCCTGATGGTCGACAGCTTGTTGAGGGATCTGGACGGCATCGTGATACCCGGCGGGTTCGGTGAGCGGGGGATTGAGGGCAAGATCAATGCCGCCACCTACTCCCGGGAGAACGGTATTCCCTGCCTCGGCCTATGCCTAGGCCTCCAGGTAATGACCATCGACTACGCGCGCAACGTGTTGGGCCTGGCCAACGCCCATTCCAGCGAGTTCGATCCCCGCACCCCATGGCCGGTCATCGACTTGATGGAATCACAGCGAAGCATCACCGACAAAGGCGGCACCATGCGTCTGGGGGCGTGCCTGGCCAAGCTTCGACCAGGGACCAAGGTGGCTGAGGTGTACGCTGCCGAAGTGGTGTCGGAGCGGCATCGGCACCGCTATGAGTTCAACCCCAAGCTCCGGGGCCGCTTTGAGGGCACCGACTTCGTGGTCGCGGGAGAGTCGCCCGACGGGCTATTGGTGGAGTTCATCGAGTTGGACGGCCACCCCTGGTGGGTGGGTACTCAGGCCCACCCCGAGTTCACGAGCCGCCCCGATCGGCCCGCTCCGCTGTTCTGCGGCTTGGTGAAGGCGGCGCTGGATCGAAAAGAAATAGGCATGGTTGCCCAAGCTGCCGATGAGGTCAGCACCGAGTTGGATGTCGGCTCGGCCCCAAAGCAGGCTGAGGCGGTCGCAGATGCCTCGTCTGCGGCCCATCGATGAGAAGGGCCGAGTGCCTTAAATGGATAACGGGGAAGGCTTCACCCCGGTAGGAGAGCGCCAGGGGTGGCAGGGACGGGTGGTGTCGCTGAGCGTTGCCGAAATCAGGGCACCCGACGGCTCCATTCATGAGCGGGAGATAGTCCGCCATCCCGGGGCCGCAGTGATGGTCCCCCTCGACGGCCAAGAGGTAATCATGGTGCGCCAGTATCGGGCCGCAGTGAATAGGGAGATGCTGGAGATTCCTGCGGGCAAACTGGACAGCAAGGACGAACCTCCGGAAGTGACGGCCCAGCGAGAGCTGGAGGAGGAGATCGGCAAGCGAGCCGGCCAATTGGAGCTCTTGGCGGTCTTCCACAACTCTCCGGGGTTCTGCGACGAGATCACCCACTGCTACCTCGCCACCGAACTGATCGACACCGACCGGCACCCACACGGCATCGAGGAGCAGCATATGGCCATCGAGCGCATCAAGCTGGCAGACGTGCCCGACTTGGTGGCCTCTGGTGAGCTGGTCGACGCCAAGTCCATCGTCGGCTTGATGCTGGCCCGAGAGCGCCTGGGGTGAGAACCCCTTGCCGCCGGCGGTGAGCGTAGGGAGCGGGGTTGAGGAGTTCTTGGATTGGCTGGTGCTGGAACGAGGCCGCGCCCCCCGCACCTGTGAGGCTTATCGCCGGGACCTGAACGGCTACTGCGAGGTCTTGGCCGCCCGGGGAAGCAGTCCCGACACAGCCAGCGAAGAAGATCTCTTGGCGTTCATGCGCCACCAGCAGAACCGGGGCATGGCCCCGTCATCGGTGAAGCGGGCAATGACCGCAGTGCGGACCTTTCACCAATACCTGGTGGTAGAGGGTCGGCGAGCTGATGACCCCGGTTCCCAATTGGAGCTTCCCACAGTGCCCAAAGCAGTGCCCAAGGCGCTGAGCGAGGCCGAGGTGGACTCCATCATGGATGCTGTGGTCGGCTCCGACGCGGTTTCTCGACGGGACCGGGCCATCTTGGAGGTGCTCTACGGCACCGGAATGCGCATCAGCGAGTTGGTGGGGATGTCGATGGCCGATCTGGACCTGGGAGGGGCCACGGTTCGGGTTATGGGCAAAGGACAAAGGGAGCGGATTCTGCCGGTGGGCCGATGCGCCCATGAGGCGCTGACCGCATGGTTGGTCCCCGCCGGGCGGGGAGAGATGGAGCCTGAGCGCTGGGGTTCCCAGCACGACCAGGAAGCCATCTGGCTCAATCAGCGGGGTCGCCGCTTGTCCCGGCAAGGCGCTTGGGGGGTGGTTAAGAAGAGGGCTCAGCAGGTGGGGTTGGGCGCCAAAGTGTCCCCTCACGTGTTCCGCCACTCGTGCGCCACCCATTTGCTGGACCATGGCGCTGACATCCGAGCAGTGCAGGAACTGCTGGGCCATGCCTCCATCACCACCACGCAGGTGTACACGATGGTGTCCAAAGAGAAGCTCTGGGAGGCCTATCGGGCCGCTCATCCTCGGGCAACGCTCACAAGGTGAGCACCGCCGCCCACCTGGTTCGGCGCTTCTTCCAGTCGCTGGTCGATCGACGTCCCAATTCCGCAGACGAGACTTGGCTGCTCGGCTTGCTCAACGATGCCGAGGCGCAGCTCTATCGCCAGATGAGCGCGGCCGACCGCAACCACGCGTTGCGCTCGGCTCAATGCCCCGCGCTGGCCGACGACGCCCAGCGGGTGGCCGCCGCCCTCCACGATGTGGGCAAGATCCAGGCTGGGCTGGGAACTGCCGCCCGGGTGGGGGCCACCGTGGTGACCGCGGTATTTCCCAGCCGCCTTCGGGGCCGTTGGGCGAGCTATGTGGACCACCCCCGACTGGGAGCAACGATGCTGCGCAAGGCCAATAGCGCCGAAATGACGGTGGTGTGGGCGGCGGAACACCATCTTCCCCCCAGCGAAACGTCGCTGCCTCCCGAAGTGGCGGCCGCTCTGGCTTCCGCAGATTGAACAGTCGGCCGGTAGGCTCATGGCCGTGCGCACCGAGATTCCCAAGATCATCAGCGTGGACGACCATTTGGTGGAGCCCGCGCACCTGTGGCAGAGCTGGCTGCCGGAGCGGTTCAAGGAGCGAGGGCCGCGGGTCGAACGCCGCCGGGTGGGGCCGATCACCTACATCGGCGGGGCCAAGATGTACACCTACGAGCTGGATGTAGAAGACGGGCCGTGGGGCGACGTCTGGTTCTACGAAGACCTGGTTTATCCCAACAAGCGCCATGTGGCCGCGGTGGGCTTCGACCGCGACGACATGGAGGCCGTGCCCATCACCTTCGACGAGATGCGACCGGGGTGCTACGAACCCAAGGCCCGGGTGGAGGACATGGAGATGAACCATGTGGAGGCGTCGTTGTCGTTCCCAACGTTCCCCCGGTTCTGCGGCCAGACCTTCTTGGAGGCCGACGACAAAGACCTGGCCTTGGCCTGTGTGCAGGCCTACAACGACTTCATGATCGAGGAGTGGTGCGGCGATTCCGACGGAGCGCTGATCCCATTGGCCATCATCCCGCTGTGGGATGTGGAGCTGGCCAAAGCTGAGGTGGAGCGCAACGCGGCCCGCGGCTGCCATGCGGTGTGCTTCAGCGAGATCGCCCCCAACCTGGGCCTGCCCAGCATCCATACCGGCAACTGGGACCCGTTCTTCGCTGCCTGCCAAGACACCAACACCGCGGTGTGCATGCACATCGGCTCTTCCTCGGTGATGCCCGCCGCCTCCCCCGACGCCCCGCCGGCGGTGGCGGCCTCGCTCAGTTTCAACAACGCCATCGCGTCGATGAGCGACTTCTTGTTCTCCGGGGTACTGGTGAAGTTTCCGCAGTTAAAGCTGGCCTACTCCGAGGGGCAGATCGGGTGGATTCCCTACATCTTGGAGCGCTGCGACGACGTCTGGTCTGAGCACCGGGCGTGGGGCGGGGTGAGGGACACAATCCCCGAGCCACCGTCCACCTACTACTACCGGCAGATCTTCGGCTGCTTTTTCCGCGACAACCACGGCTTGAAGTCGCTGGACGAGGTAGGGGTAGACAACGTCACTTTCGAGACCGACTACCCCCACACCGACACAACATGGCCCCACACCAAGAAAGTGGCCGAGGACATGATGGGCCATCTACCACCCGACGTGGTCCACAAGCTGGTGAGGGGCAACGCCGCCCGCCTTCTCAATCTTGACATTGACTGACCTGGCCGAGGTCAGCTATTCGAGTCCACCAACGCGAAGGTTCGGGCGATGAGCTCGGACTGCTCTTGGTTGTGCACGGCAGCGCTGCCGGTGGCTGGGCTGGACGACTCGCTGCGGCTTGCTCTGAGAATCTCGCAGCGGTCGCCAAAGGCGTCGTGCAGGTGCCCCTTCACGTAATTCCACGGCCCCATGTTCTGGGGTTCTTCCTGAAGCCAGACGATCTTTTTGACCTTGGGGTAGTGGGATAGGGCCTCGGCCAGAATGCTGGCCGGCCAGGGATAGAGCTGCTCGATCCGCAGCACGGCGGCGGGGGCGCCTTCCCGGTCTCGGTGGGCAATGGCCTCATGGCAGATCTTGCCGCTGGCCAGCACAACCCCGGTGGCCTGTCCTGCCTCAGGGCCATTCGTGTCGCGCAGAACCGGTGAGAACCAACCGCTGGTCAGGTCGGCCACCGGTGATCTCGCGTCACGGTGGCGAAGCAGCGATTTTGGCGTGAGCAGCACTAGAGGTCTGCGGGGGGAGCGCTTGGCCTGGTCTCGGAGCAGGTGGAAGTACTGGGCCGCGGTCGACAGGTTGGCCACCCGGATGTTGTTCTCCGCCACCGACTGCAAGAATCGCTCGATCCGCCCCGAGGAGTGCTCCGGACCCTGGCCCTCGAAGCCGTGGGGGAGCAGCATGACCAGCCCCGAGTGCTGGTTCCACTTGTCCTCGGCCGAAACGACGAACTGATCGATAATGATCTGGGCGCCGTTGACAAAGTCTCCGAACTGGGCCTCCCAAAGGACAAGCGCGTCGGTTTCGCCCACCGAGTAGCCGTACTCGAAGCCCAGGGCCGCATACTCCGAAAGCAGCGAGTCGTACACCCAAAGCCTGGCCCCACTGCGGGCCAGCCCGGCCAATGGGCAGTGTTCTCGGGCCGACTCGTTGCACACCAGGGTGCTGTGGCGGTGGGAGAACGTTCCCCGTCGGGAGTCCTGGCCAGCCAGGCGAATGGACGTCCCCTCGTCAAGCAAGGTTCCGAAGGCCAGTGCCTCGGCCAGTCCCCAGTCCACCACGCCCTCAGCCATCATGGTGTCGCGAGCTTGGAATTGGCGGGCCAGCTTGGGGTGAAGCACGAACCCGTCGGGAGTCGATGTCAGCGCGTCGAACACCCGCTTGATCTGCTTGTCCGACACGCCGGTGTCCACTGGAGCGGCGATGTGAGGCGTGGGGTCAGCCAGTCCCCCCGAAATCGACAGTTGGAGTTCCCTCTTGCCCGCCGCTTCGATTCCAACTGTCTCGCCCAGCCCTTCGTCTGCCGCCTGCTCCCGGGTTGTCTCCAGAGCCTTCTGGAGCTTGGCCCGGAATTCGTCCATGGCCTGCTCAGCCCCTTCCAGGGTGATGTCCCCCCGTTTCACCAGCGACTCCAAATACCGCTTGCGCACCGAGCGGTGGCCCTCGATTCGTCGGTACATCTCCGGTTGCGTATAGCTGGGGTCGTCGGCCTCGTTGTGCCCCTGGCGGCGGTAGCACCACATGTCGATCACCACGTCCTTGTGGAAGTGATTGCGGTAGGCCAGCGCCAGGTGGGCGACTCGGGCACAGGCCTCAGGGTCGTCACCGTTGACGTGGAAAATAGGGGCTTGGATCATCTTGGCCACGTCGGTGCAGTAGTAGCTGGAGCGAGCCGACTCCGCAGTGGTGGTAAATCCCACTTGATTGTTGACCACCAGATGCACTGTGCCCCCGGTGAGGTAGCCCTGGATCAGCGACAGGTTCAGCGTCTCGCTCACCACTCCCTGACCGGCGAATGCGGCATCGCCGTGGACCAGCAGGGGCAGCACTGGGTAGCGGTCGTCCTCGCTGGCGGCCTGTCCCCGCACCAGCCCGCTGACCGGACTGTGCTCGCTCTGGGCGTGGCTGATGTGGTCTAAGCGGGCCCGGACCATGCCCTCCACAACCGGGTTTACCGCCTCCAGGTGCGACGGGTTGGCGGCCAACTCAACCGGGATGAGATTTCCGGCCATGCTCTCGAACTCCGAGGTCATGCCCAGGTGGTACTTCACGTCGCCCGACCCCTGGGTGGACGACTCGTCCAGGTTCCCCTCGAACTCGCCGAACAACTGCCCGTAGTCCTTGCCCACGATGTTCACCAAGACGTTGAGCCGTCCCCGGTGGGCCATGCCCATTATCGCTGAGGCCATGCCCAGGTCGGCGGCCTTGCCCAACACCGCGTCCAGCACCACAATGGCGCTCTCAGCCCCCTCGATCCCGAACCGCTTCTGGCCCACGTACTTGGTGTCCAAGAACCGCTCCAGCGCTTCGGCCGCGTTCAGCCGATCCAAGATGTGCAGTTTCTCGTCGAGCCCCAAGGGGAAACCCATCCCCTCCACCTGCTCCTGGATCCAGTGCTTCTCATCGGGTTCCTGGATGTGCATGTACTCCACACCCACGGTGCGGCAGTAGGCGTTGCGGAGCACATGCAAGATCTCGCCCAGCGGCATCTTGCCGTCGGGCTGGCCCAAGTCGATGCCGCCAAGCCCGGTGGTGAGGAACTCCCGGTCGAGATCCCAGATGGTGAGGCCGTAGGTGGCCGGGTCGAGCTCGGCATGCATCTCGGGCTCGTTGGCCGACAGCGGGTCGAGGTCGGCGATGAGGTGGCCCCGCACTCGGTGCATGTTGATGAGCGCGTTCACCTGCACCTGCTTGGTGATCACCGCCTGTTCCCGATCGAGAGGCAAGATGTCGGGGCGCCAGAGCACTGCCTCATAGGGCACGCCCACCGCCCGGAATATGTCCTCGTAGAACTGGTGCTTGCCCAAGAGCAATTCGTGGACCGCGCCCAGGAACATCCCCGACTCGGCGCCTTGGATGATGCGGTGGTCGTAGGTGGACGACAAGGTGATCACTTTCGACACCCCCAAGTCGGCCAGTGTGCGCGAGTCGGCGGCCTGGTATGCGGTGGGGTAGTCGATGGTGCCCAAGCCCACGATGACCCCTTGGCCGGGCATGAGCCGGGGCACTGACTGCACCGTGCCCAAGGTGCCGGGGTTGGTGATGCTGACGGTGACGCCCGCGAAGTCGTCGGGGCTTAGGTCGTTGCTCCGCACCTTGCGGATCATGGTGTCGTAGAGCTCGACGAAATCGGGGAACTCCAGCGTGTCGGCCTCGGGCAAGCACGGCACGAGAAGGGTGCGGGATCCGTCGGCCTTCTCCATGTCCACCGCGATGCCCAGTCCGATGTGGGGATGGCGCACCACTCGGGGTCCATCGTCGGTGTCGACGAAGGTGGAGTTCATCGCCGGTATGTGATGGGCCATGGCCTGCACCACTGCGTAGGCGATCAGGTGGGTGTATGAAACTCTTCGACCGTCGGTGCGCCCCAGGTATCCGTTCATGATCTGGCGGTTTACGTCGAGCAGTTTGGCCGGCACTTCCCGGAAGCTGGTAGCGGTGGGCACAGCCAGGCTGGCCTCCATGTTGCGGGCGATGCGGGCGGCCGCTCCCCGCAGGGGATCTCCCGGCAAGGGCTCAGCAACCTCGGTTGGATCCGGCACCGCCTGGAGCTGGGCCACTGGGGCGCCCGACTCGGGAAGGACTCGGTCGGGGCGGTAGTCGGAAAAGAAGTCCTGCCAGCTCTCACTCACCGACTTGGGGTCATCCAAGTACTGGCGGTGCATCTCGTCGACCAACCACGCGTTCTGGCCGAGCATCGACTCAGGATCCGGGGCCATGGTGAGAGTCTACGGACTTTGGGACCACTAAGGTTCTGCGGGTGCGGTTGGCCACTTGGAATGTTAATTCGCTGAACGCCCGCATGCCCCGAGTGCAGGAGTGGTTGGAGCTGGCCGACCCCGACGTCTTGTGCATGCAGGAGACCAAGATGGCCGACGACGCCTTTCCCGGCCTGGCCTTCGAAGCGATGGGTTACGAGTGGGCCCACCACGGCCAAGGGCGCTGGAACGGCGTGGCCATCTTGAGCCGGGTGGGGCTGGCCGAACCCGCCAATGGGTTCTCCGACGGCCGCGACGCTGACCCCGATGCCCGCATCTTGTGGGCCACCTGCGCTGGAATGCGGGTGGCCAGCGCCTACATTCCCAACGGACGGGAACTGGGCCACGACCACTACCACTACAAACTCGATTGGCTGGGCCGGCTCCGGTCTCACCTGGAGGCCAACGCCGATGCCGGGGCGCCGGTGGTGGTGGCCGGGGATTTCAACGTGGCCCCGTCCGACAATGACGTGTGGGACATCGCCGCCTTCGAGGGGCTCACCCACGTGAGCGGCCCCGAGCGCGACGCCTTTGCCGCGGTGGCGGATTGGGGCCTGGTGGACGTGTTCCGCCAACGGTGGCCCGACGACGGCCTCTACACCTTTTGGGACTACCAGGCGGGACGGTTTCACAAGCGCCAAGGGATGCGCATCGACATGGTGATGGCCACCGAGCCTCTGGCCCAAAGGGTGACCACGGCGCTCATGGACCGCAACGCCCGCAAAGGGGAGAAGCCGTCGGACCACGCCCCGGTGGTAGTGGACTTCGACTGGGATGAAGCTGGCCGCGGCGGTTGAGGCGAATGAGAATGAGGTCGGCGGGTTGGGGGTGTGAGGCGTGATAGGGCTGTGGTCGACGGTGGCCGCGACAGATCCGGCAGGCCACGGCCATGATTTGCTGATCTTTTGGGTGAACATCCTTGTGCTGGTGGCCGTCTCCCATCTCTTCGGCCTGGCGATGAGGAGAGTGGGAATGCCCTCGGTGGTGGGGGCGCTGCTGGCCGGTCTGGTGCTGGGGCCGTCGGTGTTCGGAGTGGTGTGGAAGTCGGGCTTCGAGTGGTTCTTGCCGGAGATCGGCCAGGGCGCGCAATGGACCTTGCTGGCCGCGGTCAGCTGGGTGGGGGTTGCTCTGCTGTTGGTGGTAACCGGGTTCGAGACCGATTTGGGCCTCATCACCAAGCTGGGACGGTCGGCGTTGCTGGTAACTGCGGGCAGCCTGGTGGTGCCGCTGATCGGCGGCATTGTGGTCGGGTTGTTGTTGCCCTCTCTGTTCTTGGGCGAGGATGCGGAGCGGCTCACGTTCACGCTGTTCGTGGCCCTGGCGCTCGCGGTGTCGTCTCTGGCCGTGGTGGCCAAGATCCTCAGCGAACTGGGGCTGATGCGCCGGGACTTCGGCCAGATCACCGTGGCCGCGGGCATGGCCAACGATGTGATCGGCTGGATCTTGTTGGGCGTGTTCACCGGCCTGGCAACCTCGGGTGGAGTTTCGGCTGGCCAGGTGTTGGCCACGCTGGGGGGGATCGCGGCCTTCGGGGTGTTGGCCCTGACCGTGGGGCAGCGTCTGGTTGACCTGCTGTTGCGGCAGGTGCGGCGCACCGGGGGAAGCCTGGCAGCTGCGCTGGGCGTGGCCATAGTGACCATGCTGGTGTTCGGAGTGGCCACTGAGTGGCTGAAGGTCGAAGCGGTATTGGGGGCCTTCGTGGCCGGGGTGGTGCTGCACCGATCCCGGTTCCAGCACGATGACGTCATTCACCACTTGGAGGGTCTGACCAACGCCCTGTTTGCGCCGGTGTTCTTCGCGACCGCCGGATTGCAGGTGGATCTCCGCTTGTTGAACAACGCCGAGGCCCTTTGGTGGGCCTTGATCGTGCTCGCGGTGGCCATCGTCTTCAAGTTTGCCGGGGCCTACGGCGGCGCCCGCCTGGCCGGCCGCACCCACCGGGCGGGATTGGCACTGGGGGCCGGACTCAACGCCCGGGGGACGCTGGAGATCGTCATCGCCACGGTGGGTCTGAGCGTCGGGGTGTTCAGCCCCACCGCCTTCTCGGTGATCGTGCTGGTGCCAGTGCTCACCTCGCTGTTCGCCTCGGCCACCCTGCGGGGAGTGGTGAACAACTGGCAGGGGACCCCCGACGAGCAGGAGCGCCTGGGGCGGGAGCAAGCGCTGAGCCGCAATCTGGTGGTGCGGACGTCACGGCTGCTGCTGCCTAGCCGCGGGGGCCCCGAGTCGATTGCCGCGGCCCAGGTTCTGCACTTCGCCTGGCCGATCGAAGCCGGGGCCACCGTGCTCACGGTGGGCGACCGAGACGCCGAAATAGATATCACGCCCCTGCGCAACGTGCTGCACGACCGGGCCTTGGAGCACCGGAGGGTGCGCAAGGAAGATCCGGTGCGGGCCATAATCGACGAGAGTCGTCTGGGGTTCGGCGTCATCGGGCTGGGTGCTCAGGACTACGCCGACACTATGCAGGTGATCTCGCCTCTGGTAGACGGGGTCTTGTCGGAGAGCCCCATTCCGGTGGTGGTGGTGCGCCGGGCGAGAAACCTGGACCGGCCTTTGCCGGGGGCGTTTAGCCGGGCGGTGGTGCCGGTAACCGGCAGCCCGGTGTCGCGGGCCGCCCAGGAAGTGGCCTTCAACCTCAGCGCCCAACTCGGCACCGAACTGCACCTCACCCACGTCAACACCGTGAGGAGCGAACCCCCAGGGCTGCCGTCGCTGTTCAGCCGCCGGATGATCGCCCGCAGCGGCTCCATCGTCGGCGTGCAGGTGGTAGCCCAAGCAGAGGAGCTTGCCATCGAACTGGGGGCAACAACCCGGACGACAGTTATGGACGGCACCTCGCCGGCAGAGGAGATATTGAATCTGGCCCGAAACATCGAGGCTGATCTGGTGGTCATGGGCGCGAACCTTCGCCGGGTTGGAGATCGCCCGTTCTTGGGCCACCGCGTGGAGCAGGTGCTAAGGGACTGCGATGCGACCGTCGTAGTGGTGCTCATCCCGTTCGACCTCTAGCGGCGGCAGTGAGGATGGCGTTGAGATAGGGGGAGGGCGAGCGGGAAACCGTCCGCTCGCCGAAGGCCCGTTCGGCGGCCCAGTGGCAGTGCAGTTCGCATTCGGCTCGGGTGATGGCCACATAGAGCAGCCGCTGCTCTTCGGCGACTTCAGCCGAAGTCTGGGCTCGGCTTATGGGCACCAGGCCCTGCTCCAGGCCGGCCAAGTGGACGATGGGCCACTCCAGCCCCTTGGCCGCGTGGAAGGTGGCCACGTCCACCGCGTCGGCGCTCTTGGAAGGGCCAGTTCCGGTGTCGCCTTCGGTTCGATTGGCATCGATGCGCACTCGATAGGGGATCTCTCCATTGCGTAGAGCGGCGGCCAGCTTGGCGGTCTGGGCATTGGTCCGGGCCAGCACCGCCATCGACGACCAGGCCGTCTCCGGGCCCTTGGCGTCGCGCAAAGCCCGGGCGATGGCCGCGGCCTCATCGGTGTCGTGGGCGTGGGTCGTCACGGTGGGTTGGGGGCCGTCGAGCTGGTGGGAAGCCAGCGAGGCCGCCCCCGCAGGGAGAACAGCGCGGCCCGCGGCCAGTATCTGAGGAGTGGAGCGGTAGTTGTCTAAAAGATCGAGCACCGCGGCACCCGGAAACCAGTCGCCGAACCGCTCGATGTAGTCAGAATCGGCGCCGTTCCAGCTGTAGATGGCCTGGTTGGGGTCACCCACCGCGCACAAGTCGTGGCGGTCTCCCAGCCAGGCCCGCAGCAAGTCGAACTGAAGCCGGTTCACATCCTGAAACTCGTCCACGAACAGGTGCTGGAACCGCCAGCGGCGGGCCTCGGCGTAGTCAGCGTCGTCATTGAGGTCCCGCAAGGCCAAGATCAGCAGATCGTCGAAGTCCACCACCCGGCGCTTGGTCTTCTCTTTTTCGTAGCTCTGGTACAGACCGGCAACCAGTGACGGTTCCAGTGCCGGCCAACGCCTGAGGCTGGTGGTCTCTTCGACATAGCGGTCGGGGGGAATGCGGCGGGCTTTGGCCCACTCGATCTCGGTGATCGCATCCAGCATTTCTGCCTTGGCCAGCTGTATCCCAGCCTGCTTGGCCACCCTGGCTACCAGCCCCCGCTTGTCCTTAGCCAGCTCGGGGGGGCGAACGCCTCGCTCAGACCATCGGGTGCGCAGCTGGGCAAATGCCGCGCTGTGGAAGGTGCCCGCGCTCACCGAGCCCCGCAGCCCCAGCCCGGCCAAACGGCCTCGCAACTCGTCCGCCGCCTTGCGGGTGAACGTCAGGGCCAGCGTGCGCTGGGGGTCGATGGCACCTACGGCGGCCTGGTGGGCGATCCGCCGGGTGAGCACCCTGGTCTTGCCGGTGCCCGCCCCCGCTCGAATACACAGCGGCGTCCCCGGTGCCTCCACCGCAGCCTGCTGGCGCTCGTTCAGCCCATCCAAGAGCCCCTCCATCACGGTCACCCCACCAAGGTATCGACGCCGATGACAATTCCAGTCGGCCAAACTAAATGGCCCGGTCTGCGTGGGAGGATGGCACCGATGGTTGCGGTTTCGCGGGAGCGGTTTGAGGAGTTGGTGGGGCGGGCGCTGGATGAGATTCCCGATGAACTGGTCGAGATGATGGAGAACGTGGTGGTGCTGGTGGAGGACGAAGGGGAGGAATCCGACATCTGGGGGCTGTACGACGGGGTGCCGCTCACCGATCGGGGCGACTATGGCGGGGGCGAGATGGTGCTGCCCGACCGCATCTACATCTACCGGCTGCCGATCTGCGAGGGATGCGACAGCGAGGCCGAGGTGGTGGAGCAGGTGGGTATTACCGTCATCCACGAGGTGGCCCACCACTTCGGCATCGAGGACGACCGCCTCGACGAGCTGGGCTGGGGCTGAGCGGGGGAGTTCTTGGGCTGACCGGCTCGAATGAAACGCGGGTACTGTCCGAGCGGTGGAGAACTCAGGAGGCAGTATGGGACCGCTGAATGGCATTCGCGTGGTGGAAATCGCCGGAATCGGGCCGGGGCCGTTCGCCGCCATGATGCTGGCCGATTTGGGGGCCGATGTGGTGCGGATAGACCGGGCCGACCGGGTCCGCGACGAGGTTCCCGACACCCCCCATCCCGACCTGCTCAATCGGGGACGCCGAAGCGTGGGCGTCGACCTCAAGAACCCTGAAGGCGTCGAGGCCGTGTTGAAGCTGGTGGAGGGTGCCGACGGGCTGATCGAGGGATTCCGCCCTGGGGTGGCCGAGCGTCTGGGCATCGGCCCCGACAACTGTCTGGCCCGCAATCCCAAGCTGGTGTACGGGCGCATGACCGGATGGGGCCAAGACGGCCCGTATGCGTCGATGGCCGGCCACGACATCAACTACATAGCTCTGTCGGGCGTGCTGGGGGCCATCGGCCGCGAAGGCGAGGCCCCGGTACCCCCGGTGAACCTGGCTGGCGACTTCGGCGGCGGCGGCATGCTGCTGGCCCTCGGTATGCTGGCGGCAATGCTGGAGGCCCGCACCTCGGGCCAAGGCCAGGTGGTGGACGCCTCCATGGTGGAGGGATCGGCCCTGCTCATCACCATGGTTTACGGCCTGCACGGCATGGGAGCGTGGGGGCCGCGGGGCACCAACTTGTTGGACACCGGGGCATGGTTCTACGACGTCTACGAGTGCGCCGACGGGCAGTACATCTCGCTGGGATCGCTGGAGCCGCAGTTCTTTGCCGAAATGGTGGAGAAGGTGGGGATCGACGCCGACGGGATCGACCAGAACGACCGCTCCAACTGGCCGGAGATGCGAGCCCGGCTGGCCGCCGCAGTCAAGGCCAAGACCCGCGACGAGTGGTGTGGGATCCTCGACGGCTCTGATGTCTGCTTCGCCCCGGTGCTCAGCCTGGCCGATGCTCCAGAACACCCCCACAATGTGGCCCGCGGCTCCTTCGTGGAGGTGGGGGGCGCCCTTCAACCCGGCCCCGCGCCCCGCTTCAGCCGCACTCCGGCTGAGATTGCCCGCCCAGCCCCCAACCCCGGCCAGCACACTGGCGAAACCCTGGCCGACTGGGGCTTCGACGATGCCGCTATAGCCGCTCTTAAAGAATCGGGGGCTGTCAAGTAGTGGGCACCATGGTGAACTTCCACGCCCATCCCGACGACGAGGCCATTGCCACCTCGGGCACCATGATGAAGGCAGCCGCCGATGGTCATCGGGTGGTGCTGGTAGTGGCTACCAAAGGGGAACAGGGCGAGCCTGCCCCGGGAGCGCTGGGCCCCGGCGAGCAATTGGGCGAAAGGCGGGCGGCGGAGACCCATACCGCCGCTGGGATCATCGGCGCCCACCGGGTGGAGTTCTTGGGCTATGAGGACTCCGGTATGGCCGGCGACGAGGCCAACGACAACCCGGCCTGTTTCTGGCAGGCCGATTTCGACGAGGCAGTGGAGCGAGTGGCCCGCATCCTTCGGGAGGAATCCGCCGATGTGCTCACCTTGTACGACGACCACGGCGGCTACGGCCACCCCGACCACATCCAGGTCCACCGGGTTGGGGTAGACGCGGCTCGCAAAGCCGGGGTTGAGAGAGTGTTCTTCGCCACCATGAATCGGACCCAGATCCTGCGGCAGATGGCCGAGGTGGAGTCCTTTGCCGAGGCGATTGAGGAGATCGACGCCGAGCGGGCGGAGCGGTTCAGCGAGGAAGACTTCGGCACCGATGAGGCGGAAATCACCCATGCAGTGGATGTGAGCGCCTACTTGGAGCGCAAGAGGTCTGCAATGCTGGCCCACGCCAGCCAGATCACCGCCGACTCCTTCTTCGGTTCTATGACCGACGAGCAGTTCGCCGGAGCATTCGGCACCGAGTGGTTTGTGGCCCCGGGGCCGCCCCGCACGGGCGACTTCGCTACCGACTTGTTCAGGTGAGCCCCGCCTCGGTTGGCGCCGCCATGTCGCTGGCCAGCTTTCACGACTGGTTCTCCTGGGTGGTGATGGTGGCTAACGCCGCCGCCGGCGGGTGGGCCTTGGGCGCCCACTTCCGCCAAAGGCTGCGAGGCTGGCCCTTGTGGGTGTTCATCACCTTGGCCCAATGCACGGTGTTCGCCCAGGTGATAGCGGGCGTCGTGTACGAGAACCGCTCAGGTTCAGATCCCGGTGACCTCCACCGCCTCTACGGATTTGCCGCCATCGCGGCGGTGGCCATCATCTACGCCTACCGGATTCAGCTCGCCCACCGCCGCGAGCTGCTCTATGCCGGCGGCAGCTTCTTTCTGGCCGGCCTGGCCATCCGAGCCATGATCCTCAGCTAGCCGAGGATCGCCGCTCAGTTCAAAGGTTGACGACGGGACAGGTGAGGGTCCGGGTGATGCCGTCCACCATCTGGATTTGGCTCACAACCAGTCGGCCCAGTTGGTCCATGGACTCGGCTTCGGCCTTGGCGATCACATCGTAGGGGCCGGTCATGATCTCAGAGATCACCACGCCATCGATCTCGCGGATGGCCTCGGCCACCTGGCGGGCCTTGTCCATTTCGGTTTGGATCAAAACATATGAGCTGACACCCACGTGACTGCACCTCCGGTCGGTTTTCCCGAATCGTACTCAAAGAAGCGCTCCAGTGGGCTAGCGGGCCAGACGTGGCGCAATGATGTAGGCCCATGAACCGCGCCCCCGCCAATTCGTATCTGGCCCGTTCCTCCTACGCCATCGCCCATGGACGGTGTGACCAGCAGGACAATGTGCCTTGGCGAGGTCCTGAAGGCCCTACTGAGGTGCTCGATGAGGAGGCCGATCTCCAGTACGCGTGGCTCGGCCCCTGCCATTTCGGTCATCTGACGTCGGGTCCGTACCCCGACGGCCGGAGGGTGTTGTGGACCAACGGACGCCAGAACATCGCCAAACTCGACTATGGGACGCTTGAGGTTCTGGCCGATCACGAGATCGTCGGCGGAGGGGGCCGCACTCCCACCCCCGAGTTGGAGTCCAATCTCCGCGGCCTCGACAACAAGGACGGTTGGGAGGCCATCGAGCACGCCATCGAGCTAGCGATGAAGTTCATGACCGGCATCGACGGGGTCTATGCGCTGTTGGATTGCGACCACACCCTGTTCCTCGGCCGCAAAGACCACGCGGTGGCCTATGTGGAGACCGACCCGTCCGACCCGGCGTCGCCCATCGTGGAGCGGGACCGGTGGAACAAGCCCGACCACATCGAGGGCTTCTTCGTGGGAATGAACATGACCTTCGACGGCAAGCTGGTCATGTCCACCGATCACGGCTGGGTCGTCGTGCTCGAGCGCGACTTCAGCGCCTACCACGCCCTCCAGATTGCCGGTGGGGCCGAGACCGCCGCCGAATATTGCGCCCGGAGAGCCGCGGAGCGGGGCAACACCGGCTACGGCTGGGTGCGCACCAGTATCTGCATCGATCATGACAACGGCATCTATGTGTCGTCCAACGACCACCACCACAAGCTGCGCTGGACGGGTTCTGAGCTCACCGACGACCCCGCCCACGGCTGCTGGAGGGTGCCCTACCGCAATGGCGGCGGCCACGGCTCTGGGACCACGCCGTCGCTCATGGGCTTCGGCCCCGATGAGGACAAGTTCGTGGTGATCGGCGACGGCGACGAAGTGGTGAACATCACCCTGTTGTGGCGCAATGAGATCCCCGACGACTGGGAGCAACTGCCCAACGCGCCCGATCGCCGCATCGCCGGCATTGGCCCGGCCAACATGGGCGATCCCGATCTGGCCGAGATCAAGACCGAGCAGTCGATCACCGTGGCGGGCTACGGCGCCATGACGGTCAACAACGAGCCGGCCACAATCCCCGACGGCTACCCCAAGCAAGCCGCTCGGATGCTGTGCTTCATGCTCGGCCACAAACCCGAATACCAGCCCCACGGACTCCACAAGTACGAGTGGGATCCGGCGGCCCGGGAACTGAAGGAGGCATGGGTCAACCTCGACATCTCGTCGCCCAACTCGGTTCCCTTCGTGGCCGAGGAGAGCGGCCTGATCTACACCTGCGGGGTTCGCGGCGGTAAGTGGACGATCGAAGCTGCCGACTGGGCTACCGGCGAGTCGCGGTTCCACTACGTGTTGGGCGGCTCCAAGTTCAACACCATCGGTGCGGGGGTCACCGTCGACGATGACGGCCGGCTGTTGTTCGGCTCGATGTACGGCAAGACCCGCATCCTGCGTGGTCCGGGATAGTCATTTCGTCGATTACCGTGCCCCTATGGCAAAGGTTCTGGTGACCGGGGGGGCGGGCTACATCGGCAGCCACACCTGCGTCGCCCTGATGGAGGCGGGCTACGAGGTGGCGGTGCTAGACAGCCTGGTCAACTCCTCGGCCGACGCAATTGACGCTGCGGGGGAGATCGCCGGACACCGCCCTCGGCTCGACGTGGCCGACTGCCGCGACGAGTCCGCTGTGGAGAAGGTGATCACCGGGGTGCATCCCGACGCGGTACTGCACTTCGCCGGGCTCAAATCGGTGCCCGATTCGGTAGCCGATCCGCTGCGCTACTACCGCCACAACCTGGAATCCACTGCCGTTTTGCTGACGGTTATGGAGCGCTGCGGGGTGCGCAGGATCGTGTTCTCCTCCTCGGCCACGGTCTATGGCGAGCCCGATGAGCTGCCGGTACCCGAGACTGCCCCAACCCGGCCCGCCAACCCCTATGGCTGGACCAAGCTCATCATCGAGCAGATGATCGCCGATGTGGTTCGAGCCGATCCCCGCTGGACGGCAGCCCTGCTCCGCTACTTCAACCCGGTGGGGGCCCATCCCAGCGGCCTGATCGGAGAAGACCCCGAAGGGGTGCCCGGGAATCTGATGCCCTACCTGCTTCAGGTGGCGGTGGGCCGCCGTCCCGAACTGCCGCTCTACGGCACCGACTATCCCACCCCGGACGGCACCGCGTTGCGCGACTACATCCACGTGATGGACTTGGCCCACGGCCACCTGGCCGCTTTGGAGCATCTGGAGCGTTCCCCCGGGCAATTGCATACCTACAACCTGGGAACCGGCCGGGCCGCCTCGGTGCTGGAGGTGATCGCCGCCATGCGAGAGGCCACCGGCCACCCCTTGCCCTATCAAGTGCACGACCGCCGTCCCGGCGATGTCGCTGAGCTGCGGGCCTACCCGGCCAAGGCCCGCCAAGACCTCGACTGGTCCGCCACTCGAACACTGGCCGACATGTGCCGAGACGCCTGGGCCTGGCAGTCAACCCATCCGCGGGGATTTCGCTAGAGCATCTCCTGGATGCCCAAAGAGGCGTAGTCCTGCTTCTCGTAGTTCTGGCGGAATAGGTCGCGCAGTCGGACCGCAGCCTCGTCGTAGGCGTCGGGATCGCTCCAGGTGTTGCGAGGGTTCAGAACTTCGTCGGGAACCCCGGGACAAGATGCCGGGATTCGCAGCCCCAAGGTGGGGAGCCTGACGGTATCGGCGCTGTCGAGATCTCCGTTGAGAGCGGCATTGAGCAGAGCCCGGGTGTGGGCAATGGACATGCGCTCACCCACCCCGTGAGGTCCCCCCGACCAGCCAGTGTTCAAGAGGATGCACCGGGCCTGGTGGGCTTCCATGCGGTGGGCCAGTAGTTCGGCGTATACCGATGGCTTGTGCGACATGAACGGCGCTCCGAAGCAGGAGCTGAACGTGGCCTGTGGTTCCACCACGCCCACTTCGGTGCCGGCCAGCTTGGAGGTGAACCCCATCACGAAGTGGTACATCACCTCGTCGCGGTTGAGGATTGAAACCGGGGGCAACACGCCGAAGGCGTCCGCGGTCAAGAGCACGATGGTGCTGGGGTGCGGTCCCTTGGCGCCGGGGGCCACATGGGGATTGCAAGCCAGCGGATAGGCAAAGCGGGTGTTCTCGGTGATGGAGTCGTCGGTGAGGTCGAGATCTTGGGGATCGGTATCGATCAAATCCCGGCCGGGCAGAGCGGGGACGTTCTCGATGAGGGTGCCCCCCTGAGACAGTGCGTCGGCAATGATCGGCTCGGCGTCCTTGTCCAGGTCGATGAGCTTGGCGTAGCAGCCGTCCTCAAAATTAGACACCCCCGATTCGGTCCATACGTGCTCGTCGTCGCCGATCAGGCTGCGGTCGGGATCGGCGGACAGCGTGGTCTTCCCGGTTCCGGACAGGCCGAACAAGATGGCGCTGTTCCCGTTGTCGTCCACGTTCGCCGAGCAGTGCATTGTGAGCTGTTTGGCGTCGGGCAGCACGAAGTTCATCACCGTGAACATGGTCTTTTTGACCACGCCACAGTAGTCGGCTCGCCCCAGTACCAGCCCCAGCCGGTTGCGAAGGTCCATAATCACCGCCCGGTCGGTGCGGGTGCCGTCGCGATCGGGATCGCAGCGGAAGCTGGGGACGTTGATCATGGTCCAGCCGATGGACTCTCGGTCGGCGTCTTCGCGCACCCCCTTGGGGAACATGATGTTGGCGAAGAAGGCGTGGGTGGCGTACTCGCTCACCAGCCGATAGGGGATGGCGAACTCCGGATCCCAGCCGCAGAACACATCGGCGGTGTACACCGTGGCCTGCCGCTTGTTCAGATGGGCCAACACCCGCTCGAGCAGACCGGGGAAGCGGTCGGGGTCCAGCTTGTTGAAATCCGATTTCCACCACACATCGTCCACCAGCTCGGGCCAGGCCACCGCGAACGTGTCCTGCACGGGCCGACCGGTGCACGAGGGGTCGGAATAGAAGATCAGCGGCCCATCTGAGCCCAAGGCGGTGGCGAACGCCTTCTGGTCGTGCTCGCCGCCGTCGAAGCGGGTGCGGCCCCGGTCTCCGGCGATGGCCGCGTGGAAGAGCTCGTCTTGGGTCAGCCCCGACCGGACATCCACCGAGTCCAAGCCGAAGCGGATACGGAGTTGGTCGGCGACCGGAGTTGTCACGCTTGCTCCGGGTTGCCGGACGGAGTGAGGAACGACGGTGTACCCATGTCCACTTCCGAACCTATCCGCAGGCGGGTGGCTTCATTCCCTTCCAAATCGAACAGCACCCGCTGGCCTTGGCGCAGCATTCGGAACACCGACCCCTCCAGCGCATCGGGGGCCAAATCGAATTCGGCCAGGTCGGTGTCGCGCACGACAACGCCGATTCCAGTTGACGGGTCATAAGCCTTGATCACACCCTGCACGGGGACTCTTTCTGACAGTGATCGGGGTTAGTGCAGGGTAATGGCTGGTCATGGCGGTTCGCGAGTCGGGCCGTGTTCACCGGGCCGTGGTTCGCAAGTCTGGGAGCCCCCACTCACTAGCATCGCGGGTCATGACCGCAGACCGTCTGGGGGCCGAGGGATTGCGAGCCACTATGGAGTGGTTCCGAGACGCCCTCGGCATGCACCGAGACGTAATCAACCAGCTCAACGTGTACCCGGTTCCCGACGGGGATACCGGCACCAACATGGCGCTGACCTTGGAGTCGGTGGTGGCCGAAGTGTCCGCCGCCGGCGATCAGATGACCGAGGTATGCCACGCCATCAGCCACGGCTCGCTCATGGGGGCCCGGGGCAACTCCGGCGTGATCTTGTCGCAGATCTTGCGGGGCCTGGCTGATTCGGTGTCTGCCGCCGGCCATGTCGACCCCCCGGTGTTGGCCAGTGCCCTGAAGGAGGCCTCTATCGCGGCCGACGAAGCGGTATCAACCCCGGTAGAGGGAACCATTCTGACCGTGGTGCGCGACGTGGCCACTGCGGCCGCCGACGCGGTCGATCAGGGTGTGGACGAGCTCATTCATCTAGTTGAGGGGTGTCAGCAGGCGGGGCGGGCCTCGCTGGAGCGCACGCCGGAGCTGCTGCCCCAGTTGGCCCGGGCCAACGTGGTAGACGCCGGGGGAGCGGGGTTCTTGCTGTTTCTGGACGCAATGGCCACCGCGGTGGATGGCCGCCCGTTGCCCGACCCGCCCCCAGTGGACCCAACAGCGGGAGTGGGCGCAGCCGTGGCCGGGGCCACCGATACCCATGGAACTGATGACGACGCTGACGGCACCCGCTATGAGGTGATGTTCTTCTTGGAGGCCGAAGACCATCGCATCGGGGAGTTCCGGGCTTCTTGGGACGCCTTGGGCGACTCCATCGTTGTGGTGGGCGGTGACGGCCTGTGGAACTGCCACATCCACAGCAATGACATCGGAGGCAGCATCGAAGCGGGTATTGGCGTAGGCCGGCCGTTCGACATCCGGGTGACCGACTTGTTCGAGCAGGTGGAACACGTCGAGTCGTTGGCGGCCTTCGGGCACGGAGCACCAGAGCACGCTTCAGTCACGTCCGAGATCGGCAGAGCGGTAACCACCGTGGCTGGTGAGCCAGTTCGCACCGCGGTGGTGGCTGTGTCGGTGGGAGCGGGAGTGCGCCGCATCTTCGAGTCGCTGGGGGTGCGGGCCATCATCGCCGGCGGCCAGACCATGAACCCCTCCACGGAGCACTTCGTGCAGGCAGTGGAGCAGCTCGACGCCACCGAGATGGTGCTTTTGCCCAACAACAAGAACATCGTGCCGGTTGCCGAGAGGGTGGACGACTGCACAGAGGCCACCGTGCGGGTGGTTCCCACCCGGGGGATCGCCGAAGGGCTGGCCGCGTTGATGGCCTACGACCCGTCGGCCAGCGCCGATCAGAACCAGTCGGCAATGGCCGACGCCGCGGCCGATGTGGTTACCGGCGAAGTCACCCAAGCGGTGCGGGACACCGAGAGCGAATTGGGGCCCATAGCCGCGGGCCAGTGGCTGGGTCTGGATCGCGGCGGGTTGCGGGTGGTGGCGCCCAGCGCAGCCGAGGCGGCAACCGGGCTCTTGTCCGAGGTCATCGAAGACAGCCACGAGTTGGTCACCGTGATCTCCGGCGCCGATGCCACCCCTGCGGAAGTGGATGAGGTGGCCGCCTGGCTGACCGATCACTACCCCGAGGTCGAGTTGGAAGTCCACGAGGGGAACCAGCCGCTCTATCCGTTTTATTTCGGGGTGGAGTGATCAGCGCCCAACCCAGAGCCGGGGACGACGTCCAGCCGGCGGTCCCGCGGCCACCGCTCACCATGGCCGACTTCTTCAGCATGGACGTTGGAGTGCTAGGCGGAGTGGGCACCGCCAAGGCCAAGGCTCTGGCCTCGGTCGAAGTGGAATCGGTGTTGGATCTGTTGACCTACTACCCACGCCGCTACATCGACCGGACCAATCAGGCGGCGATCCGCGATTTGGAAGACGGTGTGGAGGCCATGGTGATGGCCCGAGTGGACAGCGTGTTCTCGAAGAAGCTCCGAGGCAGCCGCTCGCTGGTATCCGTGTCGGTCAGCGACCAGACCGGTCGGTTGAAGTTGGTCTTCTTCAACCAGCCGTGGCGGGATCGCCAGCTTTCTGAGGGCCAAGAGGTGGTGGTGTTCGGGAAGCTGGACCGCTACCGGGGCCAGCACCAGATGACCAATCCCATCGTGGATCTGGTGGGCGATGAGACCGGGCGAATCGTGCCGGTGTACCCGCAGTCGGGCAAAGCCGGACTCCAGACTCGGGAGATAAGGCGATGGGTGGACGAGGCGCTGCGACGCTCAGAGTCACGGGGGATCAGCGATCCGGTTCCCGAGTCCTTGCGACAGCGCCACCACTTGATCGGACGCCAAGAGGCCATCGACGGCATCCACCGCCCTGAGACCATGGATGCCCAGCACACCGCCCGGAATCGGCTGGTGTTTGACGAGCTGTTGCGACTCCAGCTCAAGCTGATCATGCGCAAGCGAGCGGTAGAGCGGGCCGCGTTCGGGATCTGCCATGACGCCAGCGGCGAACTCGTCGACAGGTTTACAACCTCGCTGGGGTTTCCCCTGACCGGTGCCCAGCGCCGGGTTGTCGACGAGGTGGTGTGCGACATGTCCCGCCCAGTGCCGATGCACCGTCTCTTGCAAGGCGATGTGGGGGCGGGAAAGACCGTGGTCGCGGTGGCCGCGATGCTCACCGCAGTGCAGGGGGGCCACCAGGGCGCGCTGATGGCCCCCACCGAGGTGCTGGCCACCCAGCACTACTTGGGAGTTCGCTCCCTGCTGGAGAATCTGGTGGTTCCTGCGTCTGACTCGCTGTTGGCAGAGCGGCCCCTGCGGGTGGCACTGCTCACCAATCAAACCACGGGGGCCGAGCGGACCCGGACCCAAGACTCTCTGGCCTCGGGGGAGATCGACCTCGTGATCGGCACCCACGCCCTCATCCAAGAGGGAGTGGAATTCGACTCTTTGGGGGTGGTGGTGGTGGATGAGCAGCACCGCTTCGGGGTCGAGCAGCGGGCCGCCCTGCGGGCCAAGGGGTCCTATGCCGCGTCCCCCGATGTGCTGGTGATGACGGCCACCCCCATCCCCCGGACTGCGGCCATGACCGTGTACGGCGACTTGGATGTGTCCACGCTCGATGAGATGCCCCCGGGACGAACGCCGATTGCCACCCGATGGGCTCAAACCGCGGCCGAGGAATCCGAGGTGTGGGAACAGGTGAGGGCAGAGGTTGGGCAGGGCCGTCAGGCCTATGTCGTGTGTCCGCTTATCGAGGAGTCCGACAGCATTGAGGCACGCTCGGTCACTGAAACCTACGAGCGCCTGCAAGCCGATGAGCTGGTCGGGCTGCGGGTAGGTCTCCTCCATGGCCGGCTGACGGCGGCGGAGAAGGAGTCGGTGATGGGCCTGTTCCGAAGCGGGGCCATCGACGTGCTGGTGGCCACCACGGTGATCGAGGTGGGGGTGGATGTGCCCAACGCCACGGTCATGGTGATCGTGGACGCTGATCGATTCGGGATCGCCCAACTCCATCAGCTCAGAGGCCGTGTGGGACGGGGTGACCAGAAGTCCACGTGCTGCCTTTTGGCCGTCGACGCAGTGGGGGTTGCCGCCGAACGGCTCCGGGCCCTGGTGGCAACCACCGATGGATTCGAATTGGCCGAGGCCGATTTGGAGTTGCGGGGAGAGGGCACGATCTTGGGCGAGCGTCAAAAGGGTCGGAGCGACTTGCAGCTGGCCTCCCTGCGCCGGGACAAGGATTGGGTGGCATGGGCCCGCCGCGCCGCCGGAGAGATGTTGGACAACGACCCTGACCTGCAACGGCATCTGGAATTGCGTGCCGAGGTGGAGCTGCTTTTGGTGGATGATGATGCCGACTACCTGATGAAGAGCTGACACCCCGGGAGGATCCGTGTTGGAGATCGTGCGGATGGGAATGGAGCGGCGGGATCGGATCGCCGAGATCTGGGCCGACGCCTTCGAGCAGGATCCGCTGATGATGTGGGTGTTTCCCGATGATGCCGCCCGCTTGACTTCCCTGAAGCGCTGGTGGGGATTCGCTCTCGACCGTCAGCCTCCCGGCACAGAGCTGCATGGCACCCGCATTGATGGCTGCGTCGCTTACTGGCAGCCCCCACAGGGCCAGAATGACTCCTCAACGGGAGCAGATGAGAATGGTTTAGAGCAGCCTGAAGGCCAAAATGCGTTTGTCGCCATGATGACTGAGCTCCTGGGGGATCTTGCCCCCTCTCGAATGGAGGCGCTTGGCCAGATGTACAAAGCCCGGCTGGCCGAGCCCCATTGGTATTTGGCGGTGCTGGGCACGTTGCCCGAACAGCAGAGCAAGGGCCTGGGAAGCAAGGTGCTGGCCCCGATGCTGGATCGCTGCGACCGGGTCGGCGAGTTGGTGTACTTGGAGTCCAGCAACCCGGCCAATGTGGGCTTCTATCGTCGCCATGGATTCGAGTCGATCGGCGCATTCACCGTGGGCGACGGGGTGGTGATCACCCCCATGGTCCGAGAACCCCGCCCCCCTGAACAGCGATGACCCTTCGGATCATCTCCGGGGAGGCCCGGGGTCGACGATTGAGCACCCCAGAGGGCATGGAAGTGCGGCCTACCACCAGCAGAGTTCGGGAGGCGGTGTTCAACTCGCTGCACAGCCAGGGGTGGCTAGAGGGTGCCGATGTGCTGGATCTGTTCGCCGGTTCGGGGGCGCTGGGACTAGAGGCCGTGTCCCGCGGAGCAGCCTCGGCCACGTTCGTGGAGTCAGCTCTGTCGGCACTGGCCACGCTGAAGACAAACATAGAATCGACCGGCTTCGACGGCCGCTGCCGGGTGGTGCCCGGCGATGTCATGAAGGAACTGCTTCGACTGGACAGAGAATTCGACATCGCCCTGTGCGACCCCCCATACCAATTCGACGCCTGGCCAGAATTGCTGTCCCGTGTTCCGGCCGATGTGGTGGTGGTCGAGTCGGATCAGGCCGTAGATCCCGGTGATGGCTGGGATGTCATCAAACAGCAGCGCTATGCGGGTACCGTTGTGGTGATTGCCTGCCGGCGATAGCAACCACAGACCCCAGGAGATTCCTCAGTGACGCGTGTCCTGTTCCCCGGATCGTTCGATCCCATACACAACGGGCATATGGAGATCGTGGAGACCGCGGCGCGCCTTTTCGAAGAAGTGATCGTGGCTGCGGTACACAACCCCCAAAAGTCCCCTCTATTCGATCTGGATGAGCGTCAGGCGATGTTGGACGAGTGCTTTGCCCACCTGCCCAATGTGCGGACCACCTTGTTTGCCAGCCTGGTGGTGGATCTGGCCCAGAAAGAAGGAGTCGACTTCATCGTGAAGGGTCTCAGGGCGGTTTCCGACTTCGAGAACGAGCTACAGATGGCCCAGATGAACCAAGCCATCTCCGGGGTCCATACGCTGTTCATCCCCTCAGCCAGCAAGCACTCATTCCTGGCTTCCAAGTTGATCCGCGAGCTCGCCCGCTTCGGTCAGGAGATTGAATCCATGGTCCCTCCTCCTGTGGCCAAACGACTCATCGAGAGGTATCGAAATGACTGACATCGATCCCAACCCAACCGCCACTCACCAACCAGTCGCCGGGACTTTTGTGGATCCCGAGTTCGATCTGTTGTTGCGTCGGGCAATCGAGCTGGTGGACGCGGCCCGCCCCATGCCGCTGTCGGCGTCCTCCATGATCAACAAGGAGGAAGTCCTCGAGTTGCTCCAGAGCTGTTTGAACCGTCTCCCCGAGGAGATGCGGGCGGCCCGCTGGCTGTTGAAGGAGCGTGAGGATTTTCTCAAGAGGGTCCACCGGGAGGGCGACGAGATTCTGGTGGCCGCTCGAACTCAGGCCGAGGCCATGGTGCAGCGCACCGAGGTGGTCAAGGCGGCCGAGCAGCGGGCTCGGCGGATGGTGGAGGAAGCCGAGGCCACTGCCCGCCGTTTGCGCTTGGAAACCGAGGACTACTGCGATACCAAGCTGGGAAGCTTCGAAAACGCCCTTGAGCGGATCCTCAACACCGTCAAAGAGGCCAGGACCCGTCTTCAAGGCGACCCCCTTGCCGACTTGGTGCAGGCCTATGGCCCCGAACCGGCTCCAGAGCCCGACGACGGATTCTTCGATCAGGACACCCTGGGATAGGGCGTCTGAACTTCTGGAGGAGGCGACGTGGCCAAAGGCTCAGACCGCACGAGCCCGATGATCGTTTCGGTGGCGGAGCTGTTGCGCCGACCGGGCTCTCATCGCGCGATCTCACTTCAGGTTGACCTCGACGATCTGACCACCTCAGATGCCGCGGTTCACGGCCCAGTGCACCTCCAGCTCCATCTCGAATCGGGAATCAGCGGGCTGGAGGTATCCGGCTCCCTGGCCGCGGGGTGGCGCGGGTCGTGCCGAAGGTGTCTGGAGCCCATTGAGCAAAAGGTGGAGCAGGAGTTGCGGGAGATGTACAGCAGCGCCCCGACCGATGAAGATACGTATCCGATTCAAGACGGCGAATTGGACCTGACCCCCATGGTCCGCGACTGCCTAGTCCTGGCCCTGCCCATTGCTCCGCTGTGCTCCGAGGAGTGTGCGGGGCCGGCTCCCGATGCCTATCCCATGAACCAGCCCGAGACCCCCGCAGAGGAACGCCCCAAAGATCCTCGCTGGGCTGCGCTAGACGCGCTGCGAACTGGCCAGTAGATTTGTAGGCTGCACCAGCGCAGTTTCCGTTTATGGCGCAAGATTCTTCCTCCACACCTAGGACCGTTCGATGGCCGTACCCAAGAAGAAAACCTCTAAGGCCAAGGGCCGCAGCCGCCGGGCCTCAGCTTGGCGGGTGTCCGCGCCGGCCCAGAGCACATGCCCTCGTTGCGGGTCGGTCAAGCGGCCGCACCGGGTGTGCAAGGTATGCGGTTGGTACGCTGGCCGCGAAGCCGTAGAAGTGGCCTGAGCCGTCCCTCATAACCGCTTGGAGGGCGTTTTTTGATAACGCTTCCCGTTGCCGTGGACGCAATGGGGGGTGATAATGCCCCCCAGTCTGTGTTGGCCGGTGCCCGAATCGCCGTCGAGCAGGGCATTCCCGTATTGCTGGTGGGCCAACCCGAGCAACTAGCCGACGCGGGCGACATCGAAGTAATACCGGCTTCACAGGTGATCGCCATGGGGGCTGAGGCGGCCTCCAGCGTGCGAAAGATGAAGGATTCATCGGTGGTGCGGGCTGCCGAGGCAGTACGCGACGGCCGGGCCTCGGCCATGGTCAGCGCCGGCAACACCGGGGCCGCGATGGCGGCGTCCCTGCTGAGGTTGGGCCGTATCCGGGGAGTGGCCCGACCGGCGATCGCCACACCGATCATTGTTCCCCGTCGAGCCTGGCCCAACGTGCTGCTGGACGCAGGAGCCAACGCCGAGTGCAGTGCCGAGTGGTTGGTGCAGTTCGCCCAGATGGGCGCGGTGTACTGCCGTGATCGCTGGGGGGTTCAGGAGCCGCGTATCGGGCTTCTGTCCAACGGTGAAGAGGCCGGCAAGGGCTCGCCCTTGGTCAAGGAGGCATTCGAGCTTCTGGAGGATGGAGCCTGGCAGGCCCGGACGGGGGCGGTGTTCGCCGGCAACGTTGAGGGGCGGGACCTGCTGGAAGACCTGGTGGACGTGATAGTCACCGACGGATTCACCGGAAACGTGGCCCTCAAAACCGCCGAGGGGGTGGCCAAACAGTTGATCGGTGCACTGCTGGAGGCGTTCGAGTCCTCTGAAGAGGCCCAGCGGGGGGCCGAGCTTCTTGCCCCTGCGTTGGCCCCTCTATACGACGAGTTCAACCCCGATTCGGTGGGTGGCGCCATCCTGCTGGGGGTGAGGGGCGTGAGCATTATCAGCCATGGAGCCTCGTCACCGAGGGCGCTGGCCAACGCCATACAAGTTGCCCATGAACTCGCCGAACGCGACACCGTGGGCTCACTGCGCCGGATTCTGTCCTCCGAATAGGAGACTCCGCCCCGATCATCTGTCCCCGGTGGGGGGGAACAGCAGGTAGCTGGCGTATACTTTTCGGGCGCCGTATTGCTGAGCTGCCCCGGAGATGACGTGCCATCCGAAACCCATGTCGAGCAGAGCCCTCTGGACCGCAACGGAGTCTTGACCCTCGTCCGTGAGTGTCTGGCTGACATCTTGGAGATCTCGCCGGATCGAATCGCTGAGGGACAGGCCTTTGCCGACGATCTCGACGCCGATTCTCTTGCTCTCATCGAGCTGGTGGAGACCTTGGAAGAGGAATTGAGCGAAAGGACTGTCGGCTTCAGCATCGACGACGAAGACTTGGAGGATCTCAAGACGGTGCGAGACGCCGTCGATTACGTCCACGGCCGCCTGAGCCGAAGCTCCTGACTGCCGAAGCCGACCTCGCAGCTCTAGCCGATCGCCTCGGCTACCGCTTTGCCGAGCCCGACCTGCTGGTCGAGGCGCTGACTCACCGGTCCTGGTGCGCCGACAATGAGGGAGCGACGTCCAATGAGAGGCTGGAGTTCCTGGGCGACGCCGTCTTGGACTTGGTGGTGACCGACCACATCTACGTGGCGTATCCCGAAATGGCCGAGGGCCAGTTGGCCCCTTTGCGAGCCGAAGTGGTCCGAGCTGAGACATTGGCCGACCTGGCTGTGGAGTTGCAGTTGGGCAAAGCCCTCCGCCTGGGGCGCGGCGAGGAGGCCTCTGGGGGACGGGAGAAGCAGTCGATCCTCTCCGATGCCATGGAGGCGGTGATCGGAGCGGTCTACCTGGACGCACCCTGGGAGGTCTTGTCCCAACTGGTGAGGAGATGGTTGGCCGATCGCATCGTTGTGGCCTCTGAAGGTCCCGGAGTGAGGGATTTCAAGACCAGGTTGCAGGAGTACTGCGCTCGCCACGGCCAAGTCGCCCCTGAGTACCGCTTGAC
The DNA here is from genome assembly GCA_002239105.1 of marine group bacterium Sva0996 bin134. GTDB lineage: Bacteria > Actinomycetota > Acidimicrobiia > Acidimicrobiales > Bin134 > Poriferisocius. Next base: position 91,406 of record MPNQ01000005.1, on the reverse strand, counting down.
TGAGAAAGGCCCCGACCACGCCAAGCAGTTCCTCGCGGTTGTGCATTTTGACGGCGTGGAACGGGGGCGCGGCGAGGGTCGCTCCAAGAAGCAGGCTGAGCAGGCCGCGGCGGCCTCGGCATGGGAGACCCTTGCCCCCGAGTTGGCTGCCGCCGCAACCGCGGCAGCCCCGTGATCCCGCTAAGACCAGTGATCTCACTAAGAGGAGTGATCAGATGATCGCATTGCCAGAAATCGAGACCATTCGCCGCGACCTCGATAGAGAGGTGTCCGGACTTCGCATCAAATCTGTGGAGGTCATAAAGACCGGGTTCGCGAAGCGGTCGGGAGGGGCAAAGAAGTTTGTGGCCCGGCTGGAGAAGATGAAGATCGTCAATGTTCGTCGCCGGGGCCTGTACTTGATCATTGGTTTGGACAGCGAAGACGTGATGGTCGGACAGTTGGGCACCGGCGGGCAGATGCGACGCCATGCCAACCGGGATGACGTCGAGCCCAACACCGTTGTGTCGATCACATTCACCAAGAGCGGGCAGCTTCGACTGGTGGATGGTGTCGGTGACGCGGAACTGTTCTTGGTCAAGGCTGAAAAGCTGGTTGAGGAGGTCCCCCAGTTGGAGGGACTGGGCATCGACCCCCTCGACCAGCCGGTGCCGTGGCGGATGTTCGGCGAGATGCTCTTGGCTCAAGACGCCAAGCTGAAGGCGGCGCTGACCGATGACCGCGTGGTAGTGGGGCTGGGGGAGATGTACTCCGACGAGATCCTGTTCGCAGCAGGTCTGAGGTTCGACCGCCTGCCGAACTCTCTGGGACCCCAGGAGGTCCGGCGGCTTCACCGGGCAATGGTGGAGACACTTCACGATGCCGCAAAGCATCGGGGTGCAACGCTGGAGGACGGTCACTACTTGGATGTGCACGGTCAGCCGGGCGGCTACGAGGACTACCTCCATGTGTTCAAACAAGCAGGCAAGAACGGCCGGCCCTGTTCCCGCTGCCACCGCCCCATTCAGAAGTACCGCTTCCGCCGCCGGTGGACCTACTTCTGCGAGCAGTGCCAGATCTGACCCCCAACGCGCCACAGGGCAACTTGCGGTAGTTCCCCTAGCGAGTGAGATGACACGCGCTTTCAGCTAGTTCCACAATTCGCGGCTTCTCGCTGGGTAGGGTCGCATAGGTGTTCTTGAAGGCGCTGACGCTCAAAGGGTTCAAATCCTTTGCCGACTCCACCACGCTGGTCTTCGAGCCCGGTGTGACGGTGATCGTGGGCCCCAATGGCAGCGGAAAGTCCAATGTGGTGGACGCGGTGGCCTGGGCTCTGGGAGCACAGGCCCCCACGTCGGTGCGCTCGGCCAAGATGGACGATGTCATCTTTGCCGGAACTGCCTCTCGGGCAGGTCTGGGCCGAGCCGAAGTGTCGCTGAGCATCGACAACACCTCCCGTCTCCTGCCTATCGACTTCGAAGAGGTCACCGTCACCCGAACTCTGTTTCGCAGCGGGGACAGCACCTACGCCATCAACGGGGTGCCCTGTCGCCTCCTTGACATTCAGGAGCTGATGAGCGACTCCGGAGTTGGCCGCCAACAGCATGTGATCGTCTCCCAGCGCCAGATCGAAGGGGTCCTGAGTGCCCGGCCCGAGGATCGCCGGGCGGTCATCGAGGAGGCCGCCGGCGTCTTGAAGTATCGCCGCCGCAAGGAGAAGTCCGAGAGGCGGCTGGCCGCGTCGGAGGCCAATCTCACCCGACTGTCCGATGTGGTGAGGGAGATACGACGCCAGCTGCGACCGCTGGAGCGCCAAGCCGAGGCCGCTCGACGCCACGGTGGCCTTCTGGCCGAGTTGAGCGGTCTTCGCCGCTACGTGGCCGGACAAGAGATAGGCCAGCTGCGCGGCCGAGTTCGCCAACTGACGCAGGACCAGGCGGCCGATCGCCGGGAGATGCAGCAGCTGTCGATGCAGGCCGAGGCCTTTGATCGCGACCTGGCTGCGGCCGAGGCTCAGTTGTCGGCGGCCGACGGCCACGACATCAGCGACGCCCTAATGCGCTTCGAGGGGCTCACCGAGCGCCTCCGGGGGCTTGAGGCGCTGTTGTCGGAGCGTCGCATACGCATGCAGCGCGAGCGCAGTGCCGGGGTGGACGAAGACGTGGTGGCCACCTTGGAGGCCGAGTCTGATCGGCTGGGCAGAGAGCTGCTCGAAGTGGAGGAGGCGCTGGCAGCTTTGGCCCCCGACGAGGCTGAGGTTGCCGACGCTGAGCATCAGCTGGAGCAGCTCAAACTGTCGTTCGACCAGCGGTGGGGTGACCAAGGAGTGCCTGAGTCGGCATCGGACGCGCCTCGGATCAAGGGCGAGATGAGGATCTTGGAGGCATCGATCCAGCGGGATCAAGCGGAGTCAGATCGCCTGGGCCGGAACCTGGAAGATTTGGAAGGTCGCCGTCAGGCGCTAGTCGAGGAGTTGGACCGATGCTGGGCCGCGGCCGTGGAGGCCGAGGCTGCGCATCAGTCGGGGCGACATGAGTACGAGATTGCCGGGCATTCAGTTGAGGAGGCCAGGGCAAACAGCGAATTGGCGAGGGCGGCCCATGCCGGGGCGTTGGGAGACCGTCAGGCGTGGGAGGCTCGACGCGAGGCGCTGTCGCTGGCGTTGGACGAGGCACGCGACCGGTCTGGTGCTCAGCGACTGGTGGGTATTGAGGGTGTAGTCGGCACTTTGCTCGAAATCGTCGACATCGATAGGGGTTGGGAGGCCGCGTTTGAGGCTGCCGCCGGCGAGGCAGTGGCCGCGGTGGTGGCAACCGACTCCCAGGTCGCCATGCGTGCCATTGCCACCTTGGAGGCGGACAACGTGACCGGCGCGGTTTTGGCCCTGGGGGGGCCGGGCGTAGCACCGACGACTCCGACCGTCGGGGTACCCCTGCGTCCTCATGTGCGCTCAACGGTGGCGGGAATGACCCAGTTGCTCGACGCCTTGGTTGGCGGGGTCGGGGTGGCGGATAGCAGCGAAGAGGCCGCCCAAGCGGCGATTGCCGACCCCTCTGCGGTGGTGGTGACCCGTCGGGGCGGCCGGTTCTCCCCGTCGGGGTGGCGGGTGGGCGTACGGCGCTCAGGGGCCACCAGGGGGCTGTTGGAGGAGGCCGAGCAGGCTGCGGCGCTGGGAGCCGACGGGGTCGATGCTGCCGAGCAGGAGATGGCCTTGGCCGATCGTCGACTGGAAGAGGCCGAACAGGGTGCCAACCGGGCCCGCTTGGATGCCGACAGCTTGTCAGGGGCGTTGGACGGTGCTCGGGCTCGGGCGGCCGCGGTGGAACGGGAGCTTCGCGACGCGGAGGTGGGGATCGCTGCGCTGGGACCTCGCCGCGACGAGCTGGATTCCAGGATCTCCGAGGATCGCAGGCGGGCTGGCGAACTGCACCAGGAACTACCTCTGCACGAGGCTAGGGAAGTCGAGCAACGGGTGCGCGCCGAGGACATGCACCAAGACCGCGATGAGTTGTCCAAGAAGTCACAGGCGGTTAACCGCCTCCGCTCCGACCACGAGGTGCGGGCCGCGAGTTTGGGGGAGCGGCGGCGTCTGCTGGCCGATCAGCGAGACGACATTGAGAGGCGGTTGAGCCAGATGGCCCAAGCCCGCTCCGAGGCCGCCACCCGCCGGGAAGCAGTAGACGTTCGGCTGACCGTTGTCGAACATCTTCTGGGCTTGGTGGCCCAGAGGGCTCAGGACGCGAGCCGCCATCTGGAGGATCTGCGCCGCCGGCGGGCCCAGGAATCAGAGGCGGCCCGGGTGGCCGCGCGTCGGCTCGAGGATTTGCGCAGTCAGAGGGCTCAGGCCGAGGCCCGGCTGGGGCAGTGCCGGGAGCGGGACCGCAGCGCGGAGATCGAATTGGCCGAGGCGGGCATCAGGCTGGAAGCGGCGGTCGAACGGTGCCGCAGGGAGCTGGACTGCGAGCCCGGTGAAGCGGTGGCCGTGGAATGCCCGCCCATAGAGCCGGGCGTCGCTCCCGCCGACCGGATAAGGGCATTGGAACAAGAACTGCGCATCATGGGGCCGGTCAACCCCCTGGCGCTGGAGGAATACGAGACGCTCTCGGAGCGCTACGAGTTCACCCAAGGCCAGATTGACGACATACGCCAAAGCCGCCGGGAGCTCCGCAAGGTGATCCGCAAGATCGATGAGGAGATTGTCAGCGTGTTCTCTTCGGCCTACGCCGACGTGGCCCGCAATTTCACCGATCTTTTCCAGACGCTGTTCCCCGGCGGAGAGGGCAAGCTGCGGCTCACCCAGCCCGATGCGCTGCTCGACACCGGGGTGGAGATCGAGGCCCGCCCTTCGGGCAAGAACATCCGTCGTCTGAGCCTTCTGTCGGGAGGGGAGCGCTCGCTCACCGCGATGGCCTTGCTATTCGCGGTGTTCCGCAGTCGTCCATCGCCGTTCTATGTCATGGATGAGGTGGAAGCGGCCCTTGACGACGTCAACTTGCACCGCTTCCTCCAGCTCATCGACGAGTTCCGGGCTGACGCCCAACTGCTGATCGTGAGCCACCAGAAACGCACGATGGAGGCGGCCGACTGCCTCTACGGCGTGTCCATGAAACCGGGGGGAAGCTCCAAAGTGCTTTCCGAAAAAGTGGTGGTAGCCTCGCAGCCAAAGGTACTTCTCGGACAAAGCTGAGGATTCAGCACACACGATGAGCAACGAGCCCGACGATCCCCGGTCGGAGTGGGATCCATTGGGGTGGGAACTGGAACGCCCAGCCGAGCGATCCAGCAACTTGCCAGAGCCGCGTGAGGTTGAGGTTGTTGCCTGGTCACCTACCAGAAATCCACCGCACCAACCCCGCAATCCAGTCACATACATGCTGGTGGCATCGGTGCTGCTGGCTGTGTTGGGACTGGTTGGCATAGGGATCGGCGTCGGCAGCATCTTTTTCAACCAAGACGCCCCTGCGCCTGAGGTTGTCGTCGTCTCAGGCCCTCAGGTGGTGAGCGCTCCACCCGATCAATCCCCGCCTCTCGAGACCCCTTTAATCGCGTCGCCGTCGGGGGAGGCCAACGGCTCTAGCCCGCCTCTCGCGCCATCCGATCCAGTAGTTGAGGTGGCTCGAGCGGTCATCCCGTCGGTGGTGCTCATTGAGGTGGTCGGGGAAGGGGAGGATTTGGAGATCCCTGAGCTTCCTGATCTGGAGGAGGACATTCCCGACATCGAACCGGACATCCCTGATTTTGAGTCAGAGACCCCCGAAGGCCAGCCCAGGTATGGACAGGGTTCGGGGATCGTCTACGACGCGTCCGGCCTGATCTTGACCAACGCCCACGTTCTGGGCGAGGCCGAGAACGTGAGGGTGCAGTTTGCCGACGGCACCCGGGCGGAGGGCGTGGTGGTTGGCACCGCGCCAGCCATTGATGTGGGTTTGGTGAGGGTCGACACCGACATGGTGCTCACCCCTGCCGTCTTTGCCGACCGGTCAACCGTTGAGGTCGGTCAGCTAGCGGTGGCTGTGGGAAGCCCGTTCGGCTTGCAGCAATCGGTGACCTCTGGGATCGTCAGCGCCGTCGGCCGAGCGATCAGAGAGGGAACGGGGGGCAGCGCCTTCGTCGAGATGATCCAGACCGATGCTCCCATCAACCCCGGCAATTCGGGAGGCGCTTTGGCCAACCGCTTGGGTCAGGTCATCGGCATGAACACCCTTATCCAGACCGACGGCTCAATCGGCAACATCGGCTTGGGGTTTGCCATCCCCTCCGACATTGCGCTGAACATCGCGGAGCGCATTTTGAAAGGCGAGAGCACCGAACTCGGCTATCTGGGAATCTGGGGTACCGATCCGGAGATCGGCCATCCGGGCGCCCTGGTCGTGGAGGTGGAGCAGGGAACACCAGCCTATGAAGCCGGACTGATGGTGGACGACCTGATCGTGCTCATCGACGACGAAGTGGTTTCGACGTTCACCGAGTTGGCTGCCAAGGTCCAATTCCGCATCCCCGGAACCGAGGTGGAACTGGAGGTGGTACGCGACGACGTACACATCACCCTCACCGTGGTAATCGGTTCTCGGCCAACCCTTGAATTGCCCGAGGATGGTTAGGGGCTAGTGGTGCGTCGTCGTTACCGACTGTCCTCGGGGCGAGGGACGTTTTCGGGTTTTCTGGCCTCGGTGGTCTCCCGGGGCGTGGACGACGCCACTTGGGAGGAGCTGGAAGACGCATTGATCCTGGCCGACGCCGGTGTCGGCACCACCACCGCGCTGCTGGAGACGCTGAAGGAGCAAGCCAAGGACGGCAAGGTCAAAGACTCGGAGGCCCTTGTGGCTCTGCTCAAGGCTCAGATGGCCGAAAACCTGGGGGGCCGCGACCTGGAGTTGGCGACCGACGGCAACCCTGCGGTGTGGCTGTTTGTTGGCGTGAACGGGGTGGGCAAGACCACCACCATCGGCAAGCTGGCCGCCCGGGAGGTGCAGAGCGGCCGCAAGGTGGTACTGGCCGCAGGAGACACATTTCGGGCGGCGGCTGCTGAGCAGCTTGGTCAGTGGGCCGATAGGGCAGGAGCCGAGCTCATCCGGGGGGCTGAGGGCGCCGATCCCAGCTCGGTAGTCTTCGACGCCATTGAACACGCCTCAGCTACGGGAGTTCCGCTGGTTATGGCCGATACCGCCGGTCGCCTCCACACCCGCACCAACCTGATGGAAGAGCTGTCCAAAATCCACCGAGTGGCCGGCAAGGGTCCGGGAACGGTTACCGAGGTGCTGTTGGTGATTGACGCCAGCACTGGTCAAAACGGCCTAGCCCAAGCTCGCCGGTTCACCGAGACGGCCGAGCTGACCGGGGTGGTTCTCACCAAGCTCGATGGGTCGGCCAAGGGCGGCATCGTCATGGCCGTGCAAGACGAGTTGGACATCCCGGTAAAGCTGGTGGGCCTTGGAGAAGGGGTCGACGACTTGCTGGAATTCGACGCCGCCGAGTTCGTCGAAGCTCTGTTCTCCTGATCCCCCGAAGCACAGTTTTCCGAGGTGGACCACTAGGGTAGGCAGTCCATGTTCGACTCGCTGAGCAACCGATTCGAGGGCATTTTCAAGCGCATGAGGGGCTTGGGGACCCTGCGGGAAAGCGATGTTGACGAGGTTCTGAGAGAGATCCGGCTGGCCCTGCTGGAGGCCGACGTAAACCTCCATGTGGTCCGCGGATTCCAGGAGAGGGTCCGCGAGCGGTGTGTGGGTGCCGATGTCCACCGGGCGCTGAACCCGGTTCAACAGGTCATCAAGTTCGTCCATGAGGAGCTGATAGCCACCCTGGGCGGCGAGACACTGGAGATCTCCCATCCGGCCAAGCCCCCCACGGTGGTGCTGTTGGCCGGTCTTCAGGGCGCGGGCAAGACCACCAATGCGGCCAAGCTGGCCTCCTGGTTCAAGCAGCAGGGCCGCAACCCGATGTTGGTGGGCGCGGACTTGCAGCGTCCGGCCGCGGTGGAGCAGCTCCGCACCCTGGGAGCTTCCATCGGAGTCCCGGTGTTCAGCGAGCCCTCCGATCCGGTCGCGGTGGCCCGCCGAGGCGTGGCGGAGGCCGTGGAATCCAGCCGGGACGTAGTGATCTGCGACACCGCCGGGCGGCTGGCCATCGATGAAGAAATGATGGATCAGGTCGGGCGGATAACCGAAGCCATCGAACCCCACTACACCTTCTTGGTCGTCGATGCCATGACCGGCCAGGACGCGGTGACCACCGCCGAGGCGTTCCATGCGGTTCTCGAGCTCGACGGTGTGATTCTCACCAAGGTGGACGGCGACGCCCGCGGCGGCGCGGCGCTGTCGGTGAAAGAGGTGGTGGGCCGGCCCATCGCCTTCTCCTCCACCGGCGAGAGGATCGACGAGTTCGAGCTGTTCCACCCCGACCGGGTGGCCAGCCGGATTCTCGGCATGGGCGATGTGCTCACCCTGGTTGAGAAGGCCGAGCAGATGTACGAGGAGGCCGAGGCCGAAGCGGCGGCGGCCAAGCTGCTCGAAGGGGAGTTCACGCTGGAGGACTTCTTGGAGCAGATGCGCCAGCTCAAGAAGATGGGCTCGCTCCAGAACCTGGTGGGAATGCTCCCCGGCGTGCCCCCCGAGGTGCGCAAAGCCGAAATCGAAGACGACCGGATCGCCCAAGTCGAGGCCATCATCTGTTCGATGACCCCTGAGGAGCGAACCACTCCCCGGATTGTCGACGGCTCTCGTCGGCAGAGAATCGCCGCTGGCTCTGGCAGTCGCCCCTCTGAGGTCTCCCAGCTTCTGCGGCAGTTCAGTGAGGTCCAGCGGATGATGAAGCGCATGGGGGGCAAGGGTCCAGGCTCGGGTCGCAAGAAGCCCAAGAAGGGTCGCAAGGGGAGCCGGGTGACGCCCCCGGGTGGCCAGCAGAAGAAGCCGGGCAAGCCCAAGCTGACTCTGCCCGGCTTGGAAGATGGGCAATTCGATCTCTCGTCCCTGAGGTAGCCCACGGGGATTTTGGGCGGGTAGAGTTTCCTCAATCCGGCGGTCGGCGCCGGTTCGTGCCTGCACCGGCACTCATGACAGGCCAGCTGGGCTCAGGACGCCCAATGGACCCAAGAAGACAGAAGGGCTGACCGGCTAGTGGCAGTAAAACTCCGGCTGATGCGGATGGGCAAGAAGAAGCAGCCCACCTACCGCGTAGTAGCAGCCGATTCCCGCAAAGCCCGCAATGGGCGGTTTATCGAAATCGTGGGTACCTACAACCCCCGCCAAGAGCCGTCCCTGATCGAGATCGACAACGAGAAGGCGCTGCACTGGCTTCGCCATGGCGCCCAACCGAGTGAGCGAGTGCAAAAGCTGCTGGTCATCTCCGGGGCATGGGCAGAGTTCACCGGCGAGGTCGCCCCGGTAACGGTTGCTGATCTGCCCCCGGCGAAAGTGACCACGGCCGCATCTGCCGAGGTCGCTGAAGCCCCTTCCGCAGAAGAATCAGCCGAGGTCGCTGAAGCTCCTTCCGCAGAAGAATCAGCCGAGGTCGCTGAAGCCCCTTCCGAAGAAGAATCTGCCGAGGTCGCTGAAGCCCCTTCCGCAGAAGAATCAGCCGAGGTCGCTGAAGCCCCTTCCGCAGAAGAATCAGCCGAGGCTGATGAGGGTGCCGAGGCCGAATCGGTGGAGGCTGAGGAAGGCACAGAGCAGGACGCCGAGAAAGCTGAGGAAGAAGCATCGTGAGCGACACCGACATTGGAGTCGAAGACGAGGATTACGAGAACGACGACTTCCGCGACGACTACGAGGGCGATGATTTCGACGAAGAAGGCGACATCAACACCATCGAAGTCCCGACGGCGCGAAATGTTCTGGAATACCTGGTCAAATCGGTGGTGGAAAACCCCGATGATGTAGAGGTAGAAGTAGTTGAGCGGCAGGGTGCGGTCACCTTGGAGGTCACGGTGGCCGAAGGCGACATGGGCCGGGTTATCGGTCGTCGGGGCCGGGTGGCCAACTCCATCCGCACCATCGTGCGGGCTGCGGCCAGCAAAGACGGCAGCCCCATCGACGTCGAATTCGTCGACTGATCAATCTAGGACGCCCCTGCTGCTAGAAGTAGGCCGCATCGACCGGGCTCACGGAATCCGGGGGGAGGTCGTGGTCACGCTGTGGACCAACCGTGCCGAGCGGCTGGAGGTTGGGGCCGTGCTGTGCTCCGATCTTGGTGAGCTGACCGTGGCTGGGGCCCGAGCCTTTCAGCAGCGCTGGCTGGTGCAGTTCGCCGAGGTCGGCGATCGAAGCACGGCTGATTCCCTGCGAGGACAAGCGCTAAGAGCCGAGCCCATTGCCGACCCCGACGAGCTGTGGGTTCACGATTTGATCGGCATGATGGTGTGCGAACTTGACGGCACGGAGCGGGGCCGGGTCGAATCGGTGCAGGCCAACCCGGCCAGCGATCTACTGGTATTGGAAACTGGGGCCTTGGTGCCGCTTACCTTTCTGGAAACCCAGTCCGGGGATCGACTGATAGTCGATGCGCCGGACGGCTTGTTCGACGAAATATGAGAGTCGACGTCTTCACCATTTTCCCGTCGATGTTCGAGGTGTTCTTGGACCATGGGGTGATTGGGAGGGCGGTGGATCAGGGCCGGCTGGAGGTGCGTGTTCACGACCTCAGAGCGGGTGCGGGCGACCCCCACCGATCGGTGGACGACGCCCCGTTCGGGGGCGGTGCGGGGATGGTGATGATGCCAGAGCCGCTGTTCAAATCGGTAGAGCAGGCCGAACCGCCTCGACCCTTGTTCCTTCTGGGCCCCGCTGGGCGGCGATTTGACCAAGTCGTTGCCCAAGAGTTGGCCTCTGGAGACGGCTTCTCGCTCTTGTGCGGCCGCTATGAAGGCGTGGACCAGCGGGTTCGGGACCATCTCGTGGACGGGGAGCTGTCACTGGGAGACTTTGTTCTGGCCGGAGGCGAAGTGGGGGCGATGGCGGTCATCGAGACCGTGGGCCGGCTGGTTCCCGGCGTGTTGGGCAACGAGCTGTCGGCTGCTGATGAGTCTTTCAGCGATGGTCTGTTGGAGTATCCCCACTACACCCGCCCCGCCGAATTCCGGGGCTGGTCAGTGCCCGACGTACTGCGGTCGGGCGATCACGGTCGCGTGGACCGCTGGCGCACAGCCCAATCTCTGGCCCGTACAGTGGCCCTGCGCCCCGACCTCATAGATGCCCGCGGTGGCCTGACCGACGCAGAGCAAACACTCCTAGAAGAGTTCGGCCTCACCTAGTCGAGCCGGGTATAATTTTTCGTCGCGCCCCAATGCCTGAGTTGGGCGCTGAAGCACCTACAAGAGGCGTGCCATGAATCCCACCGACATCGTTGACCGCGATACCAGACGCTCCGACATTCCTGAGTTCGCCCCTGGAGACGCGGTCAAGGTGCACGTCCGCGTTGTGGAGGGCAGCCGCGAGCGGGTCCAGATTTTTGAGGGAGTGGTCATCCGCCGACAGGGCAGCGGGATCCGGGAGACGTTCACAGTTAGAAAGGTGAGCTTCGGAGTAGGAGTGGAGCGCACCATTCCAGTGCATTCGCCCATAATCGCCAAGATCGAGGTCGGTGCTCGCGGCGATGTCCGCCGGGCCAAGCTCTACTACCTGCGCGATCGCATCGGCCGAGCCGCCCGCGTCAAAGAAAAGCGTTTCTAGACCGCCCGCCTAACTGTCACACCTGCCTCCTAGCGTGGGGGCATGGCACACAACCAGGCGTTGGGGCGATGGGGCGAAGACCGTGTGGTGCGGTGGTATCGCCGCCAGGGGTTTCAGATTCTCGACCGCAATTGGCGGTGTAGCCGCGGCGAGCTGGATGTGATCGTGCAGCGGGGACCGGTGGTGGCGGTGTGCGAGGTCAAAACCCGGTCGTCGCTGGCCTATGGGTTGCCCTCAGAGGCAGTGGGTCACGAGAAGCAGCGGCGCATCCGCCGCCTCGCCGCCCAGTGGTTGTCCGAGCAGGAGCGAGGGGGAGCCGTGCAGCTTCGGTTCGATGTGGCCGAGGTGGTGGGCAAAGAGATCCGGGTAATCGAATCGGCGTTCTAGCCCGCCCTAGCCCAGCACGGCCCACAGAATCAGCCCGACGCACGCCAGCAGGCCCACGGCCACGTACCAGTAGTCGAACCGGGTGCGCCGCTGCTTGCGTGTGGGATCGAAGCCCATATCCCAGTATGTTCCCAATGATGGCTGTTAGGGAAGCTGTGATCGCACTGCGGCCGCTGATCCTGGCCCTATGCCTGGCAGTGGCCGCCGGCTGTGGGTCGGGTACTTCGCCTGAGGTGGGGGTGGGTTCAGAAGGCACCCCTGATCCCGTGCTGGTGGCCGGTCGATCGGTGTATGTCGACCGGTGTGCGTCGTGCCACGACGCCGATGGCAGCGGGACCGGCAGCGGCCCTCGGCTGAATCAGGGCCGGCTATCGCAGGCGTACCCCGACCCCGATGACGCCGCTGAGGTGGTAGCGAATGGGCGAGACCGGATGCCTGCCTTTGGCGGACTGCTGAGCGCCGGCGAGATCGACGCCGTGCTCCGGTACATCAGCGAGGTTCTCTGAGAATCGCGCCGCCGGGGTGGGATTTATCCCCGTGCAGTTGTCACCGACCGTCAGTAGGGTCTTGGAAGCGCTTGTGACCAGCGCACCAGGTCACCCTCCAGGCACGAGGAATCAACCTCGAGAAGGCACCGATCGTGCTCGCCACCATCCCCGCCTCTGTTCTCTCCGGCATCACCGGGCATCCCGTTTCAGTTGAGGTCCACGTCTCTGTCGGACTGCCCACATTCACCGTTGTCGGTCTGCCCGATGCCGCTTGCCGAGAAGCCCGCGACCGGGTTCGCGCCGCCCTGCTTTCCAGCGCAGTCAAATGGCCCCCGGGGCGCATCACCGTCAACTTGGCGCCTTCGGGGATTCGCAAGGAAGGACCAGGGCTCGACCTGGCCATTGCCATGGGGGTGCTGGTGGCCGACGAGCAGTTGCCTGCTGAGGCATTGGCCGACATGGCCTTCTTGGCGGAGCTGGGGCTCGACGGCCGGCTCCGAGCTGTTCCCGGTGTGCTGCCCCAAGTGCGGTGCATCGAGTCGGGCGCAATTGTGGTGGCTCCCGAGTGCGCCGCAGAAGCTGCTCTGGCCAACGGTCCTTTGGTCCGGGCGCCGTCCACACTCCAAGAGCTCATATCCGCGCTCCGAGGCGAGGAGGATTGGCCCGACCCGCCCTTACCGGGATTGGCCAATCCGCTGGATGAGGCGGCGGACCTAGCAGACGTAAGAGGCCAGCACATGGCTCGATTGGGACTGGAAGTGGCCGCGGCCGGCGGACATCACCTGTTGATGATCGGACCTCCCGGCGCGGGCAAGACCATGCTGGCTCGCCGACTCCCCGGACTCCTACCTCCTCTGGACGAGGCCACTGCCATTGAGGCCACCATGGTGCACTCAGCCGTCGGCTTGGATCTGCCCTCTTCGGGGTTGATTCGCCGAGCACCATGGCAGGCACCCCACCACTCAGCGTCGATGATCGCCTTGGTGGGTGGCGGGAGCCGGGCATTGCGACCGGGGTCTATCAGTTGTGCCCATGGCGGCGTGCTGTTCTTGGATGAGATGGGGGAGTTCGCGCCTCAAGCCTTGGATGCCCTGCGCCAGCCTCTCGAAGAAGGGGTGATCAGGGTCAATCGAGCCATGGCAGTGGCCTCTTTTCCCGCCCGCTTCCTGTTGGTGGGGGCGATGAACCCTTGTCCGTGCGGAGAGCTCGGACAGCCCGGGATGTGCCGGTGTACGCCTTTAGCCCGGTTGCGCTATGCCCGGCGGCTGAGTGGCCCGCTCTTGGACCGGTTTGACCTCAGGATTCACGTTGGGCGACCGGAGGTCTGCGACCTATTCGACGCCCCCCCGGGGGAATCCTCCGCCGAGGTCAGAGAACGGGTGGACCGGGTGCGGGCAGTGGCGCGCGACCGCGGGGTGGCCTCCAACAGCGAATTGCCGGACGACGCATTGGACCAACAGGCTCCGCTTGATCCCGAAGCCAAGAATATCTTCAGCCACGCCATCGCCGAAGGCCGTCTCACGGCGCGCGGGTTCCAGAGGGTTCGACGGGTTGCGCTCACTTTGGCCGACTTGGCCGGGCAGGCGCCCCCGTTGACCGGGGGGATCGTCGCTCAGGCTCTCTTCATGCGGACCGAGCCGGTTACCGTGGCCCACGATCCCTGGAGCCTCCCCAATGTCCGCCCATAGGTTCGCTTCGGCAGGGATCCATGCCCATGAAGGGGGAGAGCTGCCGGTGGAGGCCTGGCTGGCGGCTCTGGCATCGCTGCCCGCGGTGGGACCGGCCCGATTGCGGGCGCTGCTCGCCATCGACAGGCCTGCTGAACTGTGGGCCAGCCTGCAAGGGCCGCCATCTCCTGAGCTGGCCAAGGTGGCTGGCAAGCGGGATCTCTATGAGCAGTGGCGCCGCACTGCGGTTGGCCTCGACGTGGCCCGGTTGTGGGCTCGGCACCGGGAGTGCGGCATTGGGGTAGCTGCTCTAGGCACGCCCGGGTATCCGTCTGTGCTGCGTGACGACTTGGATCCCCCCGCAGTGGTGTTCCACAAGGGAGACCCCCAGGTGGTCCACGGACCCCGGGTGGCCATTGTCGGCACCCGACGATGCACTCGCTACGGCAGCGATGTGGCGTTCGAATTGGGCCGGGACCTGGCCTCGGCCGGTGTGGGAGTCGTCTCGGGTCTCGCACTGGGAATCGACGCCGCGGCTCACGCCGGGACCCTGGATGCTGGGGCTGCACCCCCCATCGCGGTGGTGGGCAACGGCTTGGACAGGGTGTATCCGGAGCGCAACCGAGCTCTCTGGCGGGCGGTGGCTGACCAAGGGGTGCTGTTGGGAGAAGCTCCGCTGGGAGCGCCCCCTGAGCGATGGCGATTTCCGGCTCGAAACCGCATCATCGCGGCCCTCGCCGATGTGGTTGTGGTGGTGGAGTCCCATGCATCGGGAGGGGCCATGCACACAGTTACCGAGGCCGCTGCTCGAAATCGGGCGGTTATGGCCGTACCCGGGCCGGTTCGCAGCTCCGCATCAGATGGATGTCATGGGCTGCTGGCCGATGGCTGTGCTCCTTGCCGCGATGGCGATGATGTGCTGCTGGCGCTGGGAATGTCGGGGGCCGTAAACGCCCCGTTGGACTCCCGCCCCGACCCTGGCGAGACTGGCCGACAGGTTCTGGAAGCGCTGGGATGGCAGCCCGCCGATGCCGAGCAGCTCAATGGTCGAACGGGTTTGACCATGGCCCAGGTGGCCGGAGCGGTTGAGGAGCTGAGGATTGCCGGTTGGGTGGCAGTTTCGGGGCGTTGGATCGAGCGGGTGGGCCTTCCCCGGTGAGCTGGCACAGAGGCAGTTCCGTCGAACGGTAGAGTTGAGGGTTGATGGGGTGGGATCTGGACGCCTTTGCCGCGTCGACTGCTTCCGTCGCCGAGGACACCGCGGCGATGTACTGCCGGGAAGTCGCGGCATTCTCCGACTGGCTTGACAAAGCCCGAACTGGTTCCTCTTCTGTTGAAACCCGCAAGACAGGTCCTGAAGACGTGGATCTCCGGATGATCCGCAGATATCTGGCCTTTCTGAGTACTGAGGGCTATGCCCGCAAAACGGTGGCCCGCAAAGCGTCCTCGCTCCGGCGCTACTTCCGCTGGGCAAAACGCACCGGCCGGGTGGCCGCAGATCCCACTGTCGGCGCCATGACGCCGACCCGGGAGCGCCGTCTGCCGCGGGTCTTGAGATCAGAGGAGTTGGGAACCCTGCTGGACACGCCGCGGGCGGCAGTAGTCGACGACAACAACGCCCGTCGCCAACGCGATCTGGCGGTGCTGGAACTGCTTTATGGCAGTGGACTCAGGGTCAGCGAGGTGTGCGCCATCCAGATGGGAGACATCGATTGGGAGCGAAGGCAGCTCACCGTCAACGGCAAAGGGTCCAAACAGCGGATTGTGCCGCTCAGCGAACCAGCGACCGCCGCCCTGGCAGAGTGGCTAGAAGAAGGCCGGGCGGAGATGGCTGATGAGTCTTCTGCTGGCGATTCCGTGTTCGTGAACCTGTACGGCCGACCGCTGAACACCCAAGCAGTGCGCCGTTTGGTGGATCGTCGAGCGGAAACGCAGACCAATCCCCACGCCCTGCGCCATACATTCGCCACTCATCTGCTCGATGGGGGAGCCGACCTCAGGCAGGTTCAGGAGCTATTGGGGCACGCCGACTTGGGGTCCACGCAGATCTACACCCATGTCAGCCGCGACCGTCTCCGCAAGGTTATTGAGGACAGCCACCCTCGAGCTTGAGTGCGCCCAGCTCCCGGTAGGCTGAAACGGCTTCCCCCACGGCACCGACATTTGAGGGTTCCCGATGGTCACAGGAACGTGGGTCGGCATGGTGGCTGCACTGTTGGCGTGGGCGGCTCTGGTACCCGGTCAACCGGATCAGGCGTATTCGCAGTCGAACTCGCAAACCCAAACCGAGGTTGACGCCCAGCAAGCGGTGGCCTACTTGCCTCCGGTGGATGCTGAGGTGGTCGATGCCTTCCGGCCCCCGAAACATATCGGGGCACCTGGCAATCGAGGCTGGGAATATGACCCTGCGCCAGGACAACCAGTGTGGGCTTCGGCGGAAGGCGAGGTGGTGTTCTCCGGACCAGTGGCCCGCAACCGCTTTGTAACCGTGCTCCACCGCGACGGGCTGCGAACCGCGTATGGCTTCTTGGGTCTGATCGCCGTTCAAGAAGGCGACCGGGTTGCGCCCGGGCAATTGCTGGGCACCACTTCGGAGCGCTTCTTTTTCAGCGTGAGGGCAGAGGACGAATACCTCGACCCGGCAATGGTCTTGACCGCCGGTCGCGTTCGCCTCGTGCCCCACCGCGAGCCCGATGGTCGTAGTCGGCTTCCTACTTATGGTTAGGGGGCGCGAAGCGGCTATCGTTTGCCCCGGCCAGGAAGCAGTTCCCGGCTAATGACAATTACCGCCCGGGGCATCCCACGGTCGCCATTTGGTGCTGACCCCGGGTTTCGCTGAACCGTTGGGAGAGGAGAATAGCCATGGCGCCAGTCGTGACGATGCGTCAACTGCTCGATGCTGGAGTCCACTTCGGACACCAGACTCGCCGATGGAATCCGAAGATGCAGCGATTCATCTTTGGTGAGCGCAACGGCATCTACATCATCGACCTGACCCAAACGCTTGCCCACATTGAGTCGGCCTACACCTTCGTGCGCGATCTGGTGGCCAAGGGCGGTCAAGTGCTGTTCGTGGGCACCAAGAAGCAAGCCCAAGACAGCGTTCAGAGCTACGCAGAGCGCGTGGGCATGCCCTATGTGAACGAGCGATGGCTAGGTGGTCTCCTCACTAATTTCGAGACCATCTCCAAGCGCATGGGCAAGATGAAGGAATTTCAGCGGATGCGCAGTTCTGGCGAACTTGACGTCATGCCCAAGAAAGAGGCCCTTCTCATCTCCCGGGAACTGGCGAAGCTGGAACGCAATCTCAACGGCATCCGAGACCTGACCCGGCCGCCCGACGCGGTGTTTGTGCTCGACACCAAGAAGGAACACATCGCGGTGGCCGAAGCCAACAAGTTGAAGCTGCCGGTGATCGCGGTGGTGGACACCAATTGCGATCCCGACGTGATCCAATTCGTCATTCCCGGAAATGACGACGCCATCCGCTCAGGCGAGTTGATGTGCCGGATTATCAGCGATGCCGTCCTTGAGGGCCGGTTCATTGCTCGGGGTAACTCCATGGCCAAGTCCCAGCCTGAGGTTGTGGCCCCAACTTCAAACGGCACTCCCGCGGCCGTGGATGCTCCCGCCGTCGTGGATGCTCCCGCCGTCGCGGATGCTCCCGCCGTCACGGATACCCCCGCCGTCGCGGATACCCCCGCGGCCGTGGATGCCCCTGCGGCCGTGGATGCTCCCGCCGTCGAGGATGCTCCCGCCGCTGAAGTTGCGGAGCCGGCTGTTGGTCCGGAGCAAACCGAATCCCAGGAGCAAGCGTGAGTTCGTTTACCGCCCAAGACGTCAAGGCCCTGCGCGAGGCCACCGGTGCCGGAATGATGGATTGCAAGCGCGCCCTAACCGAGAACGAGGGCGACATGGAGGCGGCCACCCAGTCGCTGCGCGAGAAGGGCATGGCCAAAGCTGCCGCTCGGGCCGACCGGGCCAGCGACCAGGGAACGGTGGCCCTTGCCGTCGACGGCAATGCCGCCGCCATCGTCGAGCTGCGCTGCGAGACCGACTTCTCGGCCAAAGCCGAAGACTTCACCACCTTGGCCGGCGAGCTGGCTCAGTTGGTGCTGTCTAATGGCGAAGGCTCGGTAGGAGCCCGGGAGGCAGCCATCGAGGACCTCAGCTTGGCCAAGAAGGAGAACGTTCGGTTGGGCACGGTGGTGAGGGTCCAGGCCGCCGACGGCCACATCTTGGACACCTACCTCCACACCCAAGATGGCCGGGGGACCAGCGCAGTGGTGGTCGAAGCTCGCGGGGTGACCCAGGAGATGGCCCATGAGGTGGCCCTCCACATTGCCTTTGCCAAGCCCTCGGTGCTGCACCGCGATGAGGTAGATCCCGAAGAGGTAGAACGTGAGCGGGTGGCGCTAACCGAGATGACCAAGGCCGAGGGCAAGCCCGAGCAGGCCTGGGACAAGATCGTCTCCGGTCGTCTGCGGGCGTGGTATGCCGAGCGCGTCCTGCTGGAGCAGGGCATGTTCGGTGAGAAGGAGACCGTAGAATCACGGTTGGGAGATGGTGAGATTGTTCGGTTCCACTTGGCGGCCATCGGTAGCTAGCAGTTGAAGAACGAAGGAACCTCCGGGCAGAGTCAGCCTCCAGCGGTGGTTGAGGGCCAGGGCGTGACCGACAGTGACTGCGACAAGCGGTCGGGTCGGTGGGACCGGATCGTTCTAAAGCTCTCCGGCGAGGCCTTTGCCGGGGAGTCCGGATACGGAATTGACGGCGAGATCGCCGCGCAGATCGCCACCGAAATCGTCAAAGTCAGGGCGGAATTCGACGTGGACGTGGCCGTGGTGGTCGGCGGCGGAAATATCTGGCGGGGGATGACCGGGGCCGGAGCGGGCATGGATCGGGCCCAGGCCGACTACATGGGGATGCTGGCCACAATTATCAACGCCCTCGCGCTCCAAGACACCCTCGAACGGCTCGGCCAGCCCACACGAGTGCAGACGGCCATCGGCATGGCCCAAGTAGCTGAGCCTTATATCCGACGTAGGGCAATTCGCCACTTGGAGAAGGGCCGGGTGGTGATCTTCGGTGCCGGAACCGGCAACCCGTTCTTCACAACCGACACCGCGGCCGCACTTCGGGCGGTGGAAATTGAGGCCGGCGTGTTGTTGAAGGGCACGCACAGCGGCACAGATGGGGTCTACACCGCCGACCCTCGGACCAATCCCGATGCCCAGAAACTGAACGAGGTGCAGTACTTGGACGTGCTTTCCCGGGGGTTGAGGGCCATGGACAGCACCGCCGTTTCTCTGTGTATGGACAACGAGTTGCCCATAGTGGTGTTCGACCTCATGAAGCCGGGAAACGTGCGCGCCATACTTGACGGCCAGCCGATCGGTACTCTGGTGTCATGAGTGGTGCCCAGAGGCATCAAGAAGATGACTGGTCCGGAGATCCCCTTGGCGTGCTAGCCGAGGTTGTCCAGACAAAACGGAAAAATGCTGACGGGCAATGACCTAACCGACTTGGTGTTGGACGACGCTGGTGGGCGTATGGATTCCGCTGTCCTGCACACCCGCCAGCAATTCGCCTCTGTTCGGACCGGTCGGGCATCACCGGCGCTGTTCGAGAGATTCCTCGTGGACTATTACGGCACCGAGGTGCCGTTGCAGCAACTGGCTAGCTTCAGCGTTCCCGAAGCGCAGCTTCTGGTTATCTCACCGTTCGACAAGAACTCCATTTCCGCGATTGAGCGGGCCATAATCCAAGCCGATCTGGGTCTCAACCCAAGCAATGATGGAAACGTCGTGCGGCTCACATTCCCGCCGCTCACCGAGGAGCGCCGTCGGGAATTGGTCAGATTGGTCAAGCAGATGGCTGAAGATGGTCGTGTGGCGATTCGGAACAACCGCCGCAGTGGCCGCCATGACATCGACCAGCTCAGCAAAGACGGCGATGTCTCCGAGGACGTGGCCGCCCGGGCCTCCAAGGAGCTTGACCAGCTCACCCACAACCATGAGCAGCTCATCAACGATGCGTTGAGTGTCAAAGAGCAAGAGCTTCTCGAGATCTAGAGTGTTGGAATAGCCGGAGGGACCAGTGGACGAAGACAATCCTTTCCAAAGACCCAATGACCGGTCTGAAGATCCGCCTGAAGACGAACAGGACATTTTCTTGGACGATCTGACTTCTTTATTCGACGAAGAAGAAGATGATTCCGGCCTGCCGGGCTGGGATGAGACCGAATCTGTCGAATCGGAAGCCGAAGAGACCTGGGACAGCATTACCGATGCTGCTCCCCGGTGGCGCGACGATGCCGAAGGTCAATCCTCATCCGATCTGCCCGATCCGGAAATCGCCAGCTACGCAGCCGAAAGTGTGAGCGTTTTCGAAGATCCTGAGCCCACCGAGGCGGTGAAGTTTCCCTCGGTGGACCGGGTTGACGAGGTGCTCTCTTTAGACGTGTCCGCTTCTCCGGCCGCTTCGGACATGGGCGAAACCAGGGAGTCGTCCATGTCGGCGCCTTCCTCGCTGATGGGAGAGGCGCGGCCCTCTGCCCCGAACGGCAACACTATGACGGCCATCGTGGTCGGGTTGCTGCTCGGTGGAATCTTTCTTGGCGCGGTTGCCCTGGGCGAGAAGGTCACGCTCGCGCTACTGGTACTCGTGCTGCTTATCGCGGCGGCGGAGTGGTTCACCACCTTGCGCCACGCTGGCTATCAGCCCCCCACACTGGTGGGCTTTGTCGCGGTGGTGGCAATGCCGCTGGCCGCCTTTTGGCGAGGCGCTGACGGCATTGTGCTGGTGCTGGTTTTCGCCCTTTTCGGTGCCGGGCTGTGGTATCTGGGCGGGGTCGGCCGCGACCGGCCGCTGGCCAACCTGGGGGTGACCCTGTTCGGGATTGCCTATATCGGCGTGACCGGTGCTTTCGGCGGGCTACTGCTGGACCTGCCCGATGGGGCTGAGCTTGTGCTCACCGCAGTGATACTGACGGCGGCCCACGATGTCGGTGCATTTGCCGTCGGACGGGCCGCAGGCCGCACCCCGCTATCAAGGGTCAGCCCCAACAAGACGGTGGAAGGCCTGATCGGTGGGACCATCCTCACCATCGCGGCCGCGTTGGTGTTTATCTCCATCCTGGAGATCGGCCCCTTCGGAGACGCGCCCGGGTCACGCTCCGATGGCGTGATCCTGGGCATCGTGGTTGCCGTGGTGGCCCCACTGGCCGACCTCATGGAGTCGGCCATCAAGCGAGATCTCGGCATCAAGGACATGGGTTCTCTTCTGCCGGGCCATGGAGGGATGTTGGACCGCATAGATGCCTTGCTCTTCGTGCTGCCGGCCACTTACTTCACCGCCTTGATGCTCGAGGTGATCTGAGCCGTCGGGATATCCCGACGACCCGAGGTCATGTCCTCTCTATCGCTGCTTGGTTCCACCGGCTCGATCGGTGTTCAAACGCTGGACGTGGTTCGGGCCGAGCCTGAAGTCTGGAACGTGGTGGCGTTGGGGGCGGGCCGCTCCGTTGAGCAATTGGTGGCCCAGGCCCGGGAGTTCCATCCCAATCTCGTAGTGGTGGGCGACGCCGACCGGGTTCCCGAAGTCCAGGATGCCCTGCCGGGGACTTCGGTGGCCAGCGGCCCTGCCGCCCTCGCCGAAGCCGCCGCCATGGGAGAGGTAGTGGTCAACGGGGTCGTCGGGTTTGCCGGGCTGCCGGTGACTTTGGCCGCCCTGGAGGCTGGTCGGCGCCTGGCCTTGGCCAACAAGGAGTCGCTGATCGCGGCCGGACCAGTCGTCCAGAAGGCCCGCCAGACTCCCGGTGCCGAGCTGCTCCCGGTGGACAGCGAGCATTGCGCGGTGCACCAATGCCTGAGGGCCAACGACGTGTTCACCGCCGCGGCGGGCATGGATCGCGTGCATCGAATCGTGCTCACGGCCAGCGGCGGGCCATTCAGGGGCAGGAGTCGCCACGACCTAGCCGACGTGACGGTGGAGCACGCCTTAGCCCATCCCACTTGGAGCATGGGACCCAAGATCACGGTGGACTCCTCCACGCTAATGAACAAGGGCCTCGAGGTGATCGAGGCCAACGAGCTCTTCGGCTTGGGCTACGACCGGATCGAAGTAGTCGTCCATCCCCAGTCGGTGGTGCACTCCATGGTGGAGTACACCGACGGCGCCACGATCGCCCAGCTCTCACTACCCGACATGCGGCTGTGCATCGGCTATGCCATCGCCTATCCCGACCGCATCGCCACCCCGTTTGGCCGCATCGACTGGGCCGAGCTGCGTCGGCTGGACTTCGAGCCCCCCGACACCGAGGCATTTCCTTGCCTGGAACTGGCCTACGCCGCCGGGCGTATGGGCGAAACCGCTCCCGCCCTTTTGAATGCGGCCAACGAAGTGGCCGTGCAGGCTTTTCTGGATGAGCGGATACGATGGACGGCAATCCCCGAGGTTTTGGAGACGGTCTTAGGCGGCCACGACGGCACCGAGGCCGACTCCCTGGAGGCGGTCATGGAGATCGACGGCAAAGCCCGAGCCGAAGCTGAGCACGTCGTCGCCCGCCGTTTCGACCGCAGCTAGGCGATGACTCCCCAGCAAGCCGGCTCCTCTCGGAGCGGTCAGGATCGGCCTTCCCCTCTCGACAGCTTGAGGGATTCGCGCGAGAGGTGGGGAGGGCTGGCCCTAGCGGTTGGCCTGCTCGCGTTGGTGCATCTGGTATGGGGGCTGCCGATGCTGATTGTGGTTCTGGCCATAATCGGCATGATTTACCTGCACGAGCTAGGCCACTACATCACTGCCCGGGCCGCGGGCATGAAGGTCACCGAGTTCTTCTTGGGGTTTGGACCCCGGCTGTGGTCGATACGACGAGGGGAGACGGTCTACGGCCTCAAGGCGATTCCCGCAGGTGCCTATGTGCGGATAATCGGGATGAACAACTTGGAAGAGGTCCCCCCCGCCGAAGAGCACCGCACCTATCGCAGCAAACCCTACTGGCGGCGCATGTCCGTGGCCGTGGCCGGTTCAACCGTCCATTTCCTGTTGGCGCTAGCTCTGATCTTCTCCTTCCTGGTTCTCGGTGGGAAGAAGGAGAGCGTCCCATCACCGGATTGGTCGGTGAATCTGGTGGTTCCCGGCTCGGCCGCCCAGAGGGCTGGCTTGCTGCCGGGCGATCGCATTGTGTCGGTCAATGACAGCCCGGTGGCCACCATGGAAGACATGGTGGCGGTTCTGCCCGAACCAGGGACTGCGGTGAGCTTGGGAGTCCAGCGGGATGGCGACTTATTGGCCCGCTCCCTGACGCTCGGCTCCCATCCTGAGGATGCCAGCCGGGGGTATTTGGGTATCTCCTCTCAGTCGGCATGGTTGCGCCAGTCGGTGGAAGTCGGCTACCTCGAGGCCGTTCCCGAGACGCTGGATGAGTTTGGGTTTCTGGTCAAAGAGTCGGTCCTGAGCATTGGCAGATTCTTCTCTCCCAGCGGGCTCAGCAGCTTTTTCCGCAATGTGGCCGACCAACCTGCCCAAGAAGTAATTGCACCGGCCGAGGGCGGCCTCACGACCGCCGTTCCCGCCGAAAATCAGGACCGCGTGATCTCGATCTTTGGTGCACTTCGAATAGGTGCCGATCTGACCGAGAACGGCTATGGGAATCTGCTGCTGTTCTTGGCGCTGCTGAATGTGTTCATCGGCGTATTCAACATGATTCCGTTTCTGCCCTTGGACGGTGGCCATGTGGTGATTGCCACCTACGAGCGTCTGCGATCTTGGCGAGGCCGCCGATACACCGCCGATGTTGCCAAGATGGTGCCCGTGGCCTACGCCGTGATCTTGATCCTGGTTTTTGTCTTCATCGGGTCCGTATATCTGGACTTCACCGACCCGGTAGAGCTCCCCGGTTGAGATTTGTGATGGTCATGGGCAATTGCGAATCCCGCTGGCCGGGCATGACAAGCTAAGACCGTGGAAGTCCAGGCAGCCTTCGAGCGTCGTCCAACGCGCCAGATCCAGGTAGGGGATGTACCCGTCGGCGGCGGCGCGCCGATCACTGTCCAGTCGATGACCACCACCCGCACTGCCGATGTGGAGGGCACCCTTCAGCAGATCTACGCCTTGGCCGCGGCGGGTGCCGACATCGTGCGCTGCACTTGCAACGAGATCGAGGCCGCCGAGGGGCTGGCCCAGATTGTGCCCCGTTCTCCGGTGCCCATCGTGGCCGACATCCATCACCAGTACCGCATGGCGCTGGCCGCGTTAGATGCCGGCGTCCAGTGCCTGAGGTTGAACCCCGGCAACATCCGCAAGCCCGAGCACATCCAGGCAGTGGCCTCGGAGTGCCGAGACCGAGAGGTCCCCATCCGCATCGGAGTGAACGGGGGGTCGCTGCACCCCGACCTCTATCGCAAGTACGGCGACCGGGTCACGCCCGAGGCCATGGTGGAGTCGGCCCAGATGGAGCTCGACTACTTCAAAGAAGTGGACTTCCATGACGTGAAGATCTCGGTCAAGGCATCCAGTGTGCCCCTCATGATCGAGGCTTACCGACAGCTGGCCGACGTCACCGATCATCCCCTGCATCTGGGGGTTACCGAAGCGGGGCCGCCCCCGGTTGGGTTGATCAAGTCCACCGCGGGCATCGGCACGCTGTTGGCCGAGGGCATCGGCGACACCATCCGCTACAGCCTCACCGCCGACCCGGTGCAAGAGGCCAAAGCTGGACGCCAGCTTCTGGAATCGCTGGGCTTGCGGGAGCGCAAGAACGTCGACCTCATCGCCTGTCCTAGCTGCGGGCGGGCGGAGATCGACGTGTACGCCGTGGCTGAGCAGGCCATGGAGGCGTTCGGCGACCGGGAGATTCCCCTTCAGGTGGCGGTAATGGGCTGCGTGGTGAATGGGCCCGGCGAGGCCCGCGATGCCGATATCGGCATCGCCGCGGGCAACAAGCGGGGCCACCTGTTCGTGAAGGGCCGCAACGTGGCCGTGGTGGCCGAGGAGAACATGGTGACCTCACTGGTGGAGTGGGCCGAGTTGATCCACGAGCATGGTGCCGAGGCGGCGTTGGCCAAAGCCGATACAGTGGCCGCCGCCCGGGAGGCTGAACGGGACCGGAGCCGCCTGCTAGCCGAGCAGGGCGAAGATGCCAACAAGGCCAGTGAGAAGATCGAATTGATTCGCAGGAGAAGCTGACAATGGCCAAGAAAGGGGTGCTCACCCCGCAGCACGAGGACTTCCCCCGCTGGTACCAGGACATCCTCAACAAAGCCGAGCTGGCCGACAACGGGCCGGTTCGGGGCACCATGGTGATCCGTCCCTACGGCTATGCCCTTTGGGAGCGGATGCAGGCCGAAGTGGATCAGCGCATCAAGGCTGCCGGGGCCGACAACGCCTATTTCCCGCTGTTCATTCCTGAGAGCTACCTGAACCGGGAGTCCGACCATGTGGAGGGCTTCAGTCCCGAATTGGCGGTAGTCACCCAGGGCGGGGGTCGAGAGTTGGCCGAGCCGGTGGTGGTCCGCCCCACCAGCGAGACCATCATCAACGCCTACTTTTCCAAATGGGTGCAAAGCCATCGCGATCTGCCGCTCTTGATCAACCAATGGGCCAACGTGGTCCGCTGGGAAATGCGCCCACGGATATTCCTGCGGACCACGGAGTTCTTGTGGCAGGAAGGCCACACCGCACACGCCTCCCGCGAAGAGGCCCGTGTCTACGCCGCCAAGATCCTCCACGAGGTCTACCGGGATTTCATGGAGTCGGTACTGGCCATTCCGGTGCTCATCGGGTACAAGACTGAGGCGGAGCGGTTCCCTGGCGCCATCAACTCCATGTGCCTTGAAGCGATGATGCGCGACGGCAAGGCCCTCCAGATGGGGACATCCCATGAGCTGGGCCAGAGCTTCGCCACCATGTTCGACATCACTTTTCTGGATGCCGAAGGCAACCAGGGCTTTGTGTGGCAGACCTCTTGGGGGGTGTCGTCCCGCATGGTCGGCGGGTTGATTATGGCCCACGGCGATGACCAGGGGCTGGTTGTCCCGCCCCGGCTGGCGCCCATTCAGGCCTTGGTGATTGCGGTGCGCGATGCCGACGGCGTGGTCGACGCCTGCCACGGCTTGGGCGCGGCACTCACCGATGCCGGGATTCGGGCCAAGGTGGACGACCGGACGGGGACCGGGTTCGGCCGCCGGGCAACCGATTGGGAGTTGAAAGGTGTGCCCGTCCGAGTGGAGATCGGACCTCGAGACCTAGAGCAGGGTCAGGCCACCCTGGTTTCCCGGACGGGAAGCGAGAAGCAGACGGTCGTTCTTGCTGAGGTGCCGAAGCGGGTCGAAGCACTGCTGGATGACATCCAGACGGACATATTCGAAGGCGCCGTCTCATGGCGCGACTCTCAGATCGCCGATGCGTCCACCATCGCGGAGGTGCGCGAGGCGGCAGCCACCGGTTTTGCCCGCATTCCCTGGGCCGACCTTGGCCCTGAGGGGGAGGCAGTCTTGGCCGAAGAAGCGGTCACCGTGCGCTGTTTGCAGCGCCCCGACGGGTCACTGCCCCAGAGCGGCGAAGAGCCCGATCTGGTGGCCGTCTGCGGCCGCAGCTACTAGAAGATGGCTCTGTCTGTGTAACGACATAGCCGATTCCACCGGGTAAGATTGCCGACGAATCGTCGATCTCTTTATTCGGGTGAGGCGTGGGCTTCGGCCCACGCCTTCTGACTTTGGGGAGAGACGGGTAAAGCGATCATTGTCCAACCGAGAAAGGGGCGAGATGTCAGTAGCAGACAACGTGCACGACCTGCTCGAACCCCTTTTTCGAGGGAGAGGCTTAGAGGTCTATGACCTCACCTACGGAGGCGGGATTCTTCGCATCATCCTGGACAAACCCGGCGGCATCAGCCTGGACGAAGTGGCTAGCGCTTCCAAAGTGGCCTCCCGATTGCTGGACGACAGCGAACTCATTCCCGGCCGGTACACCTTGGAGATCACCAGCCCGGGCCTGGAGCGACCGCTGCGCCGGCCTGAGCACTATGCCCGCGCGGTGGGTGAGGCCATAAGCGTCAAGCTCGGTCCCCAGGTTGAAGGAGAGCGCCGGCTTCAAGGTGTGCTGATGGAATACGACGATGACGGGATTACCATCGAAGTAGACGGAGTTCCCCTTCAAGTGGCCTTCAACGACATCACCAAAGCCAGGACCGTCTTTGAATGGGGTCCTCTGCCTAAGAAGAAGATCAAAGAGAAGAGCAGCCAATGAACCCCGACATGTTGGAAGCCCTCCAAGCATTGGCCGCAGACAAGGGAATCTCGGTTGACGCACTGTTGGCTGCTTTGGCCGACGCCCTTGAATCGGCCTATAAGCGCATGCCCAACAGCGAAGAGTACGCCTGGGTCACCATCAATCCCGAGACGGCCGACATCCAGGTGTTCGCCCAAAAGCTGGATGACGACGGTGAGCCAGTAGGCGAGCCCTTTGACGTGACCCCCGACGGTTTCGGCCGCATCGCTGCCCAGACGGCCAAGCAGGTGATGATGCAGCGGATTCGCGAGGTGGAGCGAGAGCTGAAGTACGAGGAATACGCCGGTCGCGAGGGTGACATCGTCACCGGGATCATCCAGCAGAACGATGCCCGCTACACCCTTTTGGACTTGGGCCGGGTGGAGGCACTGTTGCCCCAGGCCGAGCAGGTGCCCTTTGAGCGCCCCGACGCCAACAGCCGCCTCAAGGCCTACATCGTGGAGGTTCGCAAGACGGCCAAGGGTCCCCAAATCGTGGTCAGCCGCACCCACCCCGGGCTGATCAAACGGCTATTCGAGTTGGAAGTGCCCGAGATAGCCGATGGGGTGGTGGAGATCAGGGCGTGTGCCCGCGAACCAGGTCATCGCACCAAGATCGCGGTGGCCTCCAACGACACCAACGTGGATCCGGTTGGGGCATGTGTCGGCGCCCGGGGTGCCCGAGTGCGCATGGTGGTAAACGAGTTGCGGGGGGAGAAGATCGACATCGTTCCCTTTGCCGACGATCCGGCCGACTTCGTGGCCAAGGCGCTGTCACCGGCCAAGATCAAAGAGGTCAGCATCGATGAGGAGTCCGGTGTCGCCGAGGTGATTGTGCCCGACTATCAGCTCTCCCTGGCCATCGGCAAAGAAGGCCAAAATGCCAGGCTGTCCGCTCGCCTGACGGGTTGGCGAATCGACATCAAGAGCGAGACCCAGTTGGCCCAAGAAGCGGCATATGCAGAAACGGATTGGGCCGAGGGTGAATGGGTGGTGGACGAAACGACTGGCGAGCAGGTATGGCGGCCAGCCGAGGGAGGACCGGCCCTGTCGGCCGAGGATTGGGCTGCTGAAGGCAGCGAAGACGCCCCTGTTGAGGAGGTAGGGGAGGCTTCGGAAGGCGGCCCTCCGCCGGGGTAACGGCCTGCGCCTCAGATTGACTTCGAAATCTGACGGCTGGGCGTGAGACAATAAAAATCCGACCCACATGGGTCGGCCGCGCACTGCGGATAGACCAAGAAAGAGCTTTTTGCCAGCAAAGATTCGGGTTTACGAGCTTGCCCGCGAGCTCGGCCTCACGAACAAGGAAACGCTTGATCTCTGCGTGAATTTGGGGATCGGCGTCAACAGCCATTCATCGAGCATCGTGGATGCTCAAGCAGACCGCGTCCGCCGCCGAGCTCATCGTGATGGCCTTGTTCGGCCACCCGAGCCTGAGCCGGAACCAGAGCCCGAGCCGGTTATGGCTGAGCCCGAGCCTGAGCCCGAACCAGAGCCCGAGCCGGTTGCGGCCGAGCCTGTGCCCGAACCCAAGCCCGAACCGGCGCCGGTTGCGGCTGAGCCCGAGCCTGAGCCCGAACCAGAGCCCGTACCAGTTGCCGCTGAGCCTGAGCCCGAACCAGAGCCTCCTGAGTCCCCGCCAAGCCCCACGCGGGTGGTTACCTCCAGCGGGGGAATGCCGCCACGGCTCCGTCCGGT
This sequence comes from marine group bacterium Sva0996 bin134, assembly GCA_002239105.1. GTDB lineage: Bacteria > Actinomycetota > Acidimicrobiia > Acidimicrobiales > Bin134 > Poriferisocius. The sequence goes on along the minus strand of MPNQ01000005.1, from coordinate 62,754 downwards.
AGCACCGCCGGTTGAATCGCCTCCAGCGAGCGCGCCCCCAGCGCCGTCTCGACCCGCGCCAAGGCCCGCGGCTGAGCCTCCGGCTGCGCAGCCAGCCGCTTCTGCTCGACCCAGCCCGCCGATGTCACGGTCGGGCAAGCCGATTCCGCCGCCCCCCGGCAGTCCTCCAACGTCCTCTTCGGGCAAGCCGATTCCGCCGCCCCCCGGCCGAGGAGGACGGGGTCCGGCGCCGAGTCCCCGGAGGGGCCCTCGCGGTCCAGCCCGACCAGCTGGCGGTACCCATGGACCGGGCACCGGATCGCCGGGACGATCTCCCGCGCCGTTAGCGGCACGCGGCCCCGCCGGTGCCCTCAGCGGGCCTCCGAGCGGCCCTGCTGGCCCCGGTGGTCGAGGTCGAGGCGGTCCCCAACGTCCTCAGCAGAGGCGGCGCAAGAGCCGGCGGCGTAGGCGGGTGGCCGAAGACCTCCAGCCCATGAACATCCCGGACTACACCCCGACGGACGCGGCCGCGCCCACTGGTGAGGTGGTGGTCGAGCGAGCCTCAACCCCCCTTGAGGTGGGTCCGAAGCTGAACCAGACGGCTGCCGACGTGGTCCGCTTCCTCATGCAGCAGGGTGAGATGGTCACCGCCACCCAATCGCTGACCGACGACATGATCGAGCTCTTTGCTGCGGAAGTCGGAGCCGAGGTCCGCCTGGTAGACCCAGGTGAAGAGCAGGAGAATGAACTGCTCAAACTGCTCGAAGCCGAATTCACAGATGATGAGCTCGAAGAGGCCCAACCTGTTCGCTCCCCGGTTATCACGGTCATGGGCCATGTTGACCATGGCAAGACCAAGCTGCTCGACCAGATTCGCAATGCCAATGTGGCTGAGGGCGAAGCCGGTGGTATTACCCAGCACATCGGCGCCTATCAGGTGGAGAAAGATGGGCGGACGCTGACCTTCATCGATACCCCTGGTCACGCGGCGTTCACGGCTATGCGGGCCCGGGGTGCCGATGCCACCGACATCGTGGTGTTGGTGGTGGCGGCCGACGACGGAGTGATGCCCCAGACTCTGGAAGCCATCAACCACGCTCGGGCCGCCGATGTGCCCATTGTGGTAGCCGTCAACAAGATCGACCGCAACAACGCCGACCCCACTCGGACCATGCAACAGCTCTCCGAGCACGAACTGGTACCCGAGCAGTGGGGCGGTGAAACCATCATGGTGGAGATATCCGCTCTTCAGAACCTGGGAATAGACGACTTGCTCGAACAGCTGGCCGTGGTGGCTGAGGTGGAAGATCTTCGGGCCAACGTGGAGGGCCGGGCCCAAGGAGTGGTGCTGGAGTCCAACCTGGACATCGGGCGGGGTCCGGTGGCCACCCTGTTGGTGCAGCATGGAACCCTGCGGCGAGGGGATCCGGTGGTTGCCGGGGCTTCTTGGGGCCGGGTCAGGGCCCTGCTCGACGACCGGGGCAACCAGATTCTTGAGGCCCCGCCCTCTAAGCCGGTGCAAGTGCTCGGTCTCTCAGATGTAGCCAACGCTGGTGACGCCTTCGTGGTCGCCCCCAACGAGAAGGTGGCGGCCAAGGTTGCACAGACACGCGAGCACTCGCAGCGGATCGCCAGCCTTGGTCGAGACGCCGCAGCCACCGCAGGCGGCGCGCGTCTGGAGGACATATTCACCCAAATCCAAGCCGGTGAGACCGCGACGCTGAACCTCATCGTCAAAGCTGATGTGAACGGGTCGCTGGAAGCGGTGGTAGACAGCCTTCAGCGCCTAGGACGCGAAGAGGTCAAGCTGGCCTTTGTCCATAGGGGCGTGGGCGGTGTGACTGCCAACGACATCCAACTGGCCGCCGCATCCAACGCCACCATCATCGGTTTCAACGTCAGGCCTGATCGCAAGGCCAGAGAACTCGCCGAGCTCGAGAAGGTGGAAATCCGGACCTACGAGATCATCTACAACCTGATCGAGGATGTGGAGAACGCCATGGTCGGGATGCTTGCTCCCGAGTTCGAGGAGGTCGTCACCGGAGACGCCGAGGTGCGGGAGATATTCCGAGTTCCCCGGGTGGGTGCCGTGGCCGGCTGCTATGTGCTCAACGGGGCGATCACCCGAGGCTCCAAAGTCCGGTTCTTGCGGGAGGGTGCCGTCATATGGCGGGGCACGGTCTCGTCTCTCAAGCGCTTCAAAGAAGATGTGCGCGACGTGCAGTCTGGTTTCGAGTGCGGTATCGGGTTGTCCGACTTCCAAGACCTCAAGCAGGGAGACATCATCGAGACTTTCGAGGAGCGAGAAGTCGCCCGAGTCTGATCGAGCCGATGCACGTTCTCGCCGTGGTCTATGACTTGCACATCCCTGGTTGCCAATCGCTGAAGGAGCGCCGTTCGGTTCTGCGACCCTTGCTGTCGGACTTGGCCCGTCGATTCGGTGTGTCGGCGGCGGAAACCGGTCACACCGATCTGTGGCAGAGGGCAGAGGTGGGTATGGCGGTTGTGTCGGGCCAGCCGGGCCAATGCCGGTCGCTGGCCGATGATGTGGACCGGTTCATCTGGTCGATTCCCGAGATCGAAGTGGTGGGCTCCTCATCGCATTGGCTCAACACCGAGGAGTAGGCGTGGCTCGCAACCGGGCGTCGCGCCCCTCCCGATACTCACGCTCGGCCCGGCTAGGCGAGTTGCTGCGAGAGATACTGGCCTCTGAACTGGCCCTATTGGATGACGACCGGCTGGAGCTGGCCAGCATCACCGGGGTGGAGACCAGTGCCGAATTGAGCCAGGCCACTGTGTACATAAGCGTGCTGGACGACGAGGCGGCATCTGCGGCCCTAGAGGCATTGGAGGAGCATCGTCTCCAGCTAAAACAGGCAGTCGCCCATTCTTCTGCGGTCCGCAGGGTCCCCGAGTTGGTGTTCGCCCTTGATCCCTCCATTTCAGCCGGTGAGCGGGTCGATCAGATATTGCGTGATCTGGCTGCCGAGGACGAATAGTGAGCCCGACCGACGGGTTGGCGGTTATCGACAAAGAGACGGGGTGGACCTCCCACGATGTGGTGGCCAAGGCCCGGGGCGTCTTCGGCACCCGCAAAGTGGGACACGCCGGGACCCTGGACCCCGGCGCCACTGGGGTGTTGCTCTTGGGGGTGGGCCGTGCCACTCGGCTGCTGCGGTTTATCACCCCGCTTCCCAAGCAATATGTGGGCGAGCTGATCCTGGGTGCTGAGACCACCACGCTGGACGCGGAGGGCGAGGTCACCGCGGTCTACGACATGTCGGCGGTCACCCCCGAGCAGGTTTCTGAGGCTGCCTCTGGATTTCTCGGCGACATCATGCAGGTTCCGCCGATGGTGTCGGCCATCAAGATCGGAGGCCGCCGTCTGCACGAGTTGGCCCGTGAGGGTGTGGAGGTAGAGCGGGAACCCCGCCCAGTAACCGTCCACAAACTGGCGGTTGCTCCGATAGACCCTGACGCCGGCGTGTACAGGATTGAGGTGACCTGTTCCTCGGGGACTTACATCCGCTCGCTGGCCGCCGACATCGGCGCCGCCCTGGGGGGAGGGGCGCACTTGCGGGCTTTGCGGCGCATGGCCATTGGCTCGTTTGCGATCGATGAGGCCCGGCCAGTCAGCAAGCCTTCGTTGTTGTCGATGGCCGAGGCCCTGCGCGACTACCCGGCAGTGTCGGTCGATGAGTCGCTCGGCCAAAGGGTGAGCAGCGGACAGGTGATGGCCACTGACGAGTTGGCTGCGAAGGGCGACGGCCCGTGGGCCGTGCTCGGGCCGCAGGGTCAACTCTTGGCTGTCTACAAGCCTCATACCTCGGGGATGGTCAAACCGGAGGTGGTCATTCCCCAATGAGGCCAGTGGCGGGCGGTCTTGAGGCCACCGGGATTGTCCAGTTTGAGGCTGTGGCCGCTACCGTGCAGCGCGGTGCAGGTCATAGAAGACTTCGGCAGCCTGCAGGGCATTGAGGAGACCGCAGCCAGCATCGGGGTGTACGACGGTGTCCACGTCGGACACCAGGCTGTCATCGATCAGCTCCTCAGCGAAGCGAATCGACTGGGCGTTGCTCCCGCAGTGGTCACCTTTGACCGCCACCCGGCCCTGGTCTTGCGGCCGGAGAATGCGCCCAAGCTGCTCAACTCGCTCGATCAGAAGCTGGAGCTGCTCGAGGCGGCCGGCATCGAATACGTGTACTTGATTGAGTTCTCCCCTGATCGAGCCCACACCATGCCCGAGGAATTTGTGCGAGAGGTCTTCGTGGAAAGGATGAGAGTGCGCAGCGTGGTGGTGGGGGAGGACTTCCACTTCGGGCGGGCTCGGCTGGGAAACATCGACACGCTGAGGGAATTCGGCCAGGAAATGGGCTTTGAGGTGCAAGCGGTTACGCTCCTGCACCACGACGAGAAATGGCCCGAGCCGGTTTCATCCACCGCAGTGCGCCGGGCGCTGGCGGGCGGCGATGTTCGCACCGCGGCGGCCATGCTGGGGCGCTACCACGAGATCAGGGGCAAGGTGGTTTTGGGCGATCGGCGGGGGATGACCATCGGGTTTCCCACCGCCAACATCCCGGTTTCCATGGTCATGGCCTGGCCGGCCGACGCAGTGTACGCCGGCTGGTACACCCGTCCCGACGGGTCCCGGCACATGGCGGCCATCAATATCGGCCGACGCCCCACTTTCTATGAGCACGCCCAGCAGTCGCTGTTGGAGGCGCATCTCCTCGATTTCGAGGGCGACCTGTACGGCGAGGAGGCCAGAGTGGAGTTTGTGGAGCTGCTGAGAAGCGAGCACCGCTTCGACGGCATCGACTCCCTGGTCAAGCAGCTCCGGGTGGATGTCGCCCTTAGTCGGGAGATCTTGAGCGCGGAACCGTCCCGCTAACCGGCATGAAGCTCGCCCTATTCTCCGAGATCCCGGTGCCCCGGCCGTGGCACCAAAACAGCGAGCAGCTTCGCTATCAAGAGTTGATCCAGCAGGCTGTGCTGGCTGATCAGCTCGGCTTCCACAGTTTCTGGACGGTTGAGCACCACTTCTTGGAGGAGATGTCACACAGCTCCAATCCCGAGGTGCTCTACGGAGCGGTGGCCGCGCTCACTGAGCAGATTCGGCTGGGCTATGGGGTGCGGCTTACCCCCAAGCCCTACAACCATCCGGTGCGCAGCGCCGAGTCTGCGGCCACGCTGGATTTGCTCAGCGGGGGCCGAGTGGAGTTCGGCACTGGCCGCTCAACCACCCGGGCCGAGCTGGAGGGGTTTGGAATCGACCCTCGCGAGACACGGGCGATGTGGGCCGAGGCGGTGGAGCACATCGCTGGCTGTTGGATGAACGACGAGCATGAGTTCCAGGGTGAGCACTGGTCGATGCCTCGCCGCCGGGTGCTGCCCAAACCGGTGCAAAAGCCCCATCCTCCCCTGTGGGCCGCTACTGGCAGCCGGGAAACCCATCAATTGGTGGGGGATATGGGGATGGGTTTGCTGTCGTTCAGCGCCGGGGTGTCGCTCGAAGAGCTGGAATTGCGAATCGGCTTGTACCGCGAGGCGGTGGCGGCCTGCCAGAACCCGGTGGGCGGTTTCGTGAACGACCGGGTGGCCACATTCGCCATGTTCCACTGCGCGCCCACCACGGCCGAGGCCTACGACAACGCCCGGGAGTCGTTCTGGTGGTACCCCACGGTGGCGTTCAAGCTGGTGGGCAGCGTGGCCGAGATGCTCCAAGAAGAGGGCGCCGAGCTGGGCGACTGGAACTATCTGCGGTATCTCCCCGGCATGACCGCCGATGCCGACTGGGATACCACGTTCAGCGTGGAGGACTTGGTGGACCAGGGCGTGGCCATTGCCGGCGACCCCGACCAGTGCATCGAGCTATGCCGGGGCTTCGCCGATCTCGGCGTCGACCTGCTCTTGTGCATGATGAACCCCTACAACATCCCCCACGAGAAGACCATGGAGAGCATCCGCCTCACCGCCACCCACGTCATCCCCGCCCTTAGCGGGTAGTTCAGTCTTAACGGTGGCCGTCGAGCAGGGACTCGACGGCGCTGCGGGTGGGCATGGAGGGCTGGGCGCCGGGGGTTGCTACCGCCAGGGCGCCAGCGGCGTTGGCGAAGCGGACAGCTTCGATCAGCGCCAGACCCTCGGCCAGAGCCACGCCCAGGGCACCGCAGAACGCATCGCCTGCGCCGGTGGGATCCACCACATCTGCGGGGTAAGAGGGAACCAGTACATCGTCGAGCTGAGCACCCCGGCTGCCCAGGGTGATGATCGTTTCGCATTGGCTTGTGTCGGGGCCGATTGCTGCCACCTGGGCCTGCTCGGCCCGGTTCATCACCAAGATGTCGGTCAGCGGCGCCACCGCTTCCACCAAGAACGGGTCGACGGGTGCTGGGTTGAACACCACCGTGGTCCCGCCCGAACGGGCAGCCTGGGCGGCTCGCCGGGCACCCGCTGCCCCCACCTCGCCTTGCAGCAGCAGCACGTCGGCCGAGGCGATGACCTGCGCGGCGGCATCAGCGTCCGCCACCCCGGTGCTGGCGTTGGCCCCGGCGACGATGACGATGGAGACGTCCGCCGCGGTGATGAGCGGCACCGCGGTGCCGGTGGGCTCCTCGACGACGCGGACAAGGCTGGTGTCCACGCCGTTGCCGTTGAGCACGTCCAGCAGCCAGCGGCCCCGATCGTCGTCGCCCACACAGCCCACCATGGGCGCGGTGGCCCCAAGTTGGGCCGCGGCGGTGGCCTGGTTGGCGCCCTTGCCCCCGGAGAAAGCCTCCATCCGCTGGGCCCGCAGGGTCTCGTCGGGGCCGGGCAGCCGGTCGAGCCAGATGGACAGGTCGTAGTTGAGGCTTCCGAAGGACACAACCTTCATCGACACCAGTATCCCCTAAAACCTCTCAGGCCAAATGCTCTCAGATGGGTGTTCTGGCCTTCGGGGTGGTAGTTTGATCGGGTCCCCCGGGCACAAGCACGGCAAGGTGTCGTGAAATCGCCCGTTTTCTGACCGACGGACACACTGAGTAGGGATGGCCGAGAAACTAGCGTCCAAAACCGCGACTATCGAGAAGCACCGCGTGCATGACACCGATACTGGCTCGCCCGAGGTACAGATTGCACTGCTCACTGAGCGGATCGATCACCTCACTGAGCACTTGAAGGTGCATGTCAAGGACCACCACAGCAGGCGAGGCTTGCTGATGATGGTGGGCCGACGGCGGCGGCTGCTCGACTACGTCAAGGACAACGATGTGGAGCGCTACCGAGGCATCATCGCCGAACTTGGACTTCGCCGCTGAGAAGCGGGCATCGCCCTGGCGATATATGGAAAACAAATAAGCGGGCCACTAGAGAGGCCAGCTGCCAGTTGAAGGGGCCTAGTTGCGCTGGGCCCCTCCAACTGGGAACTGGCTCCATTCCGGCCCGCTCGGGCCTCACGTGGCCCGGAGAGGAGCAAAAATGGCGGAAGCCATCACCGTTTCAGCCGCAGTAAGCGGCGCGGAAAGTAAGACCCTGTCCTTTGAGACAGGTCGTCTGGCCGGACAGGCCGACGGAGCCGTTGTGGTCCGCATGGGCGACACCACCATCCTGGTAACCGCAACCGCGGCCCGCCGGGTGCGAGAAGGGGCGGACTTCTTCCCCCTGACCGTCGACATCGAAGAGCGCATGTATGCCGCGGGCAAGATCCCCGGCTCGTTCTTCCGGCGGGAGGGCCGGGCCCCTGAGTCGGCCATCCTCACGTGCCGTTTGATCGATCGACCCCTGCGGCCCTCATTCCCCGACGGATTCCGCAACGAGATCCACGTCGTCGGAACCGTTTTGGGTGCAGACCAGGAGAACCCCTATGACGTGATCGCCATCAACGGGGCATCGGCCGCACTGAGCATCTCGGGCATCCCGTTTGCCGGGCCGATCGGCGCGGTCCGAGTGGCTCACAGTGCCGACGGGGAGTGGATTCCCCACCCCACCTATGAAGAGGGTGCCGAATCCACCTTCGAGATGGTGGTGGCCGGACGGGTGCTGGACGACGGCGACGTGGCCATCATGATGGTGGAGGCCAACGGCACCGAGGCCGGCTGGGAGCTGTACAGCAACGGCACTCCCAAAGTGGACGAAGCCGCCCTGGCCGAGGGTTTGGAGCGGTCCAAAGAGTGGATCAAAGAAGCGGTTGGCCTCCAGCGCCGGCTGATCGCCACCGCCGGGGTGAAGCCCCCGATGGAGTATGAGCTCCAGGTGGACTACGCCCCCGAGATCGAAGCCGCGGTGGCTGAAGTTGGTGCCGACAAGCTGGCCGCAGCCATGTCCATAGCCGACAAGGCAGAGCGCCAAGAGGCCGAGTCGCAGGTGAAAGAGGAGATCGCTGAAGCGCTGGCCGACCGGTTCGCCGAGGTCGAGGGCGCCGACAAGCAGATCTCCGCGGCCGTCCGGTCACTCACCAAGAGCATCGTTCGCACGCGGATCGTGCAAGACGGCGCGCGCATCGACGGGCGGGGCCCGGCCGATCTCCGGCAACTTGGATCTGAGGTCGGAGTGGTGGACACCGCTCATGGCTCTGGGCTGTTCGAGCGGGGTGAGACCCAGGTGTTGAACATCACCACGCTGGGCACCGCACGGATGGACCAGATGATCGACGGGATCGACCCCATTGACAAGAAGCGCTACATCCACCACTACAACTTCCCGCCATACTCCACCGGCGAGACCGGCTTCATGCGGGGGCCGAAGCGCCGGGAGATCGGACATGGGGCATTGGCAGAGAAGGCCCTGGTCCCCGTGGTCCCCTCCATGGACGAGTTCCCGTACACGCTGCGCCTGGTATCGGAGGTGCTGTCCTCAAACGGCTCCACCTCCATGGGCTCGGTGTGCTCATCGACTCTGTCGCTGATGGACGCTGGTGTGCCCATAAAGGCGCCGGTGGCCGGCATCGCCATGGGGTTGGTATTCCACGAGGGTCGCTACACCACGCTCACCGACATCCTGGGCGCCGAAGATGCGTTCGGCGACATGGACTTCAAGGTGGCGGGCACCGCCGACTTCGTGACCGCCCTCCAGCTCGACACCAAGATCGACGGGCTGCCCGCTGACGTGCTGGCTGATGCGTTGAACCAGGCTCGTGATGCCCGGCTCAAGATTCTGGAGGTGATGGCAGGCGCCATCGATGCCCCCCGGGACGATGTCCGGCCCACTGCCCCCAAGATCATCAAGTTCGAGATCCCGCTGGACAAGATCGGCGAGGTCATCGGGCCCAAGGGCAAGGTCATCAACTCCATCCAGTCTGAGACTGGGGCCGAGGTCAATGTGGATGACGCCCAGGACGCGGGCATCGTCACCATTTCTTCGCCCGACCGCGACAAGGTGGACGAGGCCGAGCGCCAAATCCGGCTGATTTTGGACCCGCCCACCGCCGATGTTGGCGAGGTCTACAACGGGAAGGTGGTGAACATCACCGCATTCGGGGCGTTCGTGAACATCCTTCCGGGCCGAGATGGTTTGGTGCACATCTCCAAGCTGGGCCGAGGCCGCCGAATTGATCGGGTTGAAGACGTGGTCGCATTGGGCGACGACCTCGAGGTTGTCGTGGAGGACATAGACCCCAACGGCAAGATCAGCCTCAAGTTGACCGGCGACGACAGCAGCGACGACCGTGACTCTGGTTCCCGCTCCGATGACCGGGGTGGCCGGGACCGTGATGATCGCCGGGATCGCCGCGACGACCGAGGTGGCCGCGACCGCGACAGCCGGGGTGGCCGCGACCGTGACAATCGGGGTGGCCGGGATCGTGATGATCGTCGGGATCGCCGCGATGACCGGGGTGGCCGCGACCGCGATAGCCGGGGTGGCCGGGATCGTGATGATCGTCGGGATCGCCGCGATGACCGGGGTGGCCGCGACCGCGATAGCCGGGGTGGCCGGGATCGTGATGATCGTCGGGATCGCCGTGATGACCGGGGTGGCCGCGACCGTGACAATCGGGGTGGCCGCGACCGTGGAGATTGGGAAGTTCCCTCCCAAGCCGCATCCTTTGAAGACGACTTTGAGTCTCAACTGCGAGACGAGTTCGGCGACCTCGGACCAGGTGGCAGCTCACATCGTCGAGGCGGAGGCGGCCGCGGCCGCGACCGGGACCGGTCTTCGCGCTAACCCTGCGTTCCGCTTAGTTTTCTAAGCCGTATTGGCACGGCTCAGCCCTATATCGTCTCGTTTATGATTCGGGTTGGGGTGTTCGGTGCGGGGGGAAGAATGGGCGCCACCGTCTGTGAAGCGGTGGCTGCCGACCCCGATCTGGATTTGGTGGCCGCCGTGGATCCCATTCGGGTGGGTGCTGTCGCCGGCGGCGCAGTTTCGGTAGCCGACCGCCAGGCAGTGGCAGATGCCGGTGCCGACGTGGTGGTGGATTTCACCATTGCTGAAGCGGCCCGAGACAACCTGATCTGGCTGGCAGCTCAGAACATTCACGCCGTCGTTGGGACCACCGGCTTCACCGACGGCGACTTGGAGCGATTTGAAGCTGCCTTTGCCAGTGCGGGGCGGGCGTGCATCATCGCCCCCAACTTCGCCATAAGCGCTGTGCTGATGATGCGGTTTGCCGAGATGGCCGCGCCCTACTTCGACACCGCTGAGGTGATCGAGCTGCACCACGACGCCAAAATCGACGCACCGTCGGGAACCGCCCGGCTCACGGTGGAGAAAATGGCGGCCGCGTCAGGCGAGTGGGCTCCCGATCCCACCGAGCATGAGATGCTGCCCGGAGTTCGGGGAGGCGAGGGCCCCGAGGGCATCCGGGTTCATTCCGTGCGTATGAGGGGGATGGTGGCCCACCACGAGGTGATCCTGGGTGCCGAGGGCCAGACACTGACCATCCGCCAAGACTCCACTGATCGCTTCTCGTTCATGCCGGGTGTTCTGGCGGCTATCAAGGCCGCCTCCGGCCGTTCGGGGCTCATCGTCGGCCTCGACGCTTTGCTGGACATCTAGAACCAGAGCCCAGTCGTGTCGCTCCGGCGCCAGTTGCTCAACATCGCGGTGCTGTTGGCGGTGATCGCCATGGTCGCCGCGGGGTTCTGGCAGCTCCATCGGCTGTCTGAGCGCCGAGATCGCAACAGCACAATCACCAGCCGCAGCCAGCTTCCCATCGCCGAAGTGCAAGATCTGGCAGGAATTGACGATCCTCTCGACGCCGGCCGCGAGATTGAGTTCCGCCTGGTCCGGGCGGTCGGTGTCTACCAGACTGACGATCAAGTGCTGATCCGAAACCGCACCCATCAGGGCACCGCCGGGTTTTGGGTCCTCACCCCACTCCGACTTCAAACCGGAGCGGTCGTTGCCGTCAATCGGGGCTGGATTCCCCACGGGGCGGGCACCGGCGCACTACCAGCGGAATTCGCGGCGGTTGGTGGAGAGGTTGAGGTGACCGGACTCGTCCGGGCCACGGTCACCGCTGCTGGACTCCAGCAGCCCGACCCCGCAAGCGGCGTGCTTGTCGAAATGGCCCGGCCTGACCTGGCCCGTCTGTCCCAACAGCTTGACCACCCCCTGCTCCCGGTCTATGTGCAACTCCAGGCGCAATCACCCCCTTCCGGTGACCTGCCCGTCCCCGTGCCCTCTCCCGACCTAGGGGAGGGGTCTCATCTGGCCTATGCCGTGCAGTGGTTTGTCTTCGCCACCATCGCGCTGGTGGGCTACCCGCTCATCTTGCGCCGTAAGTCGAGCTCAGGTCCAAAGTAGGCTGCCATCGTGCCCCATTCTCCCCACATAGTGCAGCGCGTGCTTCATGCCCTGCGCACGAAGGGCATGGCCGAGGTTGATGCATTGGCCCGGGCCGCGGGCCTCTCGTCGAACCAGGCAGCCGCGGTGTTGGACGAGCTGGGCGAGCAGGGATGGGTGCGCTACCGCGACGGGAAAAGGGCCAAGGGGTGGATGCTGCTCGGAGAGGGCCGGGCCGAGGCCGAGCGGATGGTGGCCGCCGAAGTCGACCAGTCCGGGGTGAAGCCCCTGATCCAAGAGCACTATGAGTCGTTCAGGGTGTTGGACCCCGAGCTAAAGGTGGTCTGCACCGATTTCCAGGTACGCGGCGATCAGACCTTGAACGATCACACCGATCCCGACTACGACGCCGCGGTCATCGCCCGACTGGCCGAGATCAACCGGCGCGTCCAGCCGATCCTCGCTCAGCTGGCCGAAGCCCTCGACCGCTTCGGGCATTATGGGGGACGGCTCGAATATGCGCTGAACCAGGTGCTGAGCGGTGACATTAACTGGTTTACGAAACCCTCTCTGGATTCCTACCATGAAGTGTGGTTCGAACTGCACGAGGATCTCCTGGTGTCACTGGGTATTGATCGGGCAACCGAGCTGGCCGCCGACTCAGCTGACGCGTAAGGAGATCCCATGGCTCGATTTGGAAGGGTATTGACCGCCATGGTCACACCGTTTCGCGATGACGGCTCGCTGGACCTAGATGCGGCTGCTTTGCTGGCCCAATGGCTGGTTGACAACGGGAGCGATGGATTGGTGGTCGCTGGCACCACGGGGGAGTCCCCGACCCTGACCCACGATGAGCAGATCGATCTCATCGGTGCGGTCGCCTCGGTGGTGGATGCACCGGTGGTGGCCGGGGCAGGCAGCAACGACACCGCGGCGGCGGTAGAGCTCACCGAGCGGTCAACCGAGGTTGGGGCCGACGGGATCTTGCTGGTGGCCCCCTACTACAACCGCCCCTCACAGGCCGGTCTGTCCAAGCACTTCGCCACGGTGGCAGCAGCCACTGATCTCCCAGTGCTGATCTACGACATTCCCGTGCGCACCGGGCGGAAAGTGGACACCGCTACTCTGCTGGAACTGGCCCACGGCGTGGGCAACATTGTCGGCGTCAAAGACGCGGCCGGCGACCCCGCCGAGACCGCCAAGCTGATCGCCCAGGCTCCCGATGATTTCGAGGTGTACAGCGGCGACGACAGCCTCAACCTCGCACTATTGGCAGTGGGCGCGGTGGGGTTCATAAGCGTGGCCTCCCACTGGGCCGGGGCCGAGCACGCCGACATGGTCGCGGCCTTCGAGAAGGGCGATGTCGCCGCCGCCCGGCAAATCAACGCCAGCCTCATCCCGTCGTATGACTATGAGACGGGGTTGAAGGCCCCCAACCCCATCCCGGCCAAGGCCATGATGCGCCTCATCGGCCTGCCAGTGGGCCGATGCCGCCCACCGATGGATGTCGAGCCCGATGGGTTGACCGAAGCCGCGGCCGAAGTGCTGGCCGGCACCCGCCTAGGAACCCATGGCTGATCCGGTCCAGATCACCTTTTTGGGCGGTTTGGGCGACATTGGGAGGAATTGCGCGGCCATCGAGTGCGGGGGAGAGGTGCTCATTTTGGACTGCGGGGTGCTCTTCCCCGATGAGGACATGCCGGGGGCCGATTTCGTGCTGCCCGATCTGGAGTACCTGCGCGACAAGGCCGACCGCATCGTGGGCTGCATCTGCACCCATGGCCACGAGGATCACATCGGAGCGCTGTCACAGGCGCTGGATTGGCTGTCGTTCCCCATCTACGCCTCGCGGTTCACCCTGGGGCTGATCCGCAATCGCCTCGAAGAGCATGGGGTGATGGGCCGCACCAGCCTCAACCCCATCGGAGACCACGACCGCATCAGCATCGGGTCGTTCGACTGCGAGTTCATCCCGGTCACCCACTCGGTTCCCTCGGGGCTGATCTCGGCCATCCGCACCCCCCAAGGGGTTGTCCTGCACTCCAGCGACTTCAAGCTGGACCTGAATCCGGTTGACGGCCGGCGCACCGACCTTGCCCGGATTGGGGCGATCGCCCGCACCGAAGGGGTGCGGCTGCTGCTGTGCGACTCCACCAACTCGGAGATCCCCGGCAGCTCCCGGTCGGAGACCGAAGTGGGAGGGGTGCTGAGAGGGGTGTTCGCGGCCCATCAAGAACGACGGCTGGTGGTGGCCGCGTTCTCAAGCCACATTCACCGGGTCCAGCAGGTGGTGGACGCCGCAGTGGCTTCAGGGCGAAAGGTGGCCACGCTCGGGCTGTCCATGAAGCGCAACTTCGCCTTGGCCCGGGAATTGGGCCTGCTCCAGATGCCCGACCAGGCCTTCATCGATGTGTCCGAAGCCGAGCAGTATCCTCCCGGGGAGGTGTGCGTGGTGGCCACCGGATCTCAAGGTGAGACCCGCTCGGCCCTGGCGATGGCCGCCACCGGCGACAGCCGCTGGATTGACATCGGCCCCCGCGACACCGTGGTGTTGAGCTCCAGCCCCATACCCGGCAACGAGGCGCGGGTCTCTCGCATGATCAACAACTTGATGTCCCGGGGAGCCGATGTGGTTCACAGCGGCCAGCTTGAGGTCCACACCACCGGCCACGGGAAACAGGACGAGCTGCGCACCCTGCACACGGTGGCCGACCCCGAGTACTTCGTGCCGGTCCATGGCGAAGTCCGCCACCTCTTGGCCCACGCTGATCTGGCGATGGACATGGGCATGCCCTCTGATCAGGTGGTGATCGCCCGCGACGGTGAGCAGGTGGAGTTGAGCGACCGCGGGCTGGCCAACCGAGGGAAGGTCACCTCCGGGGACTACTACTACGTGAATGGAAAGCTGATCGAGAGCGGCCGGGAGCTGTTCCGCGAGCGGTCCATCCTCGGAGGCCAAGGTGTGGTCAATGTGGTGGTTGTGGTGAACCGCGACAAGGGTCGTCTGCTGGCTCGTCCCCGATTTGAGACCAAGGGGTGGGTCGGGGCCGACACGGTGTGGGAGTTGGAACAGGCCGGGGCCGATGAGGTGGCGGCTGCGGTGGAGGATCACCTGGCTTCGGGCGAAGAAGACAGCTTGGAGCGGGTAGTGCGGCGGGCCGCGGGCCAGTTCGTCAACCACAACACCGGTCGCCGTCCGATGATCGCTCCCATCATCATCGAGTTCTGACCAAACCGGCGCCGGTCGGCTCTCTCAGGGCAAACCGTTGGTTGCTGGTGTTGTCAGTGGTACGTTTGTTGCTGTTGTGGCTACCAAAACCGCTCACAAAGCCCCTAACAAGCCCAGCACAAAGTCCAAGTCCAAAGCCGGTGCTCAGTCCGATGGTCGACTGAAGCAGGCCGCGGCCGCGGTCTGGGCTCGCCACCGCGTCGACATTGTCGCCGTGGGGTTCGTCCTCGCGGGCTTGTTGGCGGCCTGCGGTCTGTGGGCGGATGTGGCGGGGCCGTTCGGCTCGGGCCTGCGAACCGTCCTCGGGGCTCTAATCGGCGCGGCGCGCGCCGCGGTGCCCGTCATGCTGGTTGTCATCGGGATCGTCCTGCTCCGGGGCCCCCGCCCCGATGAGGCTGAACCGGAGAGCACCCCGGATGCCTTCGACAAGAACCCCTACACCGATCCGGCTCGGGCCGATCTGGTGTTGGCCGTCCGCCTCGCCATCGGCACCGCTTTGACGCTGCTGTCGGTTACCGGCCTTTTGCACATCGCCGTGAACCGGCCCGGCATCGAGGATCTAGACGGACTGATGGATGCTGGCGGTGCTCTGGGCCTGGCCTTTGGCGGGACCCTGGCCGCGGTGGTGGGAATCTGGGGAGCGAGCCTGGTTGTGGGTGCGTTCGGGCTATTGGGACTAGTCGTGCTGACCCGGGTGTCTCTGCGGGCCTGGGCTCGCCGAGTGGACGGCGCCAAGATAAAGGCCAGCCTCAGCCGGATGATCCATTCGCTCACCGGCACGGCCCCACTTCCAGAAGCCCCCGAAGCTCCGGTTGACGACCGCTTGGTGGCTGGTCCGGAGACAGACCTGGTTGAGCCCGAGGTGGTTTTCATTCCCTCCCCGGACCCCGAGCCTGAGCCCGAGGTCAGCCTGGCCCCGCCCGAATCCGAGGTTGGCCCGCCCCCCCAAGGTTCCGATCCCGAGCCGGAATGGCAGGCGCCCGTCATTGTCAGCGACAAGGCCTCCAAGTCTTCAAAGTGGAAGCTCCCCTCGCTCAAGCTGCTGAGCGGTTCCGATCCCCAGCAGGTCAACCAGGAGGAGGCCGCCCGGAGGGGCGCCGCCCTGGAACAGGCCCTAGCGGCCCACGATGTGGACACCAAGCTGGTGGGGATGGTGATCGGCCCCACCGTGACCCGCTACGAGCTGGAGCTGGCCGCGGGGGTCAAGGTCAGCCGGGTAACCAGTCTGAGCAAGGACATCGCCTACGCCATGGCCTCGCCCGATGTCCGCATCCTGGCCCCGATTCCCGGGCGCCAGGCCATCGGCGTAGAAGTGCCCAATCGAGACCGCCAGGTGGTGTCGCTGGGCGGGATTTTGGCGTCGGCCGAGGCCCGCAAGGCCAAGCATCCCCTAGAGGTGGCCATCGGAAGGGACATCAACGCCAAAGCGGTGATGATGGACCTGTCCCGTATGCCCCACATATTGATTGCCGGGGCCACCGGGGCGGGCAAGTCGTCGTGCATCAACTCCATGATCACCTCGGTGCTGATGCGCACCACCCCCGACCAGGTGCGCATGATCTTGGTCGATCCCAAGATGGTGGAGATGGCCCAGTACGAACATGTGCCCCACCTGCTCACCCAGCCGGTAACCGACCCCAAGAAGGCGGCCAACGCCTTGGCCTGGGCCTGCCGGGAGATGGACCGCCGCTACGAGATCCTGGCCTCGGTGGGTGTCCGCGACATCGACGGCTACAACGACGCCTTCGACCGGGGGGTGTTCGAGAACGACCGCGATTTGGGGATCGAGGAATCTGAGCCCAAAGAGCGGATGCCGCTCATCTTGGTGGTGGTGGACGAGCTGTCCGATCTGATGATGGTGGCCCCCCGCGACGTGGAGGACTCCATCTGCCGCATCGCCCAGAAGGCCCGAGCCGTGGGCATCCACCTGGTGATTGCCACCCAGCGGCCGTCCATCAACGTGATCACCGGGGTGATCAAGGCCAACATCCCGGCCCGTCTGGCCTTTGCCGTGTCCAGCCAGACCGACAGCCGGGTAATCCTCGACCAGCAGGGGGCCGAGCGCTTGGTGGGCCAGGGCGACATGCTCCTGGTCAACGCCTCCTCTACCACCGCCCAGCGCATACAAGGCGCTTGGGTGACCGAGGCGGAAGTCCGCAGTGTGGTGGCGGCCTGGCGGCGCCAGGCCTCGGCCATGGGCCACAGCAGCAGCCCGTCTTTGACCACCGACGGGGGAGACGGCGACGACGACCCGCTGACCGCCGCTCCGTCGACCGCCACCGGTGGTGGAAGCGATGACGACGATGAGCTCTTGGCCCAGGCCATGAGGCTGGTGGTTGACAGCCAGCTGGGTTCCACTTCGATGCTCCAGCGCAAGCTTCGGGTGGGGTTTGCCCGGGCCGGCCGGCTGATGGACCTGCTGGAGCAGCGGGGCGTGGTCGGCCCCTCCGAGGGGTCCAAAGCCCGAGAGGTGCTGATGACCCCCGACGAGCTTCCCTGACCATCGCTTAGTCCTCGTCGGTAGTCTCAGCTCGTGACATTGGCAGCGGTGCTCCTCGGAGGAGGCCTTCTCGTGCTGGCGTTGGGCGCCGACCAGCTGGTGATCGGGGCGTCACGCCTGGCCTTCTCCCGGGGTATCTCGCCCATCGTGATCGGGGCGCTGGTCATCGGCTTCGGAACCAGCGCTCCCGAGATGCTGGTGTCGGGTCTGGCCGCCGCCGATGGCGATGTCGACTTGGGCGTGGGCAACATCGTCGGCTCCAACGTGGCCAACTTGAGCCTGGTGTTGGGCGTTTCCGCGCTGGTGGCGGCGGTTGCCGTCGGGGGCCGGTACATCAAGGTGGCCAACAGCACTCTGTGGCGGGAGGGCGTGGTTTCGGTGGGTGCCGCGCTGTTGTTTTGGCTGCTGGTTCAGGACGGCTTGGAACGGTGGGAGGGTTTCGTCCTGTTGGCCGCGTTTGTGGTGGCCATGAGCATCATCTTGTGGCGACCGGCCTATGACGCCAACGCGGCCGATGTCATCCACACCGACAAGCCGATCAACCAGTCCGCCGAGCTGGTTCGCACCGTGTTGGGGCTGGGGGCCACGGTGGTAGGCGCCCAACTCGCGGTGACCGGTGCGGTGGACATCGCCCACGAGGTTGGCTTGGGCTCTGGATTCGTGGGGCTGTCGCTGGTGGCGTTCGGCACGTCGCTGCCCGAGCTGATCACCGGGGTGCAGGCGGCTCGCCGGGGCGAGGCCGATCTGCTGGTGGGCAACATCTTGGGCTCCAACACGTTCAACAGCCTGCTGGTGAGTGCGGTGGTGGCACTGGTCGGCCCTGGACCGCTGGTAGACGGAAACCTCTCGGGGCTGGCGGTGTGGATCATGGTGGGCATCTCCGTCAGCGCCTGGCTGCTCATGTTCCGGGGCGACGGCTTGGAGCGATGGTGGGAGGGGGCGTTCTTGCTGGCCGTGTACTTGGTGTCGATGCCGTTCCTGATCTCCGACGACCCCGACGAATCCGAACATGACGTCTCGAGCACCCCTGCGGTCGAGGTGGTAGTGCAGCCGGCCTCGGACACTGATGGTCTTGGGCCATTCTCCGCATAATCTGAGGATGGTGCGCCGGTTTTGGGTTGAGACCCTGGGATGTCCCAAGAATCAGGTGGACTCCGACAAGATCACGGGTCTGCTGGTTCGAGACGGTATGGCCGCGGCTGGGGCACCCGAAGAGGCCGACCTCGTGGTGGTGAACACTTGTGCCTTCATCGAGGAGGCCCGCCAGGAATCGGTGGACACCGTGCTGGAACTGCGCTCGACCGCGGCTGACGCTGAGCTGGTGATAACCGGGTGCATGGCCGAGCGCTACGGTGCCGAGTTGGCCGAGGCCCTGCCCGAGGCCGACCGGGTGGCCGGATTCGGCGTGCCGGTGAGCATCGGGGCCAAGCCCTCGGCTGCTTCACCATCAGCGGTGGCGCTTCCCTCCTTTGACCTGCTGAACCTGCCCCGGCCGCCGGCCGAGGCGCCGTGGGCCTACGTGAAGATCGCCGAGGGCTGCGACCGCCGCTGCGGGTACTGCGCCATCCCCAGCTTCCGGGGGCCGCAGCGCTCCCGGTCGGCCGAAGCGATCGTGGCCGAAGTGGAGGGCCTCGGCGTGCGAGAGGCGGTGCTGGTGGCCCAAGACCTGGCCTCCTACGGGCGCGATCAGGGCCAGGGGGAGCGGGGGATCATCCCGCTGGTGGAGTCGCTGCGCCAGCAGGTTGACTGGTTGCGTCTGCTGTATTTGTACCCGTCCGATCTCACCGACCCGCTGATCGACGCCATCTGCGCCACCGGCGTGCCCTACTTCGATTTGTCGTTGCAGCATGTGTCGCGTCCGCTTCTGGCCCGCATGCGCCGGTGGGGCGACGGCCACCGATTTGCCGCTCGCATCGCCGACATCCGCCAGCGTGAGCCCGCCGCCGTGTTCCGGTCGAATTTCATCGTGGGCTATCCGGGAGAGACCGAGGCCGACCACGACGCCCTGCTTGATTTCGTGGCCGACGTGGGCCTGGATTGGTGCGGGTTCTTCACCTACTCCCCGGAAACGGGAACCTACGCCACCACCCTCGACAAAGAGGTGCCCGCCGAGCTGGCTGCTGAGCGTCGCCGAGAGCTGGCCGAAGTCCAAGACGAGATAACCGCGGCCAAGCGTGACCAACTCGTCGGCCGCGAGGTCGAAGTTCTGGTGGACACCCCCGGCATGGCCCGCAGCTATCGAGAGGCCCCAGAGATCGACGGGATCATCTCGGTGCCCGAACACTTGGCCACCGGCCAGTTCCACACCGTGCGGTTGACCGAGGCCATGGGTCCCGACATGGTGGCCGAGGCGGGGCCCTCATGAGCCATGTGGAGACGTATTCCTGGTCCGATCTGCGGTTGCCGGCCAACCTCATCACGCTGGGGCGCATTGCCGCGTCGCCCGTGTTGTTCGTGCTGATCCTGGCCGCGTCCGACAGCCGGGGAACGTCGTGGTCGGTATTGACGGTGGGCCTGGTATTGGGGGCCAGCGATTACTACGACGGCTGGGTGGCCCGGTCGTCCGGCAGTGTCAGCCGGTGGGGAGCTTTCCTGGATCCGCTGGCCGACAAGGTGATGATCCTGGGGGCCTCCTGGTGCTTTGTGGCGGTAGACCGGCTGTTTTGGGTTCCGGTCCTGATCATCTCGGTGCGAGAGCTGCTGGTGAGCGCGGCTCGAACCCGGTGGGCCCGAGAGGGTCTGTCGCTTCCCGCTCGCCTCTTGGCCAAGTACAAGACGCTGTTGCAGGGTGCGGCCCTCATTGTGGCGGCGCTGCCCCCATTGGAGGAACACGACTGGGCGCCGTCGCTGGCCATCTGGCTGGCGGTGGCCCTCACCCTCTATACCGGCTGGCGCTATATGGCCGACGGCCGGGCCGGCGCGATTGCCGCCGCAGACCAGTAGTAGCCGGTCGCAGCCGGTTAGCCTCCCTGCGTGAACTGTGAAGTAATCGCGGTAGGAACCGAGCTGCTGCTCGGCCAGATTGTCGACACCAACTCGTCGTGGATCGGCGAGCAGCTGGCGCTGGCCGGCATCGACTCGCATCACCAGGTGAAGGTGGGCGACAACTTCAAGCGGATGCGGGCCGTGCTGGAACAGTCCCTGGAGCGCAGCGACTCGGTGATCATGTGCGGCGGGCTGGGCCCCACCCAAGACGACATCACCCGCGACGTGATCGCCGCGGCCCTGGGAGTGGAGCTGGTGCGGCGCGACGACATCGTGGAGCGCATCTCGACCGTGTTCGGGGGCCGGGGGCGAGCCATGCCCGAGAACAACCTGCGCCAGGCCGACATCCCCGAAGGGGCCGATGTGCTGCCGGTGATGCCCGGCACCGCCGCCGGTTTCAAGATCGAGAGCGGCGACAAGGCGGTGTATGCCGTGCCCGGCGTGCCCTGGGAGATGCAGCAGATGGTGGGGGAGTGCGTGCTGCCCGATCTCAAGGCCCGGGCCGGGATCACCGCGGTGATCAAGAGCCTCACGCTGCGCACCTGGGGTGACTCCGAGTCGGGTCTGGCCGAGAAGCTCCACGAGGAGATCGAGCGGCTGGATGAGGTCGGCGGGTGCACCATCGCCTTTCTGGCCTCGGGCATGGAGGGCCTCAAGGTTCGGCTCACCGCCAAGGCCCCCAGCGAGGCCGCCGCCGACGAGATGCTGGCCAACGAGGAGCAGATCGTGCGGGGCATCATCGGCGACATCGTGTTCGGCGTCGACGACGAAACCATGGAATCCGCCGTGCTCGATGCCCTGCGCAGCCGGGGCTGGACCCTGGCGCTGGCTGAGTCCCTCACCGGCGGTCTGATCGGTTCCCGGCTCACCGCCGTGCCCGGCGCCAGCGACGTGTTTCGAGGCGGGCTGGTGTCCTACGCCAGCGACGTGAAGTTCGATTTGCTGGAAGTGCCCGAAGGCCCAGTGGTGAGCGAAGAGGCGGTAACCGCCATGGCCCACGGCGCCGCCAAGCTGCTGGGTGCCGACTGCGCCATCGCCGTCACCGGAGTAGCCGGCCCCGACCCCTTAGACGGCCAAGACCCCGGCACCGTGTGGATGGCCACCCTGGTCAACGGCGAAGTAGAGGCCACCCGGGTCAAGTTCCCCTTCGACCGCGAGCGCACCCGCCAATTCACCACCGTGTCGGTCCTCAACAACCTCCGCATGAGGGTCCTCGCCGGGGGATAAGCCCTCATACGGGGATGATTGTCCCTCCTTGCAGGCAGCTGTCAGGAGAGGCCGAAGATCAGCATTGGGATCCACACCGACATTGCGAATCCGATAAGCGTGATCACCATGGCCCGGGTCTGCTTGGCCAGCTGAAGGGTGGTCTCAGCCCGGTGTTCTTTGAACGCGGCTTCAACATTGGCGAATCCGCCGTCAACTTTGGCGTTGAGCATGGCGAATTGGCCGTTGAAGTCGGCGCGGAGCTCGATGAATTTGCCGTTGAGCACGGCGAATTGACCGTTGAAGTCGGCGCGGAGGCGTTCTTCGAGGGCGCGTAGGTCGTCTTTGGTGGCCAGGTGGGTCCATAGCACGGGGGGAAGGCTCTCCATAAGTGTTCTGGCCTCCTCCTTCCCCAGTAGTTCGGTTAGGCGCTCAATCAGCGCAAAGCGCCGTTCCTCGCCGATTGGCTCACTCACCGTCATGCGGCCTCCTCGGTTGTGTTCTTGGAGGGGGACCTCTATTTCACCGTCCCCGAGTGATTCCTGTTGACCATACCGCTCAGCAGAGCGTTCCACAATCACCGTGTGGGTGGGAAGAGGGCGGTGGGGGTGGGGTTAGGATGACCAGGATGTGGCAGTTGGTTGTGGGCCGGTGGTTGCGAATTGTGGTGGTTGCGGGGGTGTTGGCTGCTGGGTTGGGGTTTGTCGGGGCGTCGGGGGCGGCGGCGCAGTCGGTGGCCGATGTGGAGGTGCGGGACCGGCTGGTTGCCGATCAGGAGGCGCTGTTGAACGTCTACCGCTGCATGTTCGACGTGGATGTCGGCGTGGTTCCCGGCGGCTGCGCTGATGGCGTCCCTGTTTTGCCCGCTGAGGGCCCGGCCCCGTTCTCCGGTAGTCCCACCGCCCAAGACATCACCGTTCGCGACCAACTGATTGCTAATCAGGAGGCGCTGTTGAACGTCTACCGCTGCCAGTTCAACATAGACACTGAACTGGTTCCGGGCGGCTGCCAAGATAACAGCGTTACACCGACCGAGGAATATACGACTGTCATAGCGAACACCTTGGAACCCTTGCTACCAACAACAGAGTTCTTCCGAGAGTGGATTAGGTTGTTGGATTTCCAGGATGCCTGCATAGATCCGGAAATTTCTACTAGAGAATGCGTTAATGCCGAAGATACTCAGGCCTTCCTGCAGGGAATGGCAGAGCTCTTGGAGTGCGAGATGATAAATTTCAAACTCTCCAGGTGTGTAGGAACAAGCCAAATAAGCAACCGCCTCTTTGTCAGTTCACGCTCATGCCCCGAGGGATGGTACCTCGATTTCTATAAAGATTCTCATATGTGTTGGCATCCCGACCATCCAGATTTTCGGCGTTATATATCATCGAGTATGTATAGTTAGTGGCTCAATCATCTATTCTTATCTTTAGTAAATATAGATGATTGATAAATCAATCTTTAGCGCATAAGCGCCCGTGTGTATTGGTCTGAATCACACCTCGGGGTTGACCACTCCGGCGAGCATTCCGCCGTCGGCGATGAATTCGGCGCCGGTGCTGTAGGAGGAGTCGTCGGAGGCTAGGTAGGCGGCCAGGTGGGCTATCTCGACGGGTTGGCCCACACGGCCCAGGGGGAGCATGGCGAAGGTCGCTTCTCGCTCTTCGTCGGAAATGGCGTCTCCCAGAGTGTCGGGAGCGGTCATGGCAGTGTCTACGCCGCCGGGGTGGATGGAGTTGACTCGGATGCCGTGCTTGCCCAGCTCTAGGGCGGCGTTCTTGGTCATGCCCCGCACCGCGAACTTGGAGGCGGTGTAGGCCACCGTGCCGCCGTAGCCGGCGATGCCGTTGGTGGAGCTGATGTTCACGATCGACCCGCCGCCGGCCTCGATCATGGCCGGCACGGTGTACTTCATGCCCAAGAACACTCCCACTTGGTTGATGTTGATCACCCGCATGTAGTCCTCCAGCGAGGTGTCCACCATGGACACGCCGAACAGGAGCACCCCGGCGTTGTTCACCAGCACGGTGGGGGGGCCGAAGCGGCTGGTGGTCTCGGCCACCGCCTTCTGCCACGCCTCGGGGTCGGTCACGTCCAAGGGCAGGTAGTGGGCATTGGGGCCCACATCGGCGGCCACCGCCTCGCCCAAGTCGTGGAGCACGTCGCCGAACACCACCTTGGCGCCCTCGGCGGCGAACAGCCGCACCTCGGCCTCGCCTTGGCCCCGGGCGCCGCCGGAAACGATGGCTACTTTGCCGTCGAGCCTTCCCATGTCAGTTCTCCTCTCCGGAGGTGTCGCGGTCGAGCCTAAGCGAAGCCGAGTTCATGCAGTAGCGCTCGCCGGTGGGGTGGGGGCCGTCGGGGAAGATGTGGCCCAGATGCGCCCCGCACGATCCGCACACTGCCTCGGTGCGCACCATGCCGTGGCTGGCGTCGGTGTTGCGGTCCACCTTGCCCTCGCCGGCTTCCTCGTAGAACGACGGCCAGCCAGTGCCCGAGTCGTATTTGGTGTCGGATGAGAACAGCGGCTCGTCGCACACCCGGCAGCGGTACATGCCCTCGTCTTTGCAGTCCCAGTACTCGCCGGTGAAGGCCCGTTCGGTGCCGGCTTGCTGGGTTATGTGGTACTGCTCGGCGGTCAGCCGCTGGCGCAGTTCCTCATCGGTGAATGCTTGCTCTGCCATGACGTTCACCGTATCGGATTTCTGGCGCAAACAGGCAGGTGGGGCTAGCGGGGTACTTGTGAAATTCATGCCCCGTAACTACGCTGATGTCATTATCTGGGGACAAACTGTCACCGGTCGTCTTTAGAGTGTGGCTCGACATTCCCCCTACAACCTCGTAGCCGCAAGACACACCACCTAGAGGAGGAAAAGTGGAACGAGAAAAAGCACTAGAGATGGCCCTCGGCCAGATCGAGAAGCAATTCGGCCAAGGTGCCGTGATGAAGATGGGCGAGAAGGGCACCATGGCCATCGAGACCACCCCCACCGGGGCGCTGGCCCTCGATTTGGCGCTGGGCGTCGGGGGGCTTCCCCGGGGCCGGGTGGTGGAGATCTACGGCCCGGAGTCCTCGGGCAAGACCACCCTGGCGCTGCACGCCGTGGCTGAGGCCCAGCGGAACGGGGGGATCTGCGCGTTTGTCGACGCCGAGCACGCCCTCGACCCGGTGTACGCCAAGGCCATCGGAGTGGACGTCGACGAGCTGTTGATTTCCCAGCCCGACACCGGTGAGCAGGCCCTGGAGATCACCGACATGTTGATCCGGTCGAGTGCACTCGACGTGATCGTCATCGACTCGGTGGCCGCCCTCACCCCTAGGGCTGAGATCGAGGGGGACATGGGCGACACCCACGTGGGCCTGCAAGCCCGCCTCATGTCGCAGGCCCTGCGCAAGCTCACCGCCAACTTGAACAAGTCCAAGACGGTGTGCATCTTCATCAACCAGCTTCGGGAGAAGATCGGCGTGATGTTCGGGTCTCCCGAGACCACGCCCGGCGGCCGGGCGCTGAAGTTCTACTCTTCGGTCCGATTGGACATCCGCCGCATCGAGTCCCTCAAGCAGGGGGTGGAGGCGATCGGCAACCGCACCCGGGTGAAGGTGGTCAAGAACAAGGTGGCCCCGCCGTTCCGGCAGGCCGAGTTCGACATCATGTACTCCAAGGGCATCAGCCGGGAGGGCTCGCTGCTCGATGTGGGCGTCGACTTGGACATCGTCGAGAAGTCCGGGGCCTGGTTCACCTACGAGGGTGAGCACCTCGGCCAGGGCCGGGAGAAGGCCAAGGCGTTCTTGGCCGAGCACCCCGAGATCATGGTGGAGATCACCGACCGGGTGTGGAATACCGTGAACCCTCCGGCGGAGGAAGAAGCAGCCGAAACCGAGGAACCGGCCGCACAAACCGGCTAGTGGGCCCAAACTGGCTAGGAGGCTATTGGCAGCCGACAGGTAGCCTGGCGGGGTGAGCCGCAGCTATTTCATCCGCACCTACGGGTGTCAGATGAACGAGCACGACACCGAGCGCATCGCCGGGCTGCTGGAAGCCGACGGGATGACATCGGCCGACGCCATGGAGTCGGCCGACGTCATCGTGCTCAACACCTGCTGCATCCGGGAGAACGCCGACAACAAGCTCTACGGCCAGCTCGGCCACCTCAAACGGCTCAAGCAGGACCGCCCCGACATGCAGATTGCGGTGGCGGGCTGTTTGGCCCAGAAAGACCGGGAGCTGATCCGGGAGCGGGCCGGCCACGTAGACGTGGTGTTCGGCACCCACAACGTGCACCGGGCTGCCGAGCTGATCGGTGCCTCAGCCGACGGGCCCATAGTGGAGATCCTGGAAGAGGCCGTCGAGCAAGACCGCGACAGCTTCCCCTCGGCGCTGCCGGTGCGCCGGGAAGCCCCGTATGCCGCGTGGATGACCATCCAGGTGGGCTGCGACAACTCGTGCGCCTTTTGCATCGTGCCCGCGGTGCGGGGAGCGGAGATCAGCCGCCCGCTGGAGACGCTGGTATCCGAGGCCGCCGATCTGGTGGCCGGCGGGGTAACCGAGATCACCCTGCTGGGCCAAAACGTCAACTCCTACGGCCGCGATCTCCAGCGGGATCGCCGCCAAGCCGGTGAGCGGGTGCCGCTGCGCCCGCTGTTCGCCGACTTGTTGCGGGCTGTAGGCGCGGTGGACGGCATCGAGCGGATCCGGTTCACCAGCCCCCACCCCAAGGATCTGCGGCCCGAGACCATCGAGGCCATGGCCGAGGTTCCCTCGGTGTGCGAACACCTGCACCTGCCGCTGCAATCGGGCAGCGACCGGGTGCTGGCCGCCATGCACCGCGGCTACACCGCTGAGCGCTACTTGGAGCGGCTCCGGGCCGCCCGGGACGCGGTGGACGACTTGGCCGTGTCCACCGACATCATCGTGGGCTTCCCCGGCGAGACCGAGGACGACTTCGAACAGACGCTGCTGGTTGCCGCCGAGGCCGAGTACGACTCGGCGTTCACGTTCGTGTTCTCGCCCCGGCCCGGTACCGAGGCCGCTGAGATGGCCGACCAGTATTGCGACCCCGACGAGGTGCGGGACCGCTTCGAGCGGCTCCGGGCCGTGGTGGAGCGCTCCAGCCGCCGGGGCAACCAGGCTCGCGTCGGCCGCCGCGAAGAGGTGGTGGTGGAGGGCCCGTCGAAGAAGGATCCCGCCGTGCTCACTGGCCGGTCCCGCCAGAACCGCCTGGTCCACTTCCCGTCGCCGGAGAAGCTGAAGCCGGGCACGTTCGCCACCGTGGACGTGACCGAGGCTGGCGCCCATCATCTACGAGGCGAGTTGGCCGAGGTGACCGCTCCGCCCCGGTGGCGCACCCGGATCCCGGTGGCCGCGCTCTGAGCAGCTCAACGGCCCCCGATTCCGTTGGCGCGCCGGGCGCGCTGGCCATCGTCGGGGTTACCGCCAGCGGCAAATCGGCGGTGTCACTGGCCTTAGCCCGCCGCCTGGGAGAAGCCGAGATCATCTCGGTGGACTCCATGCAGGTGTACCGGGGGATGGACATCGGCACCGATAAGCCCTCCGCCGCGGTGCGGGCCGAGGTGCCACACCACCTCATCGATGTGGCCGACCCGTCGCAGGACTACTCCCTAACCATGTTCCAACAAGCGGCCCGTCAAGCCCGGTCTGGCATTTCTGGCCGCGGCCGGGTGGCGGTGCTGGTGGGGGGCACAGGGCTCTACCACCGGGCCGTGATCGACGATCTCGAGATTCCCGGCCGCTATCCCGAGACCGCGGCCGACCTGGACACGGTGCCCGACACGGTTGCTCTGCACCGTCGCTTGACCGATCTCGATCCGGTGGCCGCAACCCGCATGGAGCCCACCAATCGGCGTCGGATCATCAGAGCCCTGGAGGTGACGGTGGGCAGCGGCCGTCCGTTCTCCTCCTACGGGCCGGGATTGAACCAATACCCGCCCCGCGACATCGCCCAGTTCGGCCTGTCGCTGCCTCGGTCAGAGGTCGACCGCCGCATCGAGCAGCGCTACCACCAACAGATTGAAGCCGGTTTCCCGGCCGAGGTGGAGGCGCTGGCCGCCCGCCGTCCGCCCCTGTCGCGCACTGCCTCCCAGGCTTTGGGGTATAAGGAGCTGCTGGCCCACCTCAGCGGCGAGGTGTCGCTCGACGAGGCGGTGGCGCTGGCCATCACCCGCACCCGGCAATTTGCCCGCCGCCAGGAGCGGTGGTTCCGGCGCGACCCCCGCATCATCTGGCTGGACGCCGACGGAGAGGCCGGAGCGCTGGCCGAAGAGGTGTTGGCCCACCGCAACTCGGGAATTGCCCAAGGGTGAACTTGCAAATGGTGCGTGGCCGAGCAAGCAGAACTTGCCAGACTGGAACGATGCAGCTGACCAAGCACCACGGCTTGGGCAACGACTTTTTGATCGCCCTGGTAGACGCGCTGCCCGCTGACGCCCCCGCGTTGGCCCAGGCAGTGTGCCATCGCACCCGGGGTGTGGGCGCCGACGGCCTGATATTCGGCCTGCCCGGTGATCCCGACGAGGGAACAGACGTCACCATGGTGCTGTTCAACGCCGACGGGAGCCGGGCAGAGATGAGCGGCAACGGCATCCGCTGTTTGGCCCAGGCCGCCGTCATGGGTGCCGGGTGCAGTGCGGAGATGCGGATCGGCACCGATGCCGGAGTTCGCGAGGTGGGCGTCGAGGCTGCCGACCACCCCACCGCTATCCAAGCTCGGGTAGACATGGGGCCGGTGAACGCTGGACCAGCACTAGAAGCAATTGACTACCCCGACAGCGTGCGGCTTGCGACCGCCGATGTGGGCAACCCCCATCTGGTGATTCAGGTACCCGACGCCCACCGTGTTGACGTGGCCGCCGACGGAGCCGAGCTTTCACGGCTTGCCGGCGGGATCAACGTGGAGTTCATCAGCCCGAGCCCCGGCGGCTTGGGCATCGACTTGCAGGTGTGGGAACGCGGCGTGGGCGTGACCCAAGCGTGCGGAACCGGCGCGTGCGCCGCCGCTCATGCAGCCCACCGATGGGGTCTTGTCGGCTCGCTGGTCCCGGTCTCCATGCCCGGCGGTGATGTCACCGTGGAGTTGGGAGACACCGCAATGCTGGTCGGCCCTGCCGAGTACATAGCGACAGTGGACTATGGCTGATAGAGAATCCCACAGAGGCGGGTTTGGCACCCACGGCGGTGAGTCGGGCGCGTTCATCGAACGGGCCTTCCGGGAGAAGATAGTGCTGGTGGGCGTAACCCTCGGTGGTGCCGATGCAGCCCGCACCGACGCCGATTTGGACGAGTTGGCCCAGCTCATCGACACCGCCGGGGCCGACGAGGTGGGCCGGGTGGTCCAGCGTCGCCGCGCTCCCGATCCGGCCACCTACATCGGCAAGGGCAAGGTCGACGAGATCTTGGAGCTGAGCGAGCAATTCGACGCCGACACCGTGGTGTTCGACGACGAGCTGAGCCCGGCCCAGCAATTCAACCTGGAGAAGATCCTCGGCCGCACCGCCATCGACCGCACCGCGGTGATCCTCGACATATTCGCCCAGAACGCCAGCAGCCAAGAGGGCCAGGCCCAGGTAGAGCTGGCCCAGCTCCGCTATGCGCTGCCACGACTGCGCCGGGGCGGGAGGTTCAGCCAGCAGGCCGGGGGGATCGGTACCCGGGGACCGGGTGAGACCCAGCTCGAGGTGGACCGCCGGCGCATTCAGCGGCGCATTCACAAGCTGGAGGCCCAGCTGCGGGACATCAAGAAGAACCGCAGCGTGCAGGGCCGGAGCCGTCAGCGATCAGCCCAGAGTGCGGTGACCATCGTGGGCTACACCAATGCGGGCAAGTCCCGGCTGCTCAACCAGCTCACCGACTCGGGCGTGCTGGTGCAGAACCGCCTGTTCGCCACCCTCGACGCCGCCACCCGGCGCCTGGAGCTGCCCGGCGGGGAGCGAGTGCTGCTCACCGACACCGTCGGGTTCATCCAGAAGCTGCCCCACCAACTGGTGGAGGCGTTCCGGTCCACACTCGACGTGGTATCGGAGGCCGATCTGCTGCTGCACGTGGTGGACGCCGCCGGCCCCGACCCCGACGCCCACATCGCCGCGGTGCGCCAAGTGCTGCGGGAGATCGACGCCGGGGACGTGCCCGAGCTGCTGGTGTACAACAAGTGCGACCTGTTGGCCGGGCAAGACATCCCGCTGGGCTCCAACAAGGACGCCATAGCGATCTCGGCCGCCACCGGCGAGGGCACCGACAAGCTGCTGGCCGCCATGGCCGACGAGCTGCGCTCCGGCGCGGTAATCGTCGAGCTGCTGGTGCCCTATGCCCGGGGCGAGGTGCTGGCCGCGGTGCAGCGGGCCGGGCACGTGCTGGCCAACGACACCGACGAGGTCGGCTATCGGATCCAGGCCCGCATGGACCCGGCATCGGCAGCCCGGCTCTCTGAGTGGGTGGTGGGGTAGAAGAGCCGTCTATGGCCGGATTCGTACCCCCTCCCTATCCCTACGACCGCCTCGACGAGCTGCGGGCGGTGGCCGACGGCTTCGAAGGCGGATGTGTCGACCTGTCGGTGGGGGCCCCGTCCGACCCGCCCCCGCCCGCGGTGGTGGCCGCCCTCTCGGCCTCCGACGCTGAGCGGGGCTACCCGGCGTCGCTGGGATCGGCCGCCTATCGGGAGGCGGCAATGGGCTGGCTGGCCCGGCGGTTCGGCATCGACACCACCGGGGCCGCCGTAGCCGGATGTGTGGGCACCAAGGAATTTGTGGCCTCGCTGCCCCATTACCTGAAGTTGCGGGATCCCAGCCGCGACACCGTTCTGTACCCGGCCGTCTCGTACCCGTCGTATGCCATGGGCGCCCTTTTGGCCGGCTGCCGGGCAGTTCCCGTCCCCGTGGACGACCAGTGGTGCCTAGATTTGGCCGCGGTCGATCCCGACGATGCCGGTCGCTCTCTATGCCTGTGGGTCAACACCCCGGGCAACCCGGCGGGCGGTCTTGAAGATCTGGCGGCGGTAGCCGATTGGGGACGTCTCCACAGAGTTCCGGTCTTCAGCGACGAGTGCTACATCGAATACATATGGGACGCCGAACAAGACAGGAGCCCCGAGGCCAGCATCTTGAGCCAGGGGTCAACCGGGGTGATGGCGGTTCACTCGCTGTCCAAGCGGTCCAACCTGGCTGGCGTCCGGGCCGGCTTCTACGCCGGTGATCCCGACTTGGTCCACTACTTGTCGGAGGTCAGAAAGCACGCCGGGATGATGATTCCCGGCCCGGCGCAGGCCGCCGCGGCAGTGGCATTGGGCGACGACGCCCACGTCGATGCCCAGAGGGCCGTCTATCGGTCTCGCCTGAGCCGCCTGCGGGCGCTTCTCTCAGCCTATGACCCTGCGGTGGCAACCCCCGGAGGTGCCTTCTACCTGTGGGTGGCGTCTCCCGACGGCGACGGCTGGACGCTGGCCCGCCGGGTGGCCGAGGAAATGGGGGCGCTGGTAAGCCCGGGGGAGTTCTATGGTTCAGCAGGCGCTGGCCACATCAGGGTGGCCGCGGTGGCTCCCGACGCCCGGATCGGCCTGCTTGAACAGCGGATGGCGGCCCGGCGCGGGGATACCGTGGGGCGATGAGTCAAGGCAATGCGAGGTTGAGGCAATGAGCGATCTGCAAGCTCGGATCGAGGGGCTGTGGGCCGACCGCACACCGATAGCTCAGGGCGACCCCGAGGCGCGGGCCGCGGTAAACGAGGCCATCGGCCTGCTCGACTCTGGTGCCGCCCGGGTGGCCGAGGTGGGAGACGACGGCGAGGTAGTGGTGAACCAGTGGCTCAAGCAGGCCATCTTGTTGTTGTTCTCGATGGCCGAGATGGAGACCATGGAGCTGGGCCCGTTCGAGTTCGCCGACAAGATCCCCCTCAAGAGCGACTACCAGGCCGCCGGAGTGCGGGTGGTGCCGGGGGCGTCGGCCCGCTGGGGCTCGTTTCTGGACCGGGGCGTGATCATGATGCCCAGCTACGTGAACATTGGCGCCCGGGTGGGGGCCAACACCATGGTCGACACCTGGGCCACCGTGGGCTCGTGCGCCCAGATCGGGGCCAACGTCCACCTGTCGGGCGGGGTGGGCATCGGCGGCGTGCTGGAACCCCCCCAGGCCGCTCCGGTGATCGTCGGCGACGACTGCCTGGTGGGCAGCCGCTGCATCGTGGCCGAAGGCGCCCAGCTGGGCGACGGGGTGGTTCTGGGCGCGGGATGCGTGCTCACCGGCTCTATCCCGGTCATCGACGCGGCCACCGGCGAAGAGCTGGGCCGCGGCTCGGTGCCGGCCTGGTCGGTGGCGGTGTCTGCTACCCGGCCCCGCACCTTCGACGGGGGGACGTTCGGCATGCCCTGCGTGTTGGTGATCAAGCATCTTGAGCCCGGCGAGCGCCACGACAAGGCCCAATTGAATGCGGTACTGCGCGATCACGGGGCGGCCACTTAGCCATGGTTTATCCACAGGCTGGCCCTTTTGGGGAGGAGCCTGCGAATGGTGGCCCGTTTGGGCCTTGCTGGGCGGCGTTGTGACCACAGATTTGCTGGCCGCAACGGCTGAGCTGGTCGATGTGGCCTCGGTGTCGTACCACGAGGGGGCCATTGCCGATCTGATCGAGGGCCGCTTGCGGGATGTGCCCGCGCTGGCCGTTCACCGAGTGGGCGACAACGTGGTGGCCCGCACCGAATTGGGCCGCCCAATTCGGGTGTTGATCGGCGGCCACAGCGACACCGTGCCTCCCAACGGCAATGCGGCGGCTCGAATCGACGGCGACGTGCTGTGGGGACTCGGGGCGGCCGATATGAAGGCTGCATTGGCCGTGATGCTGGATCTGGCCGCCACATTGCCAGAGCCCGCGGTGGATGTGACCTGGCTGGTGTATGCCCGCGAAGAGGTCCGCGTCACCGACAGCGGGTTGCGGGAGCTGTTCGACGTCCACCCCGACTTGCTGGCCGCCGATGTCGCCATTCTGGGCGAGCCCACCGGGGGAGCGGTGGAGGCCGGTTGCCAGGGATCGATGCGGGCAGTGGTGAAAATGGCCGGGGCCCGGGCCCACACCGCTAGGCCGTGGATGGGGGTCAATGCCATCCACCGGCTGGGGTCGCTGCTCGCTTTGGTGGACGCCTACGAGCCCCGAATGCCGGAGATCGACGGCTGCCAGTACCGTGAGTCGCTCCAAGCGGTAGCCATCGGCGGTGGAGTGGCCGGCAACGTGGTGCCCGACAGCGCCGAGGTGACGGTGGGCTACCGTTACGCCCCCGACCGAGAGGCCGAGGCCGCCGAAGCGGCCCTGAGGGAGCTGCTGGCTCCGGCGATGGGTGACAATGACCACTTCGAGGTGACAGAGCATTCTCCGGCCGCCCTGCCGGGCTTGGGCCATCCAGTGCTGCAAAGGCTCATCGGGGATAATCGGCTGGAGGTCAAGGCCAAGCTCGGGTGGACAGATGTTGCCTTCTTCGCCGAGCGGGGCGTCCCCGCGGCCAACTACGGGCCTGGGGATTCAACCCTGGCCCACACCGCCGAGGAGCGGGTGGACCGGGCTGCCGTCGAGTCGTACAAAAGCTGTTTGGAAGCGCTGCTCACAGTCGGCTAAATACCTGGTTGAAATTTATATAAGACCAGCTTAACGGCCATGTTACGACATACTGTCACCCCGATCTGGACAATGGTCACATGGCTCTACCCATGTGCGATCAACCTCCGATTCGGCCCGCGTTGGCCCTAGTCACCAGTTGCCCGACTCAACCGCGCCGCCCCTCTGTCGTACACCGGCTGCCCGCTTCGGTGTACTGGTTCCGCAGAGCGCTGGCTGTCGCCGTGTTGATGCTGTTGCTGTGGGTCAGCTCGCTGCTGGCCTCTGAACTTCATTGGTCGCTCAGTCCAGAAAGTCCAGCGGGGCAAACCCAGTCCGAGCCCGGCTACGTGATCGTGGGCGATACCGCCCTTCGGGTCAGTGAGTGAGGTAGCGCAAGAACAGGGTGTGGTCTTGAGCCAGCACCCGATCCAGCCGGAGCTGGTCGAGCCGGGGCGGGGTGCCCCGCGCCATCCTGGGGGAGTCGCCGCCGGCCAGTTTCGGCGAGATCGTCCAGCACAGCTCGTCCAAGAGCCCGGCGGCCAAAAGCTGCCCGTTGAGGCTGGGTCCACCCTCGGCCAGCACCACGCCAGCCTCCGACTGGCCTATGCGGCGCAAGACCTCGGCCAGGTTCACCCGATCGGCGCCCATACGCTGGACTTCGGCCACCGCCTCGGCTTGGGCCAGCCGATCAGCGGGCGGCTCGGCCACCGTGAACAGCATCGGCGGCGGGCGGTCGGCGAACAGCGGAGCGGCGTAGTCAAGCTCCAGCGAGCGGCTCACCACCGCCAGGCGAGGTCTCGGCGCCTGGTTCCGGCCCGTTCGGCTGGCGGCAATTTCCGGGCTGGCCTTGGGCGGCCCGTAGCCCTCGTTGCGCACGGTCTCGGCCGCCACCAAGATCACATCGGCCACTGCGCGGATGGCCGCGAACACCCGCCGGTCTTCAGGGCCCGACAAACCACCCGACACGCCATCGGCCGACGTGGCACCGTCGGCGGAGGTGACCATGTTCAGCATCAGCCACGGGCGATCGGGGTGCGGGACGCGGCTGTCGGACGCATAAACAGCGACCGGATCGACGTCGGAGACGAACCGAGGGAGCAGCTGATCCACCTGCTGTCGACCGTAGCAGGCGGGTCGGTTCGGCACGTCTCCAGATATTCACCTGAAATCCACAGGAAATCCTCCTTATCCTCCTTACCGTCCACAGGCTCCGTGCTCTACCGTGACCTATTGCTGCGGCGTGAGTGTCCGGAATGGTGGCTGACGCCGACGACCATAGTGGGGTTCAGGCGACTCCTTGGGGAGTTCAGCCCGGCGCTTGAACGGGCTGGCGTGTCTGGTGCAGGCATGCCTCGTCAAGAGGCTCCTTTGACCTGGCCACTCACGCCGCAGCCTCAAAAGTCACCGCTAAAATACGATGGTGGAATGCGCTTTGTGGAGCCGCATTCCTTTGAGGAGTGCTGATGGCTCTGGCATCTGACCGCACCAGGTTCGGCCTGGGCCGCTATTTCAGCCGCGCCGGCACCCACCCCTACGACGAGGTGGACTGGCAGCGTCGCGACGCCCGAATCACCAGCTCAGACGGCGAAGTGGCCTTTGAGCAGACCAACGTGGAGTTCCCCGCCGACTGGTCGGTGAACGCCGGCAACATCGTTACCCAGAAGTACTTCCGGGGTGGGCTGGGAACCCCGGAGCGGGAGACTTCGCTTCGTCAAGTCATCGACCGGGTGGTGGACACGTTGGTGGCGTGGGGCACCGATTCGGGGCATCTGGCCGAGCCCGAGGAAGCTGAGGCGTTCGCCGACGAGCTTCGCTGGCTGCTCGTGCGCCAGCGCGCCGCGTTCAACTCCCCGGTTTGGTTCAACCTCGGGGTTCCCAGCGCAGTGCCCCAGTCCTCGGCCTGCTTCATCCTGTCGGTCGACGACACCATGGAGTCGATCCTCGACTGGTACGGCGAGGAGGGCCGCATCTTCAAAGGCGGGTCGGGGGCCGGCGTCAACTTGAGCCTCATCCGGTCCAAGCGGGAGAAAATGAGCGGCGGGGGCGCCCCCAGCGGGCCGGTGAGCTTCATGCGGGGCGCCGATGCCTCGGCGGGCACCATCAAGTCGGGGGGCAAGACTCGGCGCGCCGCCAAGATGGTGGTACTGGATGCCGACCATCCCGATGTGGCCGAGTTCATCTGGTGCAAGGCCATTGAAGAGCGCAAGGCCCTAGCGCTGCGCGACGCTGGCTTCGACATGGATCTGGACGGCGCCGACGTCCACTCCATCCAATATCAAAACGCCAACAACTCGGTGCGGCTCAGCGACGAGTTCATGTCGGCGGTGGTCGACGACCGCGAGTGGCACCTCACCGCCCGCACCACCGGCGAGGTGGTGGAGACGGTGTCGGCCCGCTCGCTGCTGTCGCAGATCGCCAAGGCGGCCTGGGAGTGCGCCGACCCCGGCGTGCAGTTCGAGACCACCATCAACCGGTGGAACACCGCGGCCAACACCGGCCGCATCACCGCCAGCAACCCCTGCTCGGAGTACCTGCACCTGGACAACTCAGCGTGCAACCTGGCCAGCCTGAACCTGCTGGCGTTCGTCGACGACGGAGTATTCGATGTGGAGGGGTTCAGCGCGGCGGTGAGGGTCATGACCGTGGCCCAGGAGATATTGGTCGGCCCGTCGCACTATCCAACCGACAAAATCGGGGCCAACACCCGCCGGTTCCGCCAACTGGGCTTGGGCTACGCCAACCTGGGGGCGATGCTCATGGCCTTGGGCCTCGCCTATGACTCCGATGAGGGCCGGGGTCTGGCCGCATCGGTGACCGCGCTGATGACCGGGGTGGCCTACGAGACCTCAGGGCGCATGGCTGCCCGCCTCGGTCCGTTCGAGGGCTTCGCCGAGAACCGCGAGCCCACCCGC
This sequence comes from marine group bacterium Sva0996 bin134, assembly GCA_002239105.1. Lineage (GTDB taxonomy): Bacteria > Actinomycetota > Acidimicrobiia > Acidimicrobiales > Bin134 > Poriferisocius. The sequence goes on along the minus strand of MPNQ01000005.1, from coordinate 26,649 downwards.
AGGGTGCTGCGCATGCACCGGGATGCGCTGAGCCGGCTGGAGGGCGAGCCCGTGCCCACCGATGTGCTAGACGCCGCTCGGGCCGCGTGGGACGCCGCGGTGGAGTGGGGGGACACGGTGGGTGTCCGCAACTCGCAGGCCACCGTGCTGGCTCCCACCGGAACCATCTCGTTCATGATGGATTGCGACACCACCGGCATCGAGCCCGACCTGGGCCTGGTCAAGACGAAAAAGCTGGTGGGCGGCGGCACCATGCCCATCGTCAACCAGACGGTAGACCGGGCGCTGCACCGGCTGGGTTACACCCCCGCACAGGTCGACAGCATTGAGGCCCATGTGCATGAGAAGGGCACGGTGGTGGGCGCGGCCCATATCGACCCGGCCCATCTGCCGGTGTTCGCCTGCTCCATGGGCGACAACGTGATCTCCCCCAACGGCCATGTCGCCATGATGGCGGCGGTGCAGCCCTGGCTGTCGGGGGGCATCAGCAAGACGGTCAACGTTCCCGAGGACACCGGGGCGGCCGAGATCGAGGAGCTCTTCGTGGACGCCTGGCAAATGGGCGTCAAGGCCCTGGCCGTCTACCGCGACAACTGCAAGCTGGGCCAGCCCCTGTCGGTGTCGGACTCTGGGGCCGCTGCTGGCACGCCAGCGTCTGATGAGAGCGCCGCGAAAGCCCTGCCCGAGCGGCGCCGGCTGCCCCGATCCCGCACCAGCCGGACATTCGAGTTCCGAGTGGCCGACTGCAAGGGCTTCGCCACCGTCGGGGAGTACGAGGACGGCAGCCCCGGCGAGATCTTCATTCGGGTGTCCAAGCAGGGCTCCACGCTGGCCGGGGTCATGGACTCTTTCGCCATGGCGGTGAGCCACGGCCTGCAATACGGCGTGCCGCTGCGGGCTTATGTGGATGCCTTCACCGGCATGCGCTTCGAACCGGCCGGGATGACCGACGATTCCGACATCCGCATCGCCACCAGCCTCATCGACTACCTGTTCCGCCGTATGGCGGTGGATTACCTCAACCAGGACGAACGGTTTGGGCTGGGGGTGTACACCACCGACGAACGGATCCAGCCCACCCTGCCCGGGGTGGAGGAACAGGTGCCGGTTGCCGTGCACGGCGACGTCGTTGAACCCGATCCGCCGTCGCCCTATACCCGGCAGATCCCCCTGGATGCCCACGCCCCGGTGTGCTCCGACTGCGGCGTGCTCATGGTGCGGGCCGGAAGCTGCCACGCCTGCCCCGACTGCGGCTCCACCTCTGGCTGTTCCTGACGTCGAAGCCTCAGCCGCTCCAGCTTCGGCATAGAAGCGCGCCTCGTTGGTAGTTTGACGGGGCTTGCCAACGAATCAGGCAGGGGAGGAATCGATGAGAGCAGCGCTGTTTTTGGACGGGCACGAAGAGCTGGTGGTAGACGAGGTGGACGTCGCCGTACCCACCGGCAACGAGGTGCTGGTGCAAACCGCGGCCTCGGGGCTGTGCCACAGCGATCTGCACTTCATGGAGACCGAGGGCTGGGTGGTGCCCCGTCCCATTGTGTTGGGCCACGAGGCTGCCGGGGTGGTGGAGGCGGTAGGGCCCGATGTGCGCGAGGTGCAGCCCGGCGACCACGTCATCTGCTGTTTGTCGGTGTTCTGCGGGCGCTGCGAGGTGTGCCTGAGCGGCCAGCCCTACCTGTGCGTGCGGAGCCGCGTCGAGTGCGTCCGCTCCGAAGATGAGCCCGCCCGGCTCAGCCGGGGCGGCCAAGAGGTGTTCCAGTTTGCCAACCTGTCGTCGTTCGCCGAGCAGATGCTGGTACACGAGAACGCCGTGGTGAAGGTCCGCGACGACATGCCGATGGACCGGGCCGCGCTAATCGGCTGCGGGGTAACCACCGGAACCGGCGCAGTGTTCCGCACCGCCGGTGTGGGGCCTGGCGCCTCGGTAGCGGTGATCGGCTGCGGCGGAGTGGGCATGTCGTCGCTACAGGCCTCCCGAATCGCCGGCGCGACCACGATCATCGCCGTCGACTTGGAGCCCCGGAAGCTGGACACCGCGCTGCGCTTGGGCGCCACCCATACGGTCAATCCCGCCGACGGCGACCCGGTGGAGCAGGTGCTGGAGCTGACCGGCGGCGGGGTGGACTATTCCTTTGAGGCCATTGGCTTGGCCGTCACCGCCCAGCAGGCGTTTGGGATGATCCGCCGGGGGGGAACGGCCACGGTGATGGGCATGATCCCCCCGGGATCCAAGGTGGAGATTGAGGGACAAGAGCTGTTCATGTCCGACAAGCGCCTCCAGGGGTCGCTGATGGGATCCAACGTATTCCGGGTGGACATGCCCCGCCTGGTCGACCTCTACCTCGACGGCCGTTTGATGCTCGACGAGATGGTGTCGGCCACCATCGGCCTCGACGACGTGAACGAGGGCTTCGCCGCCATGAAAGCCGGCGACGTGGTTCGAAGCGTCATCGCCTTCGACTGAGCAACCGCCAGTCGATTCGATGAGAGGCACCCGGCCATGAGCGACAACAACCTGCGCTGGTGGGACCGCGAGGTGGGCTATGAGGTGTACATCCGGTCGTTCGCCGACGGCAACGGCGACGGAATCGGGGACTTTCCCGGCCTGACCTCCAAGCTGGAATACCTGGCGTGGCTCGGCGTCGGCATCGTGTGGATCACCCCCTTCTACCCGTCGCCCATGGCCGATTTCGGCTACGACGTGGCCGACTACACCGGGGTCGACCCCCTGTTCGGAACGCTGGGCGACTTCGACGCCTGCATCGCCGAGGCCCATCGCCTGGGCCTGCGGGTGCTCATCGATCTGGTTCCCAACCACTCCTCCGACCAGCATCCGTGGTTCAAGACCTCCCGGGCCGACCCCGACAGCCCCATGCGGGGCCTTTATCACTGGCGGGACCCGGCTTTGGGCGGCGGGCCCCCCAACAACTGGATATCGCACTTCGGCGGGCCGGCCTGGACATTGGACGAAGCCTCCGAGCAGTACTACCTCCACCTGTTTCTGCCCGAGCAGCCCGACTTGAACTGGTCCAACCCCAACCTGGTGCGGGAGTTCGACGATGTGCTGGCGTTCTGGCTGGATCGCGATGTGGACGGCTTTCGGGTGGACGTGGCCCATGGCCTGGTCAAGAACATGCTCATGCCCGACAACCCGCAGCGGTTCCCGGTCACCCCCGACATGAGCCCCCGTCAGGCGTTCGGCTGCTATGACCACCGCTACGACCTCGACCAGGGGGGCAACACCGCCATCTACCGCCGTTGGAGGGCCATCGCAGAGCACTATGACGCCTTGCTTTTGGGGGAGGTCTACCTGAGGGACAACAATCCCAATCAGGTGAGCCGGTATGTGGCCAACCAAGACGGTCTGCACCGGGCCTTCTACTTCGCCCCCATGCACACCCCCTGGGATCCGGCGGCCATGTGGTCCACGTTCCGGGATGCGCTCGACGCCGCACCCCGGGACTTGTCCTGGGCCATCAGCAGCCACGACGATCCCCGGGCACCCACCCGGTTGGGCGGCGGTGAGCTGGGCCAGTCGCGGTCGCTGGCCTACTGCGTGCTGCTTTTTGCCCTGCCCGGCCTGCCGTTCCTCTACCAGGGCGATGAGCTGGGCCTCGAGGAGGTGGACGTACCCCTCGATCAGCGCCAGGATCCGGTGGCCGTCCGGAACCAGAACCCCGCCGACGGCCGCGACGGATGCCGCACCCCGATGCCGTGGTTGCCGGGGCCGAGCGGCGGGTTCACCGAAGGATCAGAGCCGTGGCTGCCCGTGGGCCGGGCCGACGCCGACACCGTGTCGGCTCAGCGCGACGACCCTGGATCGACGCTGAACAAATACCGGGAACTCCTTGCCGTGCGCCACCAACTCGACGACCTCCAAGCCCGCAAGCTGGAGTGGTTGACCGACCGGTCGGCCCCGGTGATCGGCTTCCGCCGCGGCGACTGCGTGTGCGCCCTTAACTTGGCCGACATTCCCACCGACTTCCAGCTCCCGCCGGGGCAGTGGCGCCTGGCATTCTCCTCTAAGCGCCCCGCCGGGGAAGTGGCCGAGGCGGCCATAGGCCTCGAATCCCCCGAAGGCGTGCTCTTGGTTCGGGTGACCGACTCCGCCTGACCGGCTCGCTTATCAGCCGAGTCCCAGCAGGGTACGGGTCTGGCCTACTGTGGCCAGTTCCGCCCCCGAGTTCGCGATGCAGCCGGCCAGCGCAGCCACGACGTCGGCGTTGGTGGGGGTGCCCAGCTCCAAATAGGGGTAGTCGCCCAATCCGGCTATGAGGTGTCCGCCCCGAGAGATCACTTCAGGGGCCAACCGCCGCAGGTCGGCGCCGTAGGCCAGACAGCCCCACACCGCCCGCCCGTCGTCGGGGAGGAAGCGGGTCATGGCGTCGAGCCCGTCGACGGTGGCCGGATGCCCCGACAGCCACGAGTCCGACAGGGTGACCTCCCCATAGGCCGGCGCGGCCATGTCCCCGGTGTCTAAGAACGCCGCCAGCAGCCGGGCCGACCCCACTGTCCACAATGCGCCCATCGGCTTCATTCCCGCCTTCGCAACATCGGCCACCATCTCCCGCAGCGCTCGCAGCGGAGTCACATAGACGATGTCGGGGTTGCCGAACGATCCGCTATCGGAGTCGTAGGGGTCGATGTTGAAGCTGCCCAGGTCTATGGGCGCCAGTTCGGGCCGGGTGGCCGGATCGGCGGCCATCTCCAGCACAGGAGCCAGCCGGGCATGGGGATCGGGCACAGTGGAAGCCCCCAGGGTGGGCATCAAAATGATGTCGCAGGCGTCGCGCACCCCGACGATGACAGTTCCCAGCGTGTCGGCGTCCCACACCGGCGCCCCGGTAGCCGGATCTCTCCCGTGGAAGTGGTAGACCGACGCCCCGGCCTCGGCGCAGGCCACCGCATCGGCAATGAGCTCGTCGGTCGACCAGGGGACGTTGGGGTTGGCCTCCCGGCCGGTGTACTCGTTGGCCCGGACTTCGATGAACACTGGAGACATGGGCGATACCTTCCCTTAGAGGGTGGTGGAGTAGCCGCCATCCACCGGGATGACCGCGCCGGTCAGGTACGCCCCGCCCCGTCCCGATAAGAACACGGCCGCGCCAGCCATGTCCTCCGGTTGCCCAAGCCGTCCCAAAGCGGTGGCCTCCGCGATCTCGTCGCCGAAATTGTCCAGCGTGTAGGCCATCATCTTGGTGTAGAACGCCCCCGGGGCGATGGCGTTGACCGTGATATGGCTGGATCCCAGCTTCTTGGCCAAGACCCGGGTCATGTGGTGGACCGCGGCCTTGCTGGCCGAATATGAGTAGTTCTCGATGTCGGGGGCTTGGAGGCCTTGAATCGAGCCCAGGTTAATGACTCGGGCGGGGTCGTCGGGGGTGGCTGCTGCTTCCAGCAAGGGGAGCAGAGCCACGGTCAGCTGGAATACCCCCTTCACGTTCAGGTTCAGCACCTTGTCCCAGGCCGAGTCGGGGAACTCCGTCAAAGGCGCCCCCCAGGTGGCCCCGGCGTTGTTGACGAGGATGTCCAGCCGCTCGGTGCGCTCACCAACGGCTTGGGCCAAGCTCTTGCAGCCCTGCTCGGTGGAGCAGTCGGCGGCGATGGCCTCCACGGGGCCGATGCCCGACAGCTCTGCTACCGCCTCGTCGAGCTGGTCCTGGCGCCGGGAGGAGATGATCACCCGGGCCCCGGCACCCAAAAGACCCTCGGCGATCATGGCTCCAATGCCCCGTCCGCCTCCGGTAACCAGGGCGATCTTGCCGTCGAGGCCGAACAGGTTGGCGGGCGTGAGGTCGGTCATCGTCGAGTCTCCTTGCTGCGGTGCAATCCGGCCGTCAGCCTCACATCTCCAACTCGAACAGCAGATGGCGGCTCAAGTCGCCGAGCTGGTCCACCAGCATGGTCCGCTGGTCGAACCACCAAACTCCGTCGATTCGGTGGAAGGTGTCGTGGTAGCGGCCGGTGATGATGGGTTGCAGCGGGAAGTCGTCGAGCTGCTGGAAGACGGTGTAGTAGGCGCGGCCCTCGGCGGTTCCGGCATCGTCATCCACCTCGATGATGGCGTTGGTGGTGACGTGCTTGGTCCGGGGGGTGCCGCAGGGGTAGAGCCGGGTGGAGCTCTGATACATCCCCAGCACCTCGTCTCGTCCGGCCACCACCATCTCCACTGGAGCCTCGGGGGAGGCCACGATGCGACCGTGGGTAAACAGGTCGGCCACCCCCTCCAGGTTCCCGCCGTCGATCCGCTCGGCATAGGTGTAGAGGAGGTTCTCGATCAATCGTGCGCTGTCGCTCATGGGCTGAAATCTAATCAGACCAGACCACCCAGAGTGCGAGATGGGCTCCGATAGGCTGTTTTTCTGGCCGAACATGGCAGAGTAGGGCAGTGATCTTGACTTCGATTCCCAGTCCGGGTTCCAGCAGCCTAGAGATCGGCTCTTTGGATCTGCGGGCTTACGGCCTCATGATCGCCCTCGGCGTTCTGGCCGCGGCCTGGCTGTTCGCCCGCCGATTCACCCAGCAGGGCTATTCCCCGGAACTGGCCAGTTCCATCACCGTCTGGGCGGTGATCGCCGGGCTGATCGGCTCTCGGATCTACCACGTCATCACCGATTGGAAGTCCTACGAGGGGAACTGGGGCGAGGCGTGGCAGATATGGGAGGGGGGACTGGGCATACCCGGCGGCGTGATCGCCGGCGTGGCCGTGGCGGCGGTGCTCGCCCGCCAGCGCAATGTCCCGTTCTCCCACATTGCCGACGCCGCCGCCCCCGCCCTCCCGCTAGCCCAGGCCATCGGGCGATGGGGCAACTGGTTCAACCAGGAGCTGTACGGGCGGCCCACCGACCTGCCGTGGGCGCTGGAGATCGACCCCGAGCACCGCCGGTTCCAGTATCTGGACGACGACACCTTCCACCCCACATTCTTGTACGAGTGCATCTGGAACCTGGCGCTGGTCGGGGTTCTGCTGTGGGTAAGCAAGCGCTTCACCCTCAAGCCGGGACGCTTGTTCGGGCTGTACGTGCTCGGCTACTCGCTGGGCCGGCTGTGGATCGAGACCATCAGGGTGGACTTCGCCAGCGAACTGGGAGGGGTGCGGGTCAACATCTGGGTGATGCTGGCGCTGATCGCCGGATCGGTGGCCTACCTGCTCTGGGGCCGGGGCGATGTCGGCGAGGCAGACCCCGATGAAACGGCCCCCGATGAGCCGTCTTCAGACGAGTTGGCTCCCGAAGACCCCGAGCCCGAACAGCCGGTGCATGAGGTACCGTCCGCCGAAAACATCACGTCCACGCCCTAAATCCAGTATCCTAAGAGGGCGGGCTGGCGATCTATTCCGCTTTCTTCCGCAGCCCGCACCTTAGATGACAGAAGAATTCCGCTTTTTGGGCGTGGCCTCAGACTTGGTGGCCTCGCTCAAAGAACGAGGCATCCAAGCCCCGTTCCCCATTCAAACCCTTACCATCCCCGACGCTCTCGCTGGCCGAGACGTGTGCGGCAAGGCCAAAACCGGGTCGGGCAAGACCCTGGCGTTCGGCCTGCCCATGGTGGAGAACCTCTCCCATGCCGACTCCCATTGGGCGCGCGGACTGGTACTGGTCCCCACCCGCGAGCTGGCAGTGCAGGTGGCCAAGGAGCTGCAACCCTTGGCCCGGTGCCGGGATCTAACCCTGGATCCGGTGTACGGCGGGGCGCCCATTGAGGCCCAGATCAAAAAGATCGACAACGGCCTGGACATAATCGTGGCCACGCCCGGGCGGCTCATCGACCTGATCGACCGCAAGGCAGTGTCGGTGGCCAAGCTGGAGATCGTGGTGGTGGACGAGGCCGACCGCATGGCCGACATGGGCTTTTTGCCCCAAGTGGAGTGGATCCTGCGCCATGTGGAGTCCCGCCACCAGACCCTGCTGTTCTCGGCCACCCTCGACGGGGCGGTGGACGCCCTGGTCCGCCGCTACCAGGATGACCCGGCCCGCCACGAAGTCGAGTCCAAGCAGGTCACGGTGGATGAGATGCAGCACCGGTTCGTGGCCGTCCATCAGATGGACAAGGTCAACGTGGCCGCAGCCATCATCCGGGCCTCCAATCGCACCCTGGTTTTCTCCGCCACCCGCCACGGGTGCGACCGCCTAGCCCGCAAGCTCCAGGACGAGGGCGTGCGGGCCGAGCCCATCCACGGCGACCTCCGCCAGCAGGCTCGGGAGCGCTCGCTGGCCCGGTTCGCCACCGGCGATATCCAGGCACTGGTGGCCACCGATGTGGCCGCTCGAGGACTGCATATCGACGACGTGGACGTGGTGATCCACTTCGACCCGCCGCCCGACCACAAGACCTACCTGCACCGCTCGGGCCGCACCGCCCGGGCCGGGGAGTCGGGCATGGCTGTCACCTTGTCGCTGTGGAACGAGGAGTTGGTAGTCAAAAGGCTCCAGCGCCGGCTGTCGCTGGATGTCCCCATCGTGGAGATGTTCTCCAACGATGATCGGCTGGACGCCCTCGACCGATGGGACCCGGTGGCCGAGGCCGTCTGACCCCTCAGTAAGTAAAAGGTTGAGCCTGCGTTCTGCGCCCCGCTACCCTGTAGGGGTACATCGAGAGCGGCTTTCCGCCCGAGACACTGTGCTCGGATGGTTGGTCCAGCAACCTGGGAGGGACACCCAAGGTGCTCGCCCGCTTCGGCGGGAGATGTGGTCTCCGGCCAATCCGGAGGCAACCAAGTGTCCGGGCTTATCCGCTACGGCAAAAGTGGCCCTCCCATAGACAGACGAAGGGAGGACCATGCCAACAGACAAGAACCGCAGCGTCGGGCGCCGTCCTCCTGTTGAGCCGGCCGCTGAGGCGCCCAGTCTGTCCCACCCTCGGGGCTACAGCACCGACTTGCCGGTGACCGGCGCGTGGCTGGCTGGCGATCCCCCTGGCAGCCGCCAGTTTTTCACCCTCGACCGCCCCCACTCCTTTGTGCTGGAGGGCGGCGGGGCGCTGCGGGAAGTGACCGTGGCCTACGAGACATGGGGGCAACTGGCCTCCGACGGCTCCAACGCCGTTTTGATCTGCCACGCCCTCACCGGCGACTCGCACGTCTCCGGCGACGCCGGTCACGGCCACCCCACCCCCGGGTGGTGGGGAGAGATGATCGGCCCGGGCAAAGCCCTGGACACCAATGAGCTGTATGTGGTGTGCGCCAACGTGCTGGGCGGGTGTCAGGGCAGCACCGGACCGGCATCGCCCAACCCCGACACCCACCAGCCCTATGGCTCGTCGTTCCCCACGGTGACGGTGCGCGACATAGTGCGTACCCAGCGCCGGTTGGCCGACCATCTGGGCGTCAAGCGGTGGCTGACGGTGGTCGGGGGATCGATGGGGGCCATGCAGGCTCTGGAGTGGGGCGTGATGTTCCCCGACCGGGTGAGTTCGGTGTGCTCTTTGGCCGGGTGCATGGCGGCCAGTGCCCAGCAGATCGGTTGGTCGGCGGTGGGGCGGACGGCCTTGGCGCTGGACCCCAACTGGCGAGGCGGCGACTATTACGACAACCCGCTCGGACAGGGACCCCATGTGGGGCTGGCCATTGCCCGGTCGCTGGCCCAGATCACCTACCGGTCCGACGAGGTGTTCGAAGACCGCTTCGGGCGGGAACTGTTCGACATCCACTCGGTGTACGGGGCCTGGGACCGCTTCCAGGTGGAGTCGTACCTCGACTACCACGGGGAGAAGCTGGTCCGCCGGTTCGACGCCAACACCTACCTGGTGCTCAACCGGGTGATGGACCTGCACGACATCGGCCGCGACCGGGGCGGCATCGCCGCGGCCGCCGCCCGGATAACTTCACCGGTGCTGTCGCTGAGCATCACCAGCGACACGCTGTACCCGCCCCGCCAGCAGGTGGAGTTGCACGACGCGGTAGTGGCTGCCGGCGGGCGATGCGTGTACACCGTGGTGGACAGTCCCCACGGCCACGACGGTTTCCTGCTCGAAGTTGAGGCGGTGGGCCAGGCCATCAAGGACTTCCTGGAGAAGGTGGGAAGCAGTGTCGCCTGACACCGGCAGGGACGATGACGGTGTCAGCAGGGAGACGGTAGCCGCCCCCGACCCGGCCGCGTTCTCCCATCCGGACACGGTGGCCGTATTGGCCGGCCGACGTTCAGGCGGGGCCGAGCTGGCCCCTTCACTTCACCCCACCACCACTTTTCGCATCCCGTCGTTAGAGGTCGGCCGGCGCATGGCGCTGGATCCCACCGAGAGCCACTACTACACCCGCAACGGCAACCCCACGGTGGCGGCCTTCGAGGATGCCATGGCCGAGCTTGAGGGGGCGGAGGCCTCCCGGGCCTTCGCGTCGGGAATGGGCGCGGTTAGCTGCGTGATCCTGGGCCTGTGCTCGGCGGGCGACCACATCGTCGCCCAGCGCCAGCTCTACTCCGGCACCCAGTTCTTGCTCCAAGCGGTGTGCCCTCGCTTCGGGATCGACGTGACCTTTGTGGACGGCACCGAGCCGGGGGCGTTCCAAGCCGCAGTGCGTCCGGGCCGGACCATGCTGGTGTTCGCCGAGACCCCGGCCAACCCCCGCCTGGATTTGGTCGATCTAGAGGAACTGGGCACCATCGTCGGCCCGCTGACCGCAGTGGACTCCACCTTCGCCCCGCCCAGCATCACCCGGCCGCTGGACTACGGGGTGGATCTGAGCCTGCACTCGGCCACCAAAGGCCTCGGCGGCCACAACGACGCCACCTTGGGAGTGGTGTCGGGCAGCGCCGATTTGATCGCCTCGCTTTGGGGGTTCGCCATCTTGCAGGGGGCCAACGCCGCCCCGTTCGACGCCATGAACGGCCTTCGGGGCCTGCGCACCCTGGGGGTCCGCCTCGAGCGCCAGAGCGCCACCGCCCAACAGCTGGCCGAAGCACTGGCGGATCATCCCGGCGTGGAGTCGGTGCGCTATCCCGGCCTGGCCACCCATCCCCAGCACGATCTGGCTACCCGGCAGATGCGGATGTTCGGCGGGCTCTTGGCCTTCGACCTAGCCGGGGGGCATGAGGCGGGGGAGAGGTTCGTCGAAGCAGTGAAGCTGGCCCAGATCGCCACGTCGCTGGGCGGCCCCGAAACCCTGGTCACCCACTCGGCGTCCACCACCCACGCCGGCCTGACCCCCCAGGAGTTGGAGGCATCGGGCATTGGACCGGGCACCATCCGGGTCTCGGTGGGCTTAGAGCACAGCGACGATGTGGTCGCCGACCTAATGCACGCCGCCGACAAAGCCACGCCCTGAGATCGTCAGAGGCATAGAGGTCGATTTCACTGCCTGAGATCATCGAGGTCGAGTACTACCGCCGGGCCGCGGCCGCCACCGTGGGCCGCACAGTCTCGCTCGTTGATGCTCCCGATGACTGGTTCATCAAGGGGGGCGCCGATGCCGTAGCGCTGAGGCTGGCGTTGGACGGCCGAGCCGTCGTAGGGGTGCGCAGGATCGGCAAGCTCCTGATGATGGACTTCGGGTACCCAGACGGCTCGCCAAGCGCGGTTCTGGGCCTGCGGTTCGGCATGACCGGGAGGTTGGTGGTGGACGACCACGCGGTCGTTGAGAAGCTGGAGTACTCCAGCGGGCGGAACCAGCCCGAATGGCGCCGGTTCGGGTTGGGCTTTGCCGCCCAGGGGACCCTGGCCATCATCGACCCCCGGCGCTTGGGCGGGGTGGAGCTGAATCCCGACGAAACCCGCCTCGGCCCCGACGCCTTCGAACTGACCCCAGACGAGTTTTGGTCTGCTCTGGAGGGCAGTCGTGCTCCGCTGAAGGCCAGATTGCTCGACCAGCGCCGGGTGGCTGGGCTGGGCAACCTGCTGGTGGACGAAATCTTGTGGCGAACGGGCCTGGACCCGGCCCGGGAGGCGGGACTGTTGAGCGAGCCCGAGGTGGCTGAGCTGGCCGAGGTAATTGTGTCCACAGTGGAAGAGCTGGCCGACCGGGGAGGCTCTCACACTGGCGACCTCCACTTGGCCCGGGTTCGGGGCGGATCGTGCCCCCGAGACGGGGAGCTGCTGGATCGCCGAACCATTGGCGGCCGCACCACCTACTCGTGCCCCCAGCACCAGCGGTGACTGAACCCGTCGAGGCGGTACGCCGCGCGAGACTGGAAAACGTGCGTGCTCGTGGTCGGTCTGCGAAATGGTTGCCGGTTGGGGGGTTGATCTTGGTGCTGTTGTGGGGGACCGCCGCGTGGGGATCAGTGGCGGGGGCGTCGGGGCCGTCCGATCCGATCGCCCAAGAGCAGCCGATCGAAGCTCCATCGCCGTCGGATTCCGACGACGAGGTACGGCTGGTGATGGCCCTTTTGATCGCGGTGGCCGCGGTGGCCCTTTTGGGGACCTTCGTCTACTGGGTGCGAACCGGCGACAATTCGACCTCGGGCCGCCGTGATTCGCCGGACAATGCCGAGCCAGAAGATACGCTCGCTTGATGGCCGACGAACTGGACGTGGAGGCAATGATCACCCGGTTTCGGGAGCGAGCCGAGGCGGTGAGAAGTCGCCCGCTGCCGCCGGTGGGCGGCGAGGAGCGCACTCTGTTCATCCGCCGGGCCCAGGAAGATTTCCAAGACTTCGCCATCATCGGCGACGCCACCGCCGCCATCGAGGACGGCTTTCTGGTGTTGCGGGTGGACCTGCGCCCGCCGGCCGATTCCTGATCAGTGAATATGGGCTTCGACGCCGCGGCCCCGAATCGGCAGCTGAACGCCGCCTTGGCGGCCGTCGATGCGGCCAATGCCGATGATCCCCACACCATCGTGGTGAACGGCGTGGCCCGGCCCAAGGAGCAGGCCCACGCCGAGCTGATGACCGAGTGGGTGCGGCGCCTCGACCCCGAGGCCGACGATGTCCAACTGGTGGCCGCCCGAGCCCACCACCTACGGCGCTGGGCTCTGGCTCGATCCGACTACCCCGAGGGCCGGGCCGGCTATCTGCGATGGCGGGCCGCCCAAGGCAAGCGCCACGCCGCCGAGGTGGCCGACATCGTGACTGGGGCGGGCTATGACGGCGCATTTGCCGCCGAAGTGTCGGCCATCGTGGCCAAGCAAGGCTTGGGTACCGACCCCCGGGTGCAGACCCACGAGGACGCTCTGTGCCTGGTGTTCCTCCAGACCCAACTCGACGCCTTGGCCGACAAGCTGGGTGACGACCACATGGCCGAGGTTCTGGCCAAGACCCTGGTGAAGATGAGTGCTGCCGCTCGTGAGATTGCCCAAGCCGTGGACTTGGGCGACCGGGCTGCGGCCCTGCTGGAAGCAGCCTCCGGCTGATCTCATCCCCCGACCTATTGCTATGGGTGTCCCGGTAGCCCCTTGCTATGATTGGCAGCCCTGCGGATGTAGCTCAGTTGGTAGAGCGACACCTTGCCAAGGTGTAGGTCGCCGGTTCGAGCCCGGTCATCCGCTCCAGGTTTGGGTTGACTCCAAAGCGTTTGCGCTGATCAGCTCGTCGCGAACCCGTAGGCCTCTGGCGGTGTGGCCTCTGGGTCTTTGAACAGCATCACCCGGCAGGGCTCCGCGTCCATCCCCTTGGGGCACTGGATCACCGGCCAGGGCACCCCGGTGCGCTCTATGGGGATCAAGTAGTGCATCACCGCCACGTGGGTGCGGTAGATGGGTGCGGGACCGGTGCCAAAGGTAAGAGGGTGGTCCTCGGCCACCACAGCCAAGTCCAGGTTTTCCCCGTAGCAGCCGTCGGACACCTGGCGTCCGCAGGTGCCGCACGGGTGCAGGGTGATTATGAAGGCGTCGTCGGTCTCGGTCACCGTTATGTCGGCGAAGTTGCCCTTCTGCATGCCGGCCCACTGCCGCACCCGCACCTCGGCGGGACGGACCACATCGTGGGGCATCCACCCCAACAGCGTCTGCTCGCCGGCGAAGCGGATGCACGCCTCCAGCACGTCGGGTCCCCAGGCCCGGTACACCTGCGACAGCACCGACGCCACCCGGTCACGCTCCACGTCGTGGATTCGGCGGTAGCTAGCCTCCAAAGCGTCGAAACCGGCCATGGCGGCCTCGTGGTCGCCATCGTTGATGAGCTCCTCAATGTTGTCTGCTCGGACGGGCTGGTGCCGTCCGGCAACGTCCTCGTCGGTCAGCCTGTGGAGTAGCGCCGATCGGTAGGCTTCGTCGGCCGAGCCCACTTGCGCCAAACCGTCGATGCCGTAGTTGTCGGCCACGAAACGCTGGGTGGTGGCTATCCACGCGCCAAACCCGTCTATGAAGTTCCGGTAGGCCCGGTCGATGCGCCGAAACACCTCTATGGCAGCGTCGGATCCGTCGATTAGCGCGTCGACCAGATCGGCCCGGGGCGGCTGGCTGAGCTTGGCCAGCTCCTCCGAGCTCAACAGGCGCTCGCCAGCCTCACCCATGGCCGTCACCCATCGGCAGCCAGCAAGGGCATGACCTTGTTCTTGGTCAGCTCCAGGCTCTCCCAGCCGATGGCCGGGTCGATGCCGCCCACCAGCGGATGCAGCATGGCGCTGCCCTTGTCCCTCACCAACTGCGCGCACTGCTCGGGGGTGAGCACATCCCACTGCCCGCTGGCGGCCAGCCCGGCCACGTCGTCGGCATCGACTGCGGTGAGGTTGTGGTGGTCGTCGTACTGCCAACTGCTGTACAGCCCGGCGTCATACAGGGCGTGGCGCTCAATGGCCGCCCAGGTGCGCTCAGGGTCTTCGGTGACCATCACCATCGACGGGCCGTCGGGCACGATGGCGAACGGGGTCTCATAACCCAACCGGGCTGCTTCTTCGTAGTAGAGGTCGGCCAGCGACTGGTCGGGGGTGGACGGGGAGAAGGGCAGGCCCAGCCGGGCCGCCCGCAGGGCCGAGGCCCGCACCGACCCGCCCACCATCAGCACCGGATGAGGCTCGGTGACCGGCTTGGGAGTGACCCAGATGGTGCGTCCCTCATGCTCGAACGGCTCGCCCGACCAGCACTTCAAGATGAGTTTGATGGCCTCCTCGGTGTCGCGCCCCCGGCGGGTGCGGTCTTTGCCGAACATGTCGAACTCGAACTCCCGGTAGGCCACCCCCATGGTCACCGACAAACGCCCCGGCGCCATCAAATCGATGGCCGCGATGTCTTCGGCTATGCGGATGGGGTCGTGGAACGGCAGCAGCAGCGCCGAGATGGCCACCATGATGTTGTCGGTTCGGGCCAATGCCGCGCTGGCCAGTACCAGCGGGGAGGCCATGAACCCGTCGTCGGCCCCGTGGTGCTCCGACACGATGACGGTGGCGATGCCGTTGTCATCGCACCACGACACCATGTCCAGGTACTCGCGATGCAGTTGGGCGTGGGTCACATCGGCGAACGGGGGGACTCTCAGCTCGAAGCGGCAGGTGAACATGGCGCAGAGACTACTAACGCAGGCTGCGGCGGTAGCGGGACCACTGGTCGGGACGCCAGCAGTCCTGGTCCTCGCCCCAGCCGGTGTTGCCGTCGAAGTCCCAGGCTGTGGTGCTCACCCAGGTAAGCATCTTGGGGTAGGGGTTGAAGATGATGCGGCTCACCGGGGTGCCCACTGCCCGAAGCTCCCGGCCCAGCTCGTCGGTGGCCTCTATCTCGAATGCGGTGGCGTAGCCGTGCTCGGGATCGCGCTCCACCCGGCGCTGGCCGCTGACGATGTCGGCCCGCACCCCGTCGCGCAGGTAGTAGCCGGCGTTGATCGGGTCGCTGTCTTCAGAGGGCAGCGAATAGCACAAAAAGGCGCTCTGGCCCGACGCGGTGGCGAATGAGTAGCCGATGCGGAAGCCCCGCAGGTCGCTGCGGGGCCCCCACGACCGATCCCGCATGGCGAAGCAGTCCACGGGGATTTCTTCGCCATGGAGGCGGAAGCTCCCGGTGACCCGGCCGGGCTGGTCGATGTGGCTGGCGATGGTGAACGGCGGCCCGCCCCGGGTGAACACATGGGGCGGGGTGAGGGCGTCGAAGCGCAGTTCGGCCTCGAACATGTCGCCCCGGCGGTAGCGGTAGCCCAGCTCGTAGCTGGTGAGCGGCTCGATCACCTTCACCCGCATCCCGGTGGGCAGCACTGCATCTCGCAGGTCGAGCCCGTCGGGCAGCGGGATGCTGTGGTTGTAGTCGAAGAACGGCACCTCCCACGGCAGATGCGCGGTGTCGTCCCACACCATGGCCCCGCCCCCGGCGATGCCCAAGTTGGGGCGGATCCAGGTGTACAGGTAGCCCATCATGTTGCGCTCGGGGACGCAGAAGGCGTACCAGCAGGTCTCGGTTTCCCACGGATCATTCGACGGGGGATGGAAGTTGTCGTCGTCGGGCCCGATCAGGGCGTCCTCAGCTGCTCCCATGCGGTGGCTCCTCTATTGGTTGGCGTGCTCGGCGAACCGAGCCGGTATCCAGTCGGCGAGCGTAGCGGCGATCTCATCGGCCACCGAGGCCAGCCCGTGATCGGCCTCGGGGTACACGATCAGCTCGCCACCCCCCGCCAGTGCCCGCACCGCCTCACTGGCGTGTACCGGCAAGATCTGGTCCATCCCGCCGTGCATCAACAGCAGGGGAGTGCCCCCCAGCGCCGCCGCGTTCTCGCACCCAGCCGACTGGGTGGCCAGCCCCACCACCCCCGCCGTGTGTTCTCCCAGAGCGATCCCGGCCTGCACCGCCACCGCCCCTCCGAATGAGTGCCCCATGAATATGAACCGCCGGGCCTGCTCCCGAGCGGCCAAGTCGGCCGCCGCGGCCGCATCCAACAAGGAGCGCTCGATGATCCCCGGCCGCCGGTAGTGCACCCGGATCACCGCAATGCCGTCTGCGGCCAAGTTCTCACCCAGCCGCAGATACAGCGCCCGGGCCGGCCCCAACAGCCCCCCGATAGCCCCGCCCAATGTCACCACTACATCGGTAGCGTCGGCCGGCCCGTGCCACAGCAAGGTCAAGAGCCCATCAGGGCAGTACACCTCCAAGTGCCGAAGCTCCGGCCCCGCTTCGGCCTCAACGATCCCCATCACGTCGAGCAGCTCCAAAGGAGAGCGGGTCCCACCGTCAGCCATGCCCGAAACCCTAAACCCCTGTGTGGTCCCACCGGGCCGATCCCATACACTGTCAGGGCTGGCTGCTCCGGCAGCCAGGCACGCGTCGGTGCCCGAGTGGACTAAGGGAGTGGCCTGCAAAGCCATGATTCACGGGTTCAAATCCCGTCCGGCGCTCCAAGGGGGGATCGCCAATTGCGTCTCGTCGGATGGCCGGTTGGACCATACGTGGGGGTCTTTGTCCGGCTGTGCGGGGGTATTGGGGTTTGTGTCCGGCCGATTGCCTCGATGGCTGATATCAGTCCGGGGAAGGTTCTTGCCTGCCGCTGAAAGCACCAACCGGTTCATTCTGGCCGCTTGTGCTGCTCGTCCTCATTTCTGTCTTGTTGTGGCGTTCCAGTGACGGGGCGCGCGGGACGAATGCCTGAAGGTCTTGGAACACGTTGGCGTAGAACTCGATCACCGCGTCGACGACTGAGTCGATGAAACCCTTCTTGCGGGTGGAGCGGCGGCCTGTGCCCATTTTGGTTTGCTGGCGGACGATGAACTTATTCGGTGGTTGCTTTGATTCGGGCAGACCTTTCTTGGGGTCTTCTCGCAGTTGTTCCAGGGATGCGGTGACGGGGATGCGCCCAGATTTCTGATAGACGTCAATGAGGACGGTGCCGGGCGCGTCTTTCATCTGTTTGACGAGCCAGACTACGGCAGCCCTCGGAGTCCGGCCGTCGGGGGCCGCTAGCTGGGTGCTGACCGCGATCTTGCGGGCCCTTAGGTCCACCGAAACAGACAGGTCGGCGGCTCCGTCTGGGACACGCAGAACCCCGGACAGGGAGCCTTCTGAGCACAGCGAAGCCACGAATTCCTTGTTGCGTGCCTGCGGGTTCTGGCGGTGAGCACGTGGGATGAACTCGGTGACGTCGGCGCCGATCTCAGCTCCCAACTTCAATGTGGCGAATCTCAGCAGTTGGTCCCACCGTTGGCAGATCTCGGCGGCTTCGGGGCTTCGGCGCGACAGGCTGCCGTCGGTCGCTGCTTCGAGTACGGCCGCCCAGTTGTCGCCCATGTCCGAAAAGTCCACCACCCCTGATTTCTCATGGTTCAAATAGCGAATGAGCTCATCGACGATCCAAGCCTGCTCGGGGTCGTCAACTCCGCGATGCGTGTGCTCTTTGACAGCCTCAGCCAAAATCAGCGACCACGACAGATGATGGACTTGCGTCTTTGAATTGGACCTTACCCTCAGCCCGTCAGTGGGGTGGACCCCAGGAGATGGCGCGATCTCATTCGAAATTGTGATGACGCAGTCGATGCCCTCCCCTCGGGCTACATCCAGGTATTCGTTCAACTGGTCTGCGTTGAGCTTGTTCATCCCGGTCTTAACCTCAACAAGGGCCTCGAACGCGACCCTCTGGCCCACCACCACACGGATCAGCCCGTCGGGGATGACGAGGCGGCCGTCGCCTGTCCGGTAGCCAGGCTTGACGAACGTGGAAATCTGTGCCTTCTTTGCAGACGTGCTCCCCAGGGGGACAAGCAGCGCCCGGCTAAACGACGGGACCACGCTCATCACTGACAGCAACGCGGAAGTCGCCCGGTCCTCAGCCTCTTTCGCCCCCTTGATCCCAGCCACAGGTATCAATCGCGCCCGCTCAAACTCGGTCTCAGCCATAGCCCACCTCGCTTTCGATCTGGCCTGCGCTGTAGGCACAAACCCCGGCCACCCTACACATCCGGCACCGACCACAGTCCAAGCAGCCCTGAACGACCGGGTCGTAGTCCAGCCCAAACAGCCTGCGTGAAACCCGGGGAGGTTCAGGGGTGACAATTCTGGGTGTCCGTAGAGCCGGCCTGGTCCGCCCCGCCGTGGGTACGAAAGCTGCCCTCTAAACGGGGGTACTGGTGGCCGTGCGGCCTTCGGAGGCTTGAGACCGAGGCCGGGTGTCGCAGACTCCTGCTCCTGCGGACTGACAATTCTGTGGCCGTTTTCGGGCGGGTCGGCTGTCAGGAGTTCCTTTGTTTGCCCAGCTCATAGGCCGCACTGTACTCAGATCACACCCCGGCAGGGTCACAAGGCCGCGGTAGAGTCCAATGGCGGTGATCGGTGGGCGCGGGCCTACTACCCGGAGTGGTGGTAGGAACTGAAGCGGCGCAGCCAGGAGAGTTTGCAGCGATGGGAACGTGGGTGGATAGCCTCCCATCCGATGTGCAGGGAAAGTACTTCAGGGTGATCGTAAAGCCCTTTGAGCAGGCGGCGATTCCCAAGGATCGCCGCCTGAGAGCGGGTGCCGATGCCGAGAAGCAGATGGCCCACTATCTGCATCGGGACTTCAGGGACGATGAGGAGGTCTTTGTGCTTCACGACCTGCGGCTCGAAGACCGGGACCAGCCGGAGCAAGACGGGTCCCCTGGGGTGTGCCAGATCGACCATCTCGTCGTGCATCGCTGGGGGCTGTTCATTGTCGAGAGCAAGTCGGTCGCCGGGGAGGTGCGGGTTAGGTCTGACGGCTCGGGCGGCGACGAGTGGACTCGCGTTCACGGGCGGAAAGAATCGGGGATGCCCTCGCCGATCCGGCAGGCGAAGCGGCAGTCGGATTTCCTGCGGGTGTTTCTGCAAAGCCGCAGGGAGGAAATGCTCGGCAAGCACGCTTACGGGTTTCGCACCATCGCCAAGGTCGCCACAGGAAGCGATCAGCGGGGTTTCAAGAACGCGCCGATCCAGTTGATTATCGCTGTGTCTGACAAGGGGAGGATCAAGAGGGTCGGCGGCTGGGAGGAGCCGCGCGATCCGTTCCGGGTGTTCGTGGCCAAAGCCGATGTCGTCCCCGACAAGATCAGCCAAGAGCTGAAGGCCCACCGCAAGCGTGCGGGCGGCGACTACGGCATGTGGAGCATGGTGGAGGGGGAGCCAAAGAGGGTGGCCAAGTTTCTCGCTGCTCACCATGTGGGCCGCACTGGCGCTCCGCCATCCCGGCCCAAGAAAGCTGTTCCCAGACAAGACCACAAGAGGCCCCGCAACAAGCCAGCCGGTGCCCGGCGCTCCCGGAGCGCGGCCTGCAAGGAATGTGGCTCCAAAGACCTCGCCGCCCAATGGGGGAAATACGGCTACTACTGGAAGTGCGGGGCGTGCGGGAAGAACACGAAGATGCCCGTGGTGTGCTCCTCCTGCGGAGCCAGCAAAGGGCGAGACAACGGAGTCCGAGTCCGCAAGGACAAGACGACGTATTTCCGCGACTGCAAATCTTGCGGAACATCGGAGACTATCTGGACTGAAGGCTGAACAACGGTCCTCATCCGGCCTACACCCAATCCCACCCACCGCTGATCTAGTCGCAGGCTGCTCGACGTGGCTGTTGGCGTTAATGCTCTTGTGACGGGAATTTATTGTTCGTGACGGGATCGGAGTGCTTGTACTGGGCGGGGATTCCCATAATCAAACCCCAGCCGCCGACGAACACCGTAACCGCTGCATAGATGACCGCTCCGTAGGCGACAAGCGGGTCGTGCCACGTTTGGAGGGCGACGGCGACACAGACAGCGGCGAAGGCGAAGTTCGCAACGACGCCGTGCCAGCATTTCCACCGCCGCGGTCCGACCATGCTCTCGTTCATCCTGGCCACCCAACGGCGGAACATGGCTTATTCGGCGGGTTGGGGCTGCTGGCCAGCGTGGTCTTCCACCGACCGCCAATCCTGCTTCGGCGGTCGGTTGAGCACTCCGGCGGCGATGCCCTCGGAGGGGTCAAAGCTGCGCTCGGGCACTTCCCGTGGGTTGCGCTCGCGAGACATCGGTTCAGCGTAGCCACTGGAGGTATACCGCGGCAGACAGAGGGCCAGCCTGCCTCCTAAACGAAGCCCAAAGGGGCTGCTTGGCCAGTCGGCCTCATTGATGGCCGGTTCAAGCCAAGAAGTAGATAAGTGTCGCTACGGCTACCGCAGCGCTGGCTATCCCTGCGACCCAGTACGCGATTTCGAGCCTGCTCCTCTTTGAGGTCTCTTGGGTCACGCTGCTTTGGGCGGTCTGCTCGACGCCCCTCACGGTCTGGCGTCGTCGTCGCCGCTGATGACCACGTTGACAGCCTGGGAGGCCATGTGAACCTCACCGGGTCTTGCGCAGGCGGAGAGTTACTGTTGTTGCTATGGCCTTCCGGTTTGAGTGGACGGGTCGCACTCTTCGGGTTGTGCTCTCTGGTTGGGACCGCATGTATATGTTCCGGCGCATCGTTGAGATCGACCGGGCCAACATCGCCCGAGCGGCTGTCATCCCTAGGCATGAGCTTGAGTCCCGCATAGACCACCGCCAACTGGGGATCGGAACTCATGCCGGCGAGCGCCGTTCGGGCAGGCGTCGAGTCGGTATCCATCTCGGCCGCGATGTGGTCGGCCAGCAATTCTGGGTCACAGCTGCCAGTGGGCCGGAACTTCCCCTACTGGTGCTGGACCTGATCGACCATCAGTTCAAGAGGGCCGTGCTCGCGGTGAGCGACCTCGACGTGATCGATGCACTTCTCGCGTCGGACTCTTCAGGCG
The DNA here is from genome assembly GCA_002239105.1 of marine group bacterium Sva0996 bin134. Lineage (GTDB taxonomy): Bacteria > Actinomycetota > Acidimicrobiia > Acidimicrobiales > Bin134 > Poriferisocius. The sequence goes on along the minus strand of MPNQ01000005.1, from coordinate 5,116 downwards.
ACGACTGAGATCTGCCTCCCCGACCCGGCAAGCGGAGAGCTGAACCTCCCCGGGTTTCAGGTCGCCTGCGCGACACCCGGTGAAGTTCGGGGCCGCTTTGGGAGAGTTGTCATTGCTGGCCGTTGCCACTCAACCAGGATGATCCGTGGATCTGGTTCCATCTCTTGGGGCGCGCCAGGATCTTCTCTGTCTTCTTGCGCTCGTTGCGGCGGTTGCCGCCGCGGCGCAACTTGTTGGTGATGGCTCTGCGAAGGGTGTCGAGCCTTCTGAACTTGAGTTGGCGGGTGCTGTCGTTGGTGGTGGTGTAGTAGTCGTCTGTGATCGTTGTCGGGCTGGCCGTGAACCGGCCACCGACGAATCTCCGGAGGCGGAGACGCCCGGGACGGCCATCTGGGATGCCCTGGCTGGTCGTAAGCCGCCCCCTGACGAATCTCCCAAGGCTCACCCGTCGCTTATCGAAACCCGACCAGCTCATTCGGTCCTTTGAGTAGACGGTGATCTCCCGTCTGCCTCGCCTGAGCTTGCGGTAGGTGCCAGTCACCACGCAGATGACGTATTCGTCAAGTACGTTGAGGGCGTCTTGGGATCCAGAGTCGCATGCATCGCATGCGCAGTCGGGCACCACTTCCAAAACGTCGGCAGGGTTGCCAGCGCCTATTGCGACAGCAGGCCATTCAACTCCTTCGAAGCCGGTCATTGCCACAACTAGGGGGATTGCGCCTGGAGCCAGCGGCACAGCCCTAATGGTGCGGGCCGCGGGGAATCTGGGCGGCTCCTGCCAGGCCACTTCTGCTTCTGCCTCTATCTCGGCTAGGCCCGCGGCGCCCAGCGCTTCGAACCAGGCCTCGGACCGGGCGGCCAAGATCTTCCACCTTTGCGGATTCGTAACCCGGGAATACTCCTCGTCCAAGGGCATGCGGTTGGGGTGAGGGTCCCGCCACCTGGACAGCCCTCGTCCCGTCTCGACGAACGCGGCATCCACCGCGGCCACTAGCTCCTCAATAGAACCCACCGAACCATCATTGCCCCACCCGTATCATCGGTCGCAGCGATTTCATGGCTGGCGAATTGAATTGCCGGAGAGGTCAATCCCTACAGGATCTAACAACCTCCATGGGCACTACACCTTGTTGTACCTCCCTGTAAGTTGAAGCCCCTTCGGGCCACCAAGGAAACGGAGACATTACCTGAGCCCATGTAACTGGTAGATTACCCTCCGTTGAGGTTTTCCTTTGGGGGTTGGGTTGGTTACGAGGGTTGTCTGCTGGAACATCGCAAATCGCCAGGCGCCGTGGGACGAGCTGGTGGCGATGGATGCCGATGTCGCATTGCTGCAAGAGGCTGGTCAGGTACCGGATCATGTTGCTGGCAAGTTTTCCGTGGGTGCCAGGGAGCATTGGGATTCGCACGTTTGGAACTCGGATTGGCACTCGGGCCGCTGGGATCGCCTGTTCGACCGGTGGCCGATGGTGGTGAAGCTGTCAGACCGGGTTGGGATCGAGTGGTTCAAACAGGTCGGTCCGATAAGCGAGCCAGCAGAGGATGAGATGGCAGTCAGCGGAATCGGCACAATCGCCGCCGCGCGTGTCACTCCGCACGATGGAGAGCCGTTCATTGCGGTGTCGATGTACGCGCGCTGGCTAAAGCCGCACGGTTCAACCAACACGAACTGGCGTGTCGGCCACTCCGACGGGTCGGCGCACCGGATCATCACTGACCTGTCGGCCTTCATCGGCCACAAAGACCCCGGCACCCACCGGATTCTGGCCGCGGGCGATCTCAACATGATCTACGGAGCCACCGAAGACAACCGTCTGGCGCTTCCGACACGCGAACGCACTGTCTTCGACAGGATGGCTGCGCTCGGATTGGAGTTCCTTGGCCCTCAGTTCCCGGATGGCAGGCAGGCCGAGCTGACCCCACAAGGCTTGCCGGCGGACACCTTGAACGTGCCCACCTTTCGTAATGCTGGCAAGTCCCCGGAAACCGCCAAGAACCAGCTTGACTATGCGTTTGCCTCCCACGGCTTCCACCAAGAGATCACAGTTAGAGCTATGAACTCTCCAGAGGAGTGGGGGAGCAGCGACCACTGTCGACTGTGGATCGAAGTTGGGGCGTCATAGCTACTCGAACACTTCTCTAGAGGAAAATCGCAGGTCGCGCTATGTCTGTTGGGGATCGAGGAAGCGTGAGTAGCAGACGCTCTGGTAGCCGGCATCGGTGGCGCGATGGGTCTCCAGGAATCCCTTCCGCGGGTAGTACTCGGTGAAGTTCACTATTCGCCGGCACGCTCCTGTCGGCCACTCTCGATGAGCCAGAATGCGAGGGCGTCTCGGGTGTTGAGGGTGTTGGGGTGGTCGGGTCCGAGGACGCGTTGTTGGTCGGTAAGCAGTCCTGCGTATGCGGTGACCGCTTCGTCTACTTGGCCGCTTTCGCCGAGAAGGTCCGCGAGGTTGTGACGCACAGTGAGGGTGTTGGGGTGGTCGGGTCCGAGGACGCGTTGTTGGTCGGCCAGTAGTCCCGTGTATGCGGTGATGGCTTCGTCTATCCGCCCGCTGTTGCCGAGCCAGAGTGCGAGGTTGTTTCGGGTGTTGAGGGTGTTGGGGTGGTCGGGTCCGAGGACGCGTTGTTGGTCGGCGACCACACCTTCAAAGACAGCGACGGCTTCGTCCACCCGGCCGCTGTTGCCGAGGCAGAGTGCGAGGTTATTTCGCGCGGTGAGCGTGTTGGGGTGGTCGGGTCCGAGGACGCGTTGTTGGTCGGCAACCACCCCTTCATAGGCGGTGATGGCTTCGTCGGACCGGCCGCTGTCACCGAGGCAGAGTGCGAGGTTGTTTCGGGTGTTGAGCGTGTTGGGGTGGTCGGTGCCGAGGACGCGTTGCAGGTCGGCTAGCAGCTCTCTGTATGCGGTGATGGCTTCGTCGATTCGGCCGCTGTTGCTCAGCCATACAGCGAGGTTGTTTCGGGACGTGAGTGTGTTGGGGTGGTCGGTGCCGAGGACGCGCTGCTGGTCGGCTAGCAGCTCTCTGCATGCGGTTATTGCCTCGTCCACCCGGCCGCTCTCACCGAGCCATACAGCGAGAGTGCTTCGCGAAGCGAGAGTGTCGGGGTGGTCAGGGCCAAGCAAGAGCAGACGGTCACCGAGGAGTTGTCGGCTGGTAGTGAGCGCTTGGGCGGGTTGACCTGCTTGGCCTAGGGCTGCTGCGCCGCGGTCGCGGATGGCAAGAGCGGTGGCGGTAGAGATGCCGGTGGCATCGAGGCTGTTGAAGTACTCGAAGAGGCGGAGTCGTTCGGGAAGCTCCCGCGGCTTATCAGATAGGTCGTCGAGCAGCAGGAGTATTGCTTGGCCGACGACGTCGTCTTGTGCGGAGATGTATTGCTCTGCATGCAGGGCGAGGATGGTGCGGGCGCTGTTGACGGTGTGTGACTGGACGGCGCCGCGATCCACGAGGGTATGGGCGAGCGCGTTGAGAATCTGGGTGCGGGCGTCGTCTATCTGCTCCTCGAGGAGCTCGGAGCCTTCACTGCCGGCGATGTCCTTCTGCGGCGCTTCGGCGAAGGCGAGCAGGTAGTCGTCGAGGACGCGTACCCATGTCGAAGCGTCTGGTGCCGAGTCCAATGCGTTGCGGACGTCGTCGTTGTCGGGCAAGTCCAAGTTGGCGACAACCTCGCGTAGGGTGGCGTCCGCCCAGCGGTCCTCGCCAGCGGCGACGTCGTCGTCTATGTTCGCCGGGCAGATCATGTGGGCTACCGCCAAAGCGAGGCGCACCCCTGCCGGCAGTCCTTCCCAGATCTCCCGGTAAAGCTCAAATACCCCTCTAGAAAGCTTGTCGAGCGCGTCGGGCGCTATGTCTAGTTCCTCGTCGCCGACACGGTATTTTCTGTATTTGGGGATGTTCCCGAGCAACTCTAGCGCCAGGGGGTTCACGTAGCGCTCCAGCAGCTCCTGCTCGGTTGTCTCGTTGACTCGGGGAAACATCTGCCGCAGGATCTGCCTGCGGGCATTGGATTCGAGCTCAGTGAGGCCAGCGCCCGCTGGAAATCCCTCGCCTGCGGGTGCCTCATAGCCCACGCGGCGCAGCAGACCAGTCTCCTCGTGTACAACCATCAGCCCCGCGAGCGCCGAGTTGCGCTCCACAAGGTCGGGCCATGCTGTTGTGATTGCCATAATCGGGGTGTTGCAGCGCAGCAAGTTGCCCAGTAACTCCAGCAACAGCCGGTCAGCGCCATGGACATCTTCCACCAGGATCACCACTGGAAGCCCCGATCCCGAAATGCGGCGCAGCAAATCAACAACGTCTTCAACGATGTCTGGGGCCTCGGCGACTCCTACCACGGTCGGCGATTTGACCGCGCCGTGCCTGGATTTGGTTTCTTTGGCTTGCTTTGCAGTCCAGCGAATCAGACGAGTGGTAATGCCCAGCGCCGGCAAGAAGGCCCCTGCGATCTCTGAGGCCCCCTCCGAAATCAGGTGGAGAGCGCCCTCTTTCGCCACCATCTGCCGCGCTTCAGCCAGCTTGGGACCAGAACGCTCCCACACCGACGTCAACGCTCGCCACGCCGCCTCCACGTACAACCCGTGCCTTTCCAACTGCGCCAAATCGCCGCGCAGCGCGTCCGTCGGCACGCCTAGACGCGAAGTGCACGAAATCCCCCACCAAAGGAATTCCGGCAACGACCCACCCGGACGCTCAAAGTGCGCCGGAAATGTCGCCTTGCGGTCAAGATCATCAATCCGAGCGGGCCAATACGCCGGCTCGGATTGCCGCGCCGCCAAACGGGCATAAAACTCCCGTCCTACACGCGTCTTGCCCCAACCCGACGGGGCCTCCAACGACACCCAACACGGCCGCTGAACATCCACAACCCCGTCAAACAACCCCACCAACCCATCAACCAAACCAATGCGAGACCCACCAACGAAGCTACTCCCCGCCATGTCATTCCTTGTCTCATTCCCGGAATAGCACGCACCGAGCATAGTGATGAGGGTCTGTCAGGAATTTTGTGTATCGGGCGTGATCTGAGGGTCCGCGGCCGGGTGCTGCGGGCCGGGAAGGATCATGTCTGTGACTGATCAGGATATGCCGGCGGTGCCGGCGGACGAGGCTGCCGG
>MPNQ01000029.1 GCA_002239105.1 marine group bacterium Sva0996 bin134 | reverse complement strand
CTCACCGGCAAGACCAACGGCTGGAAGGCCATACTGAACACGCTGACCGTCCACTACGGCGACAGGATCGCCGACCACATTCGATGAAAAACATCACGGCCGGTTACACAGAAAATCTGACAGGCCCAGTGATGAACCCCGAACCCCTCCGGGTTTCACTCCGGCGACGCACTCGCTAAGAAAGGGTGTTCCAGGAGGGTGCATTTCTGGCGCTGGCTGGCACAGCAAGACCTCCGCGATTTGAGCGGAGATGGTGTCGAGAAGTTGGGCAGTCGGCTTGTCTAGGTGGTGCGGGAGGCCAGAATGTCGGCCACTCGGGTAGCGGTGTGGTGGCCGCTGGAGAGGGCACCGTTGACTGACGGGATGCCCATGTAGTCGCCAGCTAAGAACAGGTTTTCGATGTTCCCCTCTAGCTGGCCGGGGATCTTCGCCATCTCGGGGAGCATCCCGGGCTTGCCCATGCACAGGGCCTCTTCCCAGCGGTATACCCGGTAGAACAGGCCCTCGTCGTCGCCGGGAAGGGCGGAGCCGGGAGGGGCATTGCGGCGAACGGCGCCCAGCATCTGGCGCTTTACCTCATCGTCGTCGAGACCGATGAGCTCTTTGGCACGGTCGAGCCCGATGAGCAGGTCGAGGATGCTCTTGCCGGCAGGCGCGCAGGCCGGCAGGAGGGTGGTCCGGTCCATCAACAGCGGAGTGTCGTCATCCTCGGGGTAGATCGCGCCATGCCAGCCGGGAGGGAGCGGGGGGTGGTCGAGGCCTATGACCACACGGCAGCCGGTGGAGTAGCTGACCATGCTGAGCGCCGTGTGAGTCTCCGCCGGCAATTCGGGGATGAGGTGGGAGACCTTCGTACCGGGGACAGCGCAGATGACCGCATCCGCCTCGATCGTCTCGCCGTCCACGACGACGCCGGTCGCAGCTCCGTCTTCCACAACGATTCTCATGACGGGGGCCGACGCGCGAGTCGCATCGGAGCAGGCAACGGCTAGCGCCTCACTCAAAGAGCCGATGCCCCGTTCAGGCATGTACACCTTGCCGCCGCTCAGCACCGTTTCTCCGATGTAGGCCCGCATCAGCGCCTGGCTGGCGGGCTTGGCATCGCCCAGGACCATTTTCAGGGGGCCGCTGAGGGACACCCGCACCTTGTCGGGCACCTTGTGCCGATCGAGGTAATCGCCGTAGGTCTCGTCGTCGTCGATCTCGGCCAGGCGGCTGTCGCTGGCAAAGCTCAGGTATTCCTTCTGGCGGTACATCTGCCGCATCACCTTGGATCCCGCCCGCAGGCCTGAAGGCGTGAGGAACCCCATGGCTAGGGCCGCGGGCAGCTGCCGTATGAAGTTCCCGAACGATTGTTCGGGCGTCGTTGTCACCCATCGCCCGTTGCGGTGGTGGCCGAAGACCATCTGGGACTCCACCAGCGGCAGTCCCAACTCCTCGCAGATGCGGAATGCGGTGTCGTAGGTGGCGGTGAATACGAATGCGCCGTTGTCCACCGAGAACCCGTCCACCCTCTCGCCGATGCCGCGTCCACCCGCCCGGTCCTTGGCCTCGAGCAAAAGGGGAGCGAAGCCCCGCTTCTTCAGCTCGTAGGCGGCGCTGAGCCCAGCGAAACCCCCGCCAACGATGACGACCCGCCTGGTGCTCATGTGGACGGCTCCCTTCTCGCCACTATCGGTCCGTATTGCGGGCGCTGGCGCCGGGTGGACCGATTCGTACTGTACTGCTAACGACAGACCCCTTTGGCTGTGCAGTTCTGTCAAGATTGATGTTGCCGCCTCGACGACGACTGTGAGGAGAGACCAGTGGGAAAGGCCACCGAGACTGATTTGCCCGGTGTGGGGGTTCGCTTCGACCTGGACACGAACGCCGGCCGCTCCGTCGGCGTGGTTGTTCATCAGACTGGCCGGCGCGATCTGGTGGTCTATGACGAACGGGATGTTGATCGCGCCTGCGAGAGCGTGGAGCTGACCGAGGAGGAGGGGCACACCCTCGGTGAGCTGCTGGGCGGCAACCCGGTCTTGGAGCATCTCGATGACGCCGTGCACCGGCTCGAGGATCTCGTGATCTCTTGGGTGAAGATCGACTCGAAGTCGTCTCTCGCCGGGCTCACCCTCGCCGAGGCCGGGCTTAGGGCACAAACTGGTGCGGGCGTCGTCGCGCTCGTCACCGACTCGGGTTCCATCCCCATCCCGGGGGGAACCGACCGTCTCCACCCCGGCGACACCGCAGTGGTAGTCGGCGTCCCGGCCGCGGTGAAGGCCGCCACCAAGCTGCTGACTCAATTGGGCTAGCCCATGCATACGGCTGGCGATCTGTTTGTGATCGAGCTCGGGGCGGTGGTGCTGGTCTTGGCCATCGTCGCTCGCCTGGCTCGAAGGATCGGCCTGCCTGCGCTTCCGCTGTACTTGCTGGTGGGACTGGCCCTCGGAGACGGCGGCCTCGTCGAGTTGCCGGCGTCCACGGAGTTCATCGAGGTGGGTGCCGAGATCGGCGTCATTTTGATGCTGCTGATGCTGGGACTCGAGTTCTCAGCCCACGAGCTGGTCGACAATGTGCGACGGTCAACGCTGGTCGGGATCGTCGACCTGGTCCTCAATTTCCCTCCTGGTTTCATAGCCGGCCTGTTGCTGGGATTCGACCCGATCGTTGCCGTCCTGCTCGGCGGCGTGACCTACATCTCGTCGTCGGGAATTGTGGCCAAACTCGTCGCCGACCTCGACCGCATAGGCAACCACGAGACATCGGTGGTGCTCAGCGTGCTGGTCATCGAAGACCTTGCCATGGTGCTCTATCTGCCCATTGTGTCGGGCGTGCTCTTCGGCGGGTCGCTGCTGAGCACAACCGTCACCGTCACTGTCGCATTGCTCGTCGTAATTGGCGTGCTCGGTGCGGCCTACGTGTTCGGCGACCGGCTTAGCGCCATCGCCTTGAGCCAATCCAGCGAAGCACTGTTGTTGACCTTGCTCGGCGGCACACTTCTGTTTGCCGGCATTGCCGGACGCCTCAACCTGTCAACGGCGGTGGGAGCCTTTGTCGTTGGCGTCGCGCTGTCAGGCGACATCGTCTCGCATGCCCGTGGACTGCTGTTGCCACTGCGGAATCTCTTCGCCGCGGTCTTCTTCGTGTTCTTTGGCCTGCAAGTCGACATTCGCCTCCTCCCCGATGTCGCCGTCGCCGCAGTGGTCATCGCCGTTGTCACCATCGCCACCAAGACTGCCACCGGCTGGATCGGAGCCGGTCGAGCCGGCATCGGCAAGCCCGGCCGGGCCCGTGCGGGGGCCGCCCTCATCGCCCACGGAGAGTTCTCGATTGTTATTGCCGAGCTCGGCATCACCCGTGAGAGCGACCTCGGTGCTCTTTCCGCTGCCTACGTCATCCTCCTCACCCTCGCTGGTGCTGTGCTCTACCAGTACTCCGACTCAATAACCCTCCGCGCACCGAGCGAGTCCTACCGTGCTAGGTGGCAGCGCAAATCTCGCCTTGCGGAGAGGCTTAGAAAACGCCGCTGGTCGTTCACGCGCTAGCCACCCAGGACAACACAGGAGAGGTGGCAGCTACACCATGCTGGTTACGTTGCCTCCGCCGATGGCGACTATTCCGGTGGCATTCAGTCCGCCAATGGCCACGATGCCGATTGAGTTGACCCCGCCCAGCGTGACCAGGCCGATTGCGTTTACGCCGCCCACCGTCACGATGCCCATTGAGTTGACCGCGCCAAACGTCACCAGGCCCATCGCGTTCAACAAGCCCAGTGCCGCGATGCCAAGGGCGTTGAAACCGGCGATGGCGGCAAGCCCGATCGCATTGAAGCGATTGAGAGCGACAAAGCCAACCGTGCACTTCTCCGTCGTGGCATCGCCAGACATCTTCGCCCCCAAGAGTGATTCGACTGCTGGTGTAGTACTGGTGTCTACCACATATGCATCGGCGTACTTAGCGGCGGTCCTGCTAGCCTGACCCTTTCCGGGCCGTTAGCTCAGTTGGCTAGAGCACCTGCATGACGCGCAGGGGGTCAGGGGTTCGAGTCCCTTACGGCCCACCAAATGGATGTCGCCCAGTCCAGTGATCGTCGGCGGCTGGGCTGGTTGCTCGCCGGGGTGGGCATGCTGTCGGTGTCCACCGACTCGCTGTGGATCCGGCTCTCGGAAGCCGACGCCATTGATGTGTCGTTCTGGGTGGCGTGCTGCTCGGTGCCCCTCTACACCGCGCTGAGCCATCGGATTGACGGCTGCTGGCCGCTGGAGGCGTTCCGCCGCCATCCCTGGCAGCAGTTGGTCATTGGTTTCTTGACCGGGGGCAGCCAGCTCTGCTTCGTCATCGCCGTCACCCAGACCCGGGTGGCCAACGTGGTGGCCATCGTGGCCGCGGTCCCGCTGCTGGCCGCGGTGTGCGCCTGGATATGGCTGAGGGAGCGCATCTCCCGGTCAATGGCCATCGCCATAGCCATCACCATGGCGGGAATAGGGGCGATTGTGTCGAGTTCGGTGGGCGAGCCCACCCTCACCGGCGACTTGCTAGGCGTTTTGGCCATTGTGGGGTTTTCGGTGAGCCTGACCATGTGGCGCCGGTATCCCGACATGAGCCGCTTGGTGGGGCTTTCCATCGGCGGCGTGATGACCGTGGTGGCCCTCGCGTACTCGGCATCGCCGCTCTCTCTGGATGTTCGGGCCTACCTGTCGATCGCTGCCATGGGCCTGGTGTTCAACCCCTTCGGCCGACTGGCGCTGTCCAACGCGCCCCGATTCGCCCCGGTGGCCGACGTGGCCCTGTTCGCGCCCATCGAGACGGTGGCCGGCACGATTTGGGCCGCCGCGTTCTTCAACGAACTGCCCCGCCCCGTCGCTGCTGTCGGCGCCGTCATCGTTTTGGTCGGCGTGCTCTACCTCGGCCCGTTCCAGCGGCCCTGCGGAACTCTGTCGGTCGGCGCCGTCATCGTTTTGGTCGGCGTGCTCTACGGCACCGTCGCTACCACCCGGGCTCAGGTTTCGGCATCTGCGGGCTAGCTGGAATAGTGATTGCAGTGCAATCACTTTGGCAAGGTATGGTAGTGGGAAGCGATTGAGGGCAGGATATGGCGAGCATCACCATCCGCAATCTTGACGATGAAGTGAAGATCAGACTTCGCATACGGGCCGCCAGTCACGGTCGGTCGATGGAAGAAGAGGCCCGTCTAATCTTGCGCGACGCCGTTGAGCAGAACGTGGGCCCCACGAATCTTGCTGCTGCAATTCGCGAACGCTTCGCCCATCTCGGTGGGGTGGAATTGGAGTTGCCCCCAAGAGAGGCCATGCCAGATCCGCCTCGTTTCGAATGAGGTAGGCACGGTGATTGTTCTCGACACCAACGTTGTCTCTGAATTGATGCGCCCGTTGCCGAATCCGGCAGTTGAAGCTTGGGTGGCCGATCGTGCAGCAACGAACTTGTTCCTCTCCGCTGTGAGTGAGGCAGAGTTGCTCTATGGCATTGCCATAATGCCTGTAGGACAGCGTCGACACGCACTGGAAACAGAGGTTGAGGCGATGCTGCGTGAGGTCTTCGCCTGCCGTGTACTGCCGTTCGACAGTGATGCGGCTCGCGCCTACGCAGGAATCGCAGCCTCCTGTCGGGCCTCAGGACGTCCTGTCTCCCAATCCGACGGCCAGATCGCCGCGATCGCCCATTCTCGCGGCATGGCTGTGGCGACGCGCAACATCCGGCATTTCGAGGGCATGGCAGTCGACATCATCGACCCATGGGCAAATACATGACCTGGATAAAGGGTTGTGAACCGTGGGCTCAGAACGGCGGTACGGTCGTGCTCCATGGTGTGTTCCAAGAACTTGAGTGTCATGGGCTGAGGCGACTATCGCCGAACTACTGACAAGAATGACCGTCGTCAAGTTAACAGCGACAGAGCCGTCGAACTCGCTCTTGAACAGAGGGCTTTGGCGTTGGAGACAGTATGAGTATGAGTGCACAAGCCGTATTGGGAGGCATCAGTGGCTTGGGATGACGACTTAGACGGCCCGCATCTCAGGATTGCTGCAAGCGGCGCGGCAAGAGTCGGCGTCTTGGCCGGTCCAGGCACCGGCAAGACGAAGTATGGGCTAATGCGTCGCGTCGCGAGATTGCTGACAGAGGGCGTACCGGGCGATCGGGTCCTTCTCATCTCATTCACAAGAGTTGCTGCTGCTGATCTTCGTGACAAGGTGGCAGAACTCGAGGTCGTGGGTGCGGAAGAGGTTCGCGCCACAACTCTTCATGCCTATTGTCTCAGGCTCCTACAGAGGGACTCGATTCTTGCGCTATCTGGCAGGAATCCCAGGATTCTTTTGGACCATGAGAAAGATCTGATGCTTCGCGACATCGGTGGAGGCTTTGGCACGATCCATGATCGCCGGAAACTCTTGGAGGCGCTACTAGCTGGTTGGGCAAGACTGGCCACTGAGCATCCAGGAGTCGCCCTTGAAGACGAGGACCGCTCTTTCGAACGGAAAGTAATTCGCTGGTTGAATATTCATCGTGCGATGTTGATTGGTGAGGTCGTTCCGATCGCCCGACGCTATTTGTCCACGAACCCTGCCGCAGAGGAACTCGATGCGTTCGACCATTTGGTCATCGACGAGTATCAGGATCTCAACGCTCTGGAACAGGATCTATTGGAGGTGCTGGCTACAAACGCGGAGAGTCTTTGCGTCGCTGGCGATGACGATCAGTCGATCTACAGCGTGCGATATGCCAACCCTCTCGGAATTCGGAACTTTCTCGCCAGACCGGATGTAGAGACCCATGACATTGCGGTCTGCGGGAGATCTCCGGCGAATGTTGTCTACATGGCGAATTCCCTCATCGAGCAGGCTCCACGTCGAAGCAAACCACCCCTCGAACCGCTTTTTCCCAATCGGCAAGGTGAAGTATCTATTGTTCAGTGGCCGGATGACTTGTCGGAGGTTGATGGGATCGCGTCAGCCATTGCAGATGACGTCTACCGTCGAGGGATCGAGCCTGGCGATATTCTCGTTCTAACGAATTGGAGAAGGCTTGGCCAACGAATTCGTGATCGGGTGATTGACCTAAACATTCCTGTGCGTTCATATTTTACTGAGGAAATTCTCGATTCAGATGCAAGTCGAGAAGCTCTGGCACTACTGCGCCTCGCAATAGACGCGGCCGATCGGCCCGCAATGCGTGTGCTTGTCGGCCTAGAAGAGCAATCGGGGCGAACCTCCGCTTATCAGCGGCTTCTTGAGTACTGTTACTCACACGCCCTTGAGCCTTCGGATGTTCTTAGTCGTTTGGCTGCTGGCAGACACCTTGATGGTTTGCGGGTTCCAGCGCTTGTTGAACGCTTCAGGCTAGCGATGCACCGAGTGGAGCGCCTTCGGAAACTGGAGTTGTCAGATCTTGTCGATGAACTTTTCCCCGCTGATGACGATACACTTGCCGAATTGCGCGGAATCGCCCTCGACTCGCTAGGGGTGGCAGAGAAACCAGGTGATGTACTGGATGACGTTGTCTTAGCGGTTACTCAGGACGATGTCCCTCAGCATCCGAATTTTGTTCGCATCATGAGCCTCCACAAATCGAAAGGGCTGACTGCCGACACCGTTTACATAGTGGGAGCAGTCGATGGAATTCTTCCTACGGTGACGTCGACTGACCCAGCTGAGATACAAGACGCCATAGCGGAAGGGCGACGTCTCTTCTACGTCGCAATTACCCGAGCTGTCAAGGAGCTAGTCATTTCGACCAGTAGGACCATGGATCGTGCCGATGCATATGCGCGTAGAGTGAATTTCGAGCCTTCAACCACCCGCCGATTGGGTGATCGGGTGACGATCCGCACAATAGCTAGTCCGTACATCGCTGAGCTGGGGCCGTCAGCACCACGAGGCGAACGCGGTAGTTCCTGGTTGGCATCGCGGTCCGGTGGTGCTTAACTCCCTGGCGGCCGACGTGGCCCTGTTCGCGCCCATCGAGACGGTGGCCGGCACGATTTGGGCCGCCGCGTTCTTCAACGAACTGCCCCGCCCCGTCGCCGCCGTCGGCGCCGTCATCGTTTTGGTCGGCGTGCTCTACGGCACCGTCGCCACCACCCGGGCTCAGGTCTCGGCGACTGCCAACTGAGCGGAAGAGCAGTCGCAATGCTGCCCGGCTAGCGCGAGAGGCGCTTCTTGTTGCGGGCGCGGGTGCCGGCGTCGAGGACTGTCTTGCGGATGCGGATGGAGTGGGGGGTGACCTCGATGCACTCGTCGTCGGCGATGAACTCGAGGGACTGCTCGAGCGACAGGATGCGGGGCGGGGTCAAGCGGACGGTGTCGTCGGAAGCCGCCGCACGGACGTTGGTCTGCTTCTTCTCCCGACAGATGTTGACGTCCATGTCCTCGGGGCGGGGGTTCTCGCCAATCACCATGCCCTCGTACACCTCATCGCCGGGAGAGACGAAAAGCGAAGCCCGCTCCTGGACGGCGGCCACGGCGTATCCGGTGACCGGGCCTCTTCGGTCGGCGACGATCGAGCCTGAGCGACGGGTGCGAAGCTCGCCCATCCAGGGTGTGTAGCCCTCGAACACGTTGGCCATCAGGCCGGTGCCTTGGGTCTCGGTGAGGAAGTCGGTGCTCAAGCCAATGAGGCCGCGGGCTGGCACTATGTAGTCGAGCCGAACCCAGCCGGTGCCGTGGTTCGCCATGTTCACCATGGTGGCCTTGCGTTCTCCCAGAAGTTGGGTGACCGCGCCGACGAAGCTTTCGGGAATGTCGATGGTGACCCGCTCGGTGGGCTCATGGAGCTTCCCGTCGATGGTGCGAGTGACCACTTCGGGTTTTCCGACGGTCATCTCGAAGCCCTCACGGCGCATGATCTCCACCAGCACCGCGAGCTGGAGTTCGCCTCGTCCCTGGATCTGCCAGGTGTCGGGGCGGTCGGTGTCCAGGACTCGGATCGACACGTTTCCGATCAACTCAGTGTCGAGGCGGTTCTTGATGAGGCGGGCCGTGAGTTTGTCGCCTTCGAGCCCGGCCATGGGAGACGTGTTGGTACCGATCGTTATGGAAAGGCTGGGCTCGTCCACCGTGATACCGGGAAGTGGGGTGGGGTTGGCGAGGTCGGCCAGCGTCTCGCCGATGGTGATGTCGGGGATGCCCGAGATGGCGATGATCTCGCCGGCGCTGGCTGCCTCGGCATCTACCCGGTTGAGGTCCTCGGTCACGTAGAGATCGGTGACCTTGGCGGTGTTGATCGTTCCGTCAATGCGGCACCACGCCACTTCCTGGCCCCTCTTGATTGTTCCGTGCATGACCCGGCACAGGGCGATGCGCCCCACATAAGGGCTGGCATCAAGGTTGGTTACCCAGGCCTGGAGCGGGTGCTCGGGATCGTGGCGGGGTGCGGGGACAGCCTCTAGAAGCGTCTCGAACATGGGGCGCAGATCGGTGCCCGGTTGATGGGGGTCGAGTGTCGCGGTACCACGGCGGGCGTTGCTGTAGACGATGGGGAAGTCGATCTGATCTGCGGATGCGTCGAGGTCTAGGAAGAGCTCGTACACCTCGTCGACCACCTCGGAAATGCGGGCATCGGGCCGGTCGATCTTGTTGATCACCAATACGACGGGCAGCTTGAGCCCCAGCGCCTTGCGCAAAACAAAGCGCGTCTGGGGCAGCGGACCCTCGCTCGAGTCGACCAGCAACAAGACGCCGTCGACCATGGTCAGAGCCCGCTCCACCTCGCCGCCGAAGTCGGAGTGGCCCGGGGTGTCGACGATATTGATCTTGATCTCCTCGCCGCTGTCGCGGGTGTAGCGGACGGCGGTGTTCTTGGCCAGGATTGTGATGCCCTTCTCCCGCTCGAGGTCCATCGAGTCCATGACGCGCTCGGCCACTGTCTCATTTGACCGAAAAGCCCCTGACTGCCAGAGCATGGCGTCGACGAGGGTGGTCTTGCCGTGGTCGACGTGGGCGATGATCGCCACATTGCGCAAGTCTGAGCGCGCCGCAAGATAGGGATTTCGAGCCATTGTGAGCCTCACGTGCCGATGGCGCCATCCCAGAGCGGGACCCTGGCAGCGGCGATACTGTCGCAGTTTATGGCGGGACCCAACATTCTACTGGTCATGGCCGATCAGTTGGCACCGCACTTCACGGGTGCCTATGGGCATCGGTTGGTGCGAACTCCGGCAATGGACTCCTTGGCGGAGCGGGGGGCACGGTTCGATGCGGCGTACTGCAATTTTCCGCTGTGCGCGCCCTCTCGGTTCTCGATGCTGTCGGGCCAGTTGGCGTCCGACATCGGAGCGTGGGACAACGCGGCTGAGTTCCCGGCGTCGATCCCCACGCTGGCCCATTACCTCAACTTGGCCGGGTATCGCACGGTGCTGGCCGGAAAGATGCACTTCATCGGGCCCGACCAGCACCACGGGTTCGGCGAGCGGCTCAATACCGAGATCTACCCTTCCGACTTCGCCTGGACCCCCGATTGGGACAACGCCGACGAGCGGATCGACAAGTGGTACCACAACATGGACAGCATGTCGGAGGCTGGCCAGGCCCTGGCCACCTACCAACTCGACTACGACGAAGAGGTGGGGTTCGCGGCCATCCGCAAGCTCTACGACTTCGCTCGCGACAGCGACGACCGCCCCTTCTTCTTGACCGCGGCGTTCATCCACCCCCACGACCCCTACGTTGCCCGCCCCGAGTGGTGGGACCTCTACGACCACGACGACATTGACCTGCCCGACGAGGTGGAATTGGATTCGCTCGACCCCCACAGCCAGCGAATCCGCCGCGGGATCGAGGCCGACACCATCGGCTACACCGATGACCATTGTCGCAACGCACGGCACGGCTACTACGCCAACACCAGCTACATCGACGGGTGGCTGGGAAGAATGGTCCAAGCCTTGGAGGAGACCGGCGAGCTCGACAACACCGTGGTGATCGCCACCAGCGATCACGGCGACATGCTCGGCGAACGCGGTCTGTGGTTCAAGATGAGCTTCTTCGAGCGGTCGTTGCGGGTGCCGTTCATCATGGCCGGTCCCGGCGTGGCCAACACCACGGTGGACAACGCCTGCTCGCTGCTCGACCTGCTCCCCACTGTGCTGGACATCGCTGCTGATGGCGGCACCCGCGTCGAACCGGTCACCCCTCTGGCCGGGCGCAGCCTGTGGGAGAGCGCCACCGGGGGTCACGACCCGGTCGACGAGGCCATAGCCGAGTACACCGCCGAGATGACCTCTCATCCGATGTTCATGATCCGCCGGGGCCGCAATAAGTACATCCACTGCGACACCGATCCGGTATTGCTCTATGACTTGGAGAACGATCCGCAGGAGCGACAAAACCTCGCGGACGACCCGGCCCATGTCGAGGAGGTCGCAGCTTTCGCCGCGGAGGTGGTCCAGCGTTGGGACAGCACCGCCATCAGAGAACAGGTAGTGGCCTCCCAGCGGACCCGGCGGCTGCTGCATGTCGCCATGGGCAACGAGAGCCGGATCTCGTGGGACTACGCGCCAGCCCAAGACGCCGCCAACCAGTACGTGCGCGACCACATGGACTGGGCCGAGGCTGGCGGCCGCAGCCGCTTCCCCAAGCGGGGGTAGCGATCGATTCCTAGCCGCTATTGCTTCAAACGAAGGGCCAGCAGGTGGGGAATCTGGGGCTCTTCGACTAGGCCGATGGGGTAGATGATCATGTCACCGGCCACCGAGGGCCAGCTGTTGGTGGCGCCCTTGGCCTGGTGGCGCCACACGATCTCACCAGTGGCCCGGTCGAGCGCCAACAACTCGCCGAAGAATGTGGAGGTGAACACCAGGTCGTTAACCACCGTCATGCCGCCGAACACATCTGCGGCGGGAACTTCGGGAATTTGGGAGATGATCTCCACGTCCCAGATGATGTCGCCGGAGGCAATGTCGATGGCCACCACGTTGCTGGGACGGGTGAAGACCTGGGTACCCTCCCCGCCGCTGCTCACCTGGTCGGATTCGTAGTAGCTGGGGGCGTTGACCATCACGGCGTAGAGCACTCCGTCGGCAACGGCCACCGGGGTGACTATGCCGCCTTGGGCGCCGGGCATCACCTCAACCGGCGCGTTGAAGCTCTCCAGGTGGTCGTTTTGGTGCTGACCTACCGAGGTTTGCCACAGCACTTCGCCGGTGGCTGGATCGTGGCCGAACGCCACCCCTCCCTTGCCGGCGGTCACCAGCACGTCGTGGTCGAGGCCGTGGTCTTCGGCGTTGGCCAGCGCCACCAGCACATGGTCGCGATCGAAGATGTCGTGGGGGAAGGCCTGGAAGCCCCATCGCAGTTCGCCGGTGGCGGCGTCGAGCGCCACCGTGCCGCTGGTCCAGCGGTTATCGCCCGGACGGCTCGATCCCGCTGGCCATTCGGGGGCGCCGGGGAAGGGGTAGGGGTTGCCCACCCCGAAGTACAGGGTGCCGGTTGCAGCGTCGAGCGCCGGCGGATACCACGCCCCACCTCCGCTGTTGATGCTGGGATTGCCCCAAAGGCCTTCGTCTTCCACGGTGGCGAACGACCACACGATCTCGCCGGTGGCCTGGTCCAAGGCGTAGATCGTGCCCCTCGCCCCGGCAGGGAACCCGCTGGTGGCCGCGTACACCAACCCGTCGTAGGCGAGTGGCTGCACATTTATCTCGCTGAGGTCTCCACCGGTGATATCGGTGGCCCAGATCTCCTCGCCGGTCTCTAGGTCGTAGGCCGCGATGAGCTGGCCCCGCTGGCGCCAGCCTATTTTGGGGGCGAAGACCTTGCCCCAACCCACAGAGACTCCCGAGGGACCGTACATCCCGCCCCGGCGTCCTGCGGTCCACAAGATCTCCCCGGTGTCAGCGTTGATGGCCTGGACCCCACCGTCGAGGCCGGCCACATACACCCGGTGGCCCAATATCAGCGGCGAGGTGGCCAGGTTGCCCCACGTGCTCCCGCCGGGAACATCGGCTGTCCACGCCACCTCTAGGCGATCGACAGTGGTGGAATCGATCGGGCTGTTGAACACCGCCCGGGTAGCGGCGAGGTCACGGTTGGGCAGCGGCCAGTCGTCGGCGTGCGCGACCACCTCGGGCGGACTGCCCAACAGTGGGGGGTCGACCGTCAGCTCGGGCTCGGGAACTGTCTCGGAGGGTGCCGCGGGGATCGCCTCGGTAGGAGTCGCCTCACCAGATTCTGTCGGCGCCGACGTCGGTGGCGTCGGATCTACGGAGTTCTCCGACGACGCACAGGCGGCTAGGACCAAGACAGCCGTGATCACGGCGACGGCCATCCGTCGCCAAACTTGCGAACGACTGCCCATGACTCGACTGTAAGTGCTCGCCTGCTGCGGGACAGTACTGTGTTGGCACCCCAGCAAAGGAGAAGGCATGGCACGAATTCGGATTCCCGACGGCCCCGAGGAGGAGCTGCATCGGTTGTGGATGATGACCCCGGAGCTTTCCGGCCCGGCATCGGCGTTCAGCGGCGCGGTGTACAACGAGAGCAAGCTTCCCGTGCGGTTGCGGGAGTTGCTTCGGATGAGGATCGCCCAGATCAACCAGTGCGTGGTTTGACTGGACACTCGCATTGCGTCGTTGGCGCAATATGAACTGAGTGAGGACGACTACCTCAACGTCGGCAATCGGGACGACTACGACGGCTTCAGTGAGGCCGAGCGCGACGCCCTGGAGTACGCGGAGAAGTTCGCCGCCGACCACCTGTCCATCGACCAGGAATTCATGGACCGCATGGTCGGCCATTTCGGCGAAGAGCTGGTAGTGGAGATGACCCTTGCCATCGGCTGCTGGATCGCCTTCGGGCGCCTCAACCAGGTGATGGATGTCGTCGTGTCCTGTCCGCTGCGGATGAAGGGCCCCGACGAGGCCCGCGAGATCCAAGAGGCCGCCGACGGCGACCTCTTGGCCATGCGCTCAGCCCGATTCGCCTAAACCTCAGCGAAACAGGCGGCCGAATACCCGCAGGTCGTCGGTGAACAGTTTCGGTTGTTCGAAGGGGGCGAAGTGGCCGCCTTTGGGCTGTACCGACCAGTGCACGATGTTGTAGCGGCGCTCGGCCCACACCCGGGGGGTTTGCAGCAGTTCTCGGGGGTAGACGGCATGTCCGGTGGGCACCTCCACCCGGCCGGCCCACGAGTCCAGCGCAGAAGTGCCGGTTCGGGCCGACTCCAGATACAGCCGCCCCGATGACGCCGCGGTGCCGGTGATCCAATACAGCATCACGTTGTCGAGCAGCTGGTCTTTGGTGAACACACTTTCCAGATCGCCGTCGTCCAAGTCGCACCAGTGCTGGTATTTCTCGATGAACCAGGCGGCCAGACCGGCGGGGGAGTCGTTGTGGGCCACCGCTAGCGTCTGGGGCTTGGTACTCAGCATGGCCATGTAGCCGGTGCCCCCGGTGATCACCTCCAGCGAGCGGCCTATGGCCGCCTGCTCAGCCTCGGTCACTCCCTCCATCATCTTGGCCAGGTCGGCTGACTCCTCAGCAGTGGGCTGGGCGAAGAGCATGTTGAAGTGGGCGGCGATGAGCCGGTCGGCGTAGGCCTCGGTCATTCGCCGCGTGACCAGCGCCCCCCAGTCGCCCCCTTGCACGATGTAGCGGTCGTAGCCCAGCTGCTCCATGACTCCGGCGATGGCCTCGGCGCAGCGGTGCATGTCCACGCCGCGGTTGGCGGTGGGCCCGGAGAAGCCGTAACCGGGCAGCGAAGGCACCACCACGTGGAAGGCGTCGGCCGGATCACCGCCGTGGGCCACCGGATCCGAAAGCGGCCCCATCATCTCCCGGAACTCCACTACTGAGCCCATATAGCCGTGGATCAGCACCATGGGTATGGCGTCGGGCTCAGGCGAGCGAACGTGGTAGAAGTGGACCTGCTCGCCAGCCGCGGTGGCGGTGAACTGGGGAAAGGCGTTGAGGTACGCCTCCCGTTCCCGCCAGTCATAGTCGTCGGCCCAGTATTCGCACAGCTCTCGCATGTAGGCCACTGAAGCGCCATCGGTCCAGCCGGGCCGCACGGTGTCGGGCCACCGGGTCATGGCCAGGCGCTGGTGCAGGTCGTCCAGGTCGGCTTGGGGAATGTCGATCGCGAACGGCTCGATGCTCATGTACGCAGCGTGTCACGCCGGGATGGGCGAATCGAAATGGCCTAGTCGAAATGCTCGGCGCGCCGAACGATGAAAAACCAGGTCATTACCCCAGAGAGCAGTACCAGCAATCCCGACCAAATGCCGGCCTCGGCCACGAAAGCTTCTTCGATGCTGTTAAAAGCCTTGGTGGTGAGGGTGGGGAAGTCGAATGGGGCGATGAGCAGGGTAATGGGCAGTTCCTTCATCACCGACAGCATTACCAGCCCGCCCCCGGCCAACAGCCCCGGAGCCATGAGCGGAAGCTCCAGGGATCGGAAACGGCGCAGCCAACTGGCCCCCATGGTGCGGGCCGCGTCGGTCAGCCGGGAAGACACCGCGGCCACCGCAACCTGGGAGGTGCGCATGGTCTGGCCCCCGAAACGCACTATGTACGCGAACACCAGCAATACCAGGGTGTTGCGCAGGTGGCTGCCGATGTCGGTTTTCAGCGTCCAGAACAGCAGTGCCAGCCCGATGAGAATCCCGGGCAGAGCAAATGCGGACACGATCACCGCATTGGCCACAGTGCCGATTCGGGACCGGTAGCGCACCACCAGATAGGCAGCCGGCAGCACGACGGCCACCGACACCACGGCAGCCAGAACGCTGCCGTAGGCGGTGTGCCAGGTCGGCGACCACACGTCGTCCCATCCCACGAGGAGATCCCGCCCCCCGGAGGCTTCCAGCCTGATCCCGTCGATGGTCCAGTCGGCCAGGGAGGCCAGCGGCCCCAACAGGGCCAGCGCCACCGCACCGACCAAGAACGCCACCGCAACCGGTTTGGCGCGGCCCAGCCGATAGATCACGGGCCTTCGAGATCGCACCGGTGCCGCGTGCTCAAAGCGCCGGGTGGCCCCTCGCTCGACCAGCACAACCGCAGCGGCCAGCACTAGCAGGATCACGCTGAGGGCCATCGAGACCGTTTGGTTGTTGAGCCGGGTGGTGTAGATGGCCCGGCTGAGCGTGTCGTAGCGCATGAGCTGCACCGCGCCGAAATCGCTGATGGCGTACAGAAACACCAGCAAGGTGCCGGCGCTGATGGCGGTTGCCGTCTGGGGCAGCACCACTCGCCGGATGATGTTCAGCGGGCTGTCGCCCAGAAGCCGGGCGGTCTCCTCGGCCGAACCGGGCAGGCGCCGCAGCCGGGCGGCGACCGGCAGATACACGTACGGGTAAGTGAACAGGGTGAGTGCCAGCCACGCGCCGAACAGACCTCGTACCTCCACGTCCCATACCAGCCCCAAATTGTCCAGCCAGTCGGATAGCAGACCTCCGGGATTGAGTGTGCGGATCAACGCCGCGGCGCCGATGAAGGTGGGGAACACCAGCGGCAGGGGCAAGAGTGCCTGCCACGTGCGCTTTAGGGGAACGTCGCAGCGGGTGGTCAGCCAGGCCAGAGCAGTGCCGAACACCGCGGTGGAAGCCGACACCAGCACGGCCAGCCACAGGGTACGCAGCAGCGGTCCTCGCGTGCGCTGGGAAAAGAGCACGCCTAGAGGGTCGCTGTGGAATGTGAAGTTGCGCCACACCAGATAGCCCGCCGGAAAGGCGAAGGCCGCGGTCACCACGATGGCTACGACCTTCAACAGAACCGGAGACCGCAATGCCGTCGAGCGCACGAAGTGCGACTCTATCCACAGGTCGCCCCAATAGTAAAGCTTGCTTTACAAAAGACGAGACGGGCGCCGAATGATCGGACAGTTGGTTCTGGCCGGCAGTCAGTTGGCTACAGGCCGGGGAAAGGCCGCCGCCGGTGACCCTGAGTAGACCGGCGACACCCGGTCACCGGAAGCGAAGCTCTGCGTCCCGCTGACTCGGGCGAGGAGACGGATGCCGGCGGGGCTGGCCACGGTGACCATGGAGTCCGCCCCTTGAAATTCAAAATCCTCCACGGTGTGGGTTGCGATGCCGCCTGTATCAGGGCGCAATTCCACGTCCTCGGGTCTGACTGCCACCTCGACTGGGCCTTGGTGGGAGTCGAGCAGGGGTATGGATCCGAAGTCAGAATGGGCGATATGGCCGTCGGCATCGGCGGGGTACATCGACACCGCGCCGATGAAGCCGGCCACCCATGGGTTGGCCGGCTTTTGGTAGATCTCCGCTGGCGGTCCGATCTGCACGATGCGCCCCGCATCCATGACGGCCACTCGGTCGCCCAGCACCAGCGCTTCCTCACGATCATGAGTCACGAACACCGCGGTCATGCCCGTGGTCTGAAGAAGTTGGCGCACCTCGGTGCGGACGTCACGGCGCAGCGCGGAGTCCAAGTTGGAAAATGGTTCGTCCAGGAGCAAAGCAGTGGGCTGGGGAGCTAGAGCTCGGGCCAACGCCACCCGCTGCTGTTGTCCGCCAGAGAGGGTTTCGGGCATCCGGTTCTGCATTCCGGGTAGGTTCACCAGCTCCAGCGTCTTGGCCACTTCCTCGGACCGCTTGCCGCGGGGGACTCCGTAGCCGACATTTTTGGACACATCCAGGTGGGGAAATAGCGCCCAGTCCTGGAACACCATGCCGACATTTCTGTCCTCGGGCCGAACCCAGGTTCCATTGCCAGCCACTTGGGCACCGGCAATGTGGATCGTCCCCCGGTCGGCACGCTCCAGGCCGGCGATGATTCGAAGCAGCGTGGTCTTTCCACACCCGCTTGGCCCGAGCAAGGACACCATTTCGCCCCACCCCACGTCGAGACTGCATTCTTCGATCACCGTGGTCCCCCCAAAGGACTTGGAGACGTCCTGCACCGACAGCAGCGGAACCGGGGGGACTGGGGCCATGAAAATGTAAGGCTAGCTTTATTGAGGTGATCTGACGCAGAACTACAGTGCTTGGCCATGCTCCAGGATTGGCGCCAGATCACGATGGTTCCCACTGACGACGGACCGATCGAGGTGCACCTTTGCGGCGAGGGGCCGCTGGTGGTCATGCTGCCGTCGATGGGTCGAGGGGCGGGTGACTTCGACCAGTTGGCCGGCGACGTGGCGGCGGCAGGATACCGGGTGGCCTGTCCCGAGCCCCGGGGCCTGGGGGCCAGTGCGGTGCCCGACCGGCAGGAGACCCTGTCGACGCTGGCCGCTGATGTGGCCGCGGTGATCACCGGGCTCGGGGGCGGTCCCGCGGTGGTTGTCGGGCACGCCTACGGGAATCGCATCGCCCGCATGACCGCCACTGAGCATCCCGAGCTGGTGGACAGCCTGGTGCTGTTGGCCTGCGGTGGGTTCATCCCGGTTACCGAGGAGATGGGCGCGGCGATGCGAACGATTTTCGACCCCCGCAACCCACCCGACGTTCGCCTTGATGCGGTGGCCCGGGCGTTCTTCGCACCGGGCAACGACCCCAGCGTTTGGGCCGACGGCTGGTACGGGAAGCTCGCCCGTTATCAGGAGCACGCCACCGTCAACACCCCGGTTAGCGACTGGTGGGCCGGCGGCAGCGCCGCCATGCTGGCCGTGCAGCCCGCTGACGACCAGCTCGCCGTGCCAGCCAACGCCGATGCCCTGGTCGAAGCGGTAGGCGACCGCGTGGAGGTGATGGTCATCCCCAACGCCGGCCACGCCCTATTGCCCGAACAGCCCAAGGCCGTCGCCGACGTGGTTATCGGGTGGCTCGACAAGGCTTAGGAAGGAAGTACTCCGGCGTGAAGCAGACGAGGGCAATGAACGTTTGGAGGGCAACTTCAGTGGCGAAACGGCTCGCTTGGGCCTCAGGCAGCTGGCATTCAAGGCTGATTCCACGTATTGCTAGTGTGTGGCGTGAACGTGTGCGGGACACGGGCACCACACGACGAACTCGACTAGGAGCGGGATAGGCAGATGGCACTGAAGCAGGCTATTGAACAGGCTTTGAAGAGAATTCAATCCGGCGTTCTGAAAAACGAAGCCCAAGTCAAGCAGGCTGTCATCGTGCCAATTCTGCGGGAACTGGGCTGGGATGATTCCAATCCCGAAGAGTTCCTGCCAGAGCACCAAGTGGATAACGGGCTCGTAGATTACGCCCTTCTTGTCCACAAGAAACCACAGGTATTCGTCGAGGCTAAGCGGCTGGGGAACCTAAGTCCCAAAGCAGAAGAACAGCTCTTTAGTTATGCCGCCAACAAGGGAATCCCGCTACTGGTATTGACTGATGGCAGTATCTGGGACTTCTACCTGAGCATGGCTGCTGGCGAACCCGCCAACCGTCGTTTCAGTCGAATTGAACTCAATGCGCATGATGGCAGCCTTCTATCTCTGCACGAGAAGTCGTTTCGGAAGTTCTTAGCAAGGGAACAAGTAGCCTCCGGACTGGCCAAACGCGATGCTGAAGCGCTCCATGAAGACACCCAACGCCGGTCACAGGCCAGGGAGGCAATTCCCAATGCCTGGGAAGGATTGCTCAATCCGCCTAACGATCTGCTCATTGAGCTACTAGCCGAAGAAGTCGAGGGCAAATGTGGAATCCAGCCCCGACACGAAGACGTGGAGCACTTTTTTAACCAACTTGCAAGCACACCTCTGAGCGAGGTCTCGCCTGTTCGAACGAGATCAGCGATTGCGACAACGCCTTCTCCTAAACCAGGTCGGAGTACGCTGCGTCGAAAGTCCCCGACCGCAACCAGAAGGATCGTCGGATATAGGATTCGTACCAGCGAATTTCAGTGCTCAAGTGCAAGCGCTACCCTGGTTGCCTTATTGAAGGATTTTCAGGAGCAAGACCCAAGCTTCTTGAGCCGCCTCTACGAAGATCCCCGTAATCACACCAGGAAGAGGGTCTTGGTTTCCCAGCGGCGCAGTGAGATGTATTCCGAACCGCGTAAAGACAGTGAATACAAGGATCTCGGCGCAGGCTGGTGGGTGGGCACAAACTTGAGTGCTCAGTCAATAACCCGGAAGGTCGAACTCGCATGCGATGTCGCGGGGGTGAAGTTCGGTACAGAGCTTACGCTCATTGAGGAGAAGGTCGCTGACCGTGAAGTAGGTTGATCGAGTGAGCACTGACGGTATCCCCGCAGAAGTCGACGAGGCCATCGACGCCCTTTTGGCTGAACACGATCCCACCACCATGTCGGTGGAGGAGTTTCGCGGCTACCAGTACGACTACGGGCTGGCCTGGGTGCATTTTCCTGAGGGCTTCGGCGGTCTCGGCTTGGCTCCTCGCTACCAGCGCCACATCGAAGGGCGGCTGCGAGACGCCGGAGCGGGGCCGGCCGACCCTGGTGCCTTCTTCTTCACCCTGGCCGGACCCACCGTCGTGACCCACGGCACCGACGAGCAAAAGCGCCGGTTCCTGCGACCGATGTTCACCGGCGAGGAGCGCTGGTGCCAGCTGTTCTCCGAGCCAGGCGCGGGCAGCGACTTCGCTGGATTGGCCACTCGGGCGGTACGCGACGGCGAGGTATGGACCGTTGACGGCCAGAAGGTGTGGAACACCCTCGCCCATCTGGCCGACCGGGGCATGTTGGTGGCCCGCAGCGATCCTGACGCCCACAAGCACAAGGGCATGACCTATTTCGCGCTGGACATGCACGCCGAGGGGGTGGAGGTGCGCCCGCTGCGCCAGATCACCGGTGAGGCCGAGTTCAACGAGGTGTACATGACCGACGTGCGGGTGCCCGACGCCGACCGCATCGGCGATGAGGGTGAGGGTTGGCGGGTGGCTCTCACCACGCTGATGAATGAGCGCACCGTGATCGGTGGTGGCGGCTCGCCCAAGCGGGGCTCAGGCAGCATCGCGGAGTTGGTACAGGTGTGGGCCGAGCTGCCTGCCGAACAACGAACCTCGACCCGCCAAGACCGGGTGATGCAGCTGTGGAGCCAGGCCGAGACGCTGCGGCTCACCAACATGCGGGCGTCGCAGAACCGCCGGGCCGGCAACCCCGGTCCTGAGGGCTCGGTGGCCAAGGCCATCCACGCAGAGTTGAACAAGGACATTTTCGAAGAGTGCATAAACCTTCAGGGCCTAGCCGGCTCAGTGGAATTCGACTACACCTTCCGCCGGCCGGACATGGTGTCGGAAACCGGAGTCGAGAACGGGATCGGCCATGCTTTCTTGCGGTCTCGGGCCAACTCCATCGAGGGCGGCACCACCGAGATCATGCGCAACATCTTGGGTGAGCAAATCCTTGGCCTCCCCGGCGAACCTCGGGTGGACAAGGGCATCCCCTGGAACGAGGTTCCTAGGAACTGACCTTAGAGTCGTTTTCTTAACGGCAAGTCTCGCGATTTGTCTGCGACGGAGACACCCGTTTCAAGGAGTTCATAGACCAGCGAGCAACCACGACGGGCTCCAGGGCATTGAGCTCGTCTGAGAACACCTCGACTGAGACAGGGGCGTCGACACCGCGATCGAACAGATCAGCCAGCAGACCGGCGATGTTGCCGTGGCCCTCGCCGGGCATCAGGCGATGGTGAATGCACTCGTAGGCGATCTCATCGGGGGTTGGCTGGCCCACGGGGTCGGGGCCGGTGTCTCCGATCTGGATTGCCTGGATCATGGCTGGGTCAATAGCAGGGTCCACTTGGCCCCGCTCCGGTCCCCGCCACAGATGCCAGGTGTCGAGCAGCAGCCCCGCGTTGGAGCGACTGGCCCGCTCGACAATCTCGGCCGCCACCCGGTGATCGTCCAACGGCGACCAGGAGAAGGGTTCGATCAGGGCCAGGATGCCGTGCTCAGCAGCCTGGTCGGCGATCTCGGCCAGTGTTGCTGCGGCTTGGTCCCGGTTCTCGCCCGGCTGCCAGTCGGAATGCTCCAGCACCGTGATTGACCGGGCGCCCAAGGCCGCGGCCGAGGCCATTGCATGCTCGGCGCCCTCTGGCGACCGCATCGTCATTACCACTCCGTCGTACTCGGCGATCTGAAGGTTCAGCTCTTTCAACAGATTCACGATGGCGGCATCGTCCCATCCCCGCTCATGGAGCTTGCGGTGCTCCCATCCGTAGATCGACAGCCGGGCAAAGCCGGCGGCCGAAGCGGCCCGCGCCTTGTCATCCCACGGCACTCGGCCGAGTGTCCCCGTGCACAGATAGGGGGGATGGTTCACGGGCCGAGACTAGCGGTGTGTCCCCGCACTACCGTGCGGCCATGGAGTTCAATGCCCGCGACCCGGCCCACGAGATCGAGGGAGTCCCGTTTCACACGCTGGCCCGAATTCGCTCCGAACAGCCCATCTGCCCCTCGCCGGCTGGCGGCTGGTACCTCTCGACCCGCCGCCACATCGACACCGCCCTCAAAGAGGTGGAGACCTTTGTGGCCGATCTGGCCCCAATGGCCGGACTGCCCGGCACCGAGGCGGTTCCGCCCGAAGAGCTGTTCCTGAGCGAGATTCCCGAGCCCCGCCACGGCCGCATCCGCCGGCTGTACAACTCCAACTTCGCCCCCCACCGGTTGCGCAACACCGAGGAGTTCGTCACCCGCACCTGCCACCAGTTGCTCGACCCGATGCTGGCTGAGGGCGAGGGCGACCTGCACGCGGGCTACGCCATGCCGATCCCCAGTGCGACCCTGGCCGACCTCATGGGGCTGCCCACCGAGGCGGGCGACAAGTTCATGGGCTGGTCATTCGACGGCACGCTCATGCAGCGCCCGGGCACGCCGGGGATAAGGCCCACGGGGCCGCCTATTTTGGACTACTTCCGAGAAGCGCTGGCCGAACGCCGGGCATCGGCGGCTGCCGGTCAGGAAAGGGCCCACGACGTGATCATCGGGCTAATGGACGCTGAGATCGACGGGGTGGCGCTGAGCGACGCCGAGATTGTCACCCAGCTCCAGTTCATGGTCATGGCCGGGGTCCACACCACCCGGGCGCTGCTGGTGCACCTGGCCCACCGGCTGCTGCGGGACCGGGAGCTATTCGAGCGGGTGACCGCGGAGCGCGACTTGGTGGCTCCTCTGGTAGAGGAATCGCTGCGCCACGATGCCCCGGTGCAGGCCACCACCCGCCGCTGCACCCGTAGGGTCGAGCTCGACGGAGTGGAGATGCAGGCGGGCGAATGGGTGGAGGTGGGCATCGGCTCGGCCAACCGAGACGAGACCGTGTACGACGACCCCGACGTGTTCCGCTTGGACCGCGATGACCCCCGCGACCACCTGGGGTTCGGCGGCGGTCCCCACATCTGCCCCGGTGCCACTCTGGCCCGCATCGAGGCTGTCTGCGCGGTCAACGTACTGTGCGACCGGGTGGCGGAGATGTCGGCGGTGGAAGGGGCAACCTACCCGCCTCTTCCCGGCGGAATGTCGCACCTGCCCATACCGGCGAGGCTCACACCTAAGTAGCTCGGGGCTTCGCCTCGGCGAGCTCGGCGATGTAGGCGAGTTCCTCGTCGGTGTCGGCTCGGATGGTGAGGCCGGTGGCCTTGGTGTCGCCCCAGCGGGCGAAGCGCTCCTTGATGCGCTGACGGGAGCCGATCAGCGCCCCGTCGTCGATGTATTCGTCGGGCACCGCGGCCACGGCCTCGTCCCGGCGGCCGGCCATGAACAGCTCCTGAATGCGCTCGGCGGCCTCGCCGAAGCCCCGGCGCACCATGGCGTCACGGTGGAAGTTGTGCTCCCGGGTACCGTAGCCCCCCACCAGGAAGGCGAATTGGGGCTTGGCCTCATCGATGGCCCCTTGCACGTCGTCGGTGATCGACACCCGAGCCCCGGCTTGGATCTCTATGTCGTCCCAGGTGCGTCCCGCCCGGTCGAGGCCCTTCTGGATGGCCTCGGTGTAGAGGTGGGCGCTGCCCGGGGTGTAGCCCAGCGGCAGCCACCCATCGGCCAACTCGGCCATCAACGCGGTGTTGGCTGGCCCGCCGGTGGCCAAGAACACGGGGATGTCAGGGTTCATGTGCAGAATCGATTTGAGCGGTTTGCCGATGCCCAGAGCGTCCTCGCCGGCATACGGCAGGCTGACCTGCGACCCGTCGTGGGTCAACGGCCCCTCCCGGGCGAACACCTTCTTGATGATGGACACGTAGTCGCGCAGCAGGGCGTTGGGCTTGCCCCAGGGCTGGCCGTACCACCCCTCCACGATCTGCGGGCCCGACAGACCCAGTCCGCAGATGGCCCGCCCCGGCCCGGCCAGCGCCTCCAGGGTGCCGAACTGCATGGCGGCGGTCACCGGCGGCCGGGCGGCCACCTGGCACACCGCAGTGCCCAGGCGGATGTGGCGGGTTTGGGCCGCAATCCAGGCCAGCGGGGTGATGGCATCAATCCCGTAGATCTCCGCCGACCACACCGAGTCGTACCCCAGCCGCTCGGCCAGCTGCACCCTGGCCAACTGCTCTTTGGCCAGCGGTATGTCCAGCTTGGCCTGGTTCCAAAGATCTACCCCGATTCCCAGCTTCATATGCTTTGACTATCCCACTCCCGGTGGTCGGCAAGTGAATTGGCGGTGGGTAGAATTCGGCGGTGCCTACCAAGTTCTTGCATGCGTTTGCTCCGCCCGCGGCCGACGACTTCATCACCATCGTGCGGGCCGAGGGCTGCACGCTCTGGGATGACCAGGGGAAGCGGTATCTGGATGCGCTGGCCAGCCTGTGGTACTGCCAAGTTGGCCACGGCCGGGCCGAGATCATCGACGCGGTGGCCGACCAGATGCGGCTGCTCGACGCCTACCAGACGTTCGCCCCGTTCACGAACCAGCCGGCCGAGGAACTGGCCTCGATGGTGGCTGAGCGGTCGCCGCTGGCCGACGGGCGGGTGTTCTTCTGCGGCTCGGGCTCCGAGGCAGTGGATTCCGCCCTCAAGATCGCCCGGGCAATACACCAGCTTCGGGGCGAGCCCGACCGCCAGGTGATCATCCGGCGCACCGACGCCTACCACGGCACCAACTTCGGAGGCACCACGGCCCAGGGAATCGCCCCCAACCGGGAGGGATGGGGCGATCTGGTGCCGCATTTCGTGGAAGTCCCCCGCGACGACATCGAGGCGGTGAGCACCACCATGGCTGCCAACGAGGGCCGGGTGGCCGCCGTCATCACCGAGCCGATGCAGGGGGCCGGGGGAGTGTTCCCGCCCCAAGACGGCTATTTGGAGGGACTGCGGCGCCTGTGCGACCAACACGGAGCCCTGCTCATCATGGACGAGGTGATCTGCGGATTCGGCCGTACTGGGCAGTGGTTTGGGGCCCAGCATTACGGCGTCACCCCCGACCTGATGACGTTCGCCAAAGGGGTCACCTCGGGGTACCTGCCGGTGGGAGGGGTCATTTGCAGCCGTGACGTGTGCGACGTGCTGGAGCAGCCCGGCTTTTTACTGCGCACCGGCTACACCTACGCCGGGCACCCCACGTGCATGGCCGCCGGGGTGGCCAACCTGGCCCTGATGGAAAAGGAACAGCTGGTTCAGCGCGTGCCGCATTTGGCCGAAAAGCTCACCGAGGGGCTGGCCGCCCTCCAGGCCGACGGGCTGATCCAAAGCTACCGGGGCACCGGCGCGGTGTATGCCGCCGAGTTGGGCTATGACGCGGCTGCCACCCGGATGCAGTTGCTGGAAGCCGGAGTGGTGCTGCGGCCGGTTGGAACCGCCTTGGCCATATGCCCGCCCCTAGTGATCACCGACCATGAGATCGGCGTGCTTTTCGACACGATGGCCGACGTATTGGCCCAGAGCTAGGCCAGAATCAGCCGATCATCTGGCCGGCGTCCACCCGGATCTCCAGGCCAGTCACCCCTCGGCCCCGCTCGGAGGCCAAGAACAGCACCGCCTCGGCAATGTCATCGGGGTCGACGTGCCGCCGCAGGGCCGCGCTTCGGGCGGCGCGTTCAGAGACTTGCTGGGCCGTCTTGCCAGTCTGATCGGCGATGCCCTGCCATAGCCGATCCAGGTTGTCGCCGGTGATGTAGCCGGGGGTCACGATGTTCACCCTGATGTTGTGGGGGCCGAGCTCTCGGGCCATAACCATCGAAGCGGTGTGCATGGCCGACTTGGTGGAGGTGTAGATGGCCATCTTCTCGGGCACCGAATGGGTGCTGAGCGTGCTGATCTGCACGATCGAGCCCCCGCCAGTGGTCTTCATGTGCTCCGCAGCTCGACGGCTCACCTCCAGGGTGCCAACCACGTTCAGCTCGAACGAATAGCGGTAGTCGCCCCAGTCGATGTCGGCCACCGCGGCGCGGGCCCCGCCGGCGGTGGCTACGTTCACCACCGCATCCACCCTGCCCAATTCGGCAGCCGCGGTGTCGGCCATGGCCGCGGCTGAGTCGTGGTGGGCGATGTCGGTGGGAATGGCCAGTACCCGTCGCCCAGTGGCCGCGGCCACTTCAGCGGCCAGCGCCTTCAACGGTTCGGCCCGGCGGGCCGCCAGGGCCAGATCGGCGCCATCTTCGGCCAAGGCCAGCGCGCACGACCGCCCCAACCCCGGCCCCGCCCCGGTGATGATGGCCACCTTGCCGGCCATGGTGCGACTATTGCTCATCGTGGTTCCTAGGTCCGACACCGGCGGTGTCGGGATGTCACAGAATTAATCACTCTCGGGCATGTCGGGGGCCCAGTTGGTGCCGTTGATGTGGCTGCCGCCGTCCACGTACAGGGTGTTGCCGGTGACGTACTGGGCGTCTTCGGTCGACAAGAACAGTGCCACTGGGGCGATGTCGCCCTCAGGATCTCCCATCCGGCCCATGGGGTTGGCCGCCTCGGCGTTGCGGATCAGATCGGGCATCATCTGCTCCACCCGGCGGGCCGACGCGGTCTTGGCCCCTGGACAGATCACGTTCACCACGATCCCATAGGACGCCCACTCCCGGGCCGCGGTGCGGCTCAGTGTCCGCAGCGCCTCCTTGGCGCAGTTGTACTCGAGTGTGCCCATGTGGGCGTTCACCCCATTGAGCGAGCACAGGTTCACGATTCGGCCGTATTGCTGATCCCGCATAGGTCGGAAAGCGGCCTGCATGGCCCAAAGCGGGCCGTAAAGGCCCACGTGCATGGCGTCGTTCATCAACTGGTCGGTCTTGACCTCTACCCGGCACAGCTCGCCGCCGCCCCAGGCGTTGTTGATGAGTACGTCTAAGTGGCCCCAGTTCTCAATGGCAGTGTCCACCATGGCCAGCACCTCGCTCTTTTCGGCCACGTCTACCCGCATTGGCCGGGCATCGGCGCCGAATTCGTCGCGCAGCTCGCCGGCCACCCGCTCGGCGGCTTCATTGTCGATGTCGGTGACCAGCAGGGTGGCCCCCTCAGCAGCAAACCGACGGCAGATGCCGTGGCCGATGCCGTCGCCGCCACCGGTGACTACTGCCACCCGATCGTCTAACTGTCCCATGTTGTGCTCCTTTCAGATGTTGATTGGGGGGAGGGGATGCTCAGAAGGCGATGACCGAGCGCAGGGTTTCGCCCGCCTTCATGGCCGCATACCCGTCGTTCACTTCGTTGATGCCGATGGTGGCCGACACCATCTCGTCGAGTTTTAGGCGCCCGTCGAGGTACAAGTCGATGAACTTGGGCATGTCCAGGCGGAAGCGGTTGCCGCCCATGAGCGATCCCTGAAGCTTCTTCTCGCTCAAGATGATCTCCCCGCCGGGGATGGTCACCTGGCTGGTCATGGGCAGCATGCCGATCACCGTGGCCGTGCCGCCGATGCCGATCATGGCCCAAGCCTGCTCGGCGGTGGCCGACAGGCCGATGGCCTCGAACGAGTAGTCGGCCCCGCCTCCGGTGATCTCGTGGACAGCGGCCACCGGATCTACCTCGGAGGCGTTCACAGTGTGGGTGGCGCCCAGAGCGCGGGCCATCTCCAGCTTGGAGGCCACCACGTCGACGGCGATGATGGGCGTGGCCCCCACGATGCGGGCTCCCTGCACGGCCGACAGGCCGATTCCGCCGCAGCCGATCACCACCACGCTCGATCCGGCGGGTACTTGCGCGGTTCGCATCACCGCGCCCAGCCCGGTGGTCACCCCGCATCCGATTAGGGCGGCCCGGTCGAGCGGCATGTCGTCGCGGATCTTGACCACCGCCCGCTCGTGTACCAGCAGTTCCTCGGCGAACGATCCCAGTCCGGCAAAGGCGGTACACGGCCGGCCGTCGTCGAACGTCAGCGAGGGAACGGGGCGGCCCGAGCGCATGGAGTCGGCGTCGAGGCACAGGTAGGGCTTGCCCTGAAGGCAGGTGCGGCACACTCCGCACCACATCGACACGCAGGTGATGACGTGGTCGCCGGGCTTCACGTAAGTCACGTCGTCGCCCACCGCGGCCACAACGCCAGCCGACTCGTGGCCCATCACCATCGATTGCGCCACCGGCCAGTGCCCGTCCATGAAATGAAGGTCGGAGTGGCACAGCCCGGCGTGGGTGGTGCTGATGAGCACCTCGTTGGCATTCGGCTTGTCGACAGTCAGATTCTCGACGACCAGATCACCTGGACTCGTGTGCAAAACGGCGCCGCGCATGGGGTTCTCCTTGATTACTGGGACTTAGGTAGTGGTCAGGAAAGTTTCTATCAGGCCGGTCACGTAGCCGATGTCGTCGTCGTCCAGGGAGTGGTTCATGGGGAGCACTACTCCCCGCTCCATGATGGCGTCGGCGTTGGGCAGACCGCCGTCGGGCTGGCGGAAGTCCACGCCGGACATGAAGGGCTGGCGGGTGGCATTGCCAGTCCACACCGTGCGGGTGTCCACGCCGTTGCCGTCGAGGTGGGCTTGCAGATCGGCCCGCACAAAACCAGCGTCGGGGGCAATGGTGAGCGGATAGCACAGCCAGGCGGTGTCCAAACCCTCGGTCTGGAGGGGGAGGCGGAATCGGTCGGTGTGGGTGGAGAAGAAGTCGGTGTAGAGATCGAAGCTGCGGGTGCGGCGGGCGAAGTTCTGGGGCACTTTGTCGAGCTGTTTTCGCCCGAAGGCGGCCCCGATCTCGGAGGGCTCGAAGTTCCAGGCCAGCTCGTCGAAGATGAACTGGTTGTCGTAGTGGATGCCGTCGAGGTCTTCCCAGAAGTTCCGATCCCGGCGCTTGGACCCGTAGAAGTGCAGCTCGGAGCGGCGTCCCCAGCGGCGCAGCAATAGACCCCGGTCCCGCAGGTCTTCGTCGTCAAGCAACACCATGCCGCCGTTGCCCGCACAGGTGATGATGTGTGATGACGCAAAGCTGGTGACGGTGAGGTCGCTGCGGGTGCCGGTGAGGGAGCCCCGCAGTGTTGGCCCCAGGGCGTCGCAGCTGTCTTCGATGACGAACAGACTGTGGCGGTCGGCGATGGCCCGAATGGCGTCCCAGTCGGGAGCGTTGCCGATGAGGTTGGGGGCCAAGATGGCCCTCGTTTTTTTCCCGACGAGGCTCTCGATGGAATCAACGTCGATCTGGTAGGTGTCGGGGTCCACGTCGGCGAACACCGGCACCAGCCCGGCCCGCACCAGCGGGGCCACATCGGTGGAGAAGGTCACCGCCGCAGTGATCACCTCACTGCCCGGCGGCAGGTCGGCCATCTCCACCGCCAAATACAGAGCCGATGAGCCAGAGTTGCACATCAACCCTCGCTGTTTGCCGAAACGCTCGGCCACCTCCCATTCGAAAGCGGTGACGTTGCGCCCTGGCCACAGCGCCGCCGCCCCGCCCCGCAGCACCTCCACGACGGCTTCAATCTCGGCCTCATCATGAACACTGGCCGCATAGAAGATCCGCTCGCCCATTGATTCTCAGTCTGCCCCACCCGCGTCGACAAGCAGTGATCGAAGCGGCGGCTCAAGCCTTCGCCGACCAGGTCGGCTTGTTGTGATCAAACAGTGTGGCAGGGGTCGGAGTGGCCGGCGGACATGGCTTCTAGGAAGCCGGAGGCGCGTTCTTGGCGGGGGTAGCGGTTGGCCAGTTCCCAGAAGGCGGGGCTGTGGTTGGGCTCGCTGAGATGGGCCAGTTCGTGGACGATGACTGCGTCGAGCACCCAGCCGGGCACCCGGGCCAGGCGGGTGGAGACTCGGATAGTGCCCCGGGCCGAGGTGCAGGACGCCCAGCGGTCGTTCTGCTCCGCCCAGGTGACCGACTCGGGTTGGGCCAGGCCATAGCGGGAGGCCAGATTGACTGCCCGCTCGGCCAGGTTCACCCCGCCGGCTTCGGCCGCACGCTTGCGCTCGAGGCGGACTACCAGGCTCGCCACCATTTCGGCCTCGGCGTCGGGGGTCATTCCGGCGGGAACCCGTACTTCAATGCAGTCGGGCAGGATCTTGGCTGCGGCCGTCTTGCGGCGCCTTGGACTGCGGATAACGCGGATCGGTAGTTGCGGCAGCGCTTCTGGAACTGCGTCGACTGAAGCGGCCGTTGCGGCGTCCAATGCCGTGTCTACGAGGGTCGAACTCACAGTGCGACCATACCGACGGGGAGTGACGGTTTGGTGGATACTGGCGCAGCCAAGCGGCTGCGGTAACGTCCGGCCAAGACCAAGGGGGAGATGGAAATGGCTGATCAGACCAAGACCCAGGCCGCATGGGCCGAGATGGTTGACGCACTGTCGCAGGTGAGCGACCGGTTCTGCGGCGAGGAGTGGGGGGTGTCGGGTGACCAGGACATCGCCGACAGCCACCGCTTGGTGCTTCACATCCTCCAGTCGGCGCTTTTCTCCCACGCCGAGTTCGATCCCGAGCGCCCGGTGTGGCGCCGAATCGTGTCGCCCACCCGCAAGTTCACCGGCGACAACGCCGATGCGGTGTACTTCGAGGCCCCGGTGAGCGGCGACTTGGCCTACCGGGTCACCGGAAATCTGGCCGGAGCGGTCTACACGTCGTTCACCGTGGAGCTGGGCTCTGCCGACGGCAAGTACGCCACCGGCACCGGCGGGGTGCTCAACGACGACGACATCGACGTTGACGCCGAGGGCAACTACGAGGTGTTCCTCGGTGGTGAGCACCGGGACCGCAATTGGCTGGACTTGCCCCCCGACGCGGGCCGGATCACCACCCGGCACTACTTCGAGGTTCCCAAGCCGGCGGCGGCCGACGAGTCGCTCCACATTCCCCTCACTATCGAATGCCTGTCACCGGTGGGCCCGGCCACGCGGTGGACCGACGAGACGGTGGCCGAATCCATCAACCGGGTCAACAACCACGTGCTGGGCAAGACCCTCCAGCAGCCCATCCCCGGCACCTACCCCATGCCGTCGTGGGTCAGCCGCGAGCCCAACGTGCTTCCCGACCCCCAGCCCCCCGGCACCATGGGTTTCGCGGCATTCGACGCCTACTACACCCTGGGTCGCTATGTGCTCGGCCCTGACGAGGCCCTGGTGATGTCCGGGCGGTGGCCTGAGTGCAAGTTCGGCAACGTGTGCCTGTGGAACGCGTCTGGCCAGACCTACGACTACGCCAACCGCATCACCAGCCGCAACCGGGCCAACACCACACTTGAGGCCGACGGCTCGTTCAAGATGGTCATCGCCCACGAAGACCCCGGTGTGTACAACTGGCTGGACACCGAGGGCCGCCCTTCCGGCAGCATCTTCTGGCGATTCTTCCTCCCCACCGGCAACGTGGAGCGAATCGAACCGGAGCTGGTCAAGCTCTCAGATCTGCGCTGAGCGCGCTCAAAGCATCGACGTCGAACCCGTAGAGGTCGGCGGCGTTGCCCCCCACCAGCAGGGCCACTTCGCCGTCCGGCCGCTCAGCGAACTGCTCTACCAGCAGCTCCTGAGAGCGTGGCCATGTACCCTCGATATGAGGGTAGTCGGAGCCCCACATCAGTTGTCCGGCACCGAGCTGATCCACCACGTCCACCTCGCCGGGGTCGGTGAAGCCTGCCCCCAGGTACACCTGGCGGCGGAAGTATTCGCTGGGCTTGAGCGGTAGGTCTCGGCGGAGCTGGTCGAACATCCTCAGCTCGTAGAAGTGGTCCAACTCGTCCAGCGTTGCCGGTGCCCAAGTTGACCCCTGCTCGTTCATCACCATGTGCAGGTCGGGGTGGCGCTCGAAGGCCCCCGACCACATGAGCAGCCAGAAGGGTCGGTGGGCGAACCAGCTGATCTCGCTGAGAAAGATGCCCAACGAGCCGGTGAAGTCTCCGTAGTTAGGGGTCCAGCCCGAGTGGGTGTGAATCGGCAGTCCTTCGTCGGCGCAGGCCGACCACACCGGTTCATAGCGGGGGTGGTTGTACAGCGGGTTGTCGCCGGTACCGCTGCACAGCAGCACTCCCCCGAACAGCCCCAGATCGCGCATCTGCCCGATCTCGGCCACCGTGGTGTCGATGTCGTCCACCGTGATCAGGCCCACTCCGGCCCGGCGCCCAGAGGCGTCGTTGCAGAAGTCGCCCAGCCAGCGGTTGTAGGCCCGGCAACCGGCCAGCCACAGGGTGGGATCCTGCTCGTACTGGTAGGTCATCAGCCCCACATCGAAGGGGGTCACCGATGGGTCGCCCGCGCCGGGATACAGCACCTCAGCCACGGTCCCGTCGGCCTCGAGCTCTCGCAGACGCCGGGCCGAGTCCCAGCCCCCGCCAACGCCCCCGGCAGCCACCTCGTCGATCGTGGCGAACTCTTCAAGGGCCTGCTCGCTGTAAATCGCCGCCCCCGTGTGCTCGGCCTTTCTCCTCTTCTTGGCCTCGGAGTCGCGTAGCCACTCGTCGTAGGCGTTTTCCAAGCCAGGGTCCAAGTACTGCCGGTAGGTGTCAGGCAGCGCACTGGCGTGGCAGTCGGCGGAGATCATCAACAGGCCTTCCATGGCTCAATTGTGACCTCCGGCAATGGGGTGCGCGGAATCAGACCGCCGGTCGGGGAGAATGTCGGGATGCAATTGCAGGGCCAGGCGTCTGAACTGCCCGACGGGCTGGACTGCGTCGACCCCGATCTGCTGGAAAAACTGCGGAACGGGGTGATTGACAAGCTCCCCGAACGCGCCCTCGACTGCTTGCCTGCCGATGTGCGGGATCAAGTCCCCGATGAGCTGATCGAGTTCGCCACCAACAACCCCGAACTGGCGCTGGTGGCAGTGCTCATTGCGGTGGTGGCGTCGATGGTGTTCTTGTACAAGCTGATGAAGAGGGCCTTCATCGTCGCCCTGCTCTTCGGTGGGGTGGCGGGGGCGGCGTGGTGGTGGTGGCTGGCCGGCGCAGCCGGCGCATCGCACTAGGACGCTGCTTGACGATAGGCAACCCCCGTCGCTCACTAGCGCTGCTGGACGAATGACCGCCGCCCAGACCCGTATGGGAGGCTAAGCGCATGGCAAAGCGACGCGACAAGATCCGCCTCACCCCCGAAGAACTTGAGACCTTCATCGAGGAGCAGAAGAGCCTCCAAGTGGCCACCATCAACCAAGACGGGACACCTCATCTGAGCACTCTGTGGTTCGCGGTCGTAGACGGCGACATCGTGTTCGAGACCTACACCAAGTCGCAGAAGATCAAGAACCTGGAGCGGGACAACCGCATCGCGCTGCTTCTGGAGGACGGCCTTGAGTACGACAAGCTCCGGGGCGTAGCCATCAACGGTCACGCCGAGCTGCACACCGACCCTTCCGTGGTCCACCGCTACGCCCTAGAGGTGATGGATCGCAACAACCCCGATATAGATCGGGAGATGCTGTCGAAAGCGGCCGAGAGCATGGCCTTGAAGCGCACCGCAGTAGTTATCAAGGCCGAGAAGACCATCAGCTGGGACCACACCAAGCTGGGCGGTTCCTACTGAGGGCTGGGATCACACCAAGCTGGGCGGTTCCTACTGAGGGCTGGGCGGCGCCTGCTGAGGGCGCTTGTGTCTTTGCCATACAACCGGTAGTGCGCGCCCACTGCTGTCCACAGGGCCGGTAGCGTTGGTGATCTGGTGAAGGACCTCCTGAGGTGGCTGTCCCACCTGTTCCGGCTGGCCGTGCTCATGCCCATGCTGGCGCTGGCTGTGGCTGCCACCTTGTTCGTGGTGTGGCCCCCGACGGCCGACGTGCTCAAGTCCTGGGAGTCCACCGCGGTGGAAGTGAACCTGACTGAGAACGTGAGCCTCAACGAGCTGTCCATCCGCTCCTACGTTTACGACTCCGACCGCCGAATCATCGATGTCTTTAGCTATATCGAGAACCGGGGGCTGGTGGACCTCGACGACATCTCCGAGGAGGTGAAGCACTCGGTGATCGCCATCGAGGATGAGAACTTCTTCCTGCACACCGGAATCGACCTCAGCGCGGTGTTCCGGGCCGGTCTTCAGAACGTGGGGGCTGGAGGCATCACCCAGGGGGGCTCCACCATCACCCAACAGCTCATTAAGAACCTGGTGGTGGGCAACAAGGTCGAAGCCGAGCGCAAGCTCCAGGAGATGGCCATGGCCAAGCGCCTCGAGCGGGAGATGGAAAAAGACGAGATCCTGCATCTTTATCTGAACACGGTGTATTTCGGCCAGGGTGCTTACGGCGTGCAGGCCGCCGCCGAGGTGTACTGGGGGATGGATGCCGCCGATCTGGGTTGGGGAGAGGCTGCGCTCTTGGCCGCGTTGATCAGCAACCCCAGCGGCTATGACCCCATCTACAACCCATTGGGCGCCCTGCGCCAGCGGCGCATCGTGCTGAACCGGCTGGCCGTGTTGGGCTACATCACCGAGGAGCAGGCCGACTCGTACCACCTCCAACCGCTGCCCACCGAGATCGACGAAATCGAACTGCCCCCCAGGAGCTACTTCGTGGAGGAGGTGAAGCAGCAACTCTTGGACGATCCCCGATACCTGGGCGGGAGCCCCGAGGAACGCTTCAACCTGGTGTTCAACGGCGGCCTCAGCATCCACACCACCTTCGACCCCGCTGCCCAGCGCCAGGCAGAGGCCGCGGTGGCCGCCACCCTGGCGGAGTACAACGAGGGCGATCACGGCGGCGTGGTGGCCACCATGGCTGTGGCCGCCCTCGAGCCCGACACCGGGGCGGTTCGAGCGGTGGTGGGCGGCCCGGGGTTCGCCCAGGATCAAGAGGAGTTCAACCTGGCCACCCAGGGCTCCCGACAGCCGGGGTCGGCGTTCAAGACATTCGTGATGATGACCCTGTTCGAACAGGGGTACCAGCCGAGCGACCGCATCAGCGGGCGGGGTCCCTGTCAGATACCAAACCCCGGCGGCGTGCCCGACCCCTACGTGGCCAACAACTTCGCCAGTTCCCCGGGGCTGGTGCAGACCATTTCCGATCAGATCAGGGTCTCTTCCAACTGCGCGTTCTTGCGGTTGGGACGGGTGGCGGGAATTCAGCCGGTAATAGACACTGCGACGAAGATGGGCATCACCACCGAGCTCGAACCGGTGGCATCGCTCCCGCTCGGTTCCGAGGAGGTCCACCCCATCGATATGGCGTCGGCGTACGGGGTTATGGCCACCGGCGGGATCCGCTACGAGCCCTACTTCATCGAGCGGATCGTCGACCGCCAGGGCAACGTGCTCTACACCCATGAGCTGTCGGGCCAGCGGGTGGTGTCGGAGCGCTCGGCCTGTTGGGCCACCGACGTGTTGGAGAACAATGTCATCAACGGCACCGGGCGACGGGCTCAGCTTCCCCTCCAAACCGCGGCGGGAAAGACCGGTACTACCGAGGAATCGGCCGATGCCTGGTTCGTGGGGTTTACCCCCCATCTGGCTACCGCGGTGTGGCTGGGCAACCCCAACGAGCGAATTCCCATGCGCAAGGTGACCGGCAGCTCCTATCCGGCCATGGCCTGGGGCCGGTTCATGACCAGCTATCACGAAGGCTTGGAGGTAGTGGACTTTCCGAGCTGTTCCAGCGAGACCCAGGTCGGCGAGCTGATCGAGTTGGGGGACGTATTCACCGTGGGCGTCCCCTGCGCGACCCCGATAGCGCCTGAAGACCCAGAGGTGATCGTGCCGATCATCGTGCCGGTGGACACCGACGGTGACGGCACGCATGACGCCTGTGTAGACCTATTGGTCACCGAGGGGGTCGAGCCCTGCGGATTCAGCGAGTTTGCGGTGGAGGGCGGAGAGCCCATCCCGCTGTTCTGCGGGACGCCGTCGCCCATCGAGGTGGAGTGCCCCGACGGACAGTTCCCCTTCGACTCCGACGATGACGGCGTCGCCGACACCTGCGTGGGCACTGCATCCGGTTCGGACTCCCCGCCAGATTCCGGCGTCACCCCCGACACCGTCGACGGGGCTGAACCAAGCGATACGCCCAACACCTAGTATCACGCCGTGAGCGATGATCAATTCCAGCGTCTGCTGTCGGTGCAAGACCACGACACCCGGATCGACCAACTGCACCATCGTTTTGAAACCCTCCCCGAGCGGGCTGCTTTGGCCGCCCGCCAACAGTCCCGCCAACAGGTCCAAGACCAGCGGGAGGCGTTGCAGGTCAAGCGCTTGGAGTTTCAGCGGAACCTCAAGCGCAACGAGGACGAGCTGGCCGCTTTGGAGGACCGGTTCAAGCGGGAGAAGGACCGGCTGTACTCCGGGGAGATCAGCGGCACCCGGGAGCTTCTTACCCTTCAAGAAGAGGTAGACGGGCTGCGGTCCCGATGCTCCGACATGGAAAGCGATGCCTTGGAGTTGATGGAGTCGATTGAGGAGATCGAGGCCGGGGTGGAGGCGCTGGACGCTGAACTGGAATCTGCCGAAACCGAGGTGACCGCGGGGCAACAAGAGTTGGCGGAAGCGGAGGCGGTTGTCCGAGCTGAGATTGATCAGGAGAACGCCGCTCGCTCAACCGAAGCCGCCGACATTCCCGCACCATCTCTGGCCAGCTACGAAGAACTGAGGACTCGAATGGGCGGGGTGGCCGTGGCCCGGCTCCGCAACGGCACCTGCGAGGGCTGCCACCTTGGGCTGTCGGCCATGGAGTTGGACCGCATTCGCCACGCACCGGCCGACGAGGTGTGCTACTGCGAGGAGTGCGGCCGCATCCTGGTGCGGACCTAGTGTTCCTCTGGTTCCTGGCCCTCAGCTTCGTGCTGGTGGCCTTGGTGTTCGACAGCCCGGCTCTGGACTACCGGATGGTGATGCTCGGAACGGTGCTGCCCGTGGTTGAGCTTCTGGCCGGCGGTCCGTGGGCGCTGCACACCCTGCTAGCCCCGCTGGTGGCGCTGGTGCTGGTGATGCTGTTCACTCGTAACCGCCGCCTGGCTCGGCGCCGCTGGCTGGGACTGCCCATCGGGCTATTCATGTACTTGGTGCTGGATGGAGCATGGCTGCGGACCGAGCTTTTCTGGTGGCCGGTGTGGGGCCTTCGGGTGGACAGCGGCGAACTGCCCGATTTCAAGCCCGCAGCCTTGCTGATCGCGCTGGAGTTGATCGGGTTGGCCGTGGGGGCCTGGGCGATTCGCCGCTACGGCTTGGCCGACCGGGAAAGGTTGCGCCTGTTCTGCACCCAGGGCCGT
The DNA here is from genome assembly GCA_002239105.1 of marine group bacterium Sva0996 bin134. GTDB lineage: Bacteria > Actinomycetota > Acidimicrobiia > Acidimicrobiales > Bin134 > Poriferisocius. The sequence continues at coordinate 3,903 of MPNQ01000029.1, read as the reverse complement.
CTGGATCGGACCCAGATGGGCGGTTCCCGGCCGCGGCGGCGCTGAAGGACCATCTCAGCTGAGATTGGACGGTGAGTCGGCCTGTAGGCGGGATTCTGTCCGGGTCCTTGCGGACCGTAGGTGGCCATCCATCTAAGCGGCCTACCCAGGGACTGCCCCTGGAGGGGCGGCGGACCACCATGTCCCTTGCTTGGCCTTGCTCCCGGTGGGGTTTGCCGAGCGAGCCGGGTCGCCCCGGCCCCTGGTGCGCTCTTACCGCACCGTTTCACCCTTGCCTGTGCCCGGATATCCGGGCCATCGGCGGTCTATTCTCTGTGGCACTTTCCTTCGAGTCGCCCCGACTGGCCGTTAGCCAGCACCGTTGCCCTGCGGAGTCCCGACCTTCCTCGACACCGCGGCCCAGCAACCCAAGCCCCGATGCCGCGGCCACCCGGCCGACTCACCGTGGCCATAGTCTGCCAGCCCCGGGCGCATGGGGGCGAGGGGGTTTTGCCAGCCAATTCCTATAGACCGATGTCGGAGAGCTCGGGGTACCAGCGAGAGGCCCGTTGCACCGCATCGCGCCAGCGCTCGCGGTCGGCAGTGCCCCCAGGTTCGACCACCGCGCGGGGTGACCAGGAGTCGGCCACCTCCTGCCAACTCGACCACTGGCCCAGTGCCCGCCCGGCCAGCACCGCCGCGCCCAATGCGGTCCCCTCCGGCACGGGGCAGAGCTCCACCGCGCGGCCCAGGGTGTCGGCCAGGATCTGGATGAACACCGGGTTCTGCGACATCCCGCCGTCTACTCGAAGCCGTTCCAAGCGGTAGCCGCTGTCGGCCTCGGCGGCCTCCACCAAGTCGGCAGCCCGCTGGGCCACCCCCTCGAGCACCGCCCGCACAATGTGGGCCGCTGTGGTGCCCCCGGTGATGCCGAACAGCGCCCCGCGGGCGCCGAAGTCCCAGTGCGGGGTGCCCAGGCCGAACAGGGCCGGCACGTACACCACTCCGCCAGCATCGGCCACGCTGCCGGCCATATCGGTCGACTCGGAAGCGTCGGCCAGCAGACCCACGTCGTCGATCAGCCAGCTAATGTTCGACCCGGCGGCAATCATCATGGCCTCCACACCCCAGACGAGGGCCCCGCCCTCCTGCCAGGCCACGATGGGAAAAGTTCCCCGGTCGCTGCGCTTGTCGGCGATCGGCCGGTCGGCACCAGTACACACGTCCAAGAAGGCGCCAGTACCGAACGTCAGCTTGGCCTGTCCCGGTAGCACACAACGCTGACCGATCAGCGACGACTGCTGGTCTCCGATGATCCCGGCAATCGGCGGTGAACCCGGAAGGGCAGTGGCCGCTCCCACCACCCCGGTGGAGTCCACGATCTCGGGCAGACAACTGCGGGGAACGCCGAGTCGCTCCACAATCTCTTCCGACCAGTCGCTGCCATCTTCAGCCAGCATGCCGCTCATGGCCGCATTGGAGGGATCCACTACGTGGCTGGCGCCCTGAGACAAGCACCACACCGCCCACGTGTCCACAGTGCCGAAGCACAGGTCACGGGTGCGGTGGGGGTCGTGCTGTTCAAGAAGCCAGACCAGCTTGGTAGCCGACTCATTGGGAACCAGCCGGAGTCCTTCGGCCTGCCACATCAGGCATTCGCCCACCGTGCGGAGGTCCTGCCAGCCCAGAGCCGGACCCACTGGCTCGCCGGTCTGGCGGTCCCACACCGCTGCCGATCCCCGCTGGTTGGTCACGGCCACGGCGTCGACGCCACCAACCTCTTCGATCACCTCTGTGGCGGTCTGAAGGATGACTCCGGCCATCTCGTCGGCGTCGAACTCCACCAGTCCCGGCTCGGGCATGTCGGGGGGCGTGCGCCGCTGGCGAAAGCAGATCACCCGGTGCCCGTCGGTCACCGCTGAGCGGATGCTGCTGGTGCCCACGTCGATGACGCAAATGTTCATGAAAGAGATTGTGGCAGGGTGGAGATGATGGTCCACACTAAGACAGTGAGCCTGGACGAGCATGGGGGATGGGCCGGGATTCTCCGGCAGTTGACTGGGGGCGACCACCTTTCCGCAGAGGCGGCCAATGCGGCCATGACCGAGATTCTGGGCGGGAAGGCGACGCTGGCGCAGATCGCCGGATTCGTCATCGGTCTGCGGACAAAGGGGGAGACCGCGGAAGAGCTCGTGGGGCTGCTCTCGGCCATGCGGGGGGCTTCGGAGGCGGTCCCGCTGGACCCCGCCGGCCTCATTGACACCTGCGGCACCGGCGGAGACAACAGCGGCAGCATCAACGTGTCCACCGCGGCCGCTCTGGTGGCTGTGGGCGCCGGGGCCAAGGTGTGCAAGCACGGCAACCGGTCGGCCTCCTCCAAATGCGGCTCAGCCGATGTGCTGGAGGCGCTGGGAGCGGTCATCGACCTCGGCCCGGATGGGGTTGCCCGTTGTGTGGCCGAGACTGGATTTGGCTTCTGCCTGGCTCCCCGCTTTCACCCGGCCATGCGCCATGCGGGACCGGCCCGTCGGGAGCTGGGTGTGGCCACGGTGTTCAACTTCCTCGGTCCGCTGGCCAACCCGGCCAGGGTCAAGCGCCAGTTGGTGGGAACCAGCGACCGGGCAATGGCCGAGATCATGCTGGAGGTGCTGGCCGCCACCGGTTCGGAGCGGGCCATGGTCGTACACAGCCATGACGGTTTGGACGAGTTATCGACCACCAGCCCGACTGATGTGTGGGAGCTGCGCGACGGCGACACCCGCCAACACACGGTGGATCCTGCCGGCCTCGGACTGGCCCCGGCCCGAGCTGAAGACCTGGTGGGCGGCGATGCTTCCGTCAACGCCAACTGCCTGCGACAGGTGCTCGACGGCCAGGCGGGAGCGCACCGGGACATCATTGTGCTTAACACGGCCGCTGCCTTGGTGGTGGCTGAGGTGTCCGACACTCTCGAAAGAGGATTGGAGGCGGCCGCAGCTTCCATCGACAATGGCCGGGCCGGGCAGGTGCTTGAAGACTTCATCTCCGCCTCAAACGACGCTCGGGCCCAAGAGGAGACCGATGAAACCGGGACATAGTCCGAGAACTGAAGACCTGAAAGAGGCGCTGATAGCCGCAGTAGAAGTGGCTCGTGAAGGGCAAAAGGAGAAGCCCCCGATCGACCCGCCTGCTCGGCTCAAGCAGATCACCGCCTTCAGCAAGTTTCCCGAACGAGCACTCGACCAGGTGCGCGAGGTGCTGGAGAGCGACGAGGAGTTCCGGGAGAGGGTGGCGGGGGCCATTGAAGAGGAGGAGTCGACCAGGATCGGCTGGCTGTGGCTGTCGCGCCCAAACGGTTGGGAGCAGGAGGTCTCACAGTTGGCCGCGGCGGCGGAGCAGGAGTTGGAGCAGTCAGCCGATGCGCAGATCCACCAGGCGTTGGAGCAGAAGCTGCAACGGTCGGAGACAGCCCTGAAGAAGGCCGAGCGCCAACGTGAGAAGGCTGGCCGGGAGCGTGACGAGGCCCGGTCGCAGGCGACCCAAGCCCGAAGCCAAGCCCACCAATCCCAACAGGAGTCGGCCAAGCTGGTGGCCAAGCTGGCGCAGAAGAAAGTGGATCTTGATGCTATTCAGAAGAGTTTGGCGCGCGCTGAGCGCAAGGAGTCCCGTACCGCTGAGAAGCTCAAGACGGCCAAAGCCCAGATCGACCGGCTCAAGAAGGAGCTGAGGGACTCTCGCGCTCAGTACGACGAGGAGGCCAACAGCCTCAAAGAGAGGCTGGGGGCCGCCCGGGCAGGGGGAGGCGAGCAGAGGGCTGGGGCGCCGGGTTCCGACCCCCCAAGGGAGCCCGAGCCCGAGCCGCCGCCCCCGCTCACCCGCCGGACTCCGGCACCCTTGCCTCCCGGCATGCTCAAAGACACCGTGGAGGCCACCGAGCACCTCCTG